>VFJS01000054.1 GCA_009885955.1 Spirochaetia bacterium | reverse complement strand
GCATGAGATGAAATTCATAGGAAAGCCGTATGCGGGAAAACCGCACGTACGGTTTGACGAGGGGGCCCGGTGAAACTCATTATTGGGGGGATCCGGGTTCTACTCTACATGTGTGACAGGATGTCGCAAAAAACTTCGGCCTGACAGTGCACTGCACTATCTCATCCGTGAGCGTCGCTCAACACCGCGAGGGGCTTGCTCGGCAGAAGCCGCATCGTGCGGCCCGCTTCGCCGCCGGCATCCGCGCCGGCGGGGGAAGTATCCAAATTTCATCAAAGGGTACATAAAACTTTAGTTTTATCAGAAAAATTTCCGGTAAAACCTCTCAATCCCCTCCCATATGAGGGCCTTCAGTTTTTTTATCCGGTACTCGTCTATTTTCAGAAATTCGTAGTTGAAATAGTTTTCATTGAGAAAGAGCGATCGGGAAACCGAAAGCCGTATCATGGGCACCTGGCCGCTGCCGAATCTGTTCAGGATATGGCCGTTGAACAGCGGATTGTTTATCCTGGCCTTTTCTGTTGTGTTCTCCTTTTCTCCGCTGAAAGACTTCTCCATGGCCTCCATGAGTCCGCGGGCCATTTCCATGGTGCAGCTCAGGAGCTCACTCTCTTTTTCCTTTATTCTATTCTCCAGGTGGACGATGGGCCTGGGCATCCAGGGGTCCGGTGAAAGTTCCGGCCCCACGGGGAAAATTGTATGGCATTCAATGATGAGCCTTATTTTTCCCGATTTCATTATTTTTTCAATGGACTCATGAAATGGAAAATAATACCGGCGGAGCATGTTGGATATAGCCATCTCGTCGGGGAAAAAATCCTCACTGAAAACATCTTTCAGATTCAGAGTCTTTTTTTTTATGACACCGTTGTTTGATACCGGAGGCACTTCAAGATATGACCGGTCAAGGTCTATGAACAGCCTCGATATATGTGTGCTCACGCATGCATGTGCAAAGGCGCTGAAATCAAAAAGGTCATTGGCGCAGACATCGGAATTCATAAATACTTCGTGCCTGTCAACTGCCTCGTAGCCGGTTATTTCCTCGGGGATATTGTATCCTCCATGGGGAATAATGATGAGAATGGGAAGTTTTTTGTCCATCGCCCCTTTCATACTATGCTGCGATGTTATTTGTCAAGTAGTAAAAATGGAACCTTTCCTTCCTGTGCCGGGTCTAACCGGCAAAATCAATAAAAAGGAGTAACATATGAAAAAGGGTTTAATAGCATTATCAATAGCAGCTGTCATGGCACTGGCCGCTGCCAATCTCTTTGCCCAGGGATACGGCAGGGGATTCTGCGGCGGGCCGGGCGGAGGGAAGGGGTACGGCCCGGGTATGGGTTTCAGGCATATCGAAGCAATGAAATCCGAGCTTGGCCTCTCTGATGAGCAGGAAAAAAAGATATTCGATATCGGAACAAAATTCAGGGAAAAATATTTCGAAAACCGGGGAAACAATGATAAAATTGAGTCCCTGAGGAATGACCACAGAAAAGAGATTGAAAAAGTCCTCACAAAGGAACAGGCTGAGAAATTTAAAAGCGGTTTTGGCGGCGGTAACCGGAGGGGAGGCTGCTGCGGAGGGAATAATACATAATTTCAGATATTTGCCTCTGAGGAACAAGGGCTGTCTCGGGATATGAATGAGGCAGCCCTTGTTATACTGACTGCCTGTTCACCGTATCAATCAGTGAGAGCACAAGCCTTGTTCCGTCAATGAGATCTTTTATCAGGATAAATTCTCCCGTAGTATGAACCTTCTGCATGCCGCATGAAAGATTAATTGCCCTGATCCCATTTTTGTTAAATATATTGGTGTCGCTGCCGCCCCCGGAAACATGCAGTGCAGGATTAATTCCGATATTTTCCAAAGCTTCCGACGATATTTTTACAATGCCATCATCCCTTTTAATTGAGAAGCCCTCATATTCCATGTTGCCTGAAATCCTGTATTTTGCGCCGAATTTTCCAGAAATATCTTTTACCGAGGCCCTCACCTTCTGCTCCATCTCTTTCATCTTTTCTTTTACCATGGATCGTATCTCAATTTTACAGAACGCTTCATCAGGGACGATATTGGTTGCCCTGCCGCCGGAGATTATACCCGTATTAACCGTAGTATCCATATCAATCCTCCCTGCCGGGATGTTCACAATGATCTCTGAAAGAACCCGTATGGCGTTGATCCCCTTTTCCGGCTCCATTCCCGCATGTGCCGCGCGCCCCCTGATGAATATCTCCATGGTCATATGATAGGGGGCCTGTACGATGATCCTGCCCACCCTTCCGCCGCTGTCAAATACAAAGGCCTTTTTTGCTTTTATCGCTGACAGGTCGAAGTTTTTAGCGCCGAATAATCCGATCTCCTCTGCGCATGAGAAGAGGAATTCAATTCTCCCGTGCGCCATTCTATGTTCCCTGATTATTTCCAGGGCTTCCAGAAACATGGCCACAGCAGCCTTATCGTCGCTTCCAAGTATTGTAGTTCCGTCGGAGGTGATTTTATTTCTCTTAATCAGCGGTTTTATCCCATGGCACGGGGCCACTGTATCCGTATGGGCTGAGAAAAGTATGGGCGCCGCCTTTTTCAAAGGCCCGTGGGCCACTGCAAGGATATTATGTGATTTAAGGCATTTGACCTTTTTTCCCGAAACCCCCAGTATCTTCAGCCTGTTCATGATATAGCGTATCACTTTTTCCTCCCCCCATGAAGGCGAAGGGATTTTAGCAAGGTCGGTGAAGGTTTTTATCAGGCGGTTTTTATTTATCTTATCATTCTTCATTTTTCTACAGTTTTACAGGTGTTTTATATGGCGCGGATTTTTTCAGAATCAGAATTTGTAAATCATCCTCCCCTTTATAGATTTTTTATGTATTATGCCAAAGGACCTGCTGTCAAAGCTGTTGTCCAGGTTGTCTCCAATGAGGAAATACTCGGAACCACCGATTTTCAACGGAGGCATATTATCCCTGTAGGTAAAAGCCGCGGGGAATATTCGTCTGTCCAGGGCTGTATTCCCCCAGGGAGATACAAATTCGCTTTTATTGATGAAAATTTTCTTATGTATTATCTCAATGATATCATTTTCAACTGCGATTATTCTCTTAACATAAACAGTGCCGGGTTCCAGCGGTGAGGCTGTAAGAACTATATCCCCCCTGTTAAGGGACGACATTGTGCTGATAAATACCCTCTCCCCTTTTGTAAGGGCAGGCAGCATAGAACTGTCATTGATTATGTATGTGATGATGAATATTCTTGATAATATGAATCCCATCACCAGGCCCCCTGCCATGAGGAGTCCTTTTTTCAGAAAGGAATATCCTCTCGACGGCAACTCTTCCCTGTATATCATTGTTTCCCTTCTCTATATTATGGTAAAAACAAGTTAATATGGATGGATATCATAAAATATGTCGATTTTATGTCCACTTTTTTATCAGATTGAGCCGATTTAAGTCTTATTGACAGTTCAGTAAGGGCAGGTTATAAATTTGTAGAAAATTAAACTTTTCAGCGATGTAAATATTGATTATGTCCTATTATAAGTCCCGGAGAGTCATTAATTTAAAGATGATGATATTTTGGACTATTATTTTCTTGACATACATTAACTTATTTAATAATATAATATTTATTATGTATTTTTTTGTTCTAAATATAAAATAATTTATTACCGATTTATAAAAATAACAGGATGATAGTGATTTTTTCATGATCAGGGAAGATTTAGAGAAAAAGTCATTTTATTTAATAAGGAGATAACAATGAAAAGGACTGCTAAATTATTAACGTTGTCGATATCTTTTTTTGTTATAGCGCTTTTTGTCGGCAATGTAATGAATAAACTGAATGCGCAGCCAAAGGGTGGGGAAACAACGACCACTAAAACAACTGAATCCGACAAGTCCGGAAAGAAAAAACAGGATGGCCTGGTAGTTGACTGGCTTAATGATTTTGAGGCATGTGAGGATTGGAGGGCTATATCAACGAGTCCGGTTGGTGAAACAAAAATAAGAAAATACCAGGGAAAACCTAAACCGGTGGACAGCGAGGGGAAAAACCTGAATGAAAAGGGAGAGCCCGGGGATTTTTCCGAAGAAACAACAGATGAAAATCAAATATCCCATCAGAACAAATATGTCATGGGTGTTAAAACATATTTTCAGGAGAGGGGTTTTGACAGGGTTGAAGTTTTTCCCCCGAATGAATATATCATTAGAGGAAAGGCCCGTGAAATCAAGGTTTGGGCTCTTGGAAGAAAATTCCGCCATACGCTTTATGTGAAATTGAGGGATTACAGGGGAAATCTTCATAAACTGAAGATGGGAAGACTCGATTTCTGGGGATGGAAGGAGATGTCGGTTATCATTCCAGGATGGCTGCCTCAGTCTACAAGTTATGCAGTCCTTGATAAAAACCTCCATTTTGTATCTTTTTTTGTGGAAAGCGATAATTATGAGATACCCGGGACATTCTATTTCTATCTTGATCAATTCAGGATAGTAACGGATCTGTCCGAATTTACCGGTGATGAATCCATCAAGGATACATGGTAAAATATATGGATGAGACAGCTATGATTATTATATATAGAGTAAAGAATGGAGGCTTACTATGAATCGGAAATCAAGAAAATTGACGCTTGCGGCAGTTATAGTGATATCGGTTTTTATCGCCGGATTTATTGTCCCTAACAGGGTTGATTCAAAACTTGTCACAAATGTCCCATCAGATATAAGCGGTGAAGAGATGCGGGCCCTTGTAATTGAAGATTTTGAAAATACCTCTATTGGGGAAACCGGATGGGATGTCAGATCGACTCCGAGACAGGTTAAAGGGTCGGATTCTGAGAAGGAAGGAAAGGGCAAGATGAAAAATCCTGTCCCGACTCTTGAATTGAAAATAGTTGAAGGAAGTCCAAGCAGTCTGATTCCAGAGGAATTTTCAATAACAACAAAAGGAAAAACCAAAAGCAAGTGCCTGGGGATTCATTTTGTTTTCAGATACCCGGGATATAATTCTGTCAGCCTGCTTCCGCCTTTGGAAGTAGACTGGAAGGATAAAAACAAAGCTGCTTTTACATTCGATCCGAGCAACAATAGCAATACTCAGGAGAGAGCCATACAGCTTCCTGGACGTTCAAGGGCCATATCACTCTGGGTTCATGCCAGGGGGAGGCCGTATACCCTGGAGGTATGGATTAAGGACTATGTGGGAAATACCCATGTACTCCATCTTGGTACCATTGACTTTGTCGGCTGGAAGCCGATGAAGGTATATATCCCTGCGAATATACCTCAGTCTGAATCTTCTTATCCTTCAACAAGGATAACTAAGCTGACAAAATTTGTTATCAGGTCAAAGGCAAACGCCGTTCCCGGAGACACCTATGTATTCCTTGATCAGATAAAAGTGCTCACGGATACGTATGAAGTTAACTTTGACGGCCAGGAACTTCATAACGCCTTTGAAAAGGGTTCAGATGGGGATAAATCGGGCGGTACTAAGAAAACAGAAAAATAATAAAGATACTCAATTTAATTAATAAAGATATGACGTAATTGATTTTTTAGCTTAGAAATAACATTGAATACTCCTTGAAATACCCATCAAAAGGGATGATGGGTATTTCTATTATTATAGGATATTAAAATTCTTCATTCTGGATGGAATAAATGACTGGTGATAAAGTGATGGATAAACTCAACTCCCTGTTCAAGGAGGAGCAGTGGGGGAGGATCGAACCCAAGGATATAGGCATATCGAGATTCAAGATCCTGGATGACTTTTTTAATATTGTTGTCTCCCAGGGACTTATAAATGAAACACTTGAGGAAAGCAGAGGGCATTTGAATGACCACAAGGAATCAATCACAGCCTGCTACCTGGTTGGGCTCATAGGATATCATCTCGATAAGATTGAGGACTCCATCAGGCTCAGAGAGCTTATTGACCTTTTCATGGATAACCATAAGTGGGCCGTGGTCGAAGTGCTGTCGGAAAAAATTCTTGAATATGGCGAGAGCAGCGTTGCTTTCAGGGCGCTTGCAATAAGCCTTGAGAGGCTCGGCAGGAGCAAAGAGGCCATCCCGGTACTTGAAAATTTATTGAAAATCGACCGGTTCGACGCAGAGGTCTCAAGAAAATTGTCACTGGCAATAATAGATGAGAACCCTGAGAAGAGTATTCATTACATGAAACTCTCGATAGAAGGGTTTATTAAAAACGGCGATTTTGATGAAGTCACGGGACTCTGGAACAAGCTGGCCGCGCTTTCCTGGACCGACATGCCTTTTTTTGAAAGGATTGAGAGGATGCTCGTTGATGCCAGGCAGACCGAGCTTGTATCAACCCTGTTCAAAATTCTTCTTCAGAAGTTCAGGGATGATGATGAAAATGTTGATATTCCCATCGATATTTTAAAGAAGATCCTTAAATATAAGCCAGCTGAAAATAATGCGCGAAAAGATCTTATAAAATTCTATAAAAAGAAATACGGCGTACATTCACAGTTCAGCCAGTTTCTCAAGCTCTCAAAACTTGATGACAACAGGGTCCCGGTAAAATACGCGATTCAGGACTTCGAAAAGAATATTATTTTCGACCTGGAGAACTATGTATATCACAACTCATGGCAGCTCGGCAAAATAACTGACATTGACGAAAGTAATCTCACCATCAGCTTCAATAACAAGCCGGACCACAAGATGTCCTTCCAGATGGCTCTCCAGTCGCTTATGCCTGTAAGCAAGGATCACATTTATGTTGTGGAATATGAGGACCCTGAGCTCATCGGCAGTCTTTTTACGGAAGATATCATGCAGTTTTTTCTGATACTCATAAAGTCCTACGGCGGAAAGATTTCCCAGGCTGATATTAAGTATGAGCTAATTCCGAAATATGTCAAAGAGAAGGATTGGGCGAAATGGTGGAGCAAGGCCAGGGTGAAAATAAAAAAAGATCCTCTTTTCGGCGTTTCGGATAAAAAGAAAGATGAAATTTATCTCAGGGAGAAGCCCCTCACCTACGCCGATGAGCTTCTCGACAGATTCATCAAGGCCGATTCATTCAGTGACAGGCTCGATACCGCGGTTGAGTTCATTAACAATGTGGAGTGGAACGACGGGGGCAAGGAGATATCCTATTTCATCGACTATTTTATCGATGAGGCAAAGGGGAATTCATCAACCAGGCTGATACTCTCCTATTTTATTTTAAAAGATATTTATATCTTCTCGGAAATGAACATAGCTAAACTTGATGCTATCAAAGGCAGGGTTACTGGAATCATTACCGAGAGCAGCGATCTCCATCAGCTCTCAATCAAGATTAATTCCTATGATTACAAAAAGCAGCTCGTGAACCTCATTGAAGAGCACAGGAAAGACTGGCCGAAAGTCGTATCAGCCATCTTATTTGAGCTCCCTATCAGGATTCATAAATATATCATTAATACGCTTATAAGGGCTAAAGCCTATAATGTCATCAATGATTTCATTGATAAGCTGATGACAAGCGTAAAACAGTATCCGGAGATATTTTTCTGGATAGCTAAGAATCTTCTTACAAAGGCATGGGACTATGACTGGCTCGATTATTCCAGGAAAGGGCTTGTATTATCCTTTTTCCGCCTGATGAATGAATTGAAGAAGATTGAAACTGACGGCAACAGAATGAAAAATTTATGCATGGATCTTCTTTTCAGCAATGAAAACCTTATCTTAAAGGAGATTATCAGGGACCATGACAAGGAATTTATCGGAAAAATATTTGAGCTATTCAATAATCTCACCTATGTGGAGCAGACAAAAAAGGATAAATTTCTGGCCCTTGTAATCGAAGCGTATGCAGGTTTCAAGGCTGGCCACAACTACGCTTCGGATGAGGGAGAGGGGGATATTGAGAGGCTTATTGTAACAAAAGCCGGTTTTGATAGAAAAAAATCTGAGCTGGATAAAATGGTTAACGTGGATATGGCCGCCCTGTCCAGGGAGCTATCCAAGGTTTCCGAAGTGTCAGGCGACCTCAGGGAAAACGTGGAATACAATGCCCTCACGGATAAGCAGGCCATACTGAAAAGCTCCATTACCAGGCTCGATGAAGAGATAAAGAAAGCCGATATCCTCAATGTGGATACCATCTCTATTTTGAATGTAAACATCGGAACCAGGGTGAAGTTTAGCGACCTTAATACGGGAGAAGTAGTTGATTATGTTATACTCGGCCCATGGGATGCTGACTTTGCCACTGGAGTGCTTTCATACCGCTCACCCATTGCAAAATCAATACTCGGGAAAAAGGTAAATGATGAGGTGGAATTCAAACTGGATGATGAGACAAAAAAATTCAGGATACTTTCCATTGACAAATACATTTAAGGAAACCGGAATAATTAAAGGCACTCAGTTCCTCAATTTTTTTTGAAGAGGCGCTGATTGATTTGACAAAAAAACAATATTTTTTATATTCAGACTGTCATTGTGTATATGACATGATTACATAATGCTGCCGCGATGGCGGAATTGGCAGACGCACTAGGTTCAGGGTCTAGCGAGCAATTGCTTGTGAGGGTTCGACTCCCTCTCGCGGCAAAATTTTTTTTATTTTTAGTCAACCCGTTTGTTTTATATAAGCCGTTAATGTTTCTTAATCCGCTTTTTTCAGATATTTATCAATAATTGAATCGAGCATAAATCCATTAATCGGTTTTGTTATATAATCGGTGCATCCTGCAGAAAAATATTCATCATCTTTCATTGTATAGGCAGTCAGGGCAATAATAGGCACTCTTGCAGATGTTCCGTTTTTTGTTTCAATAGTTCGAATTGCCCTTGTTGTTTCAATGCCGTCAAGTACCGGCATCTGAATGTCCATCATAATTAAATCTATATCCTGATTAGTAAGATATATTGTAATAGCCTCTCTTCCGTTGTCTGCCGTTAATGTGATAAATCCCCTTTTCTCAAACAGCCTCTGGTAAAGCCGCTGGTTAATAAGGTTATCCTCAACAATCAACACTTTATTTGTTTTTATGATATTATTCTCCATCATTATATATATGTAAATATAACATACCATCGAATCTGGTCAAATATTTTTAGACTGATTGTGAAATTAATCATATAATTTTATCAATGAAAAATATTTTCAATAAAGAAGAAAAAAATCATTTAAACGGGAGGTTCGGGCGTATATATATGTAGGCTGATATTTTCGTTGTATGTGAGAATTATAAAAATAAAAAAATACGGTACATAAAACTGCATATGTAATGAGCGTTATCCAATGAAACATCCGGTTAATAAAATAATTTTTTGCGTTGTAACTATCCTGCTGATATCGGCTGTGATATTCTGCTGTTCTTATCCTGATGAATATGTTCCGGCCGGAATGCCGCAGGAGAATGAAATTTTCGGTATAGAAATAATAACACAGAATCAAAACCTGGTGGAGAAGGAGAGTGTAAGGGCCTGTGTGAGAATCATCTTTGTTAGCGGCATGAAAGGGGACAGCAACGGAAAAAAAATTGATTGGGCCAGTTCTGATCAGAATATCATAACTGTTGACAGTGACGGGTTCGTGACCGGTATCAGAAGCGGAGGAGCGGTTCTGTCAGCCTGGATGGACAATTTTGAGGCAAGGTTAGAAATTACTGTGGCACGGGCTGCTGACTGTTCAAAAATTTTCATAAGTGAGGTTTTTTATGATCCCCTCGGAAAGGAAAGTGATTTTGAATTTATAGAGATATTCAATGACAGTTCCGATGAATGCCCTATTTCAGGATATTCCTTTGCCGACGGCAATCCCGGGAGCTCGCCCTTTGTATTTCCTGAAGGAACTGCAATCAGGCCCGGTGAATTTATAACCCTTGCGTCATCAAGGGATGGCTTTTATTCTCTCTTCGGGAAATATCCCCTTTTCTCCGGATTCTCATTTTCATTGAACAATAGCGGTGAAACGGTAATTTTTACCAGGAAAGACGGCTCCCGGCAGGACATTCTTTATATCGAAGGGGGCATAGGTGTTTATATTACTCCGCCGGAATGGGGCTCTTCCACACTTCCTTCAGCCAGGGAGGGGGAATCAGTAAGGAGAACTGACTTTGTGCAGGAAAATTCATACAGGCTATGGAGCAGCGGCCCGCCAACCCCTGGTGAATTCTGATAGCCCTGTATATTTTTATCGAAAATTTATAACTATTGAGTCAGAAATATTTGCTCACGGATTCACACTGATATTCACGGATTTTTTATAGTTTAATATCCGTATCATAAACCTTCCTTTTTATTTGAGCTTTATTCCTCAGTGAAAATCATGGATCAATTTTTTTCAAACAGGTTCAGCAGTTAGAAAATTTTGATTCATCACAAGAAAAAGTTTTTTCCAAGTTGATGGAGATAGGAAAATAGAGGTTTCCCCATCAAATCCCCGGGGCCCGGTTTAAAACTTCAGGTTTTGTCAATGGGCTAATCAAATAAAGCTCAGAAAAACAAACATTTTTACCGATTTATTTATCAGGAGTTATACTTTTATTCTCTGCCCATTATAAAAAAGTTTTATGTGTAAAGTTTCCAGGCAGCATGATGACGGATTATCCTATGGTTATTATGCATATAAAAGTTACATGACACCTTTGCTGTTAACAGTTTAATGAAAATGAACAAACTGCTGAATAGTAAATTTTGTACAGCCGTGAGGTTTCCCCATGAATAAATCAAAAGCTGAGCTTATCAATGAAATAAAGGAGGCCTTTGCAGAAATAACCTCAGGAAAAAAGGACAGGCCGGTATTTCTTAAAAGGATGATGATATCAAACCCCGACAGAAAAAAATACGGCTGGACAAATTATTTTTTTCTTCACAGCATATTTTACGGAAATGATGATACATTATTCGGTGATCTCCTTACCATATCGAGAAAAGCTGACAGGGATATACTCTTCGGCAAGGAGATTGAAGGCCTTGGAACCGAAGACCTCCTGGATATCTTAAGGGCGTTGAAAAATAAAAATTGCAGGATGGAGCCGAATGATACCGATATTTTCATGCCCCTGCCTGAAAACAGATCCCTTCTTTCCAGGATTTTCAGAAAAAATAACAGAAATGTTTCCTGTTAGGCCGGAAGAAGTCCTGATGGAACATGATATCTGCCATGCATAATAAAAACAGGTTTGATGACATGCTTATTGATATCGGCAGCAGGATTTTTGATATCCAGTCGATGATGGCAGGTTTCATCAGGGAGATTATGCATGAACTGGGAAGAAGTTCCATGGACATTGATATAGAACTGCCTTACATGGAGGGGGACCATTACAGGATTGTCCGGACCAGGGCCATTAGTCTGGATGCTGAAGATTTGAAACTGTTCGTTACTACCGATGTTCCGGACCTTGTGGTCGTATGGCATGAGATTGACGTAATCGTCCAGGAGCTCATAGCCAACGACATTCACATGAGGTATGTGTCTGACAGGATTATGACGGATTTATCCTAACCACCTATTTCCTTTGAGACAATTCCCACAACTTCATCTATTATGGCGCGGCTCTCATTTGCTGAACTGACTTTCTGAACGAATTTTACTCTGCTGTCCCTTCCGATTACTATGATTACACTGTATCCGTCGCAGTTCCCGAGTCCCCATTCCCTGGCAACTGACCTGTCTGTGTCGGTGAGTATGGTTGAATTATATTTTTCTATTTTTTTTCTGATGAGCATACGGATGAGCATGTTGGGTTTTATTGTATCAGCAAGGTTGGCAATGCCCATTCCCCGGTACTTTGATTTATCGAAATTTTTATCCTTCAGGGCATCTGCCAGGGGATCGTTTACATCGGAAACATCGGGGTCAGCATAGAAAATGGTGAGCACCTTGGACCCGATATCGGGAATAATGACGGGTGAATCATTTGCATCTCTGATGGTGATCGATGATACCACGCTCCCCCTGTCAAGCGCCTGAAGGCTGCCGGTGATAATCAGTAAAGCGGCGGTGAAAAAAATTGCGGTTCCATGTATCATACATTTTTTTTTCATGAGTATCCCCTTTTTTTATATTCAATTTTATTAAAGATATACAACCAGTCTTTTCCGATGTCAAGCCATAAATTTATGCCTGTCTTTCATCCCCCTTTTTACTCATTGGTATGGAAGCAGCCATAGATGAACATATGCGGTAGTAAATATCATAATAAGGTAACTACTCAGCCAGAAAATAGGAAAAAAAATTTTGCTCAGGTCTTAGCACGGATAAATACTGATAAAAATGAGATAATAATGAAAATTTATTATCTCATTAAAAAATAAACCTAAAATGAGAATAAGTTTCTGATAATGATATTAAAAATCCGTGAATATCCGCGTGAATCCGTGAGCAATTATTTATAGCTGAGTAGTTACATAATAAGAATATAACCGGTTACATTACATTCGAATAAAAAATAATATTCTTGATTTAAATGATGTTTCTATGAAAAGTATGCTCAAGCAGGGGCTCACATGTATGTTGCCCGGCTGATATGTCGTCAGGGGGGGTCATGAAAAGATTATTATTTCTGCTGCTGGTTATCACCATTACCGGATGTTCAAAGGATAAAAAACATGGGGATTTTTATCATGTTTTTAACAGCTTGTCCAATGCCGGTACCTTCGAGGAGGCTTCAGAGTATTACTCCTCCGGTACAGTGGACATGGTCAACAGGGCATCCAGGATCGGGCTTGTTGACAAAAAAGAGATGCTTTCACTCCTCCCCCTTTTCAGCCGCAGGACCATGGTCCGGATTCTTGAAGAAAAAGTTTCAGGCGATTCAGCCGTGATAAACCTGCGATATTCCGACCATCCGGTAGAAAACATGGTAGGATACGATATGGCAATCAGGCTTGTTCACCAGGGGGGAAGGTGGAGAGTCAATTATGAAAATGAATTAAAGAAAGTTATTGAGAAACTGAATGAAAAAAAGGAACTGAATTATATAAAAGAAAAAGTGCAGGTATATCAATAGCTGGAGAGGGCGAGGTTGAGCATTATTTCACCCATGAGTTCATTTACATCATCATTATCGGGGTAGAGTGCCATGAATTTATTGCATGCGATGAAAGCCATGTAGAGATGGCCTGAATCGATGTAGAGATTGATGAGGTTGAAATAGGTCTCCTCAATTTCTGAATCGATCTCAAGGGATTTATGATAGTTGTGGATCGCCAGTTCGAAGTCCCCCAATTCCCAGTATACCCCGGCCAGGTTTGCCAGGGTTATTGGATCGTCGGGTCTCAGACGCGCTGCTCTTTCAAGGATAATTTTGGACTTATTCAGCTTGCCCATTTCAAAAAGGGAAATTCCGAGCCCCTTTAATATTTCAGGATCTGTGTTGTCAATAGTTGTGCCTATGCTGAAAATGGTAAAGGCCTGATAATATTCCCCGCGTTCAATATGGTCATATCCCCTGTCAATAAGGAGGGTTTGATTATTTTTCAGTTCTTCGAATTCATCATTTTCGTTTGAAACAGCGCATGGGTGGGCGTTTTTAGTTATACTTAACTGGTTTAATGGGTTGTTATTTTTCATCTTCCCGGCTGTAAAACATAAGATTTTTCAGGCAGCCAGTTCCTTTTTTTCGACCCGGTACTGTCCCGCCTTTTCTTGAACCATCGATAGAGATGAATGTTATGTCAATGATAAATTTTATTTTTTTTATCAAAAAAAACAGATTTTATTATTCTATCCTGATGACCGAGCAGATTTCCCCGGTCACATCGGATGCCGACACTGAATTATAGACATCGGGGACCCATTTCCCGTCTACTATGTACTTGTATAGATATATTCCTGCCGGAAGCCTTTTGTGGAGCTTCCATATCCCGTCCTGCCCCCTTTTCAGCAGATCATTTTCAGGGTTCCAGTTGTTAAAGTCGCCAACCAGTGATATCAGCCTGGCCTTCGGTTTAAAAAGTCTGAATTCCACAAGGTTTTTCTGGAGAATTCTGAATGTAACCTGGCTGCCGCCCGGGTTCCCAGGGTTTTCAAAAAGGGAGATATTTGAGCCAATCCTGTCATCCTCAATCTGCGGATTTTTAGGATCGCATGCCCATATGCCGTCTATATTAAATTTATATTTCAGAATTTCCCTGCTGCCTGAATCGCCGGATACGAGGAAATGGAACCATATGCCGTTTTTCCCGCGTATCATGTTTACCGGTTCCCAATTGCTGAAGTTGCCGGCAACCTGAACTACGGTACACTTTCTGTTTTTATACGTAAACAGGATGCCGTGAACGAGCTGGGACCTGTTTCTGGACATGTTGTCAACCATGATTAATTTCAGGGCTTCAGGCCCCCGTGAATCCTTTAAGGTGTAGAGATTATTATAATAGTCCGTCCTTATTTTATCCACCGGGTTAGAAAAACCGAGGAAGAGGAGTGGAAGAAAGAGCATGGCTATTTTACATTTCATCAGAAACCTCATGACATGGGATAAAGTTACATTGTCTCAACCCTGTATAAGATATATTATCGAACGAAACCCATGAAAAGCAAAACAGCTGGAGAAGCAATTTTAATAAAAGGCCGATATTTTATCATAAAAAATGGAAAAAAACAGATTACTGCCTCATCTTTTTACAATGCGGATACACATAATCGGCAAACTGGTTGATTCTTACGCGTGATTTGTCGATAATTGAATTGAAATTATTTATGATTAACCGGAAATAAAATTTTTTTGATTGATTTTCAGAGTTTGTTATGTCACATTAAGCCTGAATTTTTTTTCCATGGAATTATGTTAAAAAAGAATTGCGGTGCAGGAAATTTTTCTAAACATTCCAGCTGGCGCGGTTCCAAATACTTAGGTCAGGATTAGGTTATGGGTGATACAGAAGGGAAAGTCGAGTATACTCCTGAAGAACTGGAGGAGATACAGAGGATTATCAGCATTGTCACAGCAGTGGAGGAGCCCCCGGTTCACCACGAGGCCAGGACATTGCCTTCTGATGACAGTGACCAGGACGTTGATGACGGGGATTTTGACCTGGATATACCCGGAGTGGATAGTTACGAAGAGGATGCCGGGGAAACGGTCCCCCGTAAAGCCGCCAGGGATGAGGATCTCTATTCTCTTCCTGAAGGGATGGATATTGACATTACCGACATTCAGCCGGTGGAACATCCCGATGATATGGAACCATTGTCCATGGATTCCGGAATGTCCGGCATCAAGGATGAGGGGATCGATGAAATAGAGTCCCGGGAGATAGAGGATATATCCGATCTCATACAGGTGGTTCAGGAGCCTGAAGACCGTGAAAAGGACGGGGATATTTCGCTGGATGATGCCTTCCTTGAGCCGGCCGGTGAATTCAATGAGGAACCTGTATCTGCCGGTTTAGATGACGAGTTCAAGATTGATGATTTTGATGAGACGCTTGCTGATGAAATAATTGAAACAAAGCCCGAAAAGGGGAAACCCCCGATAAGAAAAAAATCCTCCCTGGATCAGCTCCATGACCTTACAGGGGAGGAGCCTGATTCAATTGATGTCCAGGACCTTTCCGATGAAGAATATGTGGGAGGCCGTGTAACCCCCAGGGATACATTTGAGGATATTGACCTTGCGCTCCCCGGAGATGAACCCGCCGGGATGTCAAAGAAGGAAAAGGCGGGGAGAGAGGTTACCCTTGATAGGGATGCTGACCTGGACATCCCGGATCTGTCCGGTGTTTCTATTGAGGATGCCGATATCCCCGAAGTGGTGGAATCCGATATATCTGATCTGCGCCTCGATGACATAGGCGGGGCAGAGGATACGAAGGCAGATGAATTATCACTTGATCACCTTGATGATATGCCCTCCATGGATATTCAGGAGATGGATTCCGGAATTACTGCCAAATCCCGGCTTGCCGGGAAAAAGCCCCTGGATGACATAGAATCAATCGATCTCGATTTTGATGATAATGATAAACCCTCTGTGGAAAAAAAGGGGAGAAAACCCGCTGCGGACCTGGACGAGGCAATGACCATTGAGCCCCTGGATGATGACGAGGAAGCGCCTGTTAAGGGGGCATCTTCAAAAGGCGGCAGGGGCGATGAGGGTGTCGAATTGTCCGGCAGCGAGCTCAAGAAGCTGAAAAAAGCGATCCAGCTCTTTAACCCTGCCATTATAAAGGCTGTTAAAGAGACGGTAATAAATGACCTCCTGCAGCCAAATGAACTAAAGCAGCTCATAGACATGATCATGTCGGGAAAATCAGAGCAGAATGTTCACAGGTTTCTCGAGAAAAAACTCGGCCGGACAATACGTCTTGCTGATGAAACCGGAGTTCCAGGCAGGCGTACACTCACGTCAAGGCCCGAATATACCAAAGAAGGGAGGGACAGGCAGAAAAAACTCCTGAAGCTGACCAGGGTAATCGGAATAGCCGCCTTCAGCGCTTTTGTAATATCAATACTCAGCTACCAGTTCATATACAAGCCCGTGATGGCCAGGAAGAAGATTAACGAGGGGGCATCCATTATTCTGAGCGCCGGGGACTATGCGAAAAAGGAAAAAGATTTTCAGAGATCGGAAGAGATTTTCACATACGTCAATGACAATTATTCAAAGGATTATCTTTACGGGTACAATTCCTACGGGAGGGCCTATTTCGATAAAGGCGAGTACGAGAGGTCACTCGGCAAACTTGATGCTGCTTACAAACTTAACCGCATTCATGCTGACACCCTGAATAACCTGGGGTACTACTACTCCAGGGTTCCCGCTGAATTCTATATGGCTGTGAAAAATAAGGTAAATGAAAAGTATTTTGAAGGGAAAAAGATGGCCGAGGCTGATAAATCCCAGCTGAATGTGGCCATCAATCTATACAAAAGGGCGCTTCTCATTGAAAAGGAGAATGTAACGGCCCTGTACGGCATCGGGAATGCCTACTTCAGCCAGGGTGAATATATCTCGGCTAAGAAATATTACGAGGACATTCTTGCTGTTAAAAAGGATTCAATAATCGGGTATTCGGGGTTGATGAACCTGTATGTTGAAAGGGATTCATTCTCCGAAGTGGCTACCCTGTTCAACATCATACACCGCAAGGAAATCATGCATGAACTCCCTTCGGCCCTTCTCGGGAAACTGGCGGATTATTTCCTCAGTAAGAAGAAGAAGGCCGGGTCCAATGTCAGGATAGAGTATGGCGTACGGTCCTCGAACATCAGGGACATCGGCGATAATATATACCCGGCAGTAAATTCAACACTGAAGGCATTGAACAAGCGCGATCCGGACTATCCGCCTTTACAAATATACTATGCGGTTTTAAACAGGATGCAGAACAACCTCGCAGTGACAAAGAGGCACCTGGAAAAGGGCGTGGAGCTGTCCCCCAATTATTTTGACGCGCTCCACCTTCTCGGGGAGTACTATTATGAAACCAGGGAGCCGTCAAAGGCCTTTGAGTATCTTACCAGGGCAATCAATTCCCATAATCTGAAACCTGAGTTCGCAAGGGACGATTTTTACCGGCAGAGAGCTGCCCTGGGTAACACGTACATGCTCCTGGGGAATATTTTTTACTATTTCTTCGACAAGGTGAAACCTACGTATGGAAGCCTGAAGGATGAACTGATCGAGAGCAACATGGACAAACTTCAGAATATGGGTATTGCCAGGGATAAGTATGAAATGGCGGTGAATGAAAAATATTCATCCCCGGAACTCCATTATAATCTCGGCAGGATATATTATCTTAACAATCTCTATGAAAAGTCACTGGATCAGTGGCTGCGGCTCTATGATGATTTTGTCAGAAGGCCGGAACTCATGTTTGCCCTGGGCAATGCCTTTTATCACCTTGGCAATTACCAGGCCGGCAAGGGGGAGTTCCTTAAACTTATTAATGTTCTTGAGTATGACGGGGAGAAGACAAGAATTGCCGATGCAGGCCGCCAGGAGCATATCAGGCTATTCACATCGCTTTCTTCGGCATATAATAATCTCGGAGCCATTTATCAGCATGAGAATAATGAAGCGAAAAGCAGCATATGCTATTGGAAATCAATTGAATATGCCAGGAGGCTCCAGTCGGAAAACCAGTTTGCCAGGGTCAATCTGGCCAGGCAGTTCAAATCAGATCGAAGGGTTGAACCGATAATAGATGAAAGCATCCCGTACAGCATTGACATATTCAGGCCTGAAATGAGATAATGCATACCCGTCCGCGGGAACCTTTATTTAATTCAGCTGATCAAAATTTTATTTGACACAAGGTCTTATTTTTTTTACACCTGCATATTATTCCTTTATGGTCAATAGGATTATTTAATTTCCGGGATTTCGGCATTTTGCAGATGCTGATAAGGGCATCATCCTGAAAATAATCATTTTGGCCTGGATAATTGGACAGTTTTTATAGAAATTTTAGAAGGAGATAATGATGAAAAGGAGAAGGCTGAAAAATAATACATGCTTTGTTTTGTTTTTTCCCATTATCATATGTTTTGCATTAATCTTCGTTTTACCGGGTTATGCCCTGGATTTTCAGGGGAGAATTGATACCCGGTATGAATTTAAAAAAAGTGACGATGACAGATCTAATGTACAGGAAATATATCAATTTCATTCCTTTGATATTAATTTTACAGAAAAATTCAGCATTGAATGGTTCGGTGCTTTGAAAAAGAGTTTCCGGGAAACTGAGGACGATTCCGGAATGTCGGATCAGTCAGATGTGGCTTTCAGAGGCCTTCCCGATGCCTATAATAAAAATCAGAACCTGGAATACAGGATTTATTCGGGACTTTTTAAATATACGTCAAAGGCCTATGGGGCATCCCTTGGCCGTACACAGCTTATGGATTATGAATTTTCTCAGTTCGATGGCGGCATGGTCTGGATTAAGCCGCTTCAGTGGCTTAAACTTGAAGGTTTTGCCGGAAAACCCTACAGCTATGGATATTATAATGATTATTCCAATTACTGGAATGAAAATGAATTTATCGGCGGCGGCGGCGCCTCGGTCTCTCTGCTGAAGCAGAAACTCAATTTTTCCATACGGTATTTCAAGCTCAAGGAACTGACTGACCAGGGGTTATATGTTGATGAGCCGAAGGAAACAGTCATGACAAATGACAATTTCACCAAGGCCAGGGTATCGTATGCCATCGCTGACTGGATGAAGGCCTATGTCTCATCAGCAATGATTAACTCCAGGGGGAGAAACATCGACGCAACCCTGGGAGGGTACTCCGAATACCTCCTGTTCAACTACAGGCTTAATTATTACCGCCAGTTCTCGGACATTACTGACTTCGGGAGCAGGTTCAGCCAGTTTTCCCAGTTTATGACAGCCTATCACCCTTACCAGCAGGCATCATTCAGCTTCAGCAAGAGCCTTGCCGATATTTTCAGGCTTACCGGTCCTGTGAGCGACATCGAGCTGGAAGGCTCCTATGAATACCGGATGCCGAATGATTCGGCTGATGAATCGAGATTCAATCCAAAATACAGGGCGGTACGGGGAGGGATACTCCTTGCAGCCAATTCCATGTGCTACCTGAATCTATTCTATGAAAATATTACATCGTATACAACAAAGAACGACATACAGGCCTATGGCGGGGAGATTTCAAAGAAATGGAAGACCCTTACCGTTAGGCTCGGGTCAGGGTATTATGCCCACAAGTATGAAGCCGCCTATTCAACAACCGAGGTGAGGGACAGCTTCTATGCAAGGGAATATTACTTCGGGTTACGATGGACTCCGGTAAAATCTCTTGATATATCTCTGAAGGGAAGCTATGAAAGGGCTCAGATATCCTCTCTGACAGACACAAGCAAGGTAAATCCTGATAATTACACATATACCTCGTCGCCTCTGATATTTTCCGAACCAAGGGAGTATATGAGAATACAAGTCAAGCTTGGATATATTTTTTAAAGGAGGGGGACAATGAAAAAATCAGATAAAATAATCAGCATGATAAAAAATATAAAATTTCCATACTATATAGCAGCAATTGTAATGGTTCAGATTTTGTTCGCCGGATACCTGTGGGGTATAGTCCAGAAGGGTTCAAGCGGAATTAAAATGAACCACAAGACCCACGTTGCAGATAACAGCGTTGAGTGCGGAAAATGCCATGCCCTGAATACAGCCAATACAAGGTTCATGACATTCCTGGACCACAAGGCCTGCAATGAATGCCATGATGATAAGATAAAGAGCAAAGATACAGCTCAATGCAGGTTCTGCCATACAACTGGGGACAACAAGACAAACCTCAGGAAAAATGTCCAGCTGAGCCCGCTTGTAAATTTCGACCATAAGAAACATGCCGACGGCGGAATAAAATGCGTGAGCTGCCATTTAAACGGCAGCACCAGTACAAGCGTAACCGGGAACAGCATGATTCCGAAAATGGGCACCTGCGTTCAATGCCACAAGGAGAACAGCATCGGAAAACCAGATGACTGCCAGGCATGCCATATAAAAGGTTTCGAGCAGGCCAGGCCTCTCAGCCATACGCCTCTCTGGGGAAAGAACCATGGAAAAGATTTAGACCAGGATACCGTTGACAGGAGCTGCGGCACATGCCATACCAGGCAGAACAACAACTCCTGCATCGACTGCCACAGGAAGGAGAAGCCGTCAAGCCATACCCTGGCATGGAGGGCGAGAAGCCATGCACAGCGGGCGCAGCTGAACAGGGAGTCCTGTTCAACATGCCATGCCCCGTCGGAGTGCATTACCTGTCATAAAACCGTATCGCCTGTATCCCATACGGGTTTCTGGGGAGCGCCTTACAGCAGGCACTGCGTAAACTGCCATATTGAAGGGAGTGATCTTGCCTCGGGCGGCATAGGAAGGAACTGCGGGTACTGCCATTCAAAGTCATCCATGAGTGCCAAGCATACCAGTAAGCCGAAGCCCCATGGGGCAGCGTCGTGTATGTCGTCATGTCACGGCATGGCAGGCGGGAAAAAACCGAGACACCCCTATCCTACAAATGATACATTATGTATAAGCTGTCATAGGTAGGCATGTATATATAGGAAATAAGCAGTTATAAAATAATCAGACCGTCGGATTTAATATAACAGTCTTTTAAAGCAATCAGCAGAAATCTCCGCACATACATTTCGCAACTGGAATGTGCGGGGATTTTTTTTTCACCTTCGCTTTACGTGAACCGGCCTGTAGACATTTTAACATGAATAAAAAACTTGACGACATCATTTTAATCAGCATCAAGAAAAAATAGAACGCGCCTCAGATCAGGCTGTTTTCCATCCACCCTATTTTAATTAATTGAATCCGGCTGATATCACTGACGCCAAGTTTATGCCTTGTATCGGCAAGCTGAATGTGTTTTGGAATTGTGTCAAAATTTATCTCTTTCCCGAAAAATTCCTGCCGTTTTGCCTTAACGATCTCAAGCCCAACTGCATCAACTGCCACTGCATCGGTCCCGATAATGATTCCATTGTAATTCCATACATAACGCCGGTCAAAGTGATTAGGGCCCCTGCCGTGGAACGCCGGGGTTATTGAGCAGAGAATGTTCAGTTTTAACCTGCCATTTACTTCAGGTAGCTTCAGCAAAAGCCCCAGGTCTGCGCAGCTGTCCGGGTGATATATGGAAGGTGTTGGAGAGAACATTATCAGGTTCTTTATGCATCCGCCGATGCCTGACCAGTAATGGGTTCTCAGGGGCCTCACATTGATTATAGAGGTTGCATTTTTGAAAACCGGGTTATCGAGAACCCCTCTGTCGGCAATGCTTATTTTTCCGGGTTCCACCCCGGCATCGATGACCCTTTTTTCAACGGCTTTTTCCAGTTCCCGCGGTGTTGGAAGGTAGCGCCATGCATTGGATTTAATTCCCACTGTTTCTCCCGGCATTATGAACCGTTTCATTGCAGCTGCAGGGGTTGATTCTCCAGTAAGCGCCATGAGCGCTTCATCGAGCATATGCTGAACGGTTTTTTCATTTATCCCCGCGCCTTCAACTGATGCGTTTTTATCCCGTATGAGTACCACTCTGGGGCCGGTTTCAGCGTTCAGGGCAGAGCCCAGATGCGCACCGGCGACAATGGCTGCTGACGTCTTCATGAAATTTCTTCTTGTTAAATTTTCCATGGGATTATTCCTTTTTCCTTTTTATTCCGTTCAGAATTTCCATGCCGCGGTTTTTATCCGGGGCATCAAAGACGATGTATATGCTCTCACCCTCTTTTCTGCTCATGACCCATTTTCCATTTTCCGTTTTTATTTTTCCCTGGCCGGCTGAATCGGGCATGTAGGATTTTATAAACAGGGCATAAGCTTCTTCTGCTTCCTTTATAGACAGGTACCTGGCCATAAGTAGGTATATTCTGCTTCCGCCATGTTCATACATGGCCAGGAGGCAGTCTGTATTCCTGCCGAGTTTGAGAATATTTTCATCGGCCAGATAATAGAGCCTGTTTAATATTGAGAATTGATGAAAGAATCGGGTTTTTTTCAGGTTGAATCCCCTTTCTGATAGCTGCGGGAGACTGCTCACTGAATCCGGTTTATCTCCGGTAGAATCAATTTTACTTTCCAGAATTTTGGCAATTTTTTTCATTACCGGCGCCGCAGTTTTTTCGTCTCCCGTGGTCATGATTGATATAAAATAGGAGTTTTTCCAGAAACGGAGGAGGCCTCCTCCATATTCTGAACCCTGGCCGATTCCAATCTCTTCGTCAGCATTTTCAATGGAAAATATGCCGTAGGCATCGATGGCCTTTCCCATGTCATACACCTCGACAAGGATTTCATCGTTTCCATTACCTGAATATCTGCGGACAGCCGCTTCTCTGAAGTCATAGGTGAGATAGGGTTCGGCGCCTCCGTTTATATGGTTAAAGAGGGTGCTCCTGGTAAAGATGGAGTCATCAGCCCGGGAAATCCAGGAATCAATTTTTTTAGGAAGTTCAATTAACAGGTTTTTCACAGCTTTTTCCGGTGATGCGCGGGATACTGATATGAGGAGTAAGGGGATTGTTAAAAGGAATATTCTGATTTTTTTGTATCCTCCCATATCCCATCCTTCCTATCTCTATTGCCGGGACATTCATCATGCCCTGTTTTATTTAATAGCAGACGGCATTTTTTTGTAAAGTAAATAATCGCGCCCGAAATTTAAAAATGATTTTCATGTCAGAAAAGGTCTTGACATATTATGTCTCTTATATCAGGTTATCGGCCTGATACTCCGTTTTTCGGGGGAAAAAACTTTTAAATAATGAACCGGTAATGCCATGTTATATCTAGCAATATTCCTCATAATTTCGGGTATACTGCTCTTTGTCTATTCAGCATTTCACAAGTCAATCGAGGGTGACAATAAGAGCGGCGCGGAAAAGAGGGGATTCACCTTTATCACCAGGAAGAAGATTCCCGTGGGCAACAGCTATGACGGCAGTTCCAGGGTACCTGAAAATATTTTCACCGATGACGTGGGCGCATCACCTGTCATCAAAAAGGATTTTCACGATGAAAGCCCTTATCATGATAAAGGCCATACAGTTATTCATAAAACCGCAGCCATGGGAGCAGCAGGGATCCCGGGTATTTCCGGAACAACTGAGGCCGCGGGAAACGATAAGGCAGGTGAAAATATAATTTTGGAGCCAATTGTCAGGGAAGATGATAATAGAGAAAGCTCAGATCCTGTTGAAATTGATATTAAACGTGATGATGCCGGAATCACCGAAGGGGATGGCCTTGAGGGCCGGGACGCGGCCGGTAGTGATGACGGGAAGGTCTATTTTACCCTTTATGATGACAGGTCGAGCGTAATTAATTACAACAACAAGGGGGGTATTATTGATCCCACTCTTGAGGAGTATAAGAAAATAAAGAGGATCGGCAAAGGGGAGTTTGAACTGGACAGGGAAGGCATCAGTTTTCATATGGGGAGAAAGCTGTTCAGATTTGATTTTCACAAGATAAACGAGGTCCTGACAGGAAACAATTCCGTTGCGATTTTTATAACCGGGAGTGATGTGGTAAAGCTTTTCGTTGCTGAAAAAGAACCCGATATGATTGGCAGGGTCAGGGAGAAGTACGCGGAATTTATCAGCTCCAGGGCATAATACCATAATTATAAAAGAGAAAAGGCGATGTACTACAGATATAAAGCAAAAAATAAGAGGGGAAAGTATTTTAAATTTCTCTTTTATTTTGTCCTCATTTCCTTCCTGATTGGAACCGTTTACAATTACCGGCAATATCTCTATTTCTGGAAATACTCGCGGAACAAGCTTATTCTGAATATTGATAATACAGTGAAGATCAGGGATAAAACAAAAAGGAAGGATGAGCTACAGGAGCTTGCCAGGGTCCTTGACCAGTATAAGAATGATAACATGACCAGCCATGAAGCATTTCTTTTATCGGGCAAGATCAGGTTTTATCTTGGTGAGACTTATCTGCCTGGAAGTTTTTCTGAAATGTTCATCAGCGAGTCAGGATTGAAAAATCTGCCCGCAGAATCCAGGAATGAGTTCACAAGAGCCATCAGGGATATAAAAAAAGGGGAATCCCTTAACGATGCCGGCGAGCTGAAACCGGAATTCCTCTTCTATCTTGCCCTATCCTCATATTATAATGGATTTTTCGGCAATGATGAGATTTTCAGCCTCATAAAAAATATCGATCCGGCAGCAATTAAGGATTCTGAGCTTGTCAGGTTTGCTTCAGTAATTAATATACTCGGCGGAAAAGTGGAATATGGACTCACCCTGTTGAGTGATAAGGGCGGGATACATGAAAGTGACCAGGGGAAACTTTTTCTTGCCGTTGTGCAGAGGCTTGGGAAACAGTACACAAATGCAATTATGAATTTAAAGGATCTGCTGAACAAGACAACTGATTCCGGCCTTCTGAAAATAATCAATTATAATCTGGGGCTGATTTATTATAACCAGTCATTGTTCAAAGAATCAATGGAGCATTTCAATAACTGTTATAAAATAGATGATAGGGATTTCCGATACCGGTTATGGATTGGAAAGGTATATTCCGCCATGGGTGATAATGCAAAAGCAAAGGCAGTGTGGAACGATATCCTCTCTTCGGACAGAAATAATGAAGAGGCAAAAAAGCTGCTCGGAGTGATGTAAAGGGAACTATTTTTTGTATATATATGCAGGGGCCCGCGATATTAAGGGCAAAACAGATCAATTTGATAATAGCTTGACAAAAAAACTGCATAATATATTTGGAAAAGCCAATGGGTTTTTTTGTATGATAAACAGGTTAATTTTAGCTCACAGTATTGCAGTTTTGACATGAGCCACAGGAGAATATAATAGATGATTTTTAACTCATTATATGGCATGTTTTCAAACGATATGGGGATAGACCTCGGCACCGCAAATACCCTGGTGCATGTGAAAGGTCAGGGAATTGTGCTCAGCGAGCCCTCAGTTGTGGCGATTCAGACAAGCACGGGCAAGGTCCTGGCCGTCGGGCACGAGGCAAAGAGGATGCTCGGCAGAACACCGGGTGATATAGTTGCTATCAGGCCCATGAAGGACGGTGTCATTGCCGATTTTGAGACAGTTGAAAAGATGATAAGGTATTTCATTACCAAGGTACATAAAAGGAAAACCCTTGTAAGGCCAAGGGTTGTAATCGGGGTCCCTTCAGGAATCACCGAGGTTGAAAAAAGGGCTGTCAGGGAATCGGCAGAACAGGCCGGGGCCAGGGAGATTTTTCTTATTGAAGAGGCGCTTGCAGCTGCCATAGGGGCGAATATACCAATCCATGAACCTGCAGGAAACATGGTTATCGACATAGGGGGAGGAACTACTGAAATTGCCGTTATATCCCTGGGCGGTATGGTTATATCCGATTCCATCAGGATCGCCGGGGATGAATTCGACGAGGCTATTATTAAGTACATGAGGACACAGTATAACCTGATTATAGGGGAGAGAATGGCCGAAGAAGTTAAATTCCGCCTGGGTAATGCGTTTCCTGATAAGAAGGTAGACCGGATGGAGCTGAAAGGAAGGGACGCCATGGCCGGCCTTCCGAGGACACTTGAAATAGATTCCGTTGAGATGAGGAAAGCCTTGAAAGAGCCTGTAGACCAGATCCTTGACGGTGTGCGTCATGCCCTGGAGAGAACTCCTCCCGAGCTGGCCGCTGACATCATGGATAGGGGAATTGTTATGACCGGAGGAGGTTCCCTTTTAAAGGGTCTTGATAAATATATCAGCAAAGAGACCGGCGTCCCGGTAATTCTTGCGGAAAACCCCCTCACCTGTGTCGTACTGGGCGCGGGAAAATTCCTGGAGGAAATTAAACACCTGAATCGTGCTAATTTAAAGTAAATTTTTCGTGGAATTCATTGTCAGACATAAAACTATTGTTGCATTTGTTTTTTTTACGCTGTTCTGCATCATATCGCTCTCCATAAAATCGACTTCCCTGACAATATCCATAGAGGGAATCGGGAGCGCTCTTTCCCTTCCTTTTCAGAAAGGTTATAACGGCATCATTAACGGATTAGGCGGGGTTTGGAGAGGCTATTCGGAATTTGAAACTTTAAGAAATGATGTAAAAAGTCTCAGGGAGAAACTTCAAAAATATGAATCTCTCTCGGAAGAGATAAGTGAAATCAAGATAGAGAATAAAAGGCTGAGGACTGTCCTCGGCCTCAAGGAGAGCATTCCGTACAGCTCTGTCCATGCCTCGGTTATTTCCAAGGACCCCGATAACTGGTTCAGGACAATAATTATAAACAGGGGTGAATCGGACGGGATCAGGATAAACATGCCTGTCATCGCATTTTACGGATCACAGAAGGCTGTTGTGGGAAAGATAGTTGATGTAAAGGGGAGCATATCCAGGGTATTGCCCATTATCTCCCCTGAATTCAAAATGGGCGTAATATTTCAGGAGAACAGGTCTCCGGGCCTTCTTCGCGGACTGTCAGCCAGTTCCAATCTCTGCAATATCGATTATGTCAGCAAGACGGCAAATGTGAAATTCGGCGGCATCATTGTATCTTCAGAACAGGGGGGAGTTTTTCCTCAAGGCCTCCTCGTAGGAACAGTCCTTAAGTCAGAGGGAATCGAAACAAGCGCATACCAGAGGGTAATCGTAAAGCCCGCGCTGGACTATTATTCCATACATGAAGTGTTTGTTATAAAAAAAGAGGCGGACAAGGAACTTCTGGAATTATTCAAGGAGCTGAAGTGATTTATTCCTATATATATACGGCAATACTGGTGATAGTGTCACTGGTGATTCAGAGCCATTCATCCTTTGATGTTCTCAGGATAGCCGGGGTGAAGCCCGACCTCCTGTTTATCGTTATCATCTACGTTTCATACATGTTCGGATCATTTTACGGCGAGATAACCGGTTTTTTAAGCGGCATCCTTCATGATTCCCTGTCTAATTCACCGCTGGGGCTTATGACATTTCCAAAAATGGCATTGGGATTTATTGTCGGGATGTTCGGGAGAACAGTTATTAAAAATAACATACTCACAATCCTTCTGCTTCTTTTCACCGCATCCATTGTGAAGGGTATATTTATGCTTTTTCTCTGCTATGTTTTTCACCAGTCCCTGGCATCGTCTGTTCCAGGTGTTATCCTTCCGGAAGCCTTTTATAATGCCATACTGGCGCCGCCGCTGTTTTATATTTTTGATAAAATTTATCAAAAAGAGATCGAGAGGGAAAGCAGTCACTGATGTTACATGGTACTCTTAAAGCGAGGATGCTTGAAATATTCAGGTTCAGGATGTATTTCTATGTAATCGTTGTCGCAGTTGCTTTTTTCATCCTCAGCCTCCAGGTTATAAATCTCCAGTTAATTCACGGGACCGAATATAAAAACAGGGCCAAATCGAATATGGAGAACTATGTCCCTATTCCGGCCCCCAGGGGTGAGATTTACGACAGAAATTTCAGGCCCGATGAACCGGGGATACATATTGTAACGAACAGGCCCTCTTTTAATATCACTACCATCCCGGCAAGATTCAAATCAAAATCTGAATTCAAAAAGGTACTCAAAATACTTTCAAAAATTCTCGGGATGAAGGATGAAGATTTAAAGCTGGAGATGAAGGACAGAAATCCCTGGGAGCGGGTTCTTCTTATAGAGGATGTAACCCTGGAATCAATAGTGAAAATAGCGTCTAACCAGCACCTTGTGCCCAACATAGACTGGGAGGATGCGCCGGTGAGGATTTACAGCTACAGCAATATGTTCTCCCACCTTGTCGGATATATAGGAAGCATCAGCCTGAGCGAATACAAGGCCCGCAGAAATGAGGGTTACAAATATTATCACAAGATAGGAAAATCGGGAATAGAAAAGGAGTACGACAGCATCCTCCGCGGCAGGGACGGTTTCATCAGGAGGGTTGTTGATGTGAAGAACCGTACTGGCGGCGAGGATGTGGGTCAGAAGCCCATAGCCGGAAACAACATTATCCTGACCCTGGACTACGAGGTTCAGAAAAGGGCCTATGAATCAATGGGAGACTTGAACGGGGCTGTGGTTGTAATCAAGGCATCCACCGGTGAGGTAATAACCATGTTGAGCAAGCCTGATTTTGACCCAAACCATATAATTGCAAAGGATAACAGTGAAATAATAAAAGAGCTCATGAATGATAAGAATCACCCCTTCCTGAACAGGGCTATCCAGGCGAAATATCCCCCGGCATCAACCTTCAAGCTTGTAACGGCAATAGCTGCCCTTGAGACA
The DNA here is from genome assembly GCA_009885955.1 of Spirochaetia bacterium. Lineage (GTDB taxonomy): Bacteria > Spirochaetota > UBA4802 > UBA4802 > UBA5550 > VFJS01. The sequence continues at coordinate 155,579 of VFJS01000054.1, read as the reverse complement.
GAGAGGGCCCTTCCCTCGAAGACGTATTACTGCCAGGGAAAATATACACTGAAAGGCACTGTTGACCGGGATTTCTACTGCTTTAAACCGCATGGGTCTGTTGACCTCAATAATGCAATTGCCCAGTCCTGCAGTGTCTATTTTTATCAGCTTGGCCAGCTTGCAGGGCCGTTAGCGCTGATGAAGTATGCCGGTTATTTCGGGCTTGATGAAAAAACAGGGATCGATATTCCCGGGGAGGACCAGGGGTTCATCCCATCAAAGGAGTGGAAGTATAAAAATTTTGGACAGTCCTGGTACGACGGCGATACAGTCAATATGTCAATAGGGCAGGGGTATCTTACGACAACTCCCATAGAACTGGCAAACCTGTTGGCAGCCATAATAAATAATGGTATTGTATATAAACCGAAGATTATCAGGGAAATCCGTACCCCGGATAACAAGGATGTGATCAGGAGCTTCGCAAAGGACAGGCTGAGGGAAACACCCCTCTCGCTCATTACAATTAATGCAGTAAAAAAAGGGATGAGGCAGGGTGTCATAGACGGGACGCAGAGCCAGTTAAGCCTTTTAAAAATTCAGGCAGCAGGGAAAACAGGGACTGCGCAGACCAAGTCCGTGAGGAAGGAGGATTCTTCCCAGCATGCCTGGTATGTGGGCTATGCCCCCTTTGACGGCCCGCCTGAAAAGGCCTATATTGTCTGTGTCATGGTGGAATTCGGAATGTGGGGGGCAACAAAGGCTGTTCCTATTGCCTATGATATTTTAGCAAAAATGGATAAGCTGGGTTACTTTAAATGATGAAACGGGACGCCATATACAAAACTGATTACCTCCTTGTCATAGCAGTTGCGCTGCTTGCTGTTATAGGTATTTTAATGATTTACAGCTCGGGATTTGATCCCATTGACAAGGTCAACAGCGGGCTCTACAAAAAACAGCTTCTCTGGTTTATTTTCGGCTTTTTACTGCTCACGGCTGTTACCTTTATAAATTACCAGCTTCTGGGCGATTACTCTCTGCACATATATGGAATATGTATTGCCCTTCTGCTGTTTACCATCTTTTTCGGGAGGCCTGTGAGAAACACCAGGGCCTGGCTCAACCTCGGTTTTTTTTCCATACAGCCTTCGGAATTCATGAAGCTCGGCCTGGTAATTGTCCTGGGAAAGTATCTGGAGCTTCGTGAACGTGATATCAGCAATTTTAAGGAACTTCTCATACCAACGCTTATCACACTGGTGCCGGTAACCATTATCTATTACCAGCCGGATTTCGGGACTGCCATAACCTTTATTCCTATTCTGTTCATCATGCTTTTTGTCGGAGGTGCCGATATTTCCCACCTGGTTTCGATTGTACTTATTGCGGCAATTGCGCTCATTGTCCCTATGTTTATAACGTACCGTGAATGGGTAGGGGTCGAAGGTTCCAATTTTGTCCTCGACTTTTTTAAAGATACAAATATGCTGTTTGCAGTCTCCGGCGCTATACTTATCATTTCTATCATATCGTATATCATTCACAAGATACGGGTTAAGAAGATTTTGAGAAGGATCTATATTCCGGGTACGGTAATTTCCTTCGGGCTTCTATTTTCAGTTTTTATACAAAAATACTTCCATAATTATCAAAAGAAAAGAATACTTGTTTTTCTCAATCCCGATCTTGACCCCCATGCATCGGGGTATAATATCATACAGTCAAAAATTGCCATTGGTTCCGGAGGATTCATCGGGAAGGGATTTTTAAAGGGGACCCAGTCCCAGCTCGGTTTTCTGCCTGAAAAATCATCGGATTTTATTTTTTCTGTAGTGGCGGAAGAGATGGGATTCATCGGAGCAATAATTGTCATTGCGCTGCTCGCAATAATAATTTTCCGCGGGATACAGATATCCTTTGAAGCCAAGGATAAATTCGGCGCGCTCCTCGCAAGCGGAATAACTTCAATATTCTTTTTTCATGCAGTAATAAATATCGGCATGGTCATAGGAATCATGCCTGTTACGGGCATCCCGCTTTCGTTCATATCCTATGGAGGCTCAAACCTGATCATGTCCATGATAGCCGTGGGTATTCTCATAAACATCCGCATGAGAAAATTTGTTTACTGATATTTTTTTTATTTTTTTGCCGTTGGACAGTAATTAATACTAGAGGAATTAATGCCCTCACCCCCGGCCCCTCTCCCGAAATAGGGAGAGGGGAGGTTGTGATATTTTAAACTTTTCGAATAAATTTTTTGAATTTTTTAAAAATTTTGTAAGAAGAACAAGTCGAATTAATGCTATATTTGTAATCCCATCAAATATGGGTTATTAATTAAATAAATTAGAGTAATACGTTTTTGAAAAAATATAAATGTTTTGGATAAGAAGCCCTCGCCCTATCGGGAGAGGGCGCGCAGAGCGCGGTGAGGGCACATGGAAAGAAAAAAAGCGGTTCTTCTTTTAAGCGGCGGCCTTGATTCCGCGACCACTGCAGCCATAGCCCATGGCCTGGGGTATGAGCTGGCTGCCATGACATTCCTCTACGGGCAGAGGCACAGGATTGAACTTGAATCCGCCCGGAAGCTCGTTTCATATTTCAACATCGGCAGGCATGTGGTTGTTGAGCTGGTTCCGGAAATTTTTGCCTCGGCGCTGGTGGAGGGGTCGGGTATTGAGATTCCCGCAGCCAATGTATCCAGGAAGGAGGGGGAAATTCCTGAAACCTATGTTCCGGCCAGGAATATCATATTCCTCTCCTACGGCCTTGCATATGCCGAATCGATAGGTTCCACAGACATTTTCATCGGGGTAAATGCCGTAGATTACAGCGGGTATCCCGATTGCAGGCCTGAATTTATTGAGGCCTTTACCAGGATGGCGAACATCGGCACCAGAACCGGTTCCATGGGCGGTTGTTTTGTAATTCACGCGCCGCTCCTTAAAATGAAGAAGTCTGAGATTATCACGACCGGGACCGGGCTTGGTGTCGATTATTCCATGACTCACAGCTGCTACAATCCAGTTGATAACGGAACAGCATGCGGTGAATGTGACAGCTGCGTAATCAGAAAGGATGGCTTTGCCGGCGCAGGCATGGAGGATCCTATACACTATAAAAAGAGCTGAAAATGTTTTACCCCCTAACGCTTTTAATTGACATTATTTTCCCATCGGCCTGCGTTTCATGTTTAAAACCGGTTACCGTTACGGACAGGCTGCTCTGCAGGGAATGCAGAAGTAAAATTTCTCCGGCTGAGGAAAAATGCCCCAGATGCTCGGGCCGCGTTTTTCGCGGAGAGTGCGGGATCTGCTCTGACAGAGAGTTTTATCTTGCTAAAAACATAACTCTTACGGACTATTCCGGTGTAATGAAGTCCATAATGCTGAACCTGAAGTTCCACCATAGAAAGAGCCTTGCTCATCATCTTGGTGAGATTGGCTCCCTGGGGCTGATTGACAGCGGCCTGGATTTTGATATTATTACCTATGTCCCCATGAACAGGAAAAAACAATGGAAACGGGGGTTTAACCAGTCCCGGCTGATTTCAAAAAATGTGTCTAAAAAGCTGAAAAAACCTTTTTTACAGCTTTTAAAGGAAAATTTCCGCTCAATTACCCAGAAAGATCTGGGGTACAGGGAACGTTTTATAAATGTCCTCGGCAGATACAGCCCGGTAAACAGGAGTAGAATCCAGGGAAGAAAAATTCTCATTATTGATGATATTTTTACCACCGGCGCCACTCTTAATGAATGCGCAAGGGTTCTCATGGATTCCGGGGCAAAAGGTGTATTTTCTTTAACAATTGCAAGAGTAACAGCAAAAAAAGCTTGAAAAAGTTTTGATTTTATGCGGGTGTTAACAGGCTGGTATCTCAAAATGTGTTTCCTTTGGATAATCGATTGGATTTATCCGACTTTTTTAAATATTCATTTTGATAAAATTTCCATCACCTGGAGAGTTAACATGAAGAAGACGTCCTATGATAATGTTGAGATAATTACTCTTGAAGGAAGAATTGACCAGGAGGGTTCGGAAGAGCTGGAGACTGTTCTTCAGGAGTGCCTGGATAACAAAAAATACAGCATTTGCATCGATATGGTAAATGTGAAGCATATATGCAGTTCCGCGCTGGGGGCTCTTGTAGCTATTAAAAGGAAGATACGGGACCATGAGGGGGATATAAAGCTTGTAATTGTCAATGACAACCTGATAAAGCTTTTTCAGACGACAATGCTCGACAAGGTTTTCGAAATATTTGATTCCAAGAGGGAGTGCCTTGCGACCTTTGACTGAAAACAATGTTGAAAAAAAGCATGATATAAAAGATATTCTTCTCCCGCTTTTGCCGCAACTCGATAAGGTGGACCAGGAAATAGCCTCCATGCTTAAGACAGGTATTCCCCTCCTCGACCAGTGCGCAGTTCACCTGTTCATCAAGGGGGGGAAGAAAATAAGGGCGGCCTATGTGCTCCTGGCAAGCGGCCTCTACGGCGGGATGCCGGGAGGGATCATTGAAATTGCCGCTTCCACGGAGATTGTACATGCGGCCACGCTGGTTCATGATGACATTATTGACCAGTCCATTTTAAGAAGAGGCGACCTCACCATGTCCAAGAAATGGGGGCATAAGATTGCAGTTCTCGTTGGCGATTATATGTACACCAAGGCACTGGATACTGTTGTGAAGGACGGCAATCCCGATTTATTCTCTGTTATAGTCGCCGGCACCAATGACATGGTGAAGGGTGAGCTTTACCAGCTTCAGTATTCCGGGATACAGGTGATAAACAGAGAGCATTATATGAACCTTATTGAGCTTAAAACAGCCAGGTTCATGGCTGCATGCGCAAAGCTTGGAGGGATAAAAGCCGGTCTTTCTGCGGAGGAGTGCGGGAGACTTTTTGAATTCGGACTGAACTCGGGGCTGGCCTTCCAGATAGTGGATGACACACTTGACTTCATTGACGATAAGATAACCGGGAAAGATTCGGGGAATGATTTCAGGGATGGGAAAGTGACTCTTCCCTTTCTCCATCTCCTTGAAATTTCAACGGCGGTGAAAAGGGATGAGCTCATAGCCTGCGCTGCAAATCCCGTTGATGAAAATTGGGCTATCGTTAAAAAGGAACTGAGGGAGAGCGGGTCCATTGAATATTCAATCCAATGCGCAAAAAAATATATTGAGAAGGCTTTCGAGAGCCTGGAAAGGTTTCCGGAATCGGAATATAAGAATATTTTAATGGATATTGCAGGTTTTTTTGTTCATAGAAACTACTGATTGGAATTTTTTATCAGGGAATAATGAATAACATTTGATTTTTATATGAGACTGAATTTTATTTGTGATACGCTGCATCATTATCAGTATTAAGGTAATGTATTGTAACTATTCAGTCAGGAAAAAAGACCTGGTTCATGGATTTCATGGATAAACCCTGATACTGGTATTGAATTTTGGAAATAGTCATGAGACTAAAAATTAAATTTATGTTAACGGGATTGAAAAATATTTAAAAAATCTGTGAATATCCGTGTAAATCCGTGAGCGGATATTTATAACTGAGTAATAACGCCAGTCCATACAAAATCACAACAGGAGGATTTATGATATCAAAGGAGAAGGAAGAAATGCTGAAATATTATAATTTCGGCCTGACTGCATATAAGAAGATGAAATGGGATGATGCCATCAGCGCCTTCGAGATGGCCCTCAAAATCGATAAGAATGACGGCCCTTCATTGCTGTATCTTGAACGGTCCAGAGAATTCAAGGTTAACCCTCCACCGGAAGACTGGGATGGCGTTTTTACCATGACAACAAAATAGGCATTATGAAGAGGAGTTATTCATGGCAAAGAAAGTAATACAGGTAAATAAAAATCCTGTATATGACGTAGGGATGGTAACCACGGTATTCGGGAAGGATACTGAGTTTACCGGGGACCTCTCCTTTGAAAAATCCCTGCAGATAAACGGAACATTTGAGGGGGAGATTACCTCGGGAGGGTTCCTCGTAATTGGTGACGGGGCTGTTGTCAAGGCAAACATCAAGGTGGACACGATAATATTAAAAGGAACGGTCCATGGCAATATTGAGGCTGCAAAAAGGCTTGAAATTCACCCCAACGGGGCTCTGTACGGGAACATTAGAACTGCAAAGCTGCAGATTGCCGACGGGGTCATTTTTGAGGGGAAATGTGAGATGATTAAGTCCAATGAGAAGAAGACGAAAGAAGTGAAAGGCCTCAAAGACGGCAGGGATATAAAGGATATCAAAGATAATAAGGAAAAAGATATTAAGGAAAACGGAAAAGAACCTTCCTGAATTGACAATGGAGGTCGTCCCGTTCTTATATGAAAGAAGCACTCTATTATGAATTAATCGGGGACGATAAAACAGGATGCAGGCTGTGCCCCCACAATTGCAACATCGCTGCGGGAAAGGCAGGAATTTGCGGTGTGCGAAAGAATACTGGTTCAAAATTATTTACCGGGATTTATGGGGAGGTTACATCCATCGCGATGGACCCCATAGAGAAAAAGCCGCTTTACCATTTTTTCCCTTCATCAAAAATACTTTCCATAGGGACAAAGGGGTGTAATCTCAAATGCCCCTATTGCCAGAACTGGCATATCTCCCAGAACATGGAAGCCCGGACCAGGTATTATGCCCCTGAGGAGATTGCCAGGACAGCAGTAAACAACGGCTCCATGGGTGTAGCCTATACCTATTCCGAACCTGTCATCTGGATAGAGTATGTGCTTGATACAGCAATGTCTGCAGCATCCATGGGCCTTAAAAATGTTATGGTTACCAATGGTTTCATCAATGCCAAACCCCTTGAAGACCTGCTTGGAGTCATCGATGCAATGAACATAGATCTGAAGACCTTCAACCCTGATACCTTCCGGAAAGTGCATAAAGGTGAACTCGAGCCGGTAAAGGACGCAATCGCCATTGCCAGTAAAAAGGGGTGCCATGTGGAGGTAACGACACTTGTGGTAACCGGTGTGAATGACGGAATGAATGAGCTCGGGGAGATCATTGATTTCATCGCGTCAATTGACAGGAATATCCCCTGGCACATATCAAGGTATTACCCCAACTACAAATATGAGAGCCCGGCCACAGATACGGGGCTCATCATGTCAGTATATCATGAGGCAGTGAAGAGCCTCAACTATGTCTACTGCGGGAACATCCCCCTTTCATCAGCCGGAAGCAGCACGCTCTGCCCGGCCTGTAAAACCATCCTCATCGAGAGAAGAGGATATACCACGAAGATCAAGGGGCTCAAGGATGGAGCCTGCGAGAAATGCGGTTACAGAACCGGGATAAGGCATTGAGATAACCTGTTTCTATTATGCCCTGTGGAATCTGCCGTTTTTTCCGGCCATGGCAAGTAGAATATTCTGGGGCTGAAAACGGTTCCCATGGAGATCCCTCAGTTTATTCATTTCATCAGCAAGGGCCGCAGCGCCGATACTGTCGGCATACCTGAACGGACCGCCAAGCAGGGGCGGAAAACCTACTCCCATAACAGCACCGATGTCGCCGTCATCAGGGGATGAGATGATCCCCTCCTCAAGGCAGAGGATGGCTTCGCCGGCCATGCGAAGGGTGAGGCGTTTCTGTATATCTTCCGGTTTTATCTTATCATTATCCATCTTTCCAATAATTTCGTGAATGCTGTTGTTGATAATCCTGGAACCCTTTTTTTTAGGAAGATCATACCGGTAGAACCCCATGCCGCTTTTTCTCCCGAGAAATCCTTTTTCTATGAACCCCTGAAAAGGAGGAGCTATAATTTCCCTTTTAGAGAATAACGGTTCCATGACCCTGGACACATGGAGGGCAACATCTATACCGATTTCATCCATAAGAGCTGCAGGCCCCATGGGGAAACCTGAGAGTACCATGGCCCTGTCGATGAGCGGCACCGGCACGCCCTCGCCCATGAGTATTCCTGCCTCCATAAGGAAGGAGCTTATCACCCGTGTTGTGTAGAAGCCCGGGCCGTCTTTGACAATGATGCACGTCTTGCCCTGCCTGAGCCCGAATTCAACCGCGGCAGAGGCAGCCCGGTTCGAGGTCCTGGATGTCCTGATTATTTCCAGCAGCGGCATACCGGGAACAGGCGAAAAGTAGTGCATCCCTATCACATTTTCAGGGTGTTTGCACCCCTCTGCAATGGATGCAATGGGGATTGCTGATGTGTTGCTTGCAAAAATGGTGTCCCTTCCGGTATTTGATTCCATGTCCCTGAGCACCTTTTTCTTCAAATTCAGGTCTTCGAAAACAGCCTCGATGACCAGGCCGGTATTTTTGAACCCGGAGTAGTCGTGGCAGGGTACCACCCTGCCGTACCCGGCCGCGGCCTCAAAGCGGGAAATAGACCCCGACTTCACCTGTTTCATCAGTCCGTCCCAAATCTGCTTCATCCCTGCCGCGGCCCTGTCCATTGATGAATCTTTAAGAAGGATGGTCCCGCATACGGGAAGAGATATTGAGGCAATGCCCGTACCCATGAGTCCTGCGCCCAGGATTGCCAGTTTTTCAATCTTTGCCGGTTTATCCCTGAAGGGATTTTTTTTGTGCCTGTTCATGCTGAAGAATATGCTTATGAGCGATTTTGAGACTGCTCCGGTAACAAGCCTGGCCAGGGTTTTCCCGTCCTTGGCAAGCCCCTTTTCCATGCCATGGCGGTATCCGTAAGATACGGATTTCAGAACTTCCAGCGGGGCAGGGTAGAGGCCGGCTGTTTTTTTCATCACACCGGCTAATGCCTTTTTTAGAATAATTTTTCTCCCGATGGAGGTTGATTCAAGGGCTCTGATGATTAAGGGTCTTTTGATTTTGCCAGGTCTCTTTTTCGGGATTCCATTCAATGCAATGAGGTCGGCCCTTTTTATCGCCGCCTCCCTGAGCCCCTGGGCAGGAACAACTTCATCAATCAAGCCTATCCTGAGCGCCTCCTTCGGCCTTACCCTTTTTCCCGTTAGGAGAATGGGGAGCGCTTCAGTAAGCCCGATAAGCCCTGGCAGCAGCTGGGTCCCCCCTCCTGCCGGGAAAAGGCCGGCCAGGACTTCGGGGAGCCCCATGAAGGTGGATGGGGAATTTGAGGCCATCCGGTATGTTGTGAAGAGGGACAGTTCAAATCCTCCTCCCATGCAGCTCCCGTTGATTGCGGTGATGACCGGGATTTTCAGCGCCTTTATTCTTTTAAGTATTGCATGGCCGCCGGTGATGTATTTCAGTATGTCTTCCTCTTTTTCTGCCGAGAGAAATTCCTCCAGGTCGGCCCCGGCAATGAAGTTGTCCTTTTTCCCGCTCATGATGACAATTCCCCTGACTGTGCCGTCTTTTTCAGCAATCCCGATGGATGATGACACCTCCTCCATCATGGCTTTTGTAATGACATTCACATCGGCTCCCGGGGAATCGATGGTTATGACCAGTATGTTATTTCCGGCTATTTCAGCTTTCATGTATTTCATTGGCATGCCCCTTTTCTTATCTGTTTTCAATGACGATGGCATTGCCGAGGGACCCTGCCGCGCACCCCGCAACGATCCCGAATCCGGCACCCGATTTTTTCATCCTGCCGCAGCAGGTTGTAACAAGCCTTGCACCTGTGGCGCCGAAGGGGTGGCCAATGGATAGCGATCCGCCGAGGGTATTGACCTTATTCATATCGATTTCGCCAGCTTTGCCTTTCAGCCCGAGTTTTTCCCTGCCGAAACTGTCCGACTCCAGGCATTTGATGTTCGCCAGCATCTGTGCGGCAAAGGCTCCGTGAATTTCAAAAACCCCGATGTCTTTCAGACGTAACCCCGCTGAATGAAGGGCCCTGGGTATGGCAAATGCGGGGCCAAGAAGGAGTTCATCCACCAGTTCCTGGCCGGTGAAGGCATAGGACCTGATAAAACCAACAGGTTCAAGACCAAGGGCCCTGGCCTTGTCCTCCCTCATGAGGAGGATTGCAGCTGCCCCGTCTGTGAGGAATGAAGAGTTTCCCGCAGTGACGGTGCCGTAGTTTTTATCAAAGGCGGGCTTTAATTTTGAGAGTTTCTCAAAGGTGGAATCGGCCCTGGGCCCGTTGTCCATGGTTATTGGAGCCGTGGATCCGGGAGGAACCAGGGGGACAATTTCGTTCATGAATTCGCCTTCCATTGAAGCCCGTACCGCCCTGTCATGGGACAGGGCAGCATACCTGTCCTGCTCCTCCCTGGATATTCCCATTCTTTTTGCAAGGAGTTCATTGTTTTCACCCATGAGGAGCCCGGTGGAATATTCCGAGAGGGCCGGGGTTTCAGGCCGTATAAAATCAGAGAGGCCCATCCCCTTCAGGAGCCTGATTTTCCCAACAAGAGTTTTGGGTTTTTTAAAGGTAGTGAGGTCCAGAAGAAACCGCCGGTATTTTTTTGATATTTTTATGGGCGCGTCGGAGTAGGTTTCCACTCCCCCTGCGATGACTGCATCAGCACCGCCGCCTGCAATGAGGTTGGCCCCGTTTATGATTGCGACGTTTGAAGATATGCATGCCGCAGTGCAGGTATGGGCAGGGATATGATGCGGCAGCCCGGCGCCCAGCGCGATTTCCCTGGCAACATTGGTTGTTGCGATGTCCGCAGCCACGGTGCCCATGATGACATGATCCACATCTTCATGTGATATCCCCGATGCAGCAATGAGCCCCTTGACGGCGTAGCGGCCGATCTCCCAGGCCATCATATCCCTGTATCCCGTGCCCGAGCGCTGGAAGGGTGTCCGTATCCCTTTGATAATAGCCACCCTGATTTTTGTTTGTTTCATAAGTTGGTCCCCGATAAGAAATTTATATAAAACCAGTTTGGTTCTATTTACATAAGAATAAAATCTTTTGCCACAGAGGCTCAGAGACACAGAGATAAGATTATAATTTTAATTTTACTCTGTGACTCAGTGTCTCCGTGGCAAATCTTTTATAGTTCAGGATGATTGGAAAATTTCATTATCATTCAATCTCTACGGTTGTCATGATTCCCTCATCGGTGAATTCGAGATCGAGCATAATCCTTTCGGTTGAGAAGTGTTTTTTCATCATGTCGGAATGTATCCTGTCATATCGGATCACCGGCCTGTCCATGGTGCCGAAGACCGAGTTGGCGACTTCGCCTTTCTCGTTTATCGTGTAGCTCCCGCCCATGGGGCAGAGGGGTTTGAATCCGAAATTCTCCATTGCCGATTCCTGTGGATCTTTTGATGCCGGGAAGAGAGCTTTCATGAGTTTTATGGTCCCCATGTTCCTGAAGCTTGCAGCCTGTACGTCCTCCATCACATTTGCCATGAACATATTTTTTTCGAGGAGCATCTGGCTTGGACGATAAACAGCTGTTATGTTGCTTTTATCATTGGGACTGGCCTGTTTTTCCTGGAACCGGTGGCCAAGTACTGCCCTCATGTAGTGCTCGGTAGTGGAGATATGGATGTTATCATCCTTAATGGCGATGTAGAGGCGGAATGTCAATGTTTCCGCGAAGGTTATTTTTATCACCTTTATTTCAGGGGTATCTCTCTCATATTCGTAGGAATAGCTTTTTATCTCTGTCCATCTATCCTTTGCCTGGGCCATGAAGTACCTGTTCAGGGAGTTCAGGAAAACTGCCGCAGCCTTCCCGTCTTTCACCGGTATTGATATTCTCACCGGATGGAACAGAGACCATGCAAGGAAACCGAAAAACGCCTCTCCTTTCCTGAAATTTCCCCTGAAGAGTTCCCCGGTAATTCCCCCGGCATTAAAATCGGCCAGGGGCCTGGAGTCGTTCATGTGGAACCGTATATCGCCCCTGATTATATCTGAAAGAGGGTGGTTCTGGAGTTCCGGTTCGGTAACGGCCATCTGCTTCAGTATTTCATCGACCCCTGACCCTTTTAAAAATTTTTGATTTAATTTCAGTGTAAGGGAAAAAATGTCCCCGGGCACGGTTTCGTCAGGGTTCAGCCGGACGGGTTTTCCGCCGGCAAACTCCATGAGCCGGTTGTACAGTGAGTTGTCTATGAGAGGGAGTATGCATGTCTCAACCCTGATACCCTTACCGGTTTTAAACCTGATGCCTATGGGGTCAAAAAAGTTGCGCCAGAAACTGTTGTATTCGGCAAGAAACCTGTTGTATTCCGATGCCTCAATTTCGCTTACGGTGTCTATGGGTATTTCAAGATTGGGTATCATGAACCCGTTCCTGCCGTAGGTTACGCTTGCAGCCGAAAAAGTTCCCTGAACCAGCCTGAGGCCGTCAAAGAGGGCCTTGAAAAAGTCCCTGCCCGAATCGCTGCCGCCACCAGGATTTTCAGGATTTTTCAGGATACTGTAGAACTCCTCGATGGAGGCCGGGTGCTTCCCATTGAGCTGGTAATAGTACAGGATATACCTTTCCATCACCGAAATCCGTCCGGCCTCGTACATCCTCCTGGCCTCCTTGATCCTGAGCTCCGGGCCGACGAGCCTCCGTATAAAGGAGTCGGAAAGATAGAGGAATCCATCCTCGGACCTTGCTTCGGCGGGATAGATTGATCTCATGTACTTGAAATCATCGGCTTCGGCCAGGGACTTTTTCGGATTTTCAAAGGTTTCGATGATATGTTCCACTGCCTTGACGGAATTTGAGATAACGGCCGTATCATCCGGCAGTACCAGGTAGATTGAGTATATCCTCCTGTCTCCTGTCTGGAGGATTCTACCTTTAATTCCGCCAATGGTCACCGAGTCATCCCTGGCATTGTATTTTTTTTTGAAATATCTCCGGTATTCATTGATCTTCGTGGTAAAGACCGCTTTGCTCCTGATTTTATAGAGGATAGAAATATCCGAACCTTCCATAATGAAAGGGTCGGAACCTGTAATTGCCATCTCTTCAATGATATGCCGGTAGAAGACCCTTGACGATTTATTCTCCCTAAGAGCAAGCTGGGTCAGTATTCTCTCCTTGATCATGAAATCGGCTGACTGGGGCGATACCCTCTTGTGGAGTGATCCGCCGGCATCGCTGAGGTAATCAAAGAAATCCAGGGCGCCGGGCATGTTGTTGAAGTGAAGGTAATAAAAATTCTCCGGCGCGTACCGGGCAAGGGAGAATGTTTTAGATTTTCTTCCCTTAAGCATCTCTTTGAAAGGGTGGGATTTTATTTCAGGGCCTTTCAATCCGGATATGCTAACTGTTCCCCCTTTGTCAATTCCAGGCTTGATGCTTTCAATCTGCAGGGATTCCCTGATTGCCAGCCCGCCTGACAGGAGCGAATAGTAGTCGATATCATTGCCCCGGTTTCTCCGTGAATGGGTTTTCATGAGTTCTTTCCCCCCTTTTATTTTAGGGGTTATCTTTTCAGTTTTTTCAAGGTATTCAAGAATCTCCTTTGAGTACCCCAGCTGGTCGCCTCCGCTGGACTCAACCTGGTAGAGCATATTCGCTATTTCCTGCTTTTTTCTGGAGAGGTCTTCGACCTTGGCGCTGCCGGCAGGGAGGGCCAAGGTGAGGAGTAAAACACATAGTAAAAATTTCATCAATTTCATCAATACATCCTCATTGGTTCGGCTATGATTAAGTGCCGGAATGGTATAGTCTCAGGGGCTGCCTAAAAAGAAAAAATTTGCAGCAGAGGCGCTGAGATTCAACGGCTCACTTTTTAAACAACTTCTGATATGGATATATTTTTATCATACAAATTACCTTTTGTCAATAAAAAGAGATCATGGATAGCCGATTTTCAGAAGTTTTTTATTGACAATATTTTTTTTTCATATAATATTACAAACAGTAGAAAAGGGATTTGACGAAAAATGATAATTCCGGGATAGGAGTCGCTTCAGTTGTTGTCATGTAATTATTGAGTTTTTTCTACAAATGGTAAGAGTTGTTTTTGAAATATTTTTAAAACCGCAAGGCATAATAGATTGGGAGTGTTCAGATGAAAAAGAAAATATTAATCGCCGGTCTATTTTTTCTTACGGTTATTATATCCTGCGGGAAAAAAGAAATTGTATTTGAAGCTATTACAACGCCCGGGATTAGTGAAAATGAAATACTTATTGGTTCATCGTCCCCGTTAACAGGGCCGGCTAATTTTCTTGGAACACAGCTTGTCCAGGGATCGCAAAGTTATTTCAATAGGATCAATGAAAGCGGCGGGGTCAACGGCAGAAAAATCAGGATGATAACACTTGATGATAAATACAATCCCTCTTCTGCACTGGAAAATACAATCGAACTGATAAAACAAAACAAGGTATTCATCCTCTTTGATTATGTGGGTACACCAACTGCGAAAGTTGTTATCAATACGCTAAATATCGAACAAGTCCCTTTAATCGGAGTTTTTACCGGTGCAGAATTTTTACGGAATCCCTTTCAGCCGTATATTATAAATATCAGGGCTTCTTATTTTATGGAAACTGAGGCAATAGTTGATTACTGGATAAAAAAGGGTAAAAAGAAAATTGTTGTTTTTATGCAGGATGACGCATTCGGCCAGGCGGTTTTATCAGGAACACAGCTTGCTCTTGCACGTCACAGTTATGAGCCGATTGGGGTAGGAAAGTTTAAAAGAGGAGAAATGCCGGATCAGAAAACGATTGATCTGATCGTAAAGTTAAAACCCGAGGCCGTTATCATGGTAGGTACCTATAAACCGCTTGCAATGTTTGTAAAAATGGCCAAGGGTTCAGGGCTGGCTGATATTGAATTTCATACCGTTTCATTCGTAGGTTCTGAAGCATTTGCAAAAGAGCTCACTGCCCTGGGGAAAAATATCGATACAAATGTTTTTGTAACCCAGGTGGTTCCTTCTCCCTATGATCTTTCAAATAATTCCGCCAGGGAGTTCAGTGAGCTTTATAAAAAGTATTATCCGAATACAGATTTGAATTTCGTGGCTTTCGAGGGGTTTATCAATGCAAAATTTCTTGTAGAGGCAATCAGGCGCTGTGGAAAAGAGATTTCAAGAGAGAAGCTGCTGTATATGTTCCATGCAATGACTGATTATAATGCTGAAACCGGTCTTCCATCAATAATATCCCCAGACAGCAACAGTATTTTTGAAAAGGTTTATTTGAGTAAGCTTGAAAATGGAAAATTCGCGGTATTTTATTAGGAAGGAAACCTATGTTCAATACGATAAAATCAAAAACAATACTTATCTTCACGGTTACAACCATAGGATTTTTCATTTCCCTTCTTTTTTTGTTTAACCAGTTTTTCTCTCAGAAAAGGGGCCACTCCAACTCGGAACTGCTGTTATTCCAAAGCCAGATAATTGAAACTGTCAGCAGAAGAATTCTTCAGATTTCTATACTCCAGAATGCAAAGACAGATCAGCAATTCAATATTTCGAACCTGTTTTTGGAACTCGAGCCTCATACCCAGACATTGAGACAGTCAGTAGAGATAATGAAAAAAGGAGGTATTCTTGATTATAATAATGAAAAGTTTATCTATGAACCGATTCCCGGCCAATATAGTGACCGTGTTGAAAGCATTGGACTTAACGTAAATGCCCTATCTTTTATCAGGGCAAAGCTTCTTATATCACAAGGAGCGGAAAAAGATGAATACCTTAACCTGGTAACAAGCATCATAAGTCAGCTGCTGGTTAAAAATAAGGCAATCTACAGGGATCTTCATAAAATTGATGAAAAAAATACCTTCATGTTCCAGCTGACCCTGATAATTTCATGCCTGATTATTCTTTCAACATTTGTTATTATAATGGTTTTTGTGTATGCATACATTCTTAAGCCATTGAATTTTTTCTCTGATTCTTTTATCCCCATGACAGAAGGCAATCTGTCTTCTATTCTCACTGAAAACCGGAAGGATGAATTCGGCCTTCTGTATAAAAATTTTAACAAGTATATATATAAGATGAAGGAAATATTCGGATCTTTGAAAGACATGGGGCAGATATTAATTTCCTCATCATTTAAAATGACAGATACGATGAGAGGTTTTTCTGATAATGTTCAGAACCAGGCTGCTACAACAGAGGAAATTTCGGCATCCATTGAAGAAATTTCTGCTGGTGTTGAAAATGTCGCCAAAAACGCCCAGGACCAGAACGACAGCCTCATCGGACTGATAAATAAATTGAATGGATTGTCAAATGTAATAACTGACATGAGTCTGCAGATCCAAAACACAATGGCAAACGTGAATACCATTTCCAATCAGGCAAAGGCGGGGAATGAATCCCTGTCAGGTATGAACGAGAGCATGAAAAAAATAAATGCCAGTTCAGGTGAAGTAACCGGTATTATACAGATTATTAACGATATATCCGATCAGATAAATCTTCTCTCTCTGAATGCAGCGATTGAAGCCGCCCGTGCCGGAGATGCCGGACGCGGATTTGCGGTTGTGGCAGATGAAATATCAAAACTGGCAGACAAAACTGCAGCAAGTATCAAGGAGATTGACAGGCTCATAAAAGGAAACGAAAGTGAAATAAAAAAAGGGATGCAGAATGTAGAAAGTGTCGTAACCATGATCAATACCATTGTTTCCGGAGTTTCTGCCATCAGCAATCAGATGAATACAATTTTTCAGATAATGGATGACCAGCTGCACAGGAATGAACTGGTTACAAAAGATGCCAATACCGTTCAGTCTCTTTCGGAACAGATAAAATCCGCCACTGATGAACAGAAAACCGCATTTGAAGAAATTGTAAAATCAATTTCCGTAATCAATCAGCTTACCCAATCTAATGCTGACGGGACTGGTGCTATTTCAATAAACTCTGAAAACATAAATAAAATGACTGAAGAATTAAACAGAAATATCAATTTTTTTAAAATAGAATAGCCCGGATCTTAATGAAGAAAAACAGATTCAGAAACAATGTAAAAATAAATTTCAATCTCTCCATATCCTAACAGGATTTCCTTTATTCCAGTATCAATTTTATTCAGAATTGAAGTTTCTTTATGAAAATTTCATTAAATTAATTTGGCCTGCATAATCAGTTATTTTTTTGTTGACTAAATTTTTTTTTATGCAATATTTTAAAGATGGGGAAAGGGTATGATAAAAAAAATCATTAAAATTTCAACAGAAAATAATCAAGAAGAGAGGCTGTCATTCTGGAAATCAAAATCGCCTGAAGAGAGAGTTGAGGCTGTGGAGATCATACGGGAACATTATTATTCACAGATGGGTTATGGTGAACAGCCCTGGATAAAAAGAATCATAAGGATAACAGAAGCGTTCCAAAAATTATGAGTAATCATAAAAATGCTAATGTTTCTAAATAATTACACTTTATGTTCTTGCCGGTTTTTTGCGGGACCGGCACAATTGGAGATTAAGTTCTTTCTTAATATATTCAGTTTCATGCTTAATTTTGTCCAAGACCTGTTCAGGCGCTTTGTCTTTATCTGATTCATAGATATTTTGTTTCCATTCCCTCACTTCTTCCAGTGATTTTTCAGTCTTCATGAATACTAACCTCCATAAAAAGTCTCTCGTAGCTCCTTTTTTTTCCGGTGCGTCGTCGGCAAAATAAAAATTCCAGACGGAGGTTTCCAAATATAGTTTAATAAGTTTCACAAATCCTCTCTGAATAGAATATAGGTCAATTTCTGAACAATTTCAAAAAAATCATTTAAAATAATACATGTCAAACAATTATGTACTAAAATTTTTTATTAGAGTGATAATATAAGTTTTGGATAAAATTAAGTGTATTATTTCAGATTATTTCTTTCTTGACAATATTTCTCATTTGTGTGTTAATTAATGGCATCTGCTTTTTTGAATTTATTAAAACAGAGATGAAAATTTTGAGTATACTATGCTGAAAAAAAATGAAATTAAAGAGAGCCTGTCCAAACTTGCAGATGTATTTTATTCGTATCATGTATCCCGTGTAGGGCTTTTCGGTTCCTTTGTCCATGATAGAGCCGGGGAGGAGAGCGATATCGATCTCCTGATAGACTTCACGGAGCCCATAGACCTATTTGCCTATGTTAACCTCATTGATACGCTGTCTCACTCAATGTGCCGGAAAATAGATGTGGTGACCATAAATGGCATCAAACCAGCGTTAAAAGAAAAAATATTGAATGAGGTTGAATGGATTGAGGGAATATAAATTTTATATAGACGATATAAGGCAGGCTATTTGCCGGATTCAGCTTTATATTAAAAATTATTCAAAGGCTGAGTTTTTGAATGATCCTAAAACCTATGATTCGGTTTTGCATAATCTCATGGTAATTGGAGAGGCTGCAGGTAAAATTCCGGAAGAAGTACGGGAGAAAAACCCAGACATTAACTGGAGCGGGATGATCGGTATGAGGAATGTCATAACACATGGATATTTCATTGTTGACTCTGACATTATCTGGGTTACAATTACGGAAAGGTTATCGGAACTCGCGGTGAAATTGGGGGAAATAAAATAAATAACGTCTTGACAATGTCATATTTCAGCCGGTTCATTTTTAACCTAAATCGCAATAAATAATTTTTTTTCGAATTTACATGTCGTTCATTACACAAAAAGTAGCGTTCATTCATAAAGGTTGTTATTACTATTGACACCTTGGCTCGGATGATATATTTTTATCCAAAATTGAATTATTTTATCAGAGAATTATCTTATTATTTTAAAAGGAAATATATAGAAGAGTTAGAGGATTAAACAGGGGAATTATGATGAAAAAGTTTTTTACATTACATTACATTAATAGTATATTTCGGCATTGCATTATCAATAATTTCATGTGACAGCGGTGGGGGAGGAAAGAAAGCAGTCGCTGTCCTTGATGCAATTTCAGTCAATAATTCCCCGGTCCTCAATAATCTTGCAATTCAAAGCACCAATTCATCGTCCATAACATTAACACAGCCTACACTATCAAATAATGGAAATCCTGATCCCACTGTGGTGGCCTATATCGGTGTGAATGGCACCATCGTTGTTAATGGATCGGCTGTGACCAATTCACTCCAGGGACCGGTGGATGTGTCAACTGGGAACCATGCCTTTAGCGGCCTCACCTCGAATACGACCTACAAGATTATTGTCGTAGCGCAAAATACCAATGGTTATTCGGTAAAACAGGTTGTCCAGAGTACAGCAGGTATAGTGTCGGTAATGAATAATCTTTCCATAGGGAGTGTGGATTCCAGCTCAATTACAATAAATCAGCCTACTTTTTCCACAGCAGGGAATCCAGCACCTACTGTGAAAGCGTACATTGGTGTGAACGTGACAATATCGGTTTCTGGTTCTGTAGTGAGCAATTCAATACAGGGGCCGATTGATGTATCGACAGGGAGCTATCAATTTGCAGGGCTCATTTCCTATACGACATACAAAATTATTGTTATTGCGGAAAATGCTGTGGGCTATTCCGTGAAGGAGATAACCCAGAGCACGACGGGCATAGCGCCGGTGTTGAATAACCTGTCCATCAGCAACTTTAGTACAAGCACGATATCGGTAGATCAGCCGACTTTCTCCACGGCTGGTAATCCTGCGCCTACGTTAAAGGCATATATCGGAGTAAGCGGAACGATATCCGTATCGGGTTCCGTAGTGAGTAATTCGTTGCAGGGGCCGATTGATGTATCGAGTGGAAGTTACCAATTCGCCAGTCTCACTGTTTATACGACTTACAAGATTATTGTGGTTGCGGAAAATGCTATGGGCTATTCGGTGAAGGAGATTGTCCAGAGCACTTCGGGTATCGTGCCGGTGTTGAATAATTTGTCTATTGGCAATTATACCTCAAGTACTGTTACATTAGTTCAACCGACATTTTCAACTGCCGGGAATCCAACTCCATCAGTAAATGCTTACATCGGCATTGATGGTACAATAAGTATCTCAGGATCGGTTGTGTCAAATTATTTACAGGGTCCAATTGATGTTTCATCAGGTGATTATCAATTTAATGGATTGAATTTATTGTCAAATAATTACAGAATAATTACTGTCACAGAAAATGCGTCTGGCTTTTCTGTAAAAGAAAAATTTCCGTTAACAAGTATAACAACTGATAATTTGGTAGCTTATTATCCATTTAGCAATAATGTTAATGATGAAAGTGGTTACGGAAATCATGGTACGGCAAGCGGGACAACGCCAACATCAGATAGATTTGGAAGTACAAACAGTGCGTATAGTTTTGATGGGCTGAATGATTATATTTCTATTACAAGCACTAGTACGAACAATTTTTCTTCGTCGTCAGCCATTAGTATCTCAGTCTGGATAAAGCCGGGTGATATTCAAACGTCAGGCGATAGAATGATAATTGGCAAATCAAATTATAGTTCAACAACTAATTATTTATTCCGTTTAAGGCCTAACGGTTATTTGAGATGGGAATATAAAAATTATAGTGATACAAATTCAGATGCATTAATTGCTAATAACTGGTATCACCTGGTGGTGAATTCAGTAAACTCAACGGGTGTAAAGAAAATGTTTATCAATGGCAATTTAATTACGCATCAAACAGCTACAAGTTCAGGCGCATTTGGCACCGTCACTAATCATTTGACAATAGGTGCTGCATATTATTTTGGAACGACATGGTCAGAGTTTTTTAAAGGCTGTATTGATGATGTTAGAATTTATAATAGAGTACTATCTGACTCTGAAGTTATTGGACTTTATAAAGAAGGGAATTGGAATGGCAATTAGATTGTTCGAAATTCAAAAAATAAACGTTTGAAATATTTTTAATGGAACTTTGATGAAAGGTTCCATTGGTATTTATGTATTGAGTAAATTTTGAAAATTCAAATGCCCCTCATCACCCATGGTTCCTGAGTACGAGCTTCAGGGGGGATTGAGGTTCCCCTGGCCCGACAGGTAGGGCTGCCGGTACAGGCGCGTGTAATTCCGGATCAGGGTCACGGGGACGATGAGGGGGACCAGGCCCCCGCCCCTGCCGGCTCCCTTTGCTCCTTCACGCCGCGAATTTGAAAAATTCAAGAACAACGCCCCTTTTCATCTCCCTTTCGGCAATTGCATATGCTTTTTGTGAAATTTCGGAATCGATAACTGCCTCACCGCAATTGACACATAAAATGGATGGAACGTCCTCAATTACAATGATGCTTTTTTCACGGCGGAAAGTAACATCCGTAAATCCTTTTTCCATTTCGCTTTTACAAAGAGGGCAACGCATATTTTCCATAATCATTTTTTTCTCCTTTTAGCAAAAAAATCATCCCATAGTTCCGGATCCGGTTTATAGGCTGTTATCAGATACGCCGTACCGCTGTCCTCAGATACAACAATATGAAGTGCCTTATTATTAATATTGCCGGATATTAGTTTCGATGGAAACGGTTCATCATCGGGATAATGTTCAATTACTATCCCTGTTATGAATACTGCCTTACATTCATAACAGGTATTCCTCTTTCATAAATACGCTCAAGGGCATGTTTTGTAAAAAATATTTGCATTATTCAAAATTGATGATAATAAATTTCAAGTTATTTACAGGTAAAAAAAGCCTCAATTTCTGAATGTTCATTGTGTATTAATTTAACTAATTGATAATTCTACATGTTTCGCAGATTTATTATTTTGTCAAGCACTTCTCCCCCGGTAATTCCTTGACATCCTCCATCCATGATCCAATCTTTCCCTAATAAGAAAAAGGAGACACGCCATGACCCACCCCCTGAAAGGAATGAAGATCCTCGATTTCACCCACCTTCTCCCCGGGCCCTACGGAACCATGATGCTTGCCGACATGGGCGCCGACATCATAAAGGTGGAGAATTTCAAAAATCCCGATCTCCTGAGGGTCCTTCCCCCGGTCATTGACAATGTCTCGGCCTGCTATGCACACCTGAACCGCGGGAAGAGGTCACTGGGGCTGAACCTGAAGGCCCCGGGGGCCGTTGAGGTTATTGAAAGGCTTCTTGGTGAGTATGATATCATTGTGGAACAGTTCCGGCCCGGCGTCATGGAGCGGCTGGGGCTGGGGTATGCCCGCCTGAAGGAGATAAACAGTTCTCTTATCTACTGTTCCATTTCAGGCTACGGCCAGGGTGGGAGTTACAGAGAGAGGGCGGGGCATGATATAAATTACCTTGCCCTTGCAGGCGTATCGTCCTATTCCGGGAAAAGGGATACCGGCCCTTCGCTGAGCGGCATTCAGATAGCCGATATTGACGGGGGCTCCAAAAACATGGTCATCGGCCTCCTTGCGGCATACATAAAAAGGCTCTCCACCGGGGAGGGGGAGAGCGTGGATATTTCCATGACCGACGGTGCATACTCGCTGACGGTGATGTACAATGCCGGGTTCCTGGCTGGCGGCGATGAACCGGGCCTTGAGACAGAGCTTTTAAACGGAGGCAATGTCTATGACTACTATGCCACATCCGATGGGAGGTATCTCTCCGTGGGCCCTGTGGAGATGAAGTTTTTCATGAATTTTTGTCGAGTGCTGGAACTTGATAATATAAATTTTTCCGACCTCTTTTCAATGAAAAAAAACCAGGAGCTCAAAGAGATAATTTCAAAAAAAATTGCATCGCGGCCCCTGGAGGAATGGGTAGGGCTTTTTAACGGCGCCGATGCCTGTGTTGAGCCTGTACTGGGATTGGGCGAAGCCCCGGATCATCTCCCGCTTTCAGAAAGGGGAATGGTTTTTGCCATAAAAAATCATGAAGGAAGGGAACTGAAGCAGATTTCAAACCCGATACTTTTCAGCTCCGGGAGATGCAACTCCGGTTTTACCGGTGTAACCGTAGGCCGTCACAACAGGGAGATACTCAAGGGATGCAGTTACACCGATGATGAAATAGAACGCTTACATGCCGCGGGTGCGGTGAACTGAAAAAAGTAATTCCCGGCGGTTATTAAAAAATTTGATTTCAATAACCGGTTTTCACTCTTCTGGTAAGGGTAAATACTGATTTTTCCTCAGGATTCCCGCCACCATGAGTGCTTATTGACCTGCCCCTTGCTGGTATTCATTGTCAGAGAAAATGTAACTACTCAGTAATAAATATTTGTATATGGATCCATGGGAATAGTCATGGAAATTTATAATTAATTTTTATATGAGCAAAGAGCCGGGTAATTTTTTTATTCTGCTCAGATGGAAAAAAATTTAATAATTCTCTAATTTAAATCAATTTTTATTGACACAGGAAGTATTTGTATTATTGTTGATACAAAGATACAAATAGAAAGATGGAAATTATACAGGCCCTATGCAGGGATACTTTTTTTATGCGTGCACAGAGATATTAATTGTATTTGACTTTTTTGTATTTGACAATTAAATTATTTTTAATCTGGTAGTAAAACTTTTTGTATATTTTTGCATATTTTTAATTATTGGTTACTATTCAGCTATGAATAAAATTGCTCAGGTCGTAGAATGGAAACATGCTCATGAAAATGAAAAAAAACAGAGAATGACGGCTGAGCAGATGCATTAATTGTGAATTCTGAAATTTGTGTCCGTATAGGCAATAATTTTTAAGGAAGGTGATTTTCAATGTCCGACAAAAAAGTGATGAAATCAATGGATGGCAACAATGCCGCAGCGTATGTTGCATATGCGTTTACCGAGGTTGCAGCGATATATCCCATAACACCCTCTTCACCCATGGCTGAACATGCCGATGAATGGGCAGCCAACGGGAAGAAGAATATATTCGGAGATGTAGTAAAGGTTATTGAAATGCAGTCTGAGGCAGGAGCCGCCGGTGCGGTCCACGGGTCACTTCAGGCCGGAGCACTGACAACAACTTTTACCGCTTCCCAGGGGCTCCTCCTGATGATTCCCAACATGTACAAGATCTCCGGTGAACTTCTCCCCGGGGTCTTTCACGTGAGTGCACGGACACTGTCTGCCCACGCACTGTCGATTTTCGGCGACCACTCCGATGTATATTCTGCCCGGCAGACAGGCTTTGCATTCCTCGCGAGCGGCGGTGTCCAGGAGGTCATGGACCTGTCGAGCGTCGCCCATCTTGTTTCAATAAAGAGCCGGGTCCCCTTTCTCAGTTTTTTCGACGGATTCAGGACGTCGCATGAGATACAGAAGATCGAACTGATTGATTACAAGGATCTGGCGAATCTGGCAGACCATGAGGCCATCAATGCCTTCAGAAAACGGGGTCTTAATCCTGAATTTCCGGTGACCAGGGGCACGGCGCAGAACCCCGACATATTCTTCCAGGCACGGGAGGCGTCCAACACCTACTATGATGCCGTCCCCGACATGGTTGAAGGTTATATGAGGGAGATAGAGAAAATAACCGGAAGGGAATATCATCCTTTTAACTATTACGGCGCTTCCGATGCCGAGCATATTATCGTGGCGATGGGTTCCGTGACCGAAACAATTTCAGAGGTCATCGACTATCTCAACGCCAGGGGGGAGAAGACCGGGCTCATCTCGGTGCATCTCTACAGGCCCTTTTCGGAAAAATATTTCATGAATATCCTCCCGAAAACAGTTAAGCGGATAGCGGTGCTTGACAGGACAAAGGAGCCCGGCGCAAACGGCGAGCCGCTCTACCTGGATGTGAGAAACCTTTTTTATGACAGGAAGGACCAGCCAGTCATCGTCGGCGGCAGATACGGGCTGAGTTCAAAGGATACGACCCCGGGAACCATTCTTCCGGTGTTCGAAAACCTGAAACAAAAGGAGCCGAAAAACGGTTTCACTGTAGGGATCGTGGACGATGTCACGTTCACCTCGCTCCCCATGCACGAGGAAATCAGCATTGTCCCCGAAGGGACCTTCGAGGCGAAGTTCTACGGCCTGGGATCCGACGGGACCGTTGGCGCGAATAAGAACTCCATCAAGATAATCGGGGACAACACATCCATGTATTCACAGGCGTATTTCGCCTATGACTCGAAGAAATCGGGAGGTATCACGGTATCGCACCTCCGGTTCGGGAACAAGCCGATAAAATCATCCTACCTGATAACAAATCCAGACTTTGTCGCATGCCATGTCCCTTCATATATCGACAGGTACGATATGCTCAAGGGGCTTAAGAAGGGCGGTACTTTTCTTCTCAACAGCATCTGGGACGCCGAAGAGACAAAAAAGAGGCTCCCCGATCATATGAAAAAATCTATTGCTGAGAATGACATCAAGTTCTATATAATTAACGCTACACGGATTGCCGAGGAGATCGGTCTTGAGTCGAGAACCAACTCGATCATGCAGTCCGCATTTTTCAAGCTGGCAAATGTAATCCCCTATGAGAAGGCAACTGGCGAAATGAAGCATGCAATTCAGGAGACCTACGGCAAAAAAGGGGAGAACATTGTAAATATGAACTATGCCGCCATTGACAAGGGGCATGAAGGGCTTGAGAAGATTGAAATTCCGGATGAATGGAAAAAGATTCTCACCGACGGCGATTTTTTTAAGGGCTGCGAAGGTGATTTTGTAAAGGCCGTGGCGAATCCGATGAACCGTCTTATGGGGGACCTCCTTCCCGTGAGCGCCTTCAGGGATATGGCAGATGGGACGTTCCCTCCAGGGACCACGGCATGTGAGAAACGGGGGATTGCCGTCAATGTTCCTGAATGGATTGCTGCCAACTGCATCCAGTGCAACCAGTGCTCCTATGTATGCCCCCACGCGGTAATAAGGCCTTTCCTCCTCGATGAAAAGGAGGCCGCCGGTGTACCGGCAGGGACAGAGCTGCTCAAGGCCATAGGTAAGGGGCTGGAAACATATAAGTACAGGATACAGGTGAGCCCCCTTGACTGTACCGGCTGCGGCAACTGCGCGGACAACTGCCCTGCTAAGGAAAAGGCCCTTGTCATGAAGCCCCTGGAGACACAGCTTCTTCAGGCTCCCAGGTGGATGCATTTTCATGGCAATGTGACATACAAGGGGAACCTTGTGAGCAACACCACGGTGAAAGGGAGCCAGTTCAACCAGCCGCTCTTTGAATATTCAGGGGCATGTTCGGGCTGCGGCGAAACTCCGTATATCAAGCTCATCACCCAGCTTTTCGGGACAAGGATGATCATAGCCAATGCAACCGGGTGTTCGTCAATCTTCGGAGGCTCTGCGCCTTCAACTCCCTATTGTACAAACAGCGAGGGCTTCGGGCCTGCATGGGCAAGCTCCCTTTTCGAGGATGCGGCTGAATACGGTTATGGGATGTTCATAGCCCTGCGGCACATGAAAGACCGCATTACGAACCTGGCGGAAGAATGCCTCAAGGGTGACGCGCCCGGGGATTTGAAAGAGGCACTGGGGAAATGGCTTGAGGGAAAGGACAACCCTGCCAAATCGACGGATGCTGCAAAATTACTCCTCCCCCTTCTTGAGAAATCCAGGGATCCCAATGCCAGGGAGATATTTAAGCTGAAACAGTATCTCATAAAAAAATCGGTATGGAGCTTCGGAGGCGATGGCTGGGCCTATGACATCGGTTACGGCGGCCTGGACCATGTAATCGCTTCCGGCGATGATATAAACATCCTGGTACTGGATACCGAAGTCTATTCAAATACCGGAGGCCAGTCATCCAAGGCGACACCAACGGCATCTGTTGCAAAGTTTGCATCAGCAGGGAAAAGGGTCAGGAAAAAGGATCTTGGCATGATGGCCATATCTTATGGTTATGTGTATGTGGCCCAGGTTGCCATGGGTGCGAATCAGGCCCATTTCCTGAAAGTTCTTCATGAGGCCGAGGCATATCCGGGCCCGTCGCTGATAATCGCCTATGCGCCCTGCATAAATCACGGCCTCAAGGCAGGTATGGGAAAGACCCAGGTTGAGGAGGAACAGGCTGTGGAGTCAGGCTACTGGAACCTCTACCGGTACAATCCGCTCCTGGAAAAGGAGGGGAAAAATCCCTTCATCATTGATTCCAAGGAGCCTAAGTGGGACAAGTTCAGAAATTTCCTTATGGGCGAAGTAAGATACACATCACTGAAGCTGACCTTTCCGGACGTTGCCGAGGAACTTTTCACGGCTGCCGAAGAGGATGCAAAGTGGAGATACAGGAGATACAGGATGCTTGCTGATATCAAGTATTGATAAAAAAAATGCGGGTATTTTTAAAATACCCGCATTGCCGTGTAAGCAAGGATTTTTGAACCTGGAAACCAGGTGGGTTCCCGCATGAAAGTGGCAACCTTCTCCGTTAAGAGCACGATTTTAACCTTCAGATTAAGGATCCCGCGTATTAAAATATTGGTTCAAAAAATACGTCAAACCTATCACGAACAACGCAGGCAGGGTAATAAACATTATTTGCATTAAAATAAATCAACCATTTTTTAATTATTGACAGCATAATATAATTAATACCGGATGATTAAGGTTATATACCGTACATGCACCGGCTATTTTTATCGGCAGTATGAATACCTGCCTTTTTGACTATGGTAAGGATAAAAGCATAAAAAAATCTTTTTTCATTTCCTTTCACCGCGGTGAAAGGGAAGGATTGAGCAGAGGGGAATGATGTTTACAAAATATTTTGATGATTTTGAAAAAAGTTTTATAAAAAAAGGAAAGGCCGTTAAGGGTAAAGAAGCAAAGGAAACCGGAAAAAAAGGGGGGAAGAAAGGGAAGGCACCGGATCCTAAAATCGGTATCGATTTAAAGAAGTTTATGGAAAATATGGATAAGATTGTCCCTGCAAAACTCAGGGTCGATTCCATCAGGCCCATTGATGCTTCGGGTTTTTCTCCGGAAGGCACAGATTTCATCGTCTACAAGGAATTTTCCAGGGACATTGTCAAAATCATGAATGGCTATGTACCTTTTGAACTTGTATACGGCACATATTTTTTAGAGGATACCCTTGACAGGAAGAGCCTGGAAAGTGTTATTAAAAGAGTCTCTATTGTAAAAAAACTGAACCAGTTCACCGATGAGTCCGCAGAAAAGGAACCGATAGTGATCCCGTCATTTGTCATCACGGCAAACACTAATTATTCACTGCTCGATCTTAAAAACGACATTTTGAATTATTACATGTCAAATACCATAGAACATTTATTTGAAATCGACATCCTCATGATCATGAATAAAGGGATACTGATAAAGAACTGGAGAGAGAAGAGGAGCTATGTCGGCCTTGAGACAAAAGAGGATACCATGCTCTGGTTTTTCATTTTGATGAACGAATATCTTGATGCTGAAAAAGAACATGAAATCGATTTCAGGAAATATGTGAAAAAGAATACGGTATATAACCAGTTTTGATGGAATAGTTAATGCATATTATGCAGCCGGCCGGTAATACATAATTGCTCACGGATTAGCACGGATCTTAACGGATTTTTTTTATCATACATATCCTCGTTTTATATTTAATGTTTATCCCTTTAAATCCGTGAGCAATTTTTTTTCTGTCTCTGGAGTTAGAATAGGATTATTTTTCATATAGTGTCTTAAAACTTTTTTATGACAGGAAAAGTTTATTGATACATGCGGCCGTTAATGCCGGCCGCATGTATCAACGAATGAAGTTACTTGGGAGGAAAGTTTCCCGGATTAATGACATACCATACATTTTTAACACCCTGCCCGGTTGCCTGTCCTGCGGCTTTGTCACCGGCGAAATAGTATAGCGGATATCCTCTGAACGCAGTCTGTTTCTGGCCATCACCCCTTGTGATAGTTGCGAAATCATCAGCTTTCACCCCGGCTGGTGGAGCAACAGTCTCCCTGTAAAAAACCGGCCAGTTTTTCAGGCATGGCCCGTTGCATTCGCTTTTACCTGTTACATCTTTTGTGAACCAGTAAAGGGTTTTCCCCTCGGTATCTGTCAGATAGGTGCCCAGTGCCGCATTCTCCTGTGTCTTCACCGCATGATGATTTGCATAAGCGAAACTTATACCCAGAGCTGTTATAAAAACCAGTGCCGAAATTTTCAATTTTGTATTCATTTTATATCTCCTTTAAAATTATTTTTATGATATACTTTCAATGTTTTAATTTTATACTTTTAATTTTCATTCATCTTCAATAACTTCATCTATATATTAATATAATAAATTTAAAAAATAAGTCAAATAATATAGTAAAATTATATCAAATAATATAAATTTATTATATTCTCAATAAATTGTTAAAATTTCATTATGATATTTTTTCTCTGATGAAGTAATCAATATTGTTATTATCATGGTACTGTTGATGATATCTGATGAAAAGATTTTAACGTGCAAAAAATTATTGTCATAAGAAGTACCTGTATATTAATATAATCTGAATCAGGATTCAACTTTTCGTAATACTAAAAAAAGGGTTTGAATGAACCGGAATATGGAACTGGAGCTGAAACAGAAAGAGTTTAATGCTTCAATGGCGTTGTATGATGATAACTTGACATACAGGCTTTTCGGAATAATGGTATCCACAGTCAATGTATTTCTCCAGGGAGTCCTGCTCTATCTCGCATTCCAGGTGCCGGTTGGATGCGGCTGGCATGTTTTATCTTTTGCCGCGGCATTTGTATCAGCCGATTTTGTTAACGGCCTTGTTCATATATACATGGACAACAATGACAACTACGGCTCTTTTGCAGGGCCGCTTGTTGCAGCTTTTCATCTCCACCATAAAACTCCGCTATATAAAAAAAACAATATTTTTCATGTATATTTTTATGAAACAGGTTCAAAGGTGTGGCTCGTCCCATGGCTCCTCGTATCGGCAGTTTTTATTCAGCTCGGGATGGCCGGCCCTGTTCTTTCCCATGCGCTGGCCTGGTTCGGAATTCTTTCATCCGTGGCTGAAGTGACCCACTACCGGTGTCATGTACACGATACAAACCTGTCGAAGTATTTTGAGAGGTCATGGATTTTTCTGTCAAAACGCCATCACGGGAGACACCACGTTGAGGATAATGTCAATTATGCCTTTTTAAACGGCATAACTAACCCTCTCCTCAATGCCATAGCTTCTAAATTTTATCCCGGATATAAGGAAACAACAGACAGGCATTATGCCTTATACACAGGAAAGGGGACCGATAACCGGGTTGGATGAAGATATGCCCCGGACCTTGCCGCTTATTTAATATATCTCGTGATTTCTTTAATGTCTTTTCTCGGGGTTATCACCAGGTCGGCGCTGCTCCGTCCTATGAACACCAGGGCTGTTGGAATTTTTTCATTATCGATATTCAGGAGGCTCCTGAGATTGTTCCTGTCAAACATGGTAAACCAGAGGCTGCCGAGCCCCAGGGCAGCGGCTGCAAGCATCATGTTCTGCACTGACGCGGAACAGGCGTCCCGCCACGCATTGTTCCCGCCATCCATGAACATGTCGGCGCCTGTTTTTTTCGGATCGCCGGTTACGGCAATGATTGCAGGCACATCCTTCACAAATTCCAGGTCGTACTTTGTAAGCCATTTCCATCCGCTTTTTTCAAAGAGGAAATTTCTGCACCTCAGTGCCTCGTCATGAATTTTAATTTTAGCATCCTTTCCTGTTATGACGATGAATTCCCATGGCTGGCTGTTTGCAGGAGATGGGGCCGCTGCCCCGGCGGCAAGTATTGCATCAAGGTCGGAATCGTTCACCGGCTCTGGCATATATTTGCGGCAGCTTCTTCTGTTTTTAATGGCAGATAAAATATCCATGTGGACACCTCCGGCGGATTTTGATTTTTCCTCTCAGGCTATTTTCAATGCGGTTGCGGGGGATGTCAATCAATAAATGAACCCAGGAAATCCTTTATGGCACTATTGACCTCTGCCGGTTTTTCAGCCGGGGATAGATGCCCGCAGGCCGGGATATGGATCCGTTTGGACCCGGATATATTCTCTTTCAGGAATATTCCATATTTTTCCGGTGTAAGCCTGTCATCGGCCGAGGTGATGATGAGAACAGGAACCTTGATGAGGTTAAGGCTCTCAGAAGCATTGAATTCATTGCAGGCGGTGAAATCACCGAAGATTGTATCGTGATCGCATGCAGCCATGTCATCAATTACATGGGCCGCGGATTCATAAGGTGTTTCAGGAGAGAGAGCCTGCGACTTGGTTAATGCAATGAATTTTCCGTAGTCATTTTTAATTGAGTCAAATATTAACGGGTGGACCTTCAGTCTTGCGCCGGTGTTCAGGAGCATGCCGCCTTTCCATGGAACCCTGTTATTTATCATCATCTGAATTGCGATTGCCCCGCCCATGCTGAGCCCGCATATTACCGGACGGGGAGGGTTAGCAGCGGTAATGAACTCCTCAACCGCCGAGGCATATTCATTAATGGTGCTTCTCCCGGGGCCGGGGCTCCCGCCATGGCCAGGCAGGTCCAGGGCCATGGTGTTTGCCCATGTCTGCAGCGCGTCCACCTGCTCCCTCCAGAGGGATTTTGTGTTTCCTGCCCCGTGAAGAAAGATGATGGTAGGCTTTCCGCTGTCAGGCGGCCAGGCTGAAGCATTGAACATGATGCCGTTGATGGTTTTTTCTATCATACTTTTATATCCGGAGTGAATCTTACAATTTTATTGTGAAATTGTCAATTATTTAATATAGCATATAATAAAGAACCGGAATAAAAAATATGTCGATGAGAGATCGAAAGAGTACATAAAGCAATAACAGAGTGTTCCCATATTATACCCACTGCCTGGCTTTATTTTCAATCAGGATTATGGGTATCTTGCTCAGGCGGAGTGCTGATAATTCCCTTCCCGGAGTTTTAAAATAGTACATACGGTCCTCCATGACTATGATCCGGATCTATATGCGGAACTGAAGGATTATTTGTAATAAAGTCAGCAAAAAATTTTACTTGAAAAATATCCGGTCAGCTACATGTTCGCAATATATGTTTGCATCATAGAATATTCCGCAATTTAAACATGCAGAGAGGTTTTGCCTTGAAAGATACTCTTAAGCCCGGGATTGAATCGACGTTAACATTGCCTGTTTCCAGGTCAAAAACAGTCCCTGCCCTGTATCCGGAATCTGCTGAATTCCAGGATATGCCTGAAGTTTTTGCCACCGGTTTCATGGTAGGTTTTCTGGAATGGGCCTGTATCAGGGCGGTAAATCCCCATCTTGACTGGCCCGAAGAGCAGACTGTCGGTACTCATATTATTGTATCTCATGTTGCAGCAACACCATCCGATTTTCAGGTAACTGCCAGGGTCAAACTCGTAACAGTGGACAACCGTCGGCTGGTATTTGAAGTTGAAGCCTTTGATGACGTGGAACTAATTGCCAAGGGCATGCACGAGCGATTTATCATCAGCAAATCAAAGTTTGATGACAAGATGCGGAAGAAAGTTAAGATGAGAACAAAGTGAGAACAGCTCCGTAAGGATTTTTTTTAGTTTCGATAATACTTCACGCGCTGAGAAGGGCATTAAGGACTTAAAAATGGAAAGTATGGTATTTCAGCCCCATATCTCTGTAAGGTTGATTTTCAACCCGTGAAGAACGGAACTTACAAGAGTATCCTCTCTTACAAGATATTCGGGTTTACCATATTTCATGCCGTCAAGCCTGTAAATCATGATATATTGCGCTTCAGGATTCACAATCCAGTATTCACGTACTCCATGTTTTTCATAGAGCCTCAACTTTTCCGTTTCATCCTTATAGGATGTCGATGGAGACAAAATCTCTACTATCAAATCAGGTGATCCTATGCATCCTCTTTTATCGATTTTATTTTTATCGCATACCACGGATATATCAGGCTGGACAACGGTGATTATTTTTTCATCAGTCGGGCTTGGTGAATCAATCAGGCGCACGTCAAAGGGCGCAGAAAAAATTTCACACTTCCCGCCCTGTAAAAAGGTAAATATTTTGTTAAAGATAATGCCGGAGCACCTCTGATGGTCAGTGCCGGGCGCCGGAGTCATGTCATAAGGGACTCCTTCGATTAATTCCCACCTTTCGTCCTCAGACCAAGTGAGATAATCTTTATAGTTATATATTTTATCAGTTTTCGGGGCTAACGGCATTTTCTTTTCCTTAAAATCATAAAAGTTTAATTTTAACTGACAGATAAATGATAGATGTTTGTTGTATTAGTGTCAAGTTGATTTTTTATCGATAAGTCATTTCTGTTTCTGTATCCAGCCCAATAACTGGATATGGCAAATCAACCTTTGACCGCAAAAAATATTTTTTCAGGAACATATTGTTTTTTACAAAAAATCCTCTTTAATTTAATGAAAAAAAATGGAATTCTTGGTATTTTAAGATATATTTTTATCATATAAAAATTGATGTATAATATTATTTATCCAGGAGGGGTTAATGAAAAAGATCATCGTTTTTCTTGTAATAATCGGTGTACTGGCCCTGGCTGCCTTTATCTTCCGGGCGTCCATTAAAGAGTTCGCCTCGGGCAAAAAAGACCAGGCCGTGGAGTTTGCCATTAAAAAGCTGTCGGAAAAATACGGTCTGCCGGAAAATGTCCAGTCCCAGATTAAGGATATATCAAAGAATATGGATCCGAAAATGATGATGCAGTTCCTTGCCGATCCCCAGGCCCTTGCCGGAGGAAAAACAGAGGGGGCTGCGGCATTCATGAACTCTCCTGACGGTAAAAAACTGATGGACATATACAGCAAGTATTTTAAGGGCCAGGCGCCAAAATAGGACATAGTAACCTATTGTGTCATAAAATTGTTTCTTGACAAAGTTCGGGGCTCCAAAGAATTTACCCGGTGTTATGGATATTCAGATAATCAGCCTGTTCTCATCAGGCGAACGCTAAAAAAAATTATTTTTGGAAGCCCCAATGAGCAAAACTCCCCTGCCCGATGATAAGGCGATGCTTGATGACATTGCAGCAATCGTTGAAAAAACCGGGTGTGAAAGAAAGAATCTCATACCGGTTCTGCAGAACATCCAGGACCGGTTTCTCTATCTTTCCGAAGATGCCATAAAAATACTTTCCGGCCATTTCGGCCTCAGCTCCTGTGAGATCTATGGTGTTGCGACATTTTACAACCAGTTCAGGTTTAACCCTCCCGGGAAGCACCAGGTGAAGATCTGCCTCGGCACTGCATGCCATGTCAAAGGGGGCGATATCATACTTGAGAATTTTGAGAGGAAGCTGAAGATAAAGACCGGGCACACTACTGAAGACAGGGAATTCAGCATAGACAAGGTGGCCTGCATCGGCTGCTGCGCCCTGGCGCCCGCTGTAGTCATTGATGAAAAGACCCACGCCCACATGACACCCACCAAGATAGAGGGCATTTTTCTGGGCTACGAAATAGAGAAGGAGATGAAGATCAGGGAGGAGAAGAAGCGTGATGATAAGGATACGCCTGCTTGATTGATACTATCATTGACAGGATAAACATCGCCTATGCTGCCCTGAAGTCCGGGGCCGATGAGATCGCGGCTGCGAGAAAATCGTCCCCTGACCCGAAGATTTATATCGGCATGGCCACATGCGGCAGGGCCGCGGGAGCTGCCGAGATTGACGGGATCATTCGGGGGCTCCTCAGCGAGCTCGATGTAAAGGCCGACATTATCCACACCGGCTGCATCGGCCACTGCTATGCCGAGCCCATAGTCATTGTTGATGACCCGCGGCACGGTTTCCCCCCCATCATGTACTATAATGTAACTCCGGGAAAAGCGAATCTCATTGTAAGGGCATATATCGGAAGGGGTGACCCCCTGTATGAGCATCTCCTTGGAGCAATGACTGAAAATGAACTCATTCCATCGGTCATGGGATTTCCCCGTTTCGGCATGGAGGAGCGTCTGGTTACGGAACATTGCGGCCATATCGATCCCGAGGATATACAGGAATATATAAGCCTTGGCGGATACTCCTCCCTTGCCAGGGCGCTCGTCATGGATCCCATTAAAATAATTGATGAGCTGAAGAAGTCCGGTCTCCGCGGGCGCGGCGGCGCAGGTTTCCCTTCATGGAAAAAACTCGATGTTGCCGGGAGCGCGCAGTCGGAAAAAAAGATCATCATCTGTAACGCCGATGAGGGCGACCCCGGCGCCTACATGGACAGGACTATCATCGAGAGCAATCCGCACCAGCTCCTTGAGGGCATGGCCATAGCTGCCCGCTCCATTGGCGCTTCCAGCGGGATTATCTATATCAGACACGAATACCCCCTTGCGGTAAAGATAATGAGAAAGGCCCTGGACGATGCTGCCGGGCTAAACCTCCTGGGGAACTCCATCCTCGGTTCGGATTTCAGCCTGGACCTGGAGATATTCCAGGGGTCCGGCGCCTTTGTCTGCGGAGAGGAGACTGCCCTCATATTGTCCGTTGAGGGCCACAGGGGGATGCCCAGGATGAGGCCGCCGTTCCCTGCTGAAAAGGGCCTTGGCGGTAAACCGACGGTCATCAATAATGTCAAGACACTGTCCACCATTCCTGCGATCATAAAAAATGGCGGTGAATGGTTTTCAAAGATCGGCACATCCGACAGCCCGGGGACTGCGATATTTTCAATCGTGGGGAATGTCGTCCATGCCGGCCTTGTGGAGATTCCCATGGGAGTATCTTTGCGGAGGCTCATCTTCGACATCTGCGGCGGAATACCGAACCAGAAGAAGTTCAAGGCGGTCCAGATCGGGGGCCCGTCGGGGGGGTGCCTCCCGGAGATTTTTCTCGACATCCCCATAGACTTTGATTCCATCCTGGAAGCCGGCGCCATGATGGGTTCCGGCGGCATGGTGGTCATGGACGGGGATACCTGCATGGTTGACGTGGCAAGGTACTTCCTTGAATTCACCCAGCGGGAGTCGTGCGGGAAGTGCACATTCTGCAGAATAGGGACAAAGCACCTCCTGACAATCCTTGAAAAGATAACAAAGGGCGAGGGGGCCATGTCCGACCTTGACACCCTGGAAAGCCTGAGCAAGGAAATAAGGAGAGGCTCTTTATGCGGGTTGGGGAAGACTGCACCGAACCCTGTACTGACAACGCTTCAGTATTTCAGGAGCGAATATATTGCCCACATAGAAGAGAAGAGGTGCCCGGCCCTGAAGTGCCGGGCGCTCACCGCCTTCTACATAGATCTGGACAAGTGCGCCCGGGGGTGCGACGCCTGCGTCGGAAGCTGCCCCGTGGAATGCATCTTTACCGCAAAGGGGAGAAAGAAGGGGATTGACCAGTCAGTATGCGTAAAATGCGGTGAATGCGTAACGGCCTGCCCGAAAGAGTATGATGCCGTTAAGAGGATTTCGCCGGCGTGGAAAGTCCCCATTGTTGAGAAGATAAAGGAAAGCCATTGAGTATGGGGCGATGATGATAATTATATCTGTTGATGATAAGGAGATTCAGGCGGAGGAGGGGACATCACTGCTGAAGGTATGCCTGGACAACGGCATCTACATCCCCAACCTCTGTTACATGGAAGGTATGGAGACCCCTCCGTCATCATGCAGGCTCTGTTTTGTCGACATCGACGGGGAAAAAAACCCCGTACCCTCGTGCTCCGTAAAAGTGCGGGAAGGGATGAAGGTCTTTACGAATACGCCAAGGGTCAGGGGGCTCCAGTGGTCCGCATTTGAGCTCATCATGTCTAATCATAGAATCGATTGCGGGAGCTGCCTCTCCCGGAAAGCCTGCCCACTCATCAAGATAAGCAGGCACCTGAAAATACGCCTGAAGCCTTTCAGGGTGGGGCATATCAATTCCGGGAATGAGGACATCGTGGAAGATCACCCCTGCCTCATCTATGACATCACCAAGTGCGTCAGGTGCGGCAAATGCCTCCATATATGCGAAAAGATACATGGCAGGCTCTACCTGACCTTTGCCGGAAGGGGCGTTGACATGGGGATCAGCTTCTTCGGAGATTCGGATGATGAAACAATCCCCTGCGCCAGGTGCCTGGCCTGCGTCAAAATATGCCCCGTTTCCGCGCTCCTCTCCTACGAGAGGTATGAGCACAGCCCTGAAGGTTCATCGAGCTGACATCTAACCGTATTTATGGGGCATTCCGGAATGTTAGGAAACAATATACTTTCTATTTAATGAATCTGATGCCCTCACCCGCGCTACGCGCATTCGCAGAGCGCTTTTCAGACATCCTGTCTGCGCTCTGCACTAATGCATCCTGCATGTCGCCTCTCCTGATAGGGCGAGGGATTGTATGCATGTCTTAAATATTTTTTACTATTCATCTTTTCCCAAAATATTTAACAAAAAACAGTTTATTCCATTCATAAGTGGTATCAAGTCATCATTCAATTATATGATTTAAATAATTATTAATATAACGAACCCCCCTCTCCCTATTTCGGGAGAGGGGACGGGGGTGAGGGCATTATTTATTGCAGAATTGTAATTTGAATTTAATTTGACATTTACAGGGCATAATAAAAAATCATCAAAATGATGACCTTTTTTGATTGATATTATCTTATGGAAGAAAAAAAATATACAATCCGCATAGAAGCGGTATCCAAGAGGTTCAACAGGCAGCACCTGTTCCGGGACATCAGTTTTACCCTGGGCACGGGAACGTCCCTTTCCCTGACAGGCCCCAACGGGTCAGGGAAATCGACCCTCATGCAGATCATTGCGGGGATCCAGTCCCCCACCAGGGGTACGGTGGCCTATTCATGCAATGGCAGTGAAATTCCGAAAAATGAGTTTTTCAGGCACATGGGTTTTATCAGCCCTGTCCTTAACCCCTATGATGAACTCACCGGTTATGAGAACATTATTTTTTCAGCGGGTAAAAAAAGGAGTGAAGAAGAGATAAACGGGCTCCTTGAAAAATTTCAGCTTTACGAACACAGGGACAAGAGCCTGAGATTTTATTCGTCGGGCATGAAGCAGCGGCTGAAATATATCCTGGCAGTCATAAACGATCCGCCTGTTCTTTTTTTTGATGAACCGGGGACAAATCTCGACAGGAGCGGGAAGGACATCCTCTACTCTCATATCGAATCGATACGTCCGGGAAAGATATTATTCATGGCTACAAACGAGAAGGAAGAGTCATCCCTCTGCATGGAGGAATACAGGATTGGTTGAAGAGATTGTAAGAAATCTGAAGAAGGACTTCAGGGTTGAGTTCCGGAATCGCTCGGCGCTGAACCTGGCCGTGGCTTTTGCCGGTATAACGACCCTGGCCATAAGCCTCGCCACCGGGGGCGTTCCCTTTCCTGCGAATATCCAGTCCGTGGTGCTCTGGATTATCATGTTTTTCTGCGCCATGAACGGCCTGGCGCACATATTTGTCAGGGAGGAGGAGGAGAGGACATCGCTTTTTCTCTCGCTGAACTCATCGCATGAATCCATATTCCTGTCGAAACTCATATTTAATGTAATTTTTTTCCTGGTTCTCCAGATGATTGTATGCCCGCTCTATATTTTTTTTCTCCAGCTCCAGATTAAGTCGCCTGCCGTTTTTATCCTGACAATACTTTCAGGGGGGATATGCATCTCTGCCGGGACAACCATCCTGGGCGCCATGGTTTCCAAGGCAGGGGGAAGGGGGTCCCTGTTTACAATCATATCCTTTCCCGTGCTGCTGCCGGTTTTATGGGTTGCCATTGCAACCACAACCCGTTCTCTTGAAGATGAGGGATATTCAAATTACGGAAACATCATTTTTTTTCTTGCATTTTCAGGTGTAATTATAGCTATATCATTTCTATTATTCAGATATGTATGGGTTGAGGAATGAAAATATTAAAATTTGTATATGTATTGATGCCCATTTCCATTATACTCTCCTTTATGTGGGCTCCTTCTGCAGAAATTCTGGGAAATACCAGCAGAATCATATATTTTCATGTGCCCCTGGCCTGGGGAGGTGTCCTGGCCTTTATAGTTTCAGGTATTTTTTCAATTCTGTATCTGTCTGATAAAGATAAGAAATATTCCATGCTCCATGAAAAGTCCTACAATTCAGCGCAGATAGGCATGGTATTCACCATCCTTGCCACTATTTCCGGTTCGCTCTGGTCCAAATTGAGCTGGGGCAGCTACTGGAACTGGGACCCGAGACAGACCTCAATTTCTGTTCTCCTTCTCATTTATGTCGCTTATTTCAGCCTCTGGTCGGCGCTTGGCGATAATTCCCGCAAGGGGAGGATTGCATCGGCCTACCTTATTTTTGCAATGATAACAGTCCCCTTTTTTGTTTTTATCATCCCCAGGATGTATCCGTCGCTCCACCCCGATCCTATTATTAATACTGAACAAAAGCTCAGGCTCGACTTTGAGATGAGGATAACCCTGATGGTAGCCATTGCATCATTCACTCTTTTATATTTTTACCTGTTGAATCTTCTTAACAGGATTACCGTTATTGATTATTATGCCAGGGATAAACAAGATGAAAAATAGGTTAAAAGTTTCGATATTTTTTTTAGTAACAATAGCATTCCTTATTATTCCAATAATTAAATTCAGCAGCACCGGCCTTCAGCATGGTCAGTTTCTGAAAAATGATGGAGAGACTCATTCCAGCCGGTACATGTTAAACGCAGAGGAAAAACCTCAAGGGTTAAAATCCCTCCCCTCCGAAAGGGAGTCTGTAAAAAAAGCCCAGGATACAGGCCGGGATGAAAGCTCCATTCTCCTCAGCGTTATGGCAGTTGTACTGGCAGTCTGGATCGGCCTTGCGGTTTTTCTAATTAAAATTAATTTAAAAATTGTCAAACTGGAGAAAGAGATAAATGAATTATAAAAAGCCTCTCATATTCCTGGGGGCCATAGGACTGCTTGTAGTGGCCATTCTTTCGCTCAGCCCCGATTTTCTCACATCCTATGTCCCCATTGAAACGGCAAAAAAGGATGCAGGGAAACTCGTCCAGATTATTGGAAAAGTTGACACAACCAGGCCTGAAAATCACAAGGAGAGTGTATTTTTCTTTTCCATAATCGACGAAAAAAACGGCAGGGCTGACATTGCGTATAAGGGAGTGAAGCCTGCAAATTTCGACAGAGCCGATCAGATTGTCTGCATCGGAAAGTTTAACAGCAAGGAGAATATGTTTATGGCCGAAAAGCTTCTCGTAAAGTGCCCTTCCAAATATGAAAACAAGTATAAGGACGGTGATAAATAATGAATGTCGGGAGTATTATCATAACACTGGCGCTTATTGTTTCCTTTGGTTCAATCATTTTCTATTATAAGAGCATTAATGGAAATATATTTGATATTAAACTTTCCAGGGCTTTTTACTACGGCTCATTTTTTTTCCTCTCCCTGGCGTATATCCTGCTGACCATTGCCTTTCTAAACAACGATTTCCGCTACTCCTATGTATACGGATACTCATCAAGGGAGCTTGAATGGTACTACCTTCTTTCAGCTGTCTGGGCAGGGCAGTCCGGGAGTTTTCTTCTCTGGGTTCTTCTTCTTAATATCTTCGGGCTCTATGTCATCAGGAAGAATGAAAAGGATGAAGGGATCCTTATGCTCGTTGTTCTTGTTACACAGTTTTTCATACTGCTTGTCCTCATGCAGGACAGCCCTTTTGCCTATATCTGGGAGAATAACCCCAATGCAAGGCCGGGCGTCATCCCTGCAGACGGCTCAGGCCTGAATCCCCTTCTCATTGATCCCTGGATGGTAATCCATCCCCCGCTTCTTTTCATGGGCTATGCTTCTGCATCCATTCCCTTTGCCTACACGGTAAGGGCCCTTATCCGCAAGGAATATGACGTCTGGGTGGACAGGTCATATAAATGGGTGCTCTTCAGCTTTGTTACCCTGGGAATCGGGATTTTTTTGGGCGGCTATTGGGCCTATACCGTTCTCGGATGGGGAGGATACTGGGGATGGGATCCCGTTGAGAATTCATCCCTTATCCCATGGCTCGTGGGGCTTATCCTTTTTCACGGCCTCCTTCTTCAGAGGAGGAAGAAGATCCTTGTCAGAACCAATATCATATCCTCTCTCCTCTACATCATTCTGGTATTTTTCAGCACATATCTTACGAGGAGCGGTGTCCTTGCCAATTTTTCCGTCCATTCCTTCGGTGATTCGATAATCGGGATATACCTGCTCACTTTTCTTGTCATACTCAACCTGTTTTCCTGGGCCCTGTTCTTTTTCAGGGCGCGGGAGATCAAGTCAAAGCCAATGGACCAGAACATTTTCGGATGGGATACCCTGCTTGTTTACGGCCTCATAAGCCTTGGAGTCTTTACACTTCTCATCCTTATTGGAACCTCCATGCCTATCATAACCGGCATTTTAATGGCAAAGGCCTCATCAGTAACCGAGGGATATTACAACAGCCTTTCAATACCCTTTGTACTTTTAATACTTTCGCTCATGGTGCTGTCAACCATGTCCCTTCTTTCAAAGAGCGTGGTTAAAACCACGGATATAATAATTTTTATCTGTTCAATTACCGCGGCCGTTTTCTTTAATATGTTTCATACGACACGCTTCATAGCCTATGTTTTTACCGCAGTGGGATGTTTTGTGATTGCCCGATACATTTTTGATTTGATAAAACTCAAGAAGCCTGCAGTCCTTGCTTCCCGGATAGCGCATATCGGTCTCGGGGTACTGGTCGTCGGGGCCGTGTCATCGAACATACATTCCGTTTCTGATCAAAAAAAGATATTCAAGGGAAGATCCGAGAGGGTAGGCTCAGTTGATATCCGGTTCAACGGATTTACAAATGAAAAAAAGTCATCCATGGTCTTTACCGTGAAGGACGGGGTAAAAGTAATGGATGTTAAAACCAAGTTTTATATGCAGGAAAAGTCAAATTCCCTCTACCGCGAGCCCTACATTATATACGGTTTTTTTAATGATATTTATATCATCCCTGAAAAATTTGAAGAGGGTTCCCATGACCATGAAGAAACAGGCGTCATAGGGAAGAATGAGACAAAGGTTATAAGCGGAGTGACAGTGATATTCCTCGGCTTTGACCAGAGAAAAATAAACGATGCCGAGCCCCAGGTGTATGCTAATCTTCTGGTAAACGGGCACAGGCTCTCACCTGGGAAAAAGATTAACAGGACTGAGGGAAATACAATTGACGTAAAAATTCCCGGGACCGAGAGGATTGTATCTCTGGCAGGAATAAATCCAAGCCAGGAGAAGATACTTCTTCATGTCAGTTCTGACTCAAAGTCGCCAGGAATTCCTGACAGCGTAATAGTGAATGTTTCAAACAAGAGGTTCATATGGCTTGTATGGCTCGGGACTGTTCTCATCACTGCAGGGAGCACGGTGGGATTCATTCGATACAGGCAGGCTGAAGCCGCAGCTAAATAAGATGTTCTATTTAATATTCTGGGCAACTGTTATCCTGTTTCTTTCAGCTTCTGTTTTCAGCGTTCTATCGCTCAAAACCGATGAGGACAGGTATTTTCCCGCGGTAAAGTATATTTTTTTTGCCGCGCTTCCCATAGAGTTGTGCCTGGGATTTGCCAGGGTGTATTACTCGCCCGGAAGCGGGTTTGAGAGCATTGTTTCAAGCATATGGGGTTTTTTCTATATGTTAGCCCTGTCCCTGACCCTGCTGCTGTTCTACCTATTTTTTTCAAAGTGGAAGAATCAATGGAAATCCTTCATTGTAATCATACTTCCCTTCATAACAATGATACTTATTGTGTCTGCCCCCTTTATAGAGTCTCCGAGAAAGGTTATGCTCAATGCCGAAAACATGGTGGTGATGAACCATTTCGTCACTGCCCACATATTTTTCACCGTGGCCGGGGAACTCTTTTTTTTCCTCAGCTTTGTCGGTTCCATACTCTACATCGCCATGGAGATCCAGTTAAGGAAAAAGACATCTATGAAGCTGATGTACAAACTGCCGAACCTGGAATCTGTGGAAAAATTCAACAGCTGGTCTATCACCAGGTCGCTCTACCTCCTCTCAATCGGCATTATCCTCGGGCTCACCATGACCATGATGGCCTATAATACTGTTTTTCTCGGAACCGCGAAAGAGGCCCATATCTTTTTTTCCTGGGCCGTCATATTCGGCATATTCATTTTAAGGCGTTTGAAAAAGATTGTGTCCCACAAGATCAACATCATAAATCTTGGAATGTTCATAATAATAATGTCCCTGTTTATTTTTACAAATATTTTTATCACAAAAGGTTTTCATGGTTTTAAATAGCAATGAATAAGAAACTAAACAGGGAAAGCATCCCGGAAATCGGGCTTCTGGGAATGAACCACAAGACTGCCCCGGTGGAACTCAGGGAAAAATTTTCTCTGAATGATGAGAAGATCACTCAATATATGAACAGGCTCCATGGAGAGGGCCTGGCCGAATCGGTCTGCGTATCCACCTGTAACCGCGTTGAGATTTATTTCGCGTCAAATGACATGGAGAAGGCCCTTGACTCTATTTTAAGAGCGCTCGAAGAGATTTCGGATCTCCCGAGAAAGGATTTTGAAAGCATCCTGTATAAAAAGTATTCCAAAGATGTGATTATCCACGTACTCACCGTGACTTCGTCCCTGGACTCCCTGGTTGTCGGAGAGGATGAGATACTGGGGCAGATGAAGGATGCCTACAGGAAGTCGTCAAAGGAGAAGAGGACCGGCCAGGTTCTGAACAGGCTTTTCCACTACTCATTTAAAACAGCGAAAAAGGTGAGGACTGAAACGGAGATTGCCCGCAACCCCCTTTCCGTGGCTTATATCGCCACGGAATTAGCCAAAAAAGTTTTCGAGGACATTTCCGAGAGAAAAGTTCTGCTCATAGGCGCAGGCGAAATGGGGGAACTCATATTAAAGTACCTTACAAAATACAACATCAAGGAGATATATCTTGCAAACAGGTCTTTCCATAATGCCGAGAGGATAGCAGGCGGGATAAACAGGGAAGCCCATATCATTGCA
This sequence comes from Spirochaetia bacterium, assembly GCA_009885955.1. Taxonomy (GTDB): domain Bacteria; phylum Spirochaetota; class UBA4802; order UBA4802; family UBA5550; genus VFJS01. The sequence continues at coordinate 111,817 of VFJS01000054.1, read as the reverse complement.
CTCACCGATATACCCGCTGCCGCAATATCCGCGGATATAATAATATCATCCATATCGACGCCGGATTTCATCATAAGCCAGGAACAGGGGAGGGAGATCGTAAAGGGCAAAAACGGCCAGCCCCTTTTTATGATCGACATTGCAATTCCCCGGAGCATAGATCCGGCAACCGGCAGGCTGGACAACATATTCCTGTATAACGTTGATGACCTGCAGACCATTGCAGATGAGAATCTTAAAAACCGGCTTCGCGAAGTAGAGCTTGCAAAAGAGCTCATCGAGGCTGATGTTGACGAATTCTATAAATGGTATGAGGGCCTTTTTGTTGTCCCGGTCATTGTGAACATCCAGCAGAAGTTTGAGGAGATCAGGGTAAATGAGCTGATAAAATACAGGAGAAAGAGGCTGAAGCACCTCACCGAAGAGGACTTCAATATTATAGAGGATCTTACGAACCAGATAATGACAAAGACCCTGCACAACCCCATTATGTATCTCAGAAACCTTGACGCGGGCAATGAAAAGGAGAAGAAGAGCATGAAGGACAATGTCAGGATTGTAGAGGATCTTTTCGGAAAGGGCGCCATCCGGTAACACCGGAAAATTTAACTGATACGGATGTATAATGAAAATAAGAATTGGAACGAGGGGAAGCCAGCTTGCACTGTGGCAGGCAGAGCACATATCCGGCCTTTTAGGAAGGGATAAGACCGAGATTGTTATCATAAAGACAAAGGGGGACAGCATTCAGAATGTTTCCTTTGAAAAAATGGAAGGGAAGGGGTTTTTCACAAAGGAGATTGAGGCAGCCCTTCTTGACAACAGCGTGGACCTTGCAGTCCATTCCCTCAAAGACCTCCCCACCGACAGCGTGCCTGAACTTGTCCTGGCGGCCGTACCTGAGAGGGAGGACCCGTCGGACATGCTTCTCATAAGCGGCAGCGCCTATGATTCTTCCGGCATAATTCCGGTAAAAAAAGGGAGTATCGTCGGGACAAGTTCTCTCAGGAGGCTGGCTCAGCTTAAACATTCCAGGCCCGACCTGGAAGTGAAGGCCCTCAGGGGGAATGTGAATACGCGTTTGAGAAAACTTGGTGAAGGTGAATATGATGCAATAGTCCTTGCCCATGCGGGTATTAAGAGGCTCGGACTTGATGTATCGGGCCTCAAACAGTTTATCATCCCTTTCGACCTATTTCTCCCGGCCCCGGCACAGGGCGCCCTGGGGCTCCAGACCAGGAAGGATGATGAGGCGACCAGGAAAGCGGTGGCGTCCCTGAACCATGCTGACAGTTATCTTGCTACATATGCCGAGCGCTCATTTTTGAGGCACTTCGGCGGAGGGTGTCATATCCCCCTTGGCTCCCTGGCAATTATAACAGGGAAAATCATCGACCTCGAAGGAATCATTGCATCGACAGACGGGAAGAAATCTCTGCGCGATAGGATCAAAGGGGAAGACCCTGATGTCATAGGCGCTGAACTTGCCCGCATATTAAAGGAAAGGGGAGCGGACAGCCTCATATGAAAAGAGGTTTCGTCTACCTTGTCGGGGCAGGCCCCGGAGACCCGGGCCTGATTACGGTAAAGGCCCTTGACGCCCTTGCCGGGGCCGACTGCATTATATACGACTACCTTGCGAATCCCGCGCTCATTGAACATTACACCTGTGAGAAGATCTATGTCGGGAAGAAAGGAAGCTATCATACCCTTCCCCAGGAGACAATTTCCGGACTCATGATATCCAGGGCAAAAGAGGGGAAGGTCGTTGTGCGCCTCAAGGGCGGCGACCCCTTTATTTTCGGCCGCGGAGGTGAAGAAGCCGGGGAACTGGTCAATTCGGGCATCCCCTTCTCCATAATTCCGGGAGTGTCATCTTTTTACTCAGCCCCTGCCTATGCAGGTATTCCCCTGACCCACAGGGATTATTCGAATGCGATAGAAGTGATCACCGGTCACAGGAGAATGGATGCCGGCGAAATTGTTGATATTAATTTTCCCGGATATGACCCGGACAGGACATACGTTTTCCTCATGGGGAGCAGGAACCTGGCCCATATATCCTCATCTCTCATCAATGAGAAGAAATTCCCGGCCGCGACGCCTGTTGCCTACATATCCTGGGGGACAATGCCCTGCCAGAGGGTTGCCCAGGGTACCCTGGCCGACATTGCTGACATTGTTGAGAGAGAAAATATCAAGCCCCCTTCAATTATTGTAATCGGACATGTTGTGAAGCTAAGGGATAAACTCAGATGGTTTGACACACTCCCCCTTTTCGGAAGGAAAGTTGTTGTCACGCGAACAAGGGCGCAGGCTTCAGCCCTTTCAAAAAAACTTTCGTCCTACGGGGCCGAGGTTATTGAGTTTCCCACAATTGATATTAAACCCCTGGACGACCTGTCTGAAATTGAAAGAGCTGTTGACAGTATCGGAAGTTTTGACTGGATATATTTCACATCGCAGAATGCCGTGAATATTTTTTTTGATGTGCTTTTTAAAAAGGGGCGCGATGTAAGGGTTTTGGGAAATGCCAGGATCGCGGTTATCGGCCCTGCCACGGGCGATGAGCTGATTAAGTACGGGCTGAAGCCCGATATGACGCCCAAGGAATATGTGGCCGAGAGCCTGCTGGAAGAGTCGGTAATGGCCGGGCTCAGCGGCAAAAAAATACTGCTTCCCTGTTCGGAAGACGCACGGTACACACTGGCCGAAGGTCTCAGAGCCATGGGAGCCGATGTTGAAAGGATACACATATACAGGGCGGGAAAGCCAGGTGACATATCTGCGGAGAAGGTTCAGAAAACCGGTTCTGCCGATATTATTACCTTTACCAGTTCCTCCACGGTAAATAATTTTTTTTCCATAGTACCGGAAACAAGAGCAATTCTGGCCTGCATTGGGCCGGTGACCGCGAAGACCGTGAAGGAGCATGGGTATGAGCCGCAGATAGTGGCAAAGGAATATACCATAGACGGGCTGGTACAGGCAATAGTGGAATATCACACGAAACTGTAGATCTATTAGCCGGAATTTATTGCCCTTCTTTATTGGGGGTATCCAAACAATAAAAATAAGATTTGCCACAGAGGCACTGAGACACGGAGAAGCAGCAATAAATGTATAAATGATAGATTAAAAGTATTGAGTAAAATTATAATATACTCTGTGCCTCTGCGTCTCTGTGGCTGCCTAATTGGACACCATGTATGTGGGGGGATACTGATTTTTTTTACCCGGAGGTTGAGATGGATCTGATACACAGGCCGAGAAGGCTCAGGAAGAACAATATCATACGGGACCTGGCAGCTGAGACAGTCCTCGACTCAAAGAAACTTATCATGCCCCATTTTGTATGTGAAGGCTCAAAAAAAATTGAGCCCATCGGCTCCATGCCGGGCATTAACAGGGTATCAATAGACAATCTCCTGAAAGACGCCGAGTCGGATTATAAGATGGGGATTCGTTCCCTGCTCCTCTTCGGCATCCCGGATAAAAAGGATGAAACGGGTTCTGAGGCATATTCGAAAAATGGCATTGTCCAGAAGGCGGTCCGTGAGCTTAAAAAGAACCTCCCCGGTCTCCTCATCATTACCGATGTCTGCCTGTGTGAATTCACAAGCCATGGGCATTGCGGCATCGTCAGTGATGGCGAAGTACTGAATGATCCGACACTGGAACTCCTTGCCAGGACAGCCCTGTCCCATGCCGAGGCCGGTGCCGGAATGGTTGCACCGTCGGACATGATGGACGGGAGGGTTCTGGCCATACGGGAATCCCTTGACTCGGCAGGGTTCCAGGACACCCCTGTCATGTCCTATGCCGCGAAATACTGTTCCGCCTTTTACGGGCCCTTCAGGGATGCGGCAGGCAGCACACCCCAGTTCGGAGACAGGAAGAGCTACCAGATGGACCCGCGCAACTCCATTGAGGCAGGGAAGGAGGTACATACAGACATTGAAGAGGGGGCGGACATTGTCATGGTAAAACCGGCTCTCTCCTATCTTGATATCATAAAAACGGTGAAGGATATGGCGGATGTCCCGGTCTGCGCCTATAACGTAAGCGGCGAATACTCCATGGTGAAGGCAATGGGGAAACTGGGATACGGGGATGAACAGCGCCTCACGGTTGAAATACTCACATCAATTTTCAGGGCCGGGGCAGACATGATCATAACCTATCATGCCCGGGACGTGGTGAAGAACAAATGGTTTTAGAAACAATTCAAAAGGCAAAGAAATATTTGCCACAAGGCGCTGAAAATACCAGTCGGTGGAAATCCGACACGAGTAATTGGTCTTTCACTCGGGAGGTGATAAAACAACATGACCGGTGACGGGAAAGGTTGAAGCTTTTTAAATCAATTTGCAGGCCGTAACGAAAGTGAACACGCAGGCCTCGTTACACAAATGTAATGGTGAGACAGCCGGATATGTGCGAAACCCGCTGATTTCACCGGAAGCAAAGACCGGATGCACGATGAAATGACTACCGGGGTTAAGAGTGATGGCATGTGAACAAAGATAAGCAGGGATTTCAGTTTCTGGGCTTTGAGTTCCGTTTAAATAATGACATTAAGGGGAGACCTTTTAAGGTATCTGTATATAGGGCCAAGTCCGAAGCCGGTTAAGAAAATTCGTGGAAAAATTCATGAATATCTGCAGTACAAGGGGCATCGTCCACCGCCGATGATTGTAAAAGATTTGAATGCCATTATTCGTGGCTGGATTCATTATTCCACAATACAAAAGGTGAGCTACCTGGTAAAATATTCGAGTATTAGCAAGAATTGAGTTTATGCTTTCCCCGCTGACCCCAGCACATTAATATTCTTATGCATGTAGAGCTCTTTTAAAGCATCCCTTGCCGGGCCCAGGTATTTCCTGGGATCAAATTCATCGGGCTTTTCTGTAAAGACTTTCCGTATTGCCGCTGTCATGGCCAGCCTTCCGTCGGAATCAATGTTTATCTTGCAGACGGCGGATTTTGCCGCAAGCCTCAGCTGATCTTCCGGTATGCCGATGGCATCTTTCATCTTGCCGCCGTTACTGTTTATTATTTTTACAAGCTCCTGGGGAACCGATGACGACCCATGGAGCACTATGGGGAAGCCGGGTATCCTTTTTTCTATCTCGGCCAAAATGTCGAGCTTTATCTCGGGTTTCTGGCCCGGCTTGAATTTATGGGCGCCGTGGGAGGTCCCTATTGCAATGGCAAGGCTGTCCACGCCGGTTTTTTTTACAAAATCCTCAACTTCACCGGGCTGTGTGTAAACATGCGCCTCAGCTTTCACTTCATCCTCTACTCCGGCAAGGACCCCCAGCTCGCCTTCTACCGTGACATCGTACTTATGGCAGTATTCAACCACCTTTGCCGTGAGTTCTACATTTTTTTCATAGCTGTGATGCGAACCGTCAATCATGACTGATGAGAAGCCGGTCTCAACGCAGCTCTTGGCAAGCTCAAATGTATCGCCATGGTCCAGGTGCAGGACTATGGGAATTTCATAGCCAAGCTCTTTGACATATTTTGTGGCGCCTTCTGCCATGTAACGGAGCAGTGTCTGGTTCGCATATTTCCTGGCCCCGGAGGACACCTGTAAAATAACCGGTGACTTTGTTTCAACACAGGCCATGAGTATGGCCTGGAGCTGTTCAAGATTGTTGAAGTTATAGGCGGGAATTGCATATCCCCCTGTTACCGCTTTTCTAAATAGTTCCCTGGTGTTAACCAGTCCGATATCTTTGTAGTTAATCATAAAAGGTCTCCTTTATCAGTGGAAATGTTGCCGGCATGACCCGGATAAGCATCATTCAGGCTTTATTAATTATATGAATAATTATATATATGATATGAGGTCAATAAAATCAACTAATTTTTTTCATGCGGGCCCTTATTTGGGAAAACTGTCATAAAATGCGGTATTCTGATAATTAATGAACGTTTTTAAAAAAAATGCATATTGCCTGTAACATTTTAATTAGTTAGACATCTGAACCATCAGTTGGAATATACTAATTTTTTTCATGAACCTCCTTCTAATATTTAAGGGTCACGGTCTTAAAAAATCGTGATCTTTTTTTTTTAATTCCGAAAAATAAATTCAAGAATCAGGAATTTGTACCGATATAATAAGTAGATCATTTTACACTTAGCTTATTTATTAAGCTTCCTTGCCCCTAGAAGAGACGACTGGGCTTGTCCTTGGGGGCAATTTTTTTTCTCCACTTAACCTCCAGCATTGTTTAATTAATACAGTAAAATAGAAATGGCACTTGAATATATACTGGAAAAATATTAAAATTCATTTTTCCTAAATATCATGCCCTCACCCCCGACCCCTCTCCCGAGATAGGGAGAGGGGAGTATGTCATATTAATTCATACAAAATATCAATATTCATCTATATTGTGCCGTATAATGAATGAATTGATTTTCCGCTATAGGTATACATAAATTGTTTATATCAATGAATCATTAATTTTTGGATAAGAAGCCCTCGCCCTGCTGGGAGAGGGCACGCAGAGCGGGGTGAGGGCATCCGATTGATTATACGGAAAGTATGATATCGTGTTTTTATCATTCAGGGACTGGTCGTATATATTTCGTTTGACATTTTCTCTAACAAAAATATCTTATCAGACATTATTATTTTTATTGTAAACGGAGTCTAACATGAAAAAGAAAATCGCAGTGCTTCCAGGAGACGGCATCGGGCCTGAGGTGATGGCCGAAGCGCTGAAGGTTCTGAATAGAATATCACCCCTGTACGGAATTGAGTTCGAATTCATCCATGGCGACGTGGGAGGGGCGGCCATAGACAGTCAGGGGAAGGCCCTCCCGCAGTCCACCATTGACTTATGCAGGTCTTCAGACTCCATACTGTTCGGCTCGGTGGGAGGGCCCAAGTGGGAAAATCTGCCTCCTGATGAACAGCCCGAAAGGGGGGCGCTCCTCCCCATCAGAAAGATCTTCGATCTCTATGCTAACCTGCGTCCGGTGATTATTTTCAGCGAGCTCACTGGGGCTTCTCCCCTGAAACCTGAAATTATCGGAGACGGCCTCGACATTCTCATATTCAGGGAGTTGACCGGGGACATATACTTCGGCCAGCCCAAGGGGAGGGAGGGGGACAGGGCTTTTGATACCATGTCCTACACTGTGCCGGAAATTCAACGGATAGCCAGGGTTGCATTTGACGCTGCGATGAAGAGAAAAAAAAAGGTCACCTCCATTGACAAGGCCAATGTTCTCACCACCATGGTGCTGTGGAGAGAAGTGGTTACTGAAATGTCGAAGGACTATCCGGAAGTGCAGCTCAACCATCTCTACGTGGATAATGCCGCAATGCAGCTGGTAAAAAATCCAAGGCAGTTTGATGTTATTCTGTGCGGCAACATGTTCGGCGACATCCTGTCAGATGAAGCATCAATGCTTACCGGTTCGTTGGGTATGCTTCCGTCGGCATCGCTATCCGACGGAAATTTCGGCCTCTATGAACCGGCCGGCGGCTCCGCCCCGGACATAGCCGGGAAAGGGGTTGCAAATCCCATTGCCCAGATACTCTCTGCAGCGATGATGCTGAAATACTCCTTCGGCCTGGACAGGGCGTATGACGCTATATTCAGGGCCGTGGAGGATGTCCTTGCCCAGGGCTGCAGGACAGGGGATATCATGTCCCCGGGAAAGAAGCTTGTGGGGACTGCGGAGATGGGCGATCTCATCGCTTCGAAAATAAAGTGAGAGGTGTTACGGTTTTTTTTAATTCCAGTTCAGGATCCTGTCAACATTGTAATTCTCAGGATCAGTTACATATTTTTTTGCGGCCTCGTAGTTTTTTTCCTTTACGTAGTGGAGATTGCTGTAGAAGAGCCTGAAATCCTCGGTATCAATATCAACCATGCGTGTCTTTATCTTCCCCTTGTCGTTCTCAATGTCTTTCAGAAACAGTGGCTCAATGGTGCCGTCATTTTTAGCCACAACTATACAGCCCGTTTTGCCCTCATCAAAAAGCTTCTTCACGCCGGAACCGAGCAGGGTGCAGTATTTCAGGTCATAGGCGATGGGTTCACAGCACCTGATCTCATATCCAATCTCAACAGGCCTGCTTTTAACCGGGAGATTTATCTTCTTCAGCTTCTGCTGGAGCAGTATGTTGAATATATGGGCCTTGCTCACATTTCCGAGCTCCGGGTGGCCGTGGTCATCGTAGGTGAAATTTATTCCCGAATCAATGATCTCCCCGTCGCTCATAAAATGGAAAACACCTTCGCTTACCACAGCCGCACCGTAGTCCAGGTTGAGAATTTTTCTTTTTATGATGGATGAAATAATCATGTCGGTAATTTTATCAAGCGTGATCTTTGTTTTATTGAACATCTCGGGGATGATGATCATGGGATACTGGCATGATGTGCCAATGCCGAAGGCAAGGTGCCCTGCCTCCCTGCCCATGGATGAGACGATGAACCAGTTCCCCGATGTCTTGGCATCTTCGTATACTGTGTTGCCGATGCGCACCCCTTCATTTTTTGCGCTCTGATAGCCGAATGTCGGGAGCCTGTCCGGGAGGGGGAGATCATTGTCAATTGTTTTGGGGACATGGATATTCTTTACGTCGAGGTTTTTTGATCTCAGAAATTTTGTGATCCTGTTTGCCGTTGACGCGGTGTCGTCGCCGCCAATGGTGACAAGAAGTTTAACGTTGTTTTTATCAAAAAAACCGGTGTTGAACTCTTCATCTTTCGGCTTGTACCTGGACATTTTCAGGATTGAGCCCCCTTTGTTAAATATTGAGTCTGCAATGCTGTAATCAATGTCGATTGTATCAACCTTTTCCCTGAATAGGGTCTTCGTGCCGTAATTTAATCCGATGACGCGGAAATCATGGTATAAAAATACCTTTGCCACGGAACTGATTACGGTGTTGATGCCGGGCGCCGGCCCGCCGCTGCATAAAATGGCTACTGACTGTTTTTCCATAAAATTAACCTCATTTTTTATTGATAATTATCCGTTATTATTCAAGTTATGTGTAATAAAAAAATCAGATTTTAATATTACGCAGAAATAAATTCTTGACTTAATTAAATTAAATAATTAAATTTATTAAGTATTAAATTTTCAAGTAAAAAATTTTATCAGCATAGATAATAATATTTTAAAATCAGGGGGATTGATAAAAAAATGAAAAAAATTAAATTGATTGCGGCAATGGCTGCACTTCTGGCCTTAATTCCAGCATCAAGTTTCGCACTATTCGATATCGGTGCCTATGGCGGTTATTCTTATAAAAGCACGATTGACACGCAAACGGTTAGCGGCAGTACGCCGGACCCCAAAGGATTATCCTATGGGCTTATCGGCCACTATAACCAGCCTATATTCCCGTTAATCACAATGGGAGTAGGGCTCTATTCACAGTATTCCAAGTTCTCATACTCCTACAAGAATCTGGCGAATAAGAGCACCGAAGTGCAGTACGGTAAAAAGATAATAGGTATCGACCTTTATCTCGAACTGAACGTCCCTCTGCTGCCCATTCATCCCTATGTGAAGTTTGCCTCGGGAATATATGAAGACATGAATGGAGATCTGCAGAAGGCCGACAGGCAGTATTTCAACACCTATTCAACAGGCGGCGGCCTCGCCCTGACATTTTTTCCATTTTTACAGGTGTTTGTTGAATACCGCTATGATTACATAAAACAGACCGGTGTTGAAGTTTCACAGACATCAACTGGAAAGTCAAATCTGCAGCAGGAGAAAGCCACAGGCAATACGGTTTTCATAGGGCTCAGGGCCAATCTGTAAATATTTTCCGGTTCAGGCCGGTAACGGAATGTAAATAAAAAAGAGGGGGTTTAGGCCCCCTCTTTTTATTTACAGGCACCACATAAAAATATGGGGATATGGGGAAAATTATAGAGGTACAGATAAAAATTTTTTCCGGAATCGACAGGGATCTCGGTCTGAAAGGGTATGACCCTGAAAAAGGAATTTACCTAGAAATTAATGACGGAGAAAAGCTCAGTTCCGTTCTGAAAAAGTTGGGACTGGGCGATTCAAAGGAGTATGCATTTTTTAAGGATACAATTAGGGTCTCCGGAAGGTTTAAACCCGCTGACGGGGATGTGTTATCGTGCCTCAGGATTTCAGGGGGAGGGGGAGGTCATTTATATTTTAATATTAGTTTATGAAAATAATGAAACAAATTACGAAAAATAGAAAAATAGAATAGCTTGACAAATAATTTTCAAAGATAATGACTTAGATAAATTTACAAGTTTACTAAAGATATTGAAGGTGTTTATAATATGACAACAATAACAATAGATAAAGATCAATTGAAAGAATTGGTAAAAGAAAATTTGGCAGAGTTATTGAGAAATAAACAAGATTTACTGGAAGTCATAGAGGATTTGGCTTTTGGAAAACTTATTGAAGCCGGTGATAAAAGTGATTTTATATCAGAGGAGACTATTTTTAAAACTCTCGGTATTAAAAAATGATACTGATGTATGAAAGTTCTTTTAACAAAGATTTGAAAAAAAATAAAGATGAAAAACTAAAGCATAGTATAGCAAAATTATTAATAGAATTAAAAAATATTCCAGTTTTTAGCGAAATTAAAAATCTCAAAAAAATGGTTGGTTATAGCGTATATTACAGGATTAAGATTGGTGAGTATCGAATAGGGTTAAAAATTGAAAATCAAACAACTATTATATTGATAAGATTTAAACATAGAAAAGATATTTACAAGGTATTTCCTTAAATTCTATCAACCCGGGCAATGCCGAGGTGCTGTCCGGGGAGTGATGTCATCATTGCCCTGCCCGCATAAAAATTTAAGCCTGTACACGTTTAATGTTGCATAATCAATTTTTCCTTCAAATAGATCATAGAAGGGCCTCATCCTCTCTGTGCCTGTTTTATCAAAGGCTTCCATAATTATTTTTTCATCTCCGGCCTGGAGAGTCATATACGGGGCAAGGCCGTCCGGTTTTATGGCGTATCCATTCAGAATATAATCGTATAGATGGGCTAATATGGTTTGAAGTTTTGTCCCTTCGGTTTTCATTATTTCGCTGATTGAAAGCCCTTCATTATACAGGTCGCCGATTTTTTTATATTTATAAATTTGTCCGGTTTTGCGTTTTGTTATACCCTGTTTTATCTTCTCACAAATCCCCCTTGATTTACAGTGATCGGTGATTAGCTTAATAAAAATTTCGCCGTAGGTATCATATTTGTTTATCCCTACCCCATGCATATCGAGCATGGTAGAACGGTGATGGGGATAATACGCGGCCATTTCGGCCAGGGTCTTGTCAGAAAATACAACGTAGGGGGGGACTCCGCCTTCATCAGCCAATCTCTTCCGCTCTTTCCTGAGAATTTCAAAAAGCCCGCTATCATACCCCGATTCACCATTATCCTTTCCGTCATACGCATCGGGCTTATCCTCGATAAAAGCCCCTTTAATCTGGATCTTCCCGAGCATGGCCTCATATCCGCTTTCAGTGATTTTCAGAATTCCATAATTATCTTCATCCTGTATCACGAGCCCGTTCCTGATAAACTGCCTTGCAATGTGCATCCACTGTTTTTTTGAATAATCCCTGCCGATTCCGTACGTGGAGATTTTATGATGCCCGAATCCGGTAATTTTTTGCGATTCCGAGCCGCGCAGGACATCCACTATATGGGTCATGCCGAATTTCTCATTAACCCGTTTTATGCAGGAGAGGAACATCCGGGCCTCTTTAGTTATATCATCTTTGAATGACGGGGGGGTGAGGCAGTTATCGCACATCCCGCAGTGCGCATTGCCGTATTTTTCGCCGAAATATTCCAGGAGAGGGACCCGCCTGCAGGAATTATTCTCGGCATAATTAATGAGGGCCCGAAGGTGTGTTTCCGCTGATGCGCGGTCCTTCGGGTCTTCCTTTTGATCTATAAAATATTTTATTTTACGGACATCGGAATAACTGTATAACAAAAGACAATGTGCCATAAGGCCGTCCCTCCCGGCCCGGCCGGTTTCCTGATAGTATGACTCCAGACTTTTGGGGAGGTCATAGTGGACAACAAACCGGATATTTGATTTATGTATCCCCATTCCGAAGGCAATAGTGGCGACTACTATCTGGACTTCGTCCCTGATGAAGAGCTCCTGGTTTATTTTCCGGTCTGAATCCTGAAGCCCGGCGTGGTAAGGGAGGACTGAATAACCGTAAGATTTAAGCCTCCGGGCTATATCATCAACACCGTTTCGCGAAAAGCAGTAAATGATGCCGGACTGGCCGGGAAATTTTTTAAGGAATTCCATCAGCTGGATGAAGGTATGCTGCTTGGGAGTAACCTGAAATAAAAGATTACTGCGGTTGAAGCTGGCAATATAAATTTTCGGGTCCCTGAACCTTAAGCTCGCGGAGATATCCTTCCTTACCCTCTCCGTAGCCGTAGCTGTCGTTGCTATGCATGCCGCCCCGGGAAACCTTGCCCTGAAGTCCGCGAGCTGGCGGTATTCCGGCCTGAAATCATGGCCCCATTCCGAGATGCAGTGCGCCTCGTCTATGGCAATGCAATCTATTTTTAATGAAGAGAGAAGATTGACAATATCATTTTTTATAAGGCTCTCCGGCGCGAGATACAGAAGTTTTGCCCAGCCGTTTTTGACAAGGCTGAAATTTTCATGATACTCCTCCAGGCCGAGGGAGCTGTTCAGCATGACAGCAGGGATTTTGTATTCCTTAAGCTGATCCACCTGGTCTTTCATCAGGGATATGAGCGGGGATATCACAAGGGTGAGCCCATCGAATATCGTAGCGGGGATCTGGTAGCATATAGATTTGCCTCCGCCCGTGGGCATAATCGCCAGGGTGTCATTTTTTTCCAGAACGGAATGAATGATATCCTCTTGAAATGGCCTGAATTCATCATACCCGAAAATGTCTTTCAGTAATATTCGAGCTTTTGTTTTCATATTATATCCGCCTGAAATTATTCATGAAATTGTTCATAAACCGGTTCACTTCTTATATATATATACATTTAATGGCAAGAATTAATAAAAAAATTTCATTGTGTGGATTGGCGTCCGCCAGGGGATGTCCCGGTGGCCGGGACTGGATCATGATAGGGGGCGTCTCACGACGGCCGCCCCCTATCGACCCCCGCGTCGTTCTTGCAGAAGGCTGACTTTTTTTTTATATCGACTTGTTTGTGTCGCCTGTGGATGGGCATCCTGCCCGTCCTCGGCGCCTTTTACTCGGCCTCCTGCCTCGCTCATCTTTTGAATATAGTCAATTAAATCAAAATGCTCCAGAGATGTTGTTATACCCTACGCTGCTTCGGAAATTGCTCCGATTGAAGCTGATATTGCTGATGCATCCTGATACCGGTTATTTGTTATCACTGCATAGACAAAATATTTTGTGCCTCCCTCAAGACCTGGAAGAACATATTCATCACCGCTAATGATGTTCATATCATGCCTTGCTATTGAGCCAGTGGCAATGCCGTCAACAGACGTCTGTGTGAAGATAGTGAGATGTTTACCATTTGAACTGACGGGATATTTAATGAGGCATTTTATTTCCCCGGCACTGCTTCCCTTGACGGTTTGAAAAGATGCAAGGCTGGCCTCACCCAGGGGTTTGAATAGTTCCAGGGGCTCGCCATTTTTCTGCAGCGCGGCATTGGCACCTATAAACGCGTTGTATCCTGTCATATTTGAGCCCCTGGCATGGTTGTCCCAGGTTGCGCGCAGGAGATTGTCGGCCTCTTTCCAGTTCTTTACAAGCCTTGAAAATGCCTTTCTCACCTTCAACTGTTCAGGAGAATTGGGATTTGACGGTTTTATGTAAGGCTTTATATAGCTTGTATGCTTCCATTTTGAGAATACCACATTGTCCAGCCTGTTGCGGACATCCTTTCCCAGCGTGTTGTATGCTACTTTTGCCATTTTTTAACCTCATGGATTATTTAATATTTATCTCTGCAATCTGCAGAGATAAATATTAAATACGATTGGGGCAGTAAGAAGATAAAACATTTGTAAAAAAAATTATTTTTTTCGTTGGAGCGGAGTTGAAACGGTGTTGAAGCGGAGGAGGGTGCCACTAGTACACCTGAGGGGAAGATGGGAAATAATCCATGTAGAACAAATTGAATTATCTCATAATAGACTCTGGGATTCGATAAGAAAAGCTATTGACAAAAAAAATGAAGTGTTCAATTTATATTGTTTAAAGATGTAAGCAAAACCGAAGTGACATGTAAAATATTAGCTGTGTAACGCTTAATTTCAAGAGAAGTTGAAAGAAGAAGAGAGTATAAATAAACTGATTCTGGAGAGTCTGAAAAAGGTGAAGCAGAAATGAGCAGAAAAATAGCAAATGATAATAAACGATTCAATTTTTCCGTTGGTGAATTGATTGAAATTCTAAAAAATTTTCCTATTGATATGCCTGTTATTGTAAGCGGCTATGAAGACGGATATGAAAATTTTTATTATCCGGAAATAATTCGTGTAAGACATGAACCAGATAATATGTATTATTCGGGAGAATTTCAAATAGCAGATGAAAAGAAAAAATTAACAGATGAAAAGATATGTAGGGAACGGCAATATTGTAGGGAACGGTTTGAAACCGTTCCCTATATTAAGGTATTAGCCCTAACAAGGGTAACGAGAGACGATTAATGGAATCAATCAATGCATGAACGGAAATTAAACAGATTTAGGGGGTATGATTATTCAACCCCGGGAGCATATTTCGTGACTATATGTGTCAAGGGCAGGAAAAGTGTTTTCGGCGATATCCTAAATGATATCATGCAAATAAATAGAAACGGAGAAATTGTGACCAATTGCTGGCATGATTTGTTAAATCATTATCACAATATTAAATTGGATCAATTTGTTATAATGCCAAATCATGTACACGGAATTATTCATATTATTGATAATCCCGGCAATATCGTAGGGAACGGTTTGAAACCGTTCCCTACGGGGATTCCGGCAATAAAACATCACGGATTACCCGAAATTATCCGCGGATTTAAAACATTTTCATCACGGCGGATAAATGAATTAAAACCTGAAAAACGGTTTCAATGGCAGAAATCATATCATGACCGGATCATCAGGGATAAAGAAGAATTGAACCGTATTGTCCAGTAGGGAACGGTTTGAAACCGTTCCCTACCGATACAGGTTGACGGGCCAGGGCCACGATGTATCATGACCGGGATGTTAAAATATTTAAGAAGGTACAAAACCCATGGAAATACCAGGCTGCACAAACAGAGTCCTTGAAATCGATCTCACCAGGGGGAAATACGAGACCGTTCAGATTGAAGAAAGTGACCGCAAAATGTACCTCGGCGGCAAAGGCCTGGCCATGAAGCTCCTCTATGACAGGCTGATGCCCGGGACAGAACCCCTGGGAAAGGATAATATTCTGGTCTTCATGACCGGTGTGCTGTCAGGGACCTCGGCTCCATGCTCCGGCAGGTTCAGCGCGGTTACAAAGTCCCCCCTCACGGGAATCATTGCCTCATCTTCGTGCGGAGGCCCGTTTGGCAATGCATTAAAATCAACCGGGTGGGACGGGGTGGTCATTAAGGGAAAGGCCAGGACCCCTCAGTATATTATTATAGATTCCCGTGGAGCCGTTTTTAAGAGCGCAGGCAAACTTTGGGGAAGTGATACAGGAAAGGCCCAGGAAATTCTGAACAGGGAAGGGGATGCATCCCTTGTTATCGGCCCTGCAGGAGAGAATGGGGTCTCCTTTGCCAATATGTGTTCAGGCACCAGGTTCCTGGGCAGGGGCGGCATGGGGGCTGTAATGGGCTCGAAGAATTTGAAAGGGATTACGGTAAAAGCAGGGGATTACAAGGTGCGGCCTGCAAACAATTCCGCCTTCGAGAAAGCAAGGTGGAGGGCAAATAAATATATAAATGCAAACGCCATGACCTCCAGGATGTACAGGAATTACGGGACCGGGGCAAATATGAATTTCACCAATGCCGCCGGAATCCTGCCCGTGAGGAATTTCACCGGGGGAAAAGACACCAGGTCGATCAGGATCTCAGGTGAGGCCATAGCGGAAAAATATAAAGTCAGGCATTTGACATGCAGGCCATGCAGCATTTTGTGCGGCCACAGGGGGACCTTTTCAGGAGTTGAAGTACCGGTGCCGGAGTATGAGACAACGGCCCTCATGGGCGCCAATCTCGACATTTATGATCCTGAGATAATTTCAGAGTGGAATGAGATATGCTCAAGCGAGGGCATGGATACAATATCGGCAGGCAACACAATCGGCTGGGCAATGGAGGCAGCGGAAAGGGGCCTCATGAAATCGAAGCTCAGGTTCGGATCACCCGTCGGGATTTCCGCCATGCTCATGGACATGGCCCGGAAGAAGGGGATTGGAAAGGAACTGTCCATGGGGACACGATGGCTCTCGGAAAAATATGGAGGCAGCAGCTTTGCCATGCATGTGAAGGGGCTGGAGATGGCCGGATATGACCCGAGGGGCTCTTGGGGCCAGGGGCTCTCATATGCAGTGGCCAACCGCGGGGCTTGCCATCTGTCTTCATCGCTTTTTGTCATGGAGGTCTTTCTCAATATGGCTGAAGCGCGATCAGTGAGGGGCAAAGCCAGGGCAGTCAGGTTCTTTGAAAACCTCTATTCATCAATCAACTCCCTGCATATATGCCAGTTCACCGCTTTTGCCTTCATGCTGGAGCCGCCGCTTGTGAAATATACACCGCTCCCTTTACTGAAGGCCATGGTGAAGTACCTCACCGGCCCTGCCCTTAAACTCATGGATGTGAGCCTCTGGCCTGAGTTCTGGGCCTCGGTAACCGGAATAAAGTTATCTGTTTCTGAATTCATGGAGGCCGGCGAGAGGACCCATGTGCTCGAAAGGTATATGAACACAAGAGAGGGTATAACCAGAAACGACGACACCCTTCCCGACAGGCTCCTCAGCGAGAGCAGGGACTGCGATCCCGGCGGAGGGGGGGTGCCGCTTGACAGGATGATTGATGAATACTATACATTGCGGGGTTACGATGACTCGGGGATCCCGGGCGATGCGATTTTAAGAAAGCTCGGCATTGAGAAACATTAGATTGTCATGACACCCTGTTCATGTAATCTATTATTTTTTTCCTTATTTTATCAGCCTTATCCGTAGCTGTTATTTCAATTAAATCAGTTTTGCCTTCAGCCCTTGTGATCATGCCTGCCGATTCCATGTAATTTATTGCATTGCTGAAATTTGATACAGAGATGGATTCCACGAGCTTTATGATCCCTGTGGCATGGAATGCGGCTCCCATTTTTTTCATTTCATTGATTATATCCTTTTTGCCATAGCTTCCCCTGCCGCCTTCAATCACGGTATTTATGGCCACATAATATGATTCAAAGAAGTCCTGCATGATTTCGGCAAAAAACCTCAGTATGGGCGCCTTTCCGTTTTTCACCGTGACTGTTTCGCCTGTTGCGGAGATCAGGGATAATTTTTTTAAATATTTCAAATGGGCCCTGATGGTCTTTTCAGGGTCGTCCATCGATTCGGGATAGATGAATTCGCGGGAGAAAAGTTCAGTAAGAAATTTATATTCGGCCCTGATTTTTTTCATTGAAACCCGGTTTTTTATCTGGAAGTTTACAATGGCAATGGCAACAAAGGATAAAGGGAGGAAAAAATGTATGATGCTGTTCTTATAAAAATTGATCCTCTCCCTGCTTTCGTCGTTTATGATGAAATAATTACCCGGGTCATGGCCCTGTAAGGACGCAAGCTTTTCAGGCCCCAGTTTTTTTATTATGTGGTCTCTGCTGAAGCTGTTTAGGACATAGTTGAGCATGTCGTCGTAGTCCCTTTCATGTGTCAGTATTTCCGACTGCTTGACCCCCATATACGTAAGATAGTCGTGGAGAAGCATCATGTTTTCTTTAAGAATTATTTCGCTGAAACCCTTTTCCGGTGAGAACAGAATAGCCGAAGTTATCAGCGACACGGGAGTAACCAGGACAATGTCGCTTATCTTTCCTGCAATGTAACGGCCGACGGCAGGTGTAATGTCCACTCCCGGCTTCAGCTTTTTCTTTATCTCCAGGTAGCTTACAGGCTCATTGAATTCGACATGGACGCTCCCGTATTCTCTCCTGAGAAGGCCCCCGCTTTTTACCAGGGATGAGGCTGTTTCAGCAGTTTTTTTACCGCCCTTATGCTCGTGGTGGTATGACGATTCCTCGAGGATCCTGTTGTAATTAATTGTTATGGGGGCAAATATAAGATCTTTGTTGTACCCTTCTTCAACCGATTCAATCAGGTATTTCAGCATCCCCAGTTTGGGGAACATTATCTTCCCGCTTCTTGTTCTCCCGCCCTCTATGAAAAATTCAATTGAATAGCCCTCATTGACAAGGGTTCTCACATACTGCTTGAATACCGCGGTGTAGAGCTTCATACCCTTGAAGGAACGCCTCATGAAAAAGGCGCCGCTTCTCCTGAAGATTTTTCCCATGGGGAAAAACATGAGGTTCGATCCGGCCAGTATATGCGGGGGATTGATCTTATTGATAAAGAATATTGATGATACAATCAGATAATCCATGTGGCTCTTGTGGCTCGGGACCACAATCAGCGGTCCCCGGCCTGCCGCCTCCCGTATCTTCCTCAGCTGGTCCGGGTCATAATGGATTCCGTCAAAGATTCTTTTGAATACAATGCTTATGATTTTTTCAAAATATTTTACATACAGGATTGAAAAATCGGCTGCTATTTCCCTGTAATATTTATACGCGTTCTTTCTCAGCTTTTTTTCCGGAATTTTTTCATCCCGGGTAAGCTCGTCAATTGCGGAATAGATATTTTTATGACTGAGTACCTTTTCCATCATCTCGTCATTGCTCTTTATTACCGGGCCCAGGACGCACCTTTTTTCACTGCTGTAGGTTTCCAGTATTTTGTTGCGGATAAGGCGCGCGAGAAATTTTGTATCCTTTGATGAGGCCCCGGCTATCTCATCTTTCAGGGATATCGGCGCGGATAGATGTATGAACGAAGGTGTGCGGCTTTTCAGCTTTATGAGAAACCCGGTGATTATTCCCCTGTCGCCTGTGGCGCTTGAAGCGAGAATGGTCCTTGTCCGTTCAGGGTTCATATTCCAGAACATCATCTTGGGTATTATGTAGACAGGTTTGTCTGAATTTTTTTGGATCTCAATGAGGTGCTGTAATGTATCCGCTTCAATTTTAACATACCTCTGGAAAAAGAGTCTTTTTGAAAGTATCGGCAGGATCAGGTGACCCTTTTCCAGGGCGTGTTTCATTGTGTCATAGTCTGAAATTTCATGGGCTCTTTTTTTTATGATGAGCCTCCTGAGGAACTTAAACGGTTTTACGGCCCAGTCCAGAAGAAACTGAATGAGGTAACGGGAAAATCCGAATGCTGCCGAGGGGAGGGGTATCCGGTTTTTTTTCAGCAGATTCATGAATAAAAGCAGGGATGTCTGGGAGCTCTCAAAAGAGGCATATACAATGGCCTCTTTTTTTGAATATTTCCCGATGATTAAGAGGCTCTCACTGTCGAACTTTACAGTCCAGAACAGGAATTTCACAATCTTTCCGATTATCCTGTTCGATTTTCTGCTGATGAAGTTACCGGTCAAGCCGCTGGAAAATTTATGGCCCGGTTTAGTCATTTCATTCTGCCTTTTTCAATTCGTTTTCATCATCAAATATTCTGAAAAATTCTTCCACTCCGATAATTGCAAGGAGTGATTTAACTTTTTCAGTGGGGTTGATGAGTACAATCTCAATTCCTTCATCAAAAAGCCTGTCCCTGGCCTTTATGAGATCAGCCAGGCCGCTGCTGTTTAAAAAATCCCTGGACGACATATTCAGGGATATAATCCCGGGGGAACTTCGGGCCAGTTTTTTTAATTCAGCAATAAAATTATCAATGTCCACGCAGATCCTGCCTGCAATTCCCACTGACAAGTCAATTACCGGAATGTCCCTGCAAAAATGATGTTCAATGCTCATTTGGCCCCCAACCATGGTATTTACAGACAGAATATAGAAATTGTACAGGAATGGGATCTGTAAATTGATTGAACCGTTTTTAATACAAAACAGCTAACCGGTAAATATTATAAATTAAGACCAGGCGAGGCAAGTATTATTTATGCAGAATTTTTCATCAAAATAAAAATTAATTTGAAAATAATAGACAAGGGTGTCCATATGACATAAATTTTTACGGGATGTAGCGCAGCCAGGTAGCGCGCTGCGTTCGGGACGCAGAAGCCGGGAGTTCGAATCTCCCCATCCCGATATAAAAATTATCATCAAATCTACAGCTTGATTATGTTGAGATAATGAACGGAAAAAAAGCAATAAGTCACTGCTCCATGCTTATTGATGAGAGCATTTCCACGGGATCCGTAAATAATGCCGGTATAATCGCTAAAATTACGGGAAAAATATGCGAGACCGGGAAGGACCTGTCCATATCCAATGATGAACTCACGCTTGTGATTGATGAGGCGATCACCAATGCCATCGTACATGGCAACTGCTGGGATTCCGGGAAATGCATCAACATAAAAGCCTATCTCGATTTAAAACATATCAACATAGAAATAACCGATGAAGGAAGCGGATTTCAGGACCAGGAGAAGAAGAAAGGCCAGCTGTTCAGGAATATCGAAGAGGCCCATGGCTGGGGCATATACCTGATCAGGAAATACTGCAGGCCCAGGTGGAACAGGAAGGGAAACCGCATACAGCTCAAGATTGATCTGAAATGAAATATTCAAGGGGCGCATGGGGGATATTCTCTGCATGTCTCATGCTTGTATTGGTGAACCATGTGAATGCCGGTGCTGCTGATTTCACTTCGTATCTAATCCCGTCGGGAATTTCCTCAACCCTCACCGAGATGAAGGACCTCATCTCGGGAATCAGCAATTTTATCGGCGGAATAATATCCGTTACCAGGCTTATTGGCTTCAGTACATTTGTACTCTTCTTATTTATTCTGATATTTTCCTCGGGGCTCTCTTCAATCGGATTTCCGAGGGGATGGCAGTCTTTTCTTATATCAGTCGCTGCGGCCGACTTCATCTGGATAGTATGGAAGGAGAGCTTCAACCCCCCCACAATGGCTTACCTGAAAGATGTGATGAAATCGAACCTCATTATCCTTGTGCCTGTATCATTCTTTTACCTGGCCAAATGGTCCATCCCTGTGCTGGCGGAAAAAATTCGCGCGAGAATGAGGCAGCGCTATCTCCTGGGGAAGTCATCCATAAGCAGAAGCGATTCCATTAAGCTTTCCGATGACTTTATCGAAGAGGCCTCGCATCTCCAGAAACTTTTGAACCATGATATCCTGAATTCAGAAAAGGACAGGAACGTGGTCTATTCACCGGAGACCATAGCCGGGGTAAAGAGGATCAAAGAGATACTCTCCGTTATAGATAAATAAACTGGTATTTTTTTCCAGGATTTTTCTTCACAATTAAGTAAAAGTAATACTGAAAAACCCTATGATAGGAGATGACTTTTTCAAAGAATTTTCACGCGGAGACGCGGAGGTCGCGGAGAACGAGGTGTTGGGTGTCCTTGTCGCAATCTTATCGAACTGTGTGAACTTATTTTTTAGATCGTATTTTCAAGAGTAAAAAACATCCAGCCTGTAACTGAAAAGCAGTTACTATTTACTTATCCTCCCTACTCTCCGCGTCTCTGCGTCTCCGCGTGAGATAATCTTTATTGTTCTCACTCCGGGTCTACCCAATGAACTGACTTTAAAATGGCTACGGAGTGGATAAAATATTACTGGTTCCTTTTATCCAGCTCCCTGGCCTTTTTTACCAGTTTCAGGAACTCTGCCCTGTATCCGTGCCTGTCCTGTCCCATGGACATCCCGGCAAGGTTCATCACTTGCCTGTATCCCGCAGTTCCCCTGTATTTTGAATTCCGGAGAATCATTCCGAATTCAGCCACTGCCGATGCAAAGGTGAAGTCCCTGGAGAGCCCGGTGTTGATAATATTCGGAATTCCCCTGGTTATAAGCCTGCTTGTGCCGCCATTGGGGTCCTTGTACCTGAGTTTTATGGTCATGAGTTCATTACTCCTGTATGCTTCTTCTTTAATGGAAGAACCCTGGTATTTCAGCGGTTCATGGGCTGTCCCTTTTTTTGAATTCCCGGCCGGGACAATTTCGTAAAATGCGGTTACCGTGTGGCCCGAACCCATCTCGCCGGCATCCTTTTTGTCGTCATTGAAGTCCTCTTTCTTCATTATTCTGTTCTCGTAGCCGATGAGCCTGTAGGATTCAACAAGCGCCGGGTTGAACTCCACCTGTATTTTAACATCCTTCGCGATGGTGAAGAGGGTGGAGCGTATGTCATGGGACATCACCTTTTCTGCTTCCTGGATTGAATCGATATAGGCATAATTTCCGTTCCCCTTATCTGCCAGCATTTCCAGCTTTGAGTCCTTGTAGTTTCCCATTCCGAACCCCAGGACTGTGAGGAATATTCCAGTGCCGCGTTTCTCTTCGATTAACCTCACAAGCTCGGCGTCGCTCGACTGGCCTATGTTGAAGTCCCCGTCTGTGGCCAGGATGATACGGTTGTTCCCCCCTTTGATGAAATTGTCCATTGCGACTTTGTATGCCAGGGTTATACCTGCGCTTCCTGCCGTGGGACCGCCTGCCTGGAGCCTGTTTATTGCATTGAATATTGCCTCTCGGTCGCTGCCCGGCGTTGACGGGAGCACAAGGCCGGTTGCTCCGGCGTAGACAACGATGGCAATGCGGCTGTCGGGGGTGAGCTCTTTCACAAGCATTGCAAAGGATTTTTTAATGAGGCCGAGCTTGTTTTCCGATACCATCGAGCCTGAAACGTCTATGAGGAAAACAAGGTTTGATGGCGGAAGTTCCTTCGCCGGGATTTCCATTCCTTTTAGCGCAATCCTCACAAGGATGTTTCCCTTGTTCCATGGGGCCTTCCCGGCTTCCGTTGTAACGGAGAAGGGGAGCCCTTTTTCCGGGAGGGGGTAGTCATAGGTAAAGTAGTTTATAAGCTCTTCAATCCTGATGGAATCGGACGGCGGCAGGATACCGCTGTTCAGGAACCTCCTCATATTGGAATAGGAGGCTGTGTCAACATCGATTGAAAATGTGGAGAGTGGGTTGTCCCCGGCCTTCAGAAATTCATTTTCATATATGGCGCTGTACTGCTCAGTATTGAAATCCCCGGAGAGTGCATCAGCTTTATTGCGGCCTTCAGCATCAACCGCATCATCCGCATCAGCCGATTTTTTCTTTTCCTTTAATGCCATCTCATTTTTCATGAGGATCCGGGATCCCGATACGGCGATTTCCTCCCTCTCCATCCGGTAAGCAATTTTGCCGTCACCAAGCGGTTTTCCCGGAGAGTAATCCCTCTCACCCGGCTTCCCGTAACTCATGACGGCTGCCGGTTCACTTTTAGATCTCATGGAACCTGCCCCGGGCCCGGTATATTTCTGTTTTGATGAAACATCCTTCATCGGAGATGCCATACCGGAATACTCCCTTGCATCTGTGCTGTATATATCACCGGGCTTTCCCAAGTAGGCAACCGGGACTGTTTCCCTCCCCGGTGAAGAGAAGAAGAGTACAGCCGGCACCGCTGCAGCGGCAATTGCAGCAGCAATGCCGATACGCCGCTTATGGGCCAGGAAAAAAACGGCAGGCCTGCTTCTTTCCGCATCAGTACGCTTTATCATCTTTATTTTCTCTGCAATTTTTCTGCGGAGTTTTTTTTCAAACAGCGGATCAATTTTTGAGACGGGTTTATGCAGGATAAGCTCATCAATCATCCTCCCCATCTCCTCCCTGTCCTCGTGAAGGGAGGAGTCGAGTATATTCAGATCGTTCATGATGTCATCTTTTTTGTTTATCATATATACCTCTTAATTTTTTCCTGATATATTCCCCGGCTTTCCATAATGTTATAATCCGGCCCAGAACAGCAGGAAGAGTGATGCCGGAACCTGCTTTTTCATCTTATCAATTGCCCGGTAAAAGATCATCTTGCACTGTGCCTCTGTTCTGTTCATAATTTCCGCTATTTCACTGTACGGGAGCTCCTGCCATACGCGCAGGATGATGATGGTCCTTTTTTCGTGGGGCAGTGAATTGAGGTAGCTGCTGATTTTTTCCATGTGGTCCCTGTTAATATGGTCTCTTTCAATATTTTCCCCGCTGGCCAGGTCCCAGATATCGTCAATGCTTACGGTATCGCGCTTTTTTCTATAGAAGTCGATAATGGAATTCATTGCGATTTTATAAAGCCAGGAGGAAAGGGACCCTTTTCCCGTGTCGAAATTTCTGATCCCTTCAAGGGCCTTCATAAAAGTCTGGCTTGTGATATCTTCGGCGGTCTCCCTGTGGCATGTCTTATAATAGATAAAATCATAGATTTTGCCTATATAATGGCTGTAAATTTCCGTAAATGCCTTTAAATTCCCCTGCCTGCATTTCTCTATCAGCATAACTTCATCAATGGGCATGTTTTACCTCTGAGATATTCGTTAATTTCATGATAATAATAACGTATATTGATGAAAAAAGTAACAATTTTTATTGACTCAGGGATGCCCCTAAGGAATTATTTGATAAATGAATATTATTTTATTTGACTCTAAAATAACGGGTGTATATAAGTTATTATGATACATTATACTGAATCGGATTTCGAAAAGATTTTTATTTGCGATGATGATGTCTTTATCGACGATCTCACAAATATTGAGATAATCCTTAATGATTTTATCAAGACAGACAAGCGTGACGCGGTGATTGATATGGCTGGTGTTAATAGAATAAATTCAAAGGTCATCGCCTTCTTTATCAAGACAAAGGATAAAATATCCAATGACGGGAGATCCCTGACCCTGGTGAACACAAACGAAGCCGTAACAAATGTCATTACAATTGCCGGCCTCCAGTCGTATCTTCTTGGATAGGCCTGTTTCGGCACGAACAAAAGGATAATATGAAATTAAGGGTAAACCGGATATGAACAGGGCCGGAATAATCATCATGGTATTGATACTCTGCCGGACCGGCGCTGGAAGCCTGGAAAAAAATGCTGAAGCGCCCCCTGCTGCCCTGAATAAAAGCGGCCTGGATTATCTGAACAGGGGTGAATATGAAAAGGCTGAGTCCTGTTTTAAAAAAGCTGCGTCCATGGACCGGGGAAATAAATACTACTGCAACAACCTTGCCGCGTCTTGCATGAGGCAGGGGAAATTCAATGAAGCCTATGGATACCTTTCCCGCTGTATAGCTCTGGATGTGAATTATGCCAGGGCTCTGTCAAACATGGCTGTGACTGCATTCAGGCTCCATAAGTACCGCGAATCCTATGACTACTACCTGCGCTCTATTTCGGCCGATTCGGGCTATACTGCCGTGAGGTTCGAGAAGGGGAGAGTTATGGCCATGCTCAGGGAATTGCTGAAGGATAATCCGGAAAACAGCGAATACAGGGATCTGCTGATCATTCTCGAGAATGGGGGCAGGGCTGATTAGAATTCAATCGCGCGGTAAGCAGAAATCGATTCGTAATTGCATCATGTGTTGAAATATAAAATAAAATTCCAGCAGGCTGAGACTGAAAAAATATGAAAAATGATAATATAACGATATCACCCTTTGAGGGAAAACCAAGGGAAGAGTGCGGCATATTCGGAATTTACGGCCACCCCAGGGCAGCCAACCTTTCCTATCTCGGGCTCTATGCGCTTCAGCACCGGGGCCAGGAGTCAGCCGGGATTGCCTCCTCCGACGGGGAGCATGTCTACAGGTATGCCGGCATGGGGAAGGTGGTAGATGTTTTTACCGGGGATCATATAAACAACCTCCATGGCGACATTTCAATAGGGCACAACAGGTACTCGACCACCGGCTCCTCGTTTCTCAGGAACGCGCAGCCGCTCAGGGCCGATTCCATCCTCGGGCCCATAATCCTGGCCCATAACGGCAACCTGACCAATGTGGCAGCGCTGAGGAATGAGCTCGAGAGGAATGGGCATATCTTCCAGACATCCAATGACTCCGAGGTGATCATACATCTCATGGCAAAGTCCGGGATAAGCAGTTTTCTCGACGCGCTGATATATGCGCTCAAACTCGTGAAGGGGGCATATTCGCTTCTCGTCATGAACAGGAACACCATTTATGCCGTGCGGGACCCCCAGGGATTCAGGCCGCTTGTCCTTGGAAGTCTGAACGATGCAACGGTGGTCGCGTCAGAGACCTGCGCATTCGATATCATAGACGGGACCTATGACCGCGAGGTTAAGCCGGGCGAGGTCATTGAAATCTCTAAGAACGGCATGATGTCCTATTTTCCCTTTGAAAAGAAAGAGCAATCCCTCTGCATCTTTGAATATATATATTTTTCCAAGCCAGACAGCATCATATTCGGGAATTCAGTGTATGATATGAGGATCGCTCTGGGCAGGATGCTCGCACAGGAGTCCCCTGTGGATGCCGATATTGTGGTCCCTATTCCCGATTCATCCATATGCGCCGCAATCGGCTATTCCAGGGAATCGGGGATACCCTATGAAATGAGCATGATACGGAGCCATTACATCGGCAGGACTTTCATTGAGCCCTCACAGAAAATACGGGACTTCGGGGCAAAGATCAAGTATAACGTCGTGAAGTCCACCCTGAAGGATAAAAAGATAGTTGTTGTCGATGACTCAATCATGAGGGGGACAACAATGAGAAAGATTGTCAAGATGTTCAGGAATGCAGGGGCAAAGGAGATCCATATAAGGATATCGGCGCCTCCGACAAAATTTCCCTGTTTTTATGGAATTGATATCCCGACCCACAAGGAGCTTATTGCGGCAACACATACCATAGATGAAATAAAGAAATACCTGCGGGTGGAGTCGATAAATTATCTTTCTGTAGAAACAATGCTCAGGGCTGTGGACAGGCCTGAAATGACATTCTGCAAGGCATGTTTTGACGGATCATACACATCGGAAATCGCTCCCGGTAATGACGATAGCCAGAAATACCTTTTTGATGATATGAATAATGAATATTACTGATTCTCTTAATTTTTCATAAGAATTGTGCTTATGAATCCTGAATACCTGAGGCGCCATAATTTTCAGGTATTTTCGATATATAATATCACTGTCACCGGTTAAATTTATATCATCTGTGAGTAATTTGTCACCTTGCTCAGAGCAATATGCCCGGTTCCGGCAGGTGAACTGCGTACGTTGCTCTGAGCAGTATTGAAAGTATCCTTTTCCATAGCAAAAAATATATTGCTCAGAGCATATGAATTAAAGAGAGATTTGTTTCCTTATGACTTGCAGCGCCGTAACTTTATATTATTTTGCTCAGAGCAATCCGTGTCATATTATGTTTATTTAAGACTGAAAATGGGAGATTTTATCATGACAATAATTTTTTTATGGTGATAAAAATTGTTGACGGAAAAAGGCATTTTGGTTTTATGCATTCAACATATTTAGGTCACTAGCTCAATTGGTAGAGCATCGGTCTCCAAAACCGAGGGCTGGGGGTTCGAGTCCCTCGTGGCCTGCACTTATAAAAAAGCCCTGCTTTTCGGTAGGGCTTTTTTTATCCTGCTGTAATTTAAGTGTTTGGGTTTATAAACATGAAAAAATATTGACATTTACGAAATATCTGTTATTTTAAAATATTGAGGAAAGGTATTTTTTTAATTTTTTCCATGCCTGATATTTCAACATAGCCGTATGAATTTTATTTTGTCATAAATTTGATGTTAATAATAACCCCTATTTCTTTTAGATAAGGCGGTATTAAATACTCCCTGATTCTTTATAATTTGCAGGGTCTGTTTTTTTAATTTTATTGGCGAAGTTTCCACCAGGTTATGATGCAGTATAGGGTGTATGTTTTCTCAGCAGGAATTTAAATTAAAAAGGGAGAGTCAAAAATGAAAAGATTTTGTTATCAGGTTTTATGTTTATCTCTTGTACTATCCAGTCTTCTTGTAAACGGCTGCGGCAAAAAGGATAAGGAGACCAATGCCCCTGACACCAAATCAGCCGGTAAAGTTATAACGGCTGTCTGGGCATCAACAGTATCAAAAAAGCCGATAGTAAAGGCTATGGCCAAGAAAAATGGAGTTTCCGAAGTGAATGTATATTTATACAGCTTCCAGGCTCCGGATCAGTGGCCGTCAGCTGGTGCTTACGGCAAAGATGACTTTTTCATTGATTTCAATATCAAGGGTGTAAAGGGGAAGGAATTAACGATAGGTGAATACAAGGATGCGCAGTTTACATTGACCGTGCATACGAAGACCGCCAATTATGGTCTTCTTGCCAAAAGAGGAAGCATAATTATCACCCAGATAGATAGCGGCAAGCTTAAAGGCGAATTCAAGGTGGATGACGGATATGTAAAGGTGAGCGGGCCCTTTGAAATGGATCTGTTATAAAAAGATTGTTTGTTTTACCAGGTTTTTTGTTCTGGATGCATAAGATCCGGAATAAAAAATCTTTTATAAAAAATTATTACATTAGAAAATATTCAATAATTTGTTTCATTTCCGCTTCCGGATGCCTGCAAAAAATAAATATTAATATTTAAAAATTATCAGGCATATATGATAATAATTTTTTTGTGACAAGATAAATTTGATTGCCACAGAGGAATGGATTTATATCATACTCATTATGATTACCACCAAGTTACATTTTTATATTCTGCCCATCATCATGATTATGCTGTTATTACATCCGCAGGCGAGTATGGCATGGGACGACCAGGCCAATTGCAGCTGTGAAGACAGGATTATCGAAAAGGCGATAGATGCTGTCTTTAATGAAAAACCTGGCAAAAAAGTGAAGTTTTCCGCATGGGATGGCCATTCTGTGATCAAATACCAGCCGCGCCTTACCGAGCGATTTGCCCTGGAAAATGATGAATTAATGTTGCTGAAGAAAAACCGTTTTGTTGTATCGAATAAAATCAGTTATAATTCCTATGGAAACGCATACCATGAAATTTTTCAGTCAGAGCTGCCGCTATTTGTCACGGCTGATTCAATATTCAACGCGATGTATCTCGGTAATGACGCGATGCTCATCGATCTTGAAAGCAAAATCCTATTACCGAAATTGATTTCGCTTCTATCTGAGTTACGTAATGAACTCATGGAAAATAGTAATGCAATTGGAAAAGATGCGCAGTCCGATGTGGATCTGTATCTTGGTGTGGCGCTGCGATTGATACTGGGTGAAGGCGTCAAAACAGGTGAACTTATAATGCCGCACAATGCATCTGCACTGCATGATGTCACTGCAAAAATCATGGCCGGCGGGAAAATTGAAAAAGTGAATCTTTTCGGCCGTGAGCGCATGGTTGACTTCAGCCAGTACACCGTGCGGGGACACTATGCGCGTGAAGAACTGCAGCTGCAGGGTTACTTCCGCGCTGCGATGTGGCTATCGCGTCTGGAATTCAATCTTGTTTCCCGTTCATGCCGCAGTTCCCATCCAGGGCAGGAGCTTGATATAAGTGAGACCGATCGTGAAACAATTGCTGCCATGGCTTTAGCCTCTTTGCTGAATGACAAATCCTCTGCTGACCTGAAAAGACTTCTCGACAGCTGGACGTTTTTCGCCGGCATGAGGGAAGATGCCGGCTTATTTGAAATCCGGGATCTTTTGAGGAAATCCGGCGCGGCTATCGATAGCGGCGGGGCAAAGAAACTGCGGGCGGCCATCGGCAGCGGCATGGCGCGAAAAGTTAATATGCATGTTATGCCGGAAGGTACCAGGGAGCTGCCGGTGATTGCAACCATGATCGGGGCCCGTATTACCCCGGACCTCGGCTTGACTCGCCCTCTTACTGACCCCCGGACGCCGGGACGGTATACCATCAACCTCATGGATCATCTATACCTGATGGGTCTCGATCATTCCAAGGCATACCTCAAAGACGATCTCGTCCAATTCAAAGACCTTGAAAAAAATCTCGATGCAGCCCGCAGGAATTCTGACTCTCTGGTATTCGGGGAAGATCTCTACAGTATGTGGTTCAAGGCCATCAAAGCGATCTCTGAAAAACCCTCGGGGACATTTCCCTCTTTCATGAAAATGCCGGTCTATGAAGATTTGCGAATCAACACGCTGGCGGCAGCCTTCGCGCAGCTCAAGCACAATTATGTTCTGATGGGGGCGCAGGAATATTTTTTCGGCGGATGTAAAATTCCCGATGCCTATGTGGAACCGGCGCTTGCCTCCTACCGTGCTCTGCTTGCCTATGCCAAAGCAGGCGAAAAAATCACATCGGCGGTTGATCCCGACTCTTCGAGCGGTAGTGTTGCCTATTACCGCCGGGTAAGCCGCATCCTTGGCGTACTGGTGAAAATAGTTGAAAATGAACTTAATGGCATTCCCCTCTCAAAAAACGAACTCGATTTTCTCGGCCGCGTGACCAACCTCGCCGGCGGCACCACCGGCAGCGCTCCGGTATACGACGGCTGGTATTTCTTGCTGCATTATACCAAAATGGATGGAATTACAGACGCAAAATTGATGGCTGATTTTTACACATCCCCGCCTGCAGATAAAATCCAGTATGCAGGGATTAAAAAAGTTAATATCGGATATTTCGTGGTCGATACCGGCGGAAAGCAGCGGCTGATGGCTGGACCGGTGGCCGACGCGTTTTACCTGTCGGGGCCCATTGCCAAAAGATATAATGATGAGGATATATTCAAAGTTGCAGTGCAGCAGCCATGGAAGAAGAATTACCAGCTCCCCGCAGTCAAGGCGCCTTCCCTTGCCGTTGAAATAACCGGTAACTCAACAGATGATAAAATCCGGTCCTACAAAGTGACAGTGCAATGCGCCAGAAGGACCACGATATATGCTGAATTTCTCGACCACAACCGCCGCCCGGTATATAAGGTTCCCCTGATTGCCGATGTTAAATCAAGGACTCTTGAAATCAAATTCAAAGGAGCGGGGATTGAGATGGTGCACGTATCCGCAGAGTCGTTTCACGATTGGGCAGAATTCGACATCGGCGGAAGTCTTTATTTCAAATGGAACAACTTTGAAATGCACCATGATGATGAAAAATGATTAGAATATCCTGGGAGTATCTTAACCATCATCCATGAGATGAAAAAGATGTTGACTATATTATAATTCATGTTTTTATCGGCTATTATTTAATAATTATCAACTACCTGTACGGAGGGAAATAATGGGTATTCTGGGTCCAAATATTGACAAAATGATTAAAAATAATGATATTGAAGGGCTTGTTGAACTTCTAAATCACAAAAAACCTGATATCAGGGCTGGCGCTTTACTTGCGCTTTCAGCTGATACCAGTGAATCTACTATCTCAAAAGTGAAGGAACTCCAGAAGGATCCTGATCCCAATGTCAGGGCGCTTGCGACATTAAAGTTTGGCGATACAAGCGAAGGAAGTGTTATTGAAAACCTTAAATTAATAATTACCGAAGGGTCGCGAAGTGAAAAAATACAGGCAATGAGGCTCGTTGGGAACAGGAATGTAAAAAAGAACCCGGAAATTTCAGTGCTGATCCAGATTGCATTGATTGATAAAGACCCTCTAGTCCGTGAATCAGCCATTAAAGCGGCCGGGAGTTCGGGTGACACCCATTCAGTCAATTTACTTATTATATGCCTCCATGACAAACTTCATCAGATACGGGTTGAAGCAATCCTGGCGCTGGGTCAGATTAATGATGAAGGCTCCTATAAACATATTATCGGATCGCTTGCCGACAGTGATGAAAATGTAAAAAACACGGCAAGATTAGTATTGAAAAAGTCCGGCAATAAGGAAGTGATCGACTCAATAAATGACGCGCCATTTATTGATATGGTGAAAAAAATGGCATTGTCAGAAACATCCCGGATTGAAACCATACACAAAATCGCGTCACAGAGTATCAAACGCGGACTTCCTCTGCTCATTAAAGCCTGTTCCGATGATTTTAAAGCTGTCCGGGTCGAAGCGGCTATTGCCATCGGTAACCTTGGCGACAGCGGCGGCCTCGAATCCCTTGTTAAGCTTCTTAATGACCAGTTTTTTGATGTCCGTCTGGAAGCCGTCCATGCGATGGAGAAATTGATAAACAGTTCAAATAAAGCTAAATACAAAGAATTTATTGAAAAGACTGCAAAGGATGATTCACATAAAAGTGTCCGTGAAGCAGCCAGGCTTCTGCTGGAAAAAAAATAAAGTATGGGCCTAAAAATTGCCTGGCAAATAAATTTCTGAAAAGACTTTGGAATATTGATAATACGATTGATTTTTTTTATGATTTCCGGGGGCTTTTTTTTCATTTATTTGTGTAAATTCCATTCAGAGTGATGTCTGACCAGTCATTATTATTCAAGAATTCTGTTTCATCATTTTCGTTCTTAAATTTCTGTATTTTCACTAAAATTGAAATACTTGTATCTGATATTCAGAATCTTCCCTTTGCCGCAATACTCCTGAATGATATTGAAATATCAGGAAAAAATTTTAAACGATGATATAACAATAAATATTTTGTTTGATTGAAATACTAAAAAATTGTAAGAGGTAACTTGTGAGAAATGAATTATTCATTGGAAATTTAGACTTTGCGGTAACTGAGGAGGAAGTTAAAACCCTTTTGTCAGTTTACGGCACTGTGTTAACAATAAAAATGCGCAATAAAAAAGGTTACGCCTTTGCTGAGATGTCAGAAGAGAAAGAAGCTGATGAGGCTATTCTTAAACTCGATGGAATAAAGTACAAAGACCGTGAGATCCGCATAAGTCTTAAGATGAAAGCCGGTAAGGCAAAATCTTTAACAAAGAAAAGGTATCATGAGCGTGTAGAAAAGTTCTCTAAACCTAAACCAGGCGTAGATACGGATAAAGAAAATTTCCCTCACGAAAGATCACGGAAGTCCAATTCTGATTCAAGAAACAGGGAAAAAACATCGGGGGAAGGGAAGCAGGCTGATAGAAAATTTTCAAAAGAGAGATTTTCATCGTCTGAACAACCGAAGAAAGAATGGACTCCGAAGAAAGAATGGGCTCCGAAAAAACCAGCTTCAGGCAGTTCAAGACGCGATGACAAAAATTCTGGTTACGAAGGATCACGGAAACCCTATGCTGATTTAAGAAACAGGGAGAAAACATCGGGGCAAGGGAAGCAGGCTGATAGAAAATTTTCAAAAGAGAGATTTTCATCGCCTGGACAACCGAAGAAAGAATGGGCTCCGAAAAAAACGGCATACTTCGGAAAGTCATCCCGTAATGATGAAAATTCAGGCTATGGCAGATATCCAAAACCGAAATCGAATTTCAGGCCGGAAGAAAGTCACCCGGGCCGGGAGAATAGTCCGCCAAGAGATTACTCAGGTAATAGATCAGGACCGCCGAGGTCCCGGATAAAAGAGGGTCCATCGGGAAATTCGAAGCAAAAAAGTTCTGGTTATTTTTCAAAATCAAAACCGCGTACCGGCGCTGGATACAACAAACGGATCAGCCGTCGGGATAAAGACTGACAGGAATAAGACGCATGGAACATAATGATATATTGCGAAGATTAAGATACGCTTTTGACTTCAGTGATTCAGATATGTCCGGCATCTTTAAACTTGCCGGACATGATATTTCTGAATCCTCGATTCCTGACATCATAAAGAGAGAAGAGGATGAAGGATATGTTGAAACCAGTGATACGGTACTTGGACTTTTCCTTGATGGATTGATTATTCTGAAAAGAGGAAAAAAAGAAACACCTGATTCCGTACCTGCTATTAAAACTGAAGTTACACTATCAAACAATATGATATTAAAAAAATTAAGAATCGCGCTTGCTTTCAAGGAACATGATATGTTTGAGATGTTCAGGCTTGCCGAATACGAAATCACGAAACCTGAACTGTCGGCTTTATTCAGAAAGAAAGGTCAAAAAAACTATAAAGTCTGCGGCGATCAGATTGTTAAAAAATTTATCAAGGGACTTACTGTGTATCATAGAAAATGATTGCATGTTTCTTCCATAAAATCGCCCTGAAAATCTCAATAAAAATCATTCTACCTGAGGAATAACCAATTGGACACAAAAAACATTTCCATCATAAGCAAAGAACTGGGGATATCCCCGAAACAGATACAGGCGGTTGCCGCTCTCCTGGCCGAAGATGCCACAGTACCTTTTATCGCAAGGTACCGCAAGGAGGCCACGGGCAATCTTGATGAAGTCGCTATTATTGCCATACGCGATCGCCTGGAACAGCTGGAGGAACTCGACAAACGCCGGGAAGCTATAATCAAATCATTGAAGGGACAGGAGAAGCTGACTCCGGAACTTGAACAGGCCGTGATGACAGCTGAAACTCTGGCAAAGCTCGAGGACATATATCTCCCTTATCGTCCAAAGCGCAGGACAAGGGGAATGATTGCAAAAGAAAAAGGGCTGGAACCGCTGGCAGCAGTAATTTTTTCTCAGGAAGCCATTGATCTGGAAAAAACGGCCCTTGCTTTTGTAAACGGGGAAAAAGGCGTAGCCACAATTGAAGATGCCCTTGAGGGTGCCCGCGACATCATGGCTGAATGGATAAATGAAAACGCAGGGGCCCGGGAGTCCATGCGTGAAATATTTAAAAAAGACGGCTGCCTCTCCTCGACGCTGGTGAAAGGCAAAGAAAAAGATGCCGCGAAATACCGCGATTATTTTGACTGGTCCGAACCGGCATCGCAGGCGCCGTCCCATCGAGTGCTGGCTGTACTGCGTGGAGCCGGGGAAGGATTTTTATCGGACCACTTTATGCCTGAGGATGAAATTGCAGTGAAGATTCTTGATCGCTTTTTTAGAAATGGCAGCGGCGCTTCTACGGAACAGGTAAGCCTGGCTGTGCTGGATAGTTACAGGCGTCTCATGGGCCCATCAATGGAAACCGAGCTCCGCAACCTATGCAAAAAAAGGGCTGATGATGAAGCGATAAGGGTCTTTGCTGAAAATATCCGTGAACTGCTTCTGGCCTCGCCGCTTGGTGAAAAGGCAATTCTGGCAGTTGACCCCGGATTGCGCACAGGATGCAAACTGGCGTGCCTCAGCAGGCAGGGGACCCTGCTACACCATGAGGCTATTTATCCCCTTGAACCGCATAATAAAATTGAAGAAAGCGCGGGGAGGGTCAAAGAACTTTGTGCAAAATATAAAATCGAGGCAGTAGCAGTGGGTAACGGAACAGGCGGGCGTGAAACCCTGTCGTTCTGCAGGGGCATCGGGCTTGAGAATGTTGTCATCACGATGGTGAATGAAAGCGGCGCGTCGGTGTATTCGGCCTCGGATATTGCCCGAAGGGAATTCCCGGATCAGGACGTAACAGTCAGGGGCGCGGTTTCCATAGGCCGCCGCCTCATGGACCCCCTGGCCGAACTGGTAAAGATAGACCCAAAGGCAATCGGTGTGGGACAGTATCAGCATGACGTCGACCAGAAGGAACTTCAGAAATCTCTGGAGGATGTTGTGAAAAGCTGTGTCAATGCCGTGGGTGTTGAGGTAAACACGGCCAGCGGCGAACTCCTTTCCCATGTTTCAGGCCTTTCTGCCAGGATGGCAGATGCCATTGTTAAATACAGGACAGGTTCCGGCCCATTCTCATCAAGGGAACAGCTCCGCAAAGTGCCGGGTATGGGGCCGAAGACTTTTGAACAGGCAGCCGGATTTCTCCGCATCCGCAACGCAGAAAATCCCCTTGACGCAAGCTCGGTGCACCCTGAGGCATACCACATTGTCGAGGCCATGGCAAAAGATCTGTCGTGCAATGTGATTGACCTTGTGCAAAAAAGCGAGCTCAGAGCAAAAATCGATCTAAAGAAATATGTCGCCCCAGGGGTTGGCATGCCCACCCTTACAGATATACAGCTGGAACTAGCGAAGCCGGGAAGAGACCCGAGGAAAGAATTTGAGCTTTTTAATTTTTCCGAGAGCGTCCATTCAATTGGCGACCTTGCGCCCGGGATGAGGCTGCCCGGAGTGGTAACAAATGTCACTGCCTTCGGAGCATTCGTGGATATCGGGGTACATCAGGACGGGCTTGTGCACATCAGCAATCTATCGGACAATTATGTTCCCAATCCACATGCAGCCGTCAAGGTGCAGCAGAAGGTCATGGTGACTGTGCTTGATGTTGACCCTGGACGTAAGCGTATCGGCCTTTCCATGAAATCGCCGGTTGCCGAAAGAAAGGAATATAAGAGAGGGCCTGAAAATATTGGGGAAAACAAAAGGTCAGGAAATAAAGGAAGGTTACCAGAAGATTCTATAATAAAAAAGGGGGTGCAGGAAAAATCTGCCCCGGCACCCAGGCCTTTCGGGATACTTAAAAATATTATTAAATAATTGAAGGGTTTTGGAAATCAACTTTATGATAATCTTTGCGAATAAAATCAGATTCCAATGCTGAATGACCCCATCATAATTGAAACAAGTAAATGCAGCTTATACTTTATAATATCTGCATCAATCATTTTCATTGGAATCGGATTCTGGCTTTTTCATAAATCCAAACATCAGGTCAGATACCATCCTGCTACCATTAAAGGCATATCTATATTTATCATACTATTTTTTTTGTTTTGCAGCGTCTATGGATTCTACCGAGTAACCGGCAAAAGGTCAGGACTTATCATAGACAGAGAGGGGATTCGGGACGATTCAAGTGAAACCATGTCATTTATCTATTGGAAAAATATCAGGCGATTTGAACTTATTAAAATACATGACACGAAACTCATAGGAATATTTGTAGACAATCCCGATGAAGCAATCGGGTTGGGAAGCGGCATCCGTGAAAAACTCATGTCAGCCAATTACCGACTCTATGGAACACCGGTTATAATATCCTGTGTCGCTCTCAAATGCGACGTCGATGAATTGCTAAATATACTACTGGATAGATTTTCAAAATTACAATAATCCTGCGCTTCATATGTTTTTAATAATTTATAAGTTTTTTATAATCAGTATTAAATTTTTCAATGTTGATTTTTTTTGTAAAGTGCTTGACTTTATTAAATGTAATGGCCTTATGATAATGGGGGATCGCCCGATTTGTAAAGCAATCAATGGGAATTTATAAAAAAAATAATAAAACTGTTCAAAATTCTATCAACAGAGAATTGAAACCTTCTATTAATACTAATTATCATAATCCGGATTTTAGTGTCTTCGACAATCTGGTAAATCCAATAATAATAGTATCCGAAAATTTTTTTATTCAGTACATGAATGTATCGGCAAAAAAATATTTTAATGAGGATAGAGAAAATTTTTTAAACAATAAATGCTATGATTATTTTTCCTGTGTTCATAAGAATAACTGGAAGGATTGTCTTATATATGATATACATAAGACAGGTATGCCGCATGATATCAGTAAAACAGCAAAAACATGTCTAAGGGATGATAATGTAAGGGTCAGTCTTTTAAAAGAGGAATATGAAGGTATGAAACATGCAGTTTTAGAAATTTTTCATACCGACAGCAATGTGTATAATATGATCGATGATGGGATAAATTCAGTATTCATGGAAATAGTTCAACTTGCAGACGTGGGAATTTTCATGTTTGGTGAAGATTTTAAAATCACCTTTGCAAATAATGCGGCTGCGGAACTTCTGGGGCTCCCCATGGATAAAATCTGTGGCACAGATTTCAGGGAGTTCCTCAATAATAAAAAAGCTGTTTTATTCATTGAGGCCATCACAAGGGAGATTAAGGACTACAATACGGTGAGTTGTTATTCCGAGAGCCACTTTATCTTCGGAAAAGAGAACCTCAATGCCGTGGAGATGTGCATTGCTAAATCGGGCGTAAAGAAGTTTGAGTATAACCTGTATGTATATCTACGCAATATTACCAAGGAAATAAAGCTTCAGGATGATTTTAAGCAGACAAACGTCTTCCTGAAAAGCCTCATTAACAGCTCGGCTGACTGCATCATTGCATCGGATATAAAGGGGAAGATCATAATTTTCAATGAGGCAGCAGAGAAACTCCTGGGCTATACCGCTGAGGAGGCCAAGAATAATATCCATATCTCAAAGATATACAAACCCGGCCACGCTAGGGAAGTCATGATGATGCTGAGAAGCAATGATTACGGAGGAGTCGGGAAGATGGAAACATCGGAATCTATCATTGTTGACAAGGATGGGAATGAAATACCGAGTAATTTATCGGCATCCATAATTTATGATAAAAACGGGGACGAAGTGGCGTCAATGGGTATTTTTTATGACCTCCGCGGGAAAAAGAAAATGCAGAAGGAGCTTGAGGATATCCAGATGAAGCTCTTCCAGTCGGAAAAAATGTCCTCCCTGGGGAAGCTTGCAGCCGGGATAGCCCATGAAATAAACAATCCCCTGGGCGGGATCATGATCTATACTGATTTACTTCTGGAGGAGCTTGGCAGCGATAATGAGAAAGGGGAAGATCTGAAGAGGATCGCCTCTGAAGCAAAAAGGTGTAAAAATATTGTAAAGGGGCTTCTGGAATTTTCCCGTCAGACCGGGAACATGATGTCGAATGTTGACATAAACGAACTCCTGGAACAGGGATTGCACCTTTTTGAAAACCAGCCGGTATTTTATAATATCAAAATTATAAGGGATTATGATAACACACTCCCCTTCGTAAAATGCGACAGCGCCAGGCTTAAGCAGGTCTTCATCAATTTAACTCAGAATGCCATAGACGCCATGAATGAAAAGGGGGTATTCACCATTAAAACCCGTTTTGATGGTAAAAAGACAGAAATTATTTTTTCCGATACAGGTACAGGGATTCCCGATGATATTAAACAGAAAATTTTTGATCCCTTTTTCACTACAAAAGAAGTTGGGAAGGGGACCGGCCTCGGGCTCAGCATGTCATATGGGATAATCAAGGA
Source organism: Spirochaetia bacterium (assembly GCA_009885955.1). Lineage (GTDB taxonomy): Bacteria > Spirochaetota > UBA4802 > UBA4802 > UBA5550 > VFJS01. Next base: position 72,757 of record VFJS01000054.1, on the reverse strand, counting down.
TCACGGCGGAACGATAAATGTAAAGAGTGAAATCGGTGTCGGTACGTCTTTTATTATTGAACTGCCTATACATTAATTATTATCAGGAGAATGTTCAAGGAGCATATATGAATATAATTGAAAAACTGAAAAGCGGCAAATTTGTCTATCTCAGTGAAATAAATCCGCCGAAAGGAACAGATTTTACAGAGTTCCATTCAATAGCCGGGCTCGTAAGAAACAGGGTAGATGCCCTTTATGTCACCGATATGCAAGGGGCCGTTATGCGCATGGGATCCATCGCCGCCTCCTGTGAATTAATTGCAAACGGTTATGATGTTCTGTGTAATTTTTCCTGCAGGGACAGGAACGTCCTTGCTCTTCAGGGTGAACTTTTAGGCGCAGTGTCCCTGGGGATAAAAAATATTTACATAACCGATGGAGAAGACATCACCTCTGGAGATCACCCGAAAGGGAAAGAGGTTTATGAAACAGGCTCTGACGGGCTGGTGGCCATTGCAAAAAAGATGCAGGATGGATTTGACTTCACAGGCAATAAACTCACCGGCGCCCCTTCTTTTCATATGGGCACCTCCCTGAATTCAAGCTTTACGGGAGACGCAATGGATGCTGAATTAAGGCGAATGGATGAGGCTGTAAATGGAGGGGTCGATTATTTTATAACCCCGGCGGTTTTTGATCTTGAAAGGTATGGAAAATTCGTGAAAAAAGTAAGGGATCATTCGAACATTCCGGTGTTATCGGAACTGATTCTACTGAAGTCTGTAGCCACAGCGAGGTTCATCAACAAGCACGTGGCCAATATCAATGTACCCGAGTTAATCATAGAAAGGCTCCAGCGGGCCGGAGACAAACAGCTCGAGAGCATTGCCATCACATCGGAAATAATATCAGGGCTCAGGGAAATCTGCCAGGGAGTGGTCATCATACCCCTGGGATGGGAGATGAAGCTCCCGGTTTTTCTTGAGGCGATCGGGATATAGAACCGGTAATTGTTTTTTTACATAAAATGCCCTCACCCGGTCATCGCTGTCGCTCGACCACCCTCTCCCGTTTCAACGGGAGAGGGTGAGCGGCCGACAGGCTCGCTCGGGTGAGGGCAGAGGGTTTATGCTGAAAAGAGTAAGTATGTTTTTCGAAAATAATGGATATATCTGATTTTAATAGGGAAGGTGACCATGATTGAAAGGATTGCTGAACTTACGGGAAACGAAATTTACCGGTGCTACCAGTGCCAGAAATGCTCCTCCGGCTGTCCCTTCGCGCAGTATATGGATTTTCCCCCGGCAGTAATAATCAGGATGATACATTTCGGGATGAAGGAGAAACTTCTCTCCAGCGAAACCATCTGGGTATGCGCCTCCTGCGAAACATGCACCACAAGATGCCCCAATGAGATAGATATCGCGCACATCATGGACGCGCTGCGGCAGGAATGCGTGAGAGAAGGATTTAAGCCTGCCGGAAAGAATGTTTATCTATTCCATTCAGCATTCATGAGCTCCATTAAATCCTATGGAAGGGTCCATGAATTAGGGATGCTCGGTAAATATAAATTAAAATCCGGTAATTTCTTTGATGACCTCAAGCTGGGTTACGATATGTATAAAAAAGGCAAAATAAAACTGTTTCCCCATAAGATTAAAGGAATGAGAGATATAAAGAAAATATTCAAAAAAATAATTAATTAGCAGTGGTTTATGGAGAAAAAAATGAAGGTAGGATATTATCCGGGATGTTCCCTTGAGAGTACGGCTGCGGAGTATAATGAATCCCTGAAAGAGATATGTTCCATGCTTGATATTCAACTGAACGAAATCAGGGACTGGAACTGCTGCGGTGCCACATCAGCGCACTGCCTGGATGAAAAAGCCTCTTTCCTGCTGGCTGCAAGGAATCTTGAGATTGCCGAAAAGACCGGCATGGACCTTGTGGTTCCCTGTTCCGGCTGTTTCAGCCGACTGAAGTTCGCAGAGAAAAACGCTCTGAGCAATGAAAAATACAAAGGCATGAGCACCTTCCGCGGTTCCATTAACATTATTGACATGACAGCACTTTTATCCGGGAGCACTGTTCTCGAGGCCATGGAGAAAAAGCTGGTGAAGCCCCTGAAGGGCATGAAGATAGCGGCCTATTACGGGTGCATGTCCCTCCGCCCTCCGAAAATTACCGATGCCCCGGATCATGACAATCCCCAGAGCATGGAGAAGATACTGGCTGCCCTGGGGGCCGAGATCATACCCTGGACATTCAAGACCTTCTGCTGCGGGGGGAGCCTTGCCATCACGAGGACCGACATTGTCAGGGATCAGGTGAACAGGATTCTGGATATGGCCGCGGAATCGGGGGCGGAGTGCCTTGTAACCTCATGCCCCATGTGCCAGTCCAACCTGGATACAAGGGAGGATGAGGTTTCAAGGCAATTTTCCAGGGAGATATACATTCCCATTTTTTATTTTTCCGAGCTCATCGGGCTTGCCCTCGGAAGCGGCAATGCAGGTTCCTGGTTTATGAAACACCAGGTTGATCCAAGAAAATTACTGTCGGAAAAGGGGCTGTAATATGGCTGATACTAATAAGGTAACCGGTTCGGTAATGGTCGTGGGAGGAGGCATCGGAGGCATGCAGGCTGCCCTGGACCTTGCCAATTCCGGATTCAAGGTCTATCTTGTGGAGGATTCCCCGGTTATAGGCGGGCGGATGGCCCAGCTCGATAAGACCTTCCCCACGAATGACTGCGCCATGTGCATCATATCACCCAAGCTCGTTGAGGTGGGGAACCATCCCAATATCGAACTCATCACCTATTCCGATGTTCTCCAGGTGGACGGCGAACCCGGCAGGTTCAGGGTAAAGATAAATAAAAGGGCGAGATATATTGACCAGGAAAAGTGCACCGGGTGCGGGCTATGTTACAACACATGCCCGGTGACAAATATTGCCTATTTCCCTCAGGAGAAGGAGCCGATGCATGGTTAATGAGATTGATGTTAAGAAGATAGATTCCATTGTCATGGATAAGTACGAGGCTGATTCGGAAAACCTCCTGCACATTTTACAGGATATAAACAGCGAATACAGCTATATCCCGGAGCAGGGGATGAAAATAGTTGCCGAAAGGCTCTGTATCCCCGTGAGCCAGGTTTACAGCGTCGCCACCTATTACAAGGCCCTTAACCTGGAGCCCAGGGGGAGGCATGTTATAAGTGTATGCACCGGGACGGCCTGCCACGTAAGGGGGGCCGGGAAAATTATTGAAAAGATTGAGAGGGAACTGGGGATTAAGGCCGGCGGGACGAGCAGTGACATGAAATTTTCACTGCAGACCGTGAGGTGCATCGGATGCTGCAGCCTGGGGCCGGTCATAAATGTAGGCGAGGATACCCACGGCAGGCTTAAACAGGATGCCCTGCCGAAAATTCTAAAAAAATACGAATGAGCGGATTATCAGTATGAGCTATGCAACGATTGAAAAACTTAATTCATTGAAAGAGAGCGGTTTGAAGCGGATCTACCCGGGCAGGATCAAGATAAACGTGGGCATGGCCACCTGCGGCATATCAACAGGCGCCGGGCGTCTGTATGACCAGCTTTTAGAGGAACTGGAAAAATTCAAGATCGATGCCCTGGTTGCCAGGTCGGGCTGCCTTGGCTTCTGCCAGATTGAGCCTTTAATAGACATTACATTCCCGGGTTATCCCAAATTGATTTATTCGCGTGTAACACCGGACCAGTTGTCGGGTATAGTAAAGGAACTTGCCGACGGTGGTTTGACCGGGAAGGGGGCACTGGCCAGGGTGACGGAAGACAGCTCCTCGGTTGACGGGTCCATGAGGGATTACCCGCTCACCGGTATCATAGAAGGAATAAAAGACATCCCCCTCATATCGGACCTTGGCTTTTATAAAAAACAGCTGAAAATTGCCCTTAACAACTGCGGGCTTATCGACCCCGACTCTATTGAGGAATATATTGCCAGGGGGGGGTATTACCCCCTGTACAAGGTACTTTCAGGGTTAAAGCCCGAAGAGGTTGTCGATGAGATAAAGAAATCGGGGCTCAGGGGTAGGGGCGGCGGCGGTTTCCCCACGGGCATTAAATGGGAAACATGCAGGAACGCAAAGGGCGAGAGCAAGTATATCATATGCAACGCCGATGAAGGAGACCCCGGGGCCTACATGGACCGGAGTATCATGGAGGGGGATCCCCACAGCGTAATCGAAGGGATGATAATCGGCGGCTATGCCATAGGCTCAAGCCAGGGGTATATCTATGTCAGGAATGAATACCCCCTTGCGGTAAAAAAATGCAGGATTGCCATTGACAAGGCCCATGAATGCGGATTTCTCGGTGAAAATATTTTCGGGTCAGGTTTTAATTTTGATATAAAAATATCAAGGGGCGGAGGTGCCTTTGTATGCGGTGAATCCACGGCCCTCATGGCTTCTCTCGAAGGGAAGATTGGACGTCCGCGTGCAAAATATATCCACACGGTGAAAAGGGGCTTCAGGGACAGCCCGTCCAACCTGAATAATGTTGAGACATGGGCCAACGTGCCTACAATTATTTCAAGGGGTTCCGGCTGGTACAAAAAAATCGGAACAGAGAAAAGCGCCGGGACCAAGGTTTTTTCCGTGGTGGGTAAAATAAATAATACCGGCCTGGTCGAAGTACCCATGGGGATATCCCTCAGGGAGATCATCTATGATATCGGCGGCGGTATCCCCGGCGGAAAGAGGTTCAAGGCTGTTCAGACCGGCGGCCCTTCAGGTGGGTGCATCCCGGAACGGCTCATTGATCTTTCCGTTGATTTTGACGAGCTCACCAAGGTCGGGTCCATGATGGGCTCCGGGGGGATGATCGTGATGGACGAAAATACCTGCATGGTCGACATCGCGCGGTACTTCATCGATTTCCTCAAGGATGAATCCTGCGGCAAGTGCGTGCCGTGCCGCGAGGGGATCTACCGGCTCCATGAGATCCTTACCGGCATATGCAACGGGGAGGGGAAAGAGGAGGATATCGACCTTCTGCTTGAAATGTCCCGGAGCATAAAGATGACTGCCCTCTGCGGCCTCGGGAGCACTTCCCCCAATTCAATCCTTACGACACTGGAATATTTCAGGGATGAGTACGAGGCCCACATCATAGATAAAAAATGCCCTGCCGGCGTGTGCAAGGCCCTCATCACGTATACCATAGACCCGGAGAAATGCACCGGATGCGTCCGCTGCGCCAAGGAATGCCCGCAGGAGGCCATATCCGGCGAGAAGAAGACACCCCATGTAATCCACCAGGAAAAGTGCATCAAGTGCGGGGTATGCTTTGAAGTCTGCAACTTTAAATCTGTAGTTATTAATTGACGGGGATTGCCATGATGATAGATGTAATTATTAATGGAAAAAAAATAAAAGCTGAAGAAGGGCTGACCATTTTACAGGTGGCCATCAAGAGCGGCATCACCATCCCGACCCTCTGCTATCATCCCGTCCTGGAGGCACAGGGGGCATGCCGCCTGTGCACAGTGAAGATAGTGCAGGGGAAAAGGGACAGGTTCGTGACATCGTGCAATTTTCCCATCACAGACGGCCTTGAGGTCTTTACCGAAACCGGGGACGTCATGATGGCGCGCAAAACCATCATCGAACTCCTCCTTGCAAGGTGCCCGGACGTGGAGATCCTCAGGGGACTCGCTGAAAAATACGGTATTAAGGAACCCCGTTTCAAGATTGGTAACGACAGGTGCATACTCTGCGGCCTGTGCGTCCGCGTATGCGAGGAGAGGATAGGCCGGAGTGCCATAACCATGATCGACCGCGGCATGGACATGAAGGTCGGCACGCCGTTTAAGATACATGCCGATGCCTGTATCGCATGCGGCGCCTGCATTTCCGTATGCCCCACGGATGCGATTAAAATCGAGGACATCACCGGCCGCAGGCCAATGCCCATACCATCAGAATTTAATGAGGGCTTAAATTCCCGCCATCCCATATATCTCCCCTATCCCCAGGCCGTGCCTAACACGCCGGCAATTGACAGGAATTACTGCGTATACCTCAATAGCGGCCAGTGCAAAATGTGCCAGGATGTATGCGAGGCCGGGGCCATTGATTATACGCAGGTGGACGAAGTGGTTGAAATCGAGGTGGGCTCCATAATCCTTGCCCCCGGATTCGATACCTTTGATCCTAAAATGAAGAGCGAATTCGGATATGGAAATATACAGAACGTCATCACCAGCCTCGAGTTTGAAAGAATCCTGTCTGCCTCGGGACCCTTCAGCGGTGAAATCATGAGGCCTTCGGACAAAAAGCATCCCCGCAAGGTGGCATGGATCCAGTGCGTCGGCTCCAGGGACATATCGTGCAACAGGGATTACTGTTCGTCGGTCTGCTGCATGTATGCCACGAAGGAGGCGGTCATCGCCAAGGAACACGACGGCAACATTGAGCCCACCATATTTTTCATGGATATCAGGGCTTTTGGTAAAGGCTTTGACACCTATTACGAGAGGGCCATATCGCAGTACGGTGTGAGATATGTGCGTTCCATGGTTTCCGGGCTTTACGAGAGGCCCGCGAACAGGAATGTCATCGTGGCATATATTAATGAAGAGGGGAAGAAAACCGAAGAGGAGTTCGACATGGTGGTCCTCTCAGTAGGTATCGGGCCTTCGAAGAAGGGGATCGATCTCTGCGGGAGGCTCGGGATTGAACTCAACCGCCATAACTTCTGCAAGACAACCACCTTTGAGCCGCTGACTACTTCCAGGGAGGGGATATTTTTAAGCGGCTCATTCCAGACCCCCAAGGACATCCCGGAGACCGTCACCCAGGGGAGCGGCGCCGCAGCCTACGCCGGGAGCATCATATCCTCGGCCAGGGGGGAGCTCATCGAAGAACAGTCATACCCTGATGAAAAGGATACATCGGCTGAAGAGGTGAGGATCGGCGTCTTTGTGTGCCACTGCGGCATCAATATTGCCGGCGTCGTTGACGTCAAGGCTGTGAGGGACTATGCGAAAACACTGCCCGGCGTCGCCTACGCAGACAACTGCCTGTACACCTGCTCCCAGGACAACCAGAAAAAGATGATAGGCCTCATCGAAGAGCATAACCTGAACAGGGTAGTTACTGCGGCATGCTCGCCCAGGACCCATGAGCCCCTGTTCCGGGAAACCATACGGGAAGCGGGACTTAACAAGTACCTCTATGAAATGGCAAACATACGTGACCAGTGTTCCTGGGTCCATATGAACGAGAAGGGCAAGGCAACGGAAAAGGCAAAGGATCTTGTCAGAATGGCCGTTGCCAATGCCAGGCTCCTTGCCCCGCTCCAGGAGATTACCCTGGAGGTTAACCACAGCGCCCTTGTCATAGGCGGGGGCAACGCGGGAATGACCGCGGCCCTGAAACTGGGCGACATGGGGTATGATGTTACCCTTATTGAGAAGGAATCGGAACTCGGGGGGAACCTCAGGCATGTCTTCTATACAATCCATGGGGACGATGTGCAGGCTTACCTTGAGGACCTCATCCGGAAGACAGAGTCCCACCCAAGGGTAACGGTCATCAAAAACGCGGAGATTGACAACGTCGAGGGATATAAGGGTAATTTTACCACGAGCCTCATCGTCGGGGCCGGCCTCCGGTCTGTGAAAATAGAGCACGGCATCGCCATCGTGGCCACCGGCGCAGATGAGGCCCGGCCGGCAGAATATCTCTACGGGGAGAACAGTTCAGTGCTCACCCAGATGGAACTGGAAAAGATGATCATGGGAGATGTAACGGCCGTGAAGGCCATGAAGGAGATCGTCATGATCCAGTGCGTGGGCTCCAGGAACGAGGAGCGCCCCTACTGCAGCAGGATCTGCTGTTCCCATGCCGTTAAAAACGCGCTGAAGCTCAAGGAAATCAACCCGGCAATGAAGATATATGTCCTGTACAGGGACATAAGAACCTACGGCCTTTACGAGGAATATTACACAAAGGCACGGGAGAAGGGCGTCATTTTTATCAGGTACGATCTGAGTGAGAAACCCGTGGTCTCCATGAAGGACGGGAGGCTCACGGTGTCGGCTGCCGACCCGGTTCTGAAAACCAGGTTCGATTTCAGACCCGACCTCCTTATACTCTCAAGCGCGGTAATACCCAAAGAAAACGAGATCATGGCCGGCCTCCTCAAGATTAACAGGTCGGAAGACAATTTCTATCTTGAAGCGCACATGAAGCTCCGGCCCGTTGATTTTTCCACGGAGGGTGTATTTGTGGCCGGGATGGCGCATCTTCCCAAGCTCATTGAGGAGACCATTTCCCAGTCAGCTGCTGCCGCAGCCAGGGCCGCCATCATACTCTCAAAAGACAAACTTGTAGCCGAGAGCGTGATTGCCAGGGTCAATCCTGAGCTCTGCGCTGTATGCCTGACATGCGTGCGGGCCTGCCCCTTCGGAGTTCCGGTGATCAATGAAGAGAGCACGGCTGAAATCAATCCTGTCCTGTGCCAGGGGTGCGGAACCTGCGTGAGCGAATGCCCGGGCAAGGCCATTGTATTGCAGCATTACAGGGACGAGCAGATATTAGCAAAATCTAAAAATTCCATAGGGGTAAATTAAATGAGCGGATTTGAACCATTGATCATTGCCTTTTGCTGCAGTTACTGAGGGTATTCAGCTGCGGACCTGGCAGGTTCGATGAGGGCGGAGTATCCGGCGAGTATTAGAATCGTAAGAGTGCCGTGCACCGGCAAGGTGGACATTGTGTTTATTCTCAAGACACTGGAGAGCGGTGTTGACGGGATTTATATCGTTGGCTGCGAGGAGGGGAACTGCCATTTCATGGTGGGGAACATACGGGCGCGGAAACGGATTGTAAAGGCAAAGAAGATCCTCGAAACCATAGGCCTCGAGCCCGAACGCATTGAGATGTTTAACCTGTCTGCCGGGGACGGGGTAAAATTCGTGAATATTGCAAAGGAAATGACTGAGAGGATACTGAAGCTCGGGCCCAGTTCCATTCCCAGAAACGCGGTGATTATGGAGGATATTGAAGAGGCGATATGACAGTATAATATGAAATTTTCATGTAAATGTTTTACAAAATTTGAAACTTTTTGTTTGCATTGCCCTCACCCCTGTCCCCTCTCCCGAAATAGGGAGAGGGGTAATAAGAGGACAATAAATTTATGAATCAGAAGCCCTCGCCCTACAGGGAGAGGGCGCGCAGGGCGCGGGTGAGGGCAATGCCAAGCAGATGTTTTAGTTGCAGCTTCACTGCGATATAAAATAAAGGGGGATTTAATGGTAATAGGCGAAGGGAAACCGATAGAGGAAATTCTATCCATGATATCAGATAAAAAAAAGCTCCTTGTCGTCGGATGCAAGGGATGCGTTACCGTATGTTCAGCAGGCGGAAAGAAAGAGGTGGAAGTTTTGTCATCAACCATTAGACTTGCAAGGGCAAAGGATAATAATCCGATTGAAATAAAGGAAGAAACCCTGGAGAGGCAATGCGACACCGAATACCTGGTGCTGATGAGGGGATACATAAATAACTATGATGCTGTGCTCTCCCTGGCCTGCGGGGCAGGTGTTCAGTACTGCGCGGAGATGTACAAATCAAAAATCATCCTCCCTGCCATAAACACGAATTTTGTCGGAGTGACTGAAAAACAGGGCATATGGACTGAAAGGTGCCAGACGTGCGGCAACTGCATCCTGGACAGGACCGGCGGGATATGCCCCATAACGAGGTGCGCAAAGAGTCTGTTGAACGGCCCCTGCGGCGGATCGTCACTGGGGAAATGTGAAATTCACAAGGACATCTCCTGCGGCTGGCAGCTGATCTATGACAGGTTAAAAGAGCTCGGGCTCACCGATGCCTATGAAGAGATAATTCCTTTAAAGGACTGGTCAACAAGCCGCGACGGCGGACTTAGAAGGATTGTGAGGGAGGATTTAACGCTATGATTCCGGAAAGCAAACTTTCAAGACTCCTGGAAAAAGGGGAATTCGTCGTAACCTCGGAGTGCGGCCCGCCAAGGGGGACAAACCCGGAAACAATAAAGAAAAAGGGCGAACTTTTGAGGAACTGCGTTGATGCCATAAATGTCACCGATAACCAGACAGCTGTTGTTAGAATGTCCAGCATCTCGGCATCCATTCTGCTGAAGCAGATGGGCCTGGAGCCGATTATGCAGATGGTCACCAGGGACAGAAACCGCATAGCCATCCAGAGCGATATTCTCGGCGCTGCCGCCCATGGAATCAGCAATATTCTATGTCTTTCAGGCGACCACCAGAAGTTTGGAGATAATCCGAAGGCAAAAAATGTATATGACATGGATTCCATACAGCTCATCCAGACGGTAAAATTAATGCGCGATGAAGGCAAATTTCTCGGCGGCGACCCTATTGTAGATCCCCCTAAAATGTTCATCGGGGCCGCGGAGAATCCCTTTGCCGACCCTTTTGAAATACGGGTCCCCAGGACTGCGAAAAAAATTAATGCCGGTGTCCAGTTTATTCAGACACAGTGTATATATAATATGGACAAGTTTGAGAAGTGGATGGAAGGATTAAGGGAGAGGGGCCTGCACAAAAAGGTCTATATCCTGGCCGGGGTTACCCCGTTCAAGTCCGTGGGCATGGCAAACTACATGAAAAATAAGGTTCCCGGCATGGATATTCCTGATGAACTGATTCAGCGCCTTAAGTCTGTCCCCAAGGAAAAGCAATCTGAAGAGGGGATTAAAATGTGCTTAGAGACCATCGACAGGCTCAGGAAGATTGAAGGGGTGAGCGGTATTCATGTCATGGCCATTGAATGGGAAGAAAAAGTTCATGAAATTGTAGAAAATGCTGGTCTTTTGCCAAGACCTGTGATATAATGCCGTAACATTGTAAGTGCTGATAAGCTTACAAAGGTGAACCAGGTGTCACCTGGCCAGGCTTAGGAGCGCTTAAAAATTATAAACATTAAAATAGTTAATTGAGGAGGACTTCATGTCTGGTAAGAAGAGAATTTTGTTAGTTGATGATAATCCCGATTTACTTGATGCAACAAAACTCATACTTGAAAAGAAGGGGGGGTATGAGGTCATAGTCGCCTATGATGGTGAAGAAGGCCTTGCAAAAACAAAATCGGAAAATCCTGACCTCATTGTTCTGGATGTCATGATGCCTAAGAAACATGGTTATAAGATGTGCGAAGAACTGAAAGGGGATCCCAAGTACAGGCATATCCCGATTATTCTGCTGACTGCTGTCGCGTCTCATATAAAAGATACGGAATATACTCACCGGATGGGAATGGAAACCGAAGCCGATGATTATCTGGAAAAGCCGGTGGAACCGGAAGATATACTGAAAAGCGTCAATTTGCACTTAAACAAAAAATAATAGGATATGGAATATATGTAAGGACTCATAAGCTGCGTGATGGGCGCTCACCCCTCATATGCAGGCCAATGAGTTCTTTTCATCCGGCTTATTTTAAAAAAAGTGAATAACGATACCAACATATTGATAATTGATGATGAGGCTGTAATCCGGGACGGCTGCGTCAGGATATTACAAAAAGAGGGCTGGAAGGTTGAAACTGCTGATAAAGGCCATGAGGGAATAGAATTATTAAAAAACAGGAATTTCGACATTCTCTTACTGGACCTCATGATGCCCGGGATGAGCGGCCTCGAGGTATTATCAGAGGTTAAAGAATTATCAATAGAAATATACATCATCGTTATCACCGGTTACGCCACAATCGAAACCGCGGTGGAAGCCATGAAAAAGGGGGCTTTCGATTATATATCAAAGCCCTTCACTCCCGACCAGCTAAGGGTGGTTGTGCGGAAAGTTCTGCAGAACAAAGCCCTCAGGATGGAAGCCGAATTTCTTAGAAAGGAACAGGAAAAGGGTCTTCTTGCCATCGCCAGGGAAAAAAGCAAAATAAGGACAATCATGGACTGCATCCCCAACGGGGTGCTTGTCATCGACAGTGATAAAAGGGTGGCCCTCAACAATCCCATGGCGAGCAAACTCCTGAATGTCAACAGCATGGAATCAATCGGCTTAAAGGTTGAGGAATGTATTGATTGCCCTGACCTCATCAATACTATTAATGAGGTGCTGGAAAACGCGCTTGATGATGATCCCTATCGGACGCTGGAGATCGAGCAAAAGGGGCTCGCGCCGCAGATGGCCCACATTGCCCCGGTTACCATGGAGGATGGAAGCGTGATAGGAGCTGTTGTGATCTTACAAGATATCAGCGCACAAAAATTAATCGATAAAATGAAATCCGATTTTATGGCAAAAGTGACGCATGAGCTTAAGACCCCGGCCGCCACAATCAATCAGCTTCTCATGACCATACAAAGCGGCGTTGTCGGCAAACTGGAGGATGAGCAGGAAAAGATGGTGGGAAGGGCCAGGCTCTGGGGGGATACCATGCTGGAGCTTATTTCGGACCTCCTCAATATATCAAAGATAGAGTCGGGCCTTGCGATTGTGAAATTCGAACCCATGGAGATTGACGAGGTGATAGACTATGTAATCGAAATGATTAAGCCCCAGGCCGAGAAGAAGAATATCAGGATTGTTTCCAATCTCAACGGGAACCACCCAATGATATACGCCGACAGGGGGAGCATGAAAGACGTATTCGTAAACCTCGTCAGCAATGCGGTTAAGTATTCAGAAAACGACACCGAAATAAAAATAAAAGGCGAGGCAGATAAGGATTTTTTAAATATTTCGGTCACCGACAGCGGTTTCGGTATCAGCGGGGAGGATATCCCCCATCTCTTTGAAAGGTTCTTCAGGGTGAAGACCGATAAAACCAGAAGGATCATGGGTACCGGCCTCGGGCTTCCTATCGTAAAAGAGATCATTGATTCGCATCACGGGTTGATTAAAATTGAGAGTGTGCTTGATCAAGGGAGTACATTTACCGTAAGTCTCCCGCTTCATAATGCTTAAGCCATGTACAAATGCATGCAGGCTTCCATATCAAATACTTAATAAATGAACAGCCTCCTTATTCTCTTTTTCAAGAGCATACATGATCGCAGTCTTTCCATAGGTATCGATAATATCCCTGTCCGCCTTTGTCTCAGCGATGAGCTTGAGAACAATATTGTTTCCGGTGGATGAGGCGATAATGAGCGCAGTTTGTCCCTGGGAGTTTGTGATATTCAGTTCAGCCCTGTTACTTATAAGAATCCTGGCCAGCTGTGAATATTTTTCCGACACATAGCCGTGGACCCAGTAGGAAACCTTCATGAGAGCGGTTTCACCTTTATTATTCTTTATGTTGACATCAGCACCTTTTTCTATAAGAAGTCTTACCGTGTCTATACGCCCTTCATTTGTTGCATTGATCAATGGTGTCTGGCCGTTTTTGCTGGTTTTGTTGATATCAGCGCCTTTCTCTATGAGAAGCCTGACAATTTCGGTATGCCCGAAAAAGGTTGCCCATCCCAGCGCAGTCCACCCGTCTTCTGAAATTTCGTTCACCTCGGCGCCGTTCTGGATTAAAAGCTTAATAATATCAATGTAATTGTAGTTTGCCGCCCTGATCAACGCCGTATATCCGAAATCGTCTTTCGCGTTCACATCTGCGCCGCTTTCCAGGAGCAGCCTGGCTATGTTGATCTGATTTTTTGTAGATGAGACAATAAGGGGGGAGTACCCGAAATCATTTTTCGCATTTATGTCAATTCCCGATTGTATCAGCCTTTCGGTGATTTCATAATTTCCATCGATTATGGCGTCAAAAAAACTCATATTCATTTTTTTAAGTTTTCATCTTATTTTTAAATTTTTTATCTTCGTAATTTTTCAAAAATAAAAGAAAAGACATATATATGGAGACAATATTAAAATTTCGAGCGAACCGAAAATAAATGCCCCTTTTCCTATATGCTTTGATAATAACAAACACATCTTTAATGTCAATATTTTTTTGATAATTTAAAAACAGGAATATTGTTATCCCGGCTCATGGATTTATTTATCAATCGGATATTCCCCCAAGCCCGTGTAAAAACAGAAATTATTTTAACTGGAATGAACTGCAGCGCTGAAGGATTAATAAAGATGTATTACCCAGGGAGAGTATTATCATCAACAAACCTCCCAATCCATGGGGAGGTTTGTTGATGATGTTTTTAATTATTAACCATCCCCATGGCTGTGAAAGTGAAAATCAAAGAGTCCGGTGAATTATTTTACATCTTCGATCCAATAAGTATTGTAGCCATTATAATGAGCAATGATATTGCCAACATCTATTTTTACTGTTTGCGTATAATTAACCAAGTTCCAGGTCCATGTTTCCACGACACTCAGGCCCACAGGCACCTGGGTTGCCGGGCTTCTTTGCCATGCCGCGATTGTTGCAAAACTTATGGATCCGATTTTTAAGTTAGAGAGAGGATAGTTTGTATCATTAGCAACCTGCATCTGGCAGAATTTAGGATCCTCCTTTTTATCATCATTGAGAAAGCATGATGATAAAAAAATCATGTTTGCCAGGACCAGATTCATCATAAAAATTTTTTTCAACAGTTTCATATCGACCTCCCGGTGTGTACTTTTTTAAATACTGATGTAATCAATACATCTAAATGGGATACGCGTCTCTTTTAAAAAATCTACCCTATTATATATCTTAATAAATTGGAATTTTCAATAATAAAATATGAAAAATTATAAGTTTCCGTATTCTTTTCCTCCCCAGCGGAAATCATAGCTGAGCGATACGTAGAATGTTTTGTATCCGCCATTATTGCCGCTCGTCGCAACCTGCTGCATAATGCTGCTCAGGGTTAAGTTCCATGGAAGATATATCAGGTCAATGCCATAAGATTTCATCGTCACAGAAGGTATATCAACTGAAATGCCGTTTACATCGGCGCTGCCGGACATTTTCTGGTAGAGGAAAAATGGCGCCACAACAAAAGGTTTGAGGATCATGCTTGCCTGGAATCCGAACTGTATGCCGTCCATGTATGCGGTGACTCCAAGGGTATTTGTCGGATACGTGGAATAATCATACAAGGTGACCGAAGCCAGGGACCATATGGGGCCCAGGAAGACAATGAATTTGAATTTTTCATTATTGACCAGCTGGAATTCAATATTGGGGTTCCACAGCCAGAGATAGACCTCCAGATCGATATTGCTGGACAGGGAGCCGCCTGCGCCGACAAAGTTATACAGGAAATCGACGGCTATGTTGTTATTAAACGCATACCTTCCTGCAAAGCTAAGGCCGCCGCCTTCAATTGACGGCTTATCCCCGGTTGCCGGATCCGTTTCACCGGTAACGCTTACATAACTTCCTCCAAGGCGGATATCTGCCTGGCCCTGCTGGAACTCGTACCAGGGAATGGGAGATGGTGATATCATGAAATTGGACTGGCTTGCAGATGCTGAAATAGCAGAAATCAATATGATAAAAAATAGAGCAGAAATATTTTTTTTCATGATATACCTCTTCTGATGTTTATTTACTCAATAGTACAACCGCGCAAATGGGATTTGTCAATAAAAAAATATATTAATCTGATTGCTTATGAATGTATAATGCATGAAAGAATACTGGGGAAATAGTTAACCTACAAAAACAGTATCATTAATATTTTTCTATTTTCAACCCAGCCGGTACAGGCCCGGAATTTATTAAGACACTGCCCGGTTATGAAAGGGCAGCCAGCCTATCCAGTCCGGTCTTGAAAAAATAGTTGTTATGGGTGTGATGGCGGTTTGTTAAAAGACAGTGTAAAAGCTGATGCTGGATATTTTTTTAAAGTTCTTATAATTAAAATGAATTGACAAATACCAAAAAAAGGATACCATAAAATTAATCTTCTGTGCGCCTGATGTAATCCGGATTTTCATTATAGGACAGCGGAAGGATGTCCCTTCATGGAGGTTCATGACAAATTTATTACAGTTTAATAGTATTGCACAATCAGCGGAAATATGAGTAAACGGCTAACATTTGCACTGCTGCTGTTTATAGCGGTTATATTGCATTCTTCATATCAAACCCGCGCACAGGAGATACTATACAAATTAGGAGATCGCGGTCCTGCAGGGGGCTGGATATTTTATGACAAGGGGGAGATGATTGGCGGCTGGCGTTATATGGAAGCAGCGCCTGAAGACCATGTTTCTAAAGTAACGTGGCATAACGGAAATTTTATTGAAACAGGCGCGATTGTTTCAGCAATGGGTACTGGCAGGTCGAATACGGAAAAGATAATAAAAGCTCTTGGTGATGGAAATTATGCTGCTAAGATATGTAGTGATTACAGAGGCGGAGGAAAAAGTGATTGGTTTCTTCCATCAAAAATTGATCTGCTCACGATGTATATGAATCTGCATAAAAAAGGGATCGGCCGTTTTGCCGGGAGCATTTATTGGAGTTCCACTGAGCATTCAGCTAAATTCGCCTGGCTCCAGAATTTCGGGAATTCTGAACAGATTATCTACAATAAGAACTACTACGAACTGGTTCGGGCCATCCGGTCTTTTTAACAGTTTATCCTGTCATCCCCGGGATGCTGATTCAGGCTTAGGGGCTGATTTATCATCAATGATATTTTTAAATATATCCCTGAATGTGAGCGATGACAGTTTGTCTATGTTGAAATCTTCAAAAATTATGGCGATTGCCACCTTCACCATGAAGGTAAAAAGTAAAAATCCTAAAGAAAAAATACCTGCTGCCACCCGTAACTCGGCCCATGATGGGGTATAAATGTAAAATTGTCCCAGTACATCGGGTGTAAATGCGGGAATGATAAGGCCAATGCCCTTTTCCACATAGACACTCAGGTAGATGAATACTGCACCTATATTCAGCGTAAGGAAATTTGTCCTGGTCTTCGGTATGAGGAAAAGAAAAAATGCCGCAATACCCATGATGATGGAGCTCCATGCGTATATCACGAGGTCGTTGTGTTTTCCTATGCCGGTGTAAAGATATTTATGGTAGATGAGGTGTTCAGTGTCCGAGTAATACTCCTTGAAAATCTCGGAGCCGGTGAGGAAGAGATTCAAGAACATGGCATAGGCCATGAGTTCAGCTATTTTCCAGAATACCTCGTCTTTAATCTGGAAGCTTGTTATTTTTCTTAATATCTGGAACAGAATCAGCATTACTGCCGGGCCCGAGCAGAAGGCAGAGGCAATGAACTTCGGCGTCAGTATGGCGCTGTTCCAGTAATGCCGGGCCGGCATCCCGTTATAGAGAAAGGCAGTGACGGTGTGAATCCCCACGGCCAGCGGTATCGATAATAAAATCAGCGGCATTACAATGGACTTGTTATACTCTTTTTTAATAAAGGCGTGGTAGAGCAGGTATGTTACAATGAACAGGTTGAGAAAGAGATAGGAGTTGAGCACCATGGCGTCCCAGGTCAGAATGGATGACGGGAAATTCATGGTACCCAGGATCGGGAGCATGTGCCAGAACCTGAGGGGCTGCCCCATGTCGGCAATGATGAAGAGGAGGCACATAATAACTGATGATATTGCAAGTATCTCTCCGAATATGACCACTTCCTTAATCGGCTTCCATTCATAGATGTAGGCCGGGATTACGAGCATGATGGATGCAGCGGCAACTCCCACGAGGAACGTGAAATTTCCTATGTAAAAACCCCAGGAGACGGAATCACGCATGCTTGTAACAATGAGGCCGTCGCTGATCTGGTTAATATAACCGGTAACCCCCCATAGTATGAGCAGGAGGAGAAAGGATATCCATAGATAGAAATATTTTCCGCCCCGTAAAAATATTTTTATGCTCAGGAGTATGAATTTTATAAATTTCAATGTATCACCCTCAATATTATTATATAATCAGTCCGCCTGAATTTGTTAATACATTTTAATGTATTTGCTCACGGATACACACGGATTTTCGCGGATTTTTTTTAATATCATTATCAAAAACTTACTCTCATTTTAAATTTATTTTTTGAATTCAATATTAAATTCTCATTATTATCTCAATTTTATCAGTGTTTATCCGTGCTAAGACCTGAGCAAATTTTTTTTCCTATTTTCTGTCTGAGTAGTTACCATTTTTCTGAATATCACACGCCGAAGAAATAATAGAATTTCGGCTGAGTATTAAGGTCCTCCTTCAAAATAAGGACCCTTTTTGTTTTCAATATGTACCTGATTTCGCTCTCCGGATCGAGGAGGTTTCCGAATTTTCTTGCTCCCACCGGGCACACTTCAACGCATGACGGATAGAGGCCGGCCCGTGCCCTCTGGATGCAGAAGGTGCATTTTTCAACTACCCCTTTCATCCTGGGCCTGTTTCCCAGGTAGTGTGTCTCAGGGTTGACCTCCTCGTTGGGTATGGATGGCTGGCCCCAGTTGAAATGCCTGGCGCCATAGGGGCATGCTGCCATGCAGTTCCTGCAGCCGATGCACCAGTTGTAGTCCACGACAACGATTCCGTCGATCTCCTGCCATGTTGCTTTCACCGGGCAGACCGTTGTACACTGCGGGTTTCTGCACTGCTGGCATGCCACGGGAAGATAGAAATGCCCCTCAAGGGGCACTTTTGGAGGGTTGTAGTGGGTATCAGAGTGGTGGTAATCGATACCTTTCTCCTTGTCCATCTGGAGCACCTGGATCCAGTGGACCTGCGGTTTCCTGGACTGGTTATTTTCATTCACGCAGGCATAGACGCATCTGCGGCAGCCGATGCACCTTGAGATGTCAAGGGCATATCCGAAGAGAGTCCCCTCTATGGGTTCCTGTGCGGAAACGGTAAATTTTTTCCCGTACTTTTTTGAATATTCACTTTCGAGCCTGGTAATGATCTCTTTTTTTTCTGAATCGGTGAGGGTTTTGAAATTTTTCTGAAGAAATTCCTCCATGCTCATTTTGCATCCCGTTGCAAGCATCATCCCTGCAGCAGCAGCTGTTTTCAGGAGGTTTTTTCTTGTGGTTGTGCTTTTATCTTTTTCTTCCATTGGTATCCCGGCATTTTCTATTTTATTCTTCATCTGATATTCTCCTGCCGGACTGGCGGCGGCATCGGCTGAAGAGGGTTAAAGGCCGGTGAATGGGGGTTATGGCAATGAACACAGAGGAGATACTTCTTCTCGCCATTCCAGTAACCGCTTCTTTTCCCATGGACGCCTTTTTCCCAGTCGCGCAGTTTGGGGCCGTGGCACTGCCCGCAGAGCTTATAGGACTCCTGAAAGCTGACAAGCCTGCCGCTGGCAAGATGGAGAAAGTCCCTGTTTCCCGCGCTGTGGCAGTCAAGGCACCAGCGGTTCTTTTCATCGTGAGTGAAGACAATATTTGCATGCTCCTCGGTGAGGGCCCGCCTGTTATAGTTTACCGGCATTCCCGAATGGCATTCGGTACAGGGGAATATCCCCGCGCTGAAAGGGGGAGGACTGATTGCAATCTCCCTGCCCTTCTCGGTTTTTTTATTGGGAATCCTTTTTTCTACAGCTTTGTCAGCTGCTGAAAGGCAGATGCCGATGCATGTCATGGTGAGGATGAATAATACCGGAAGAATGATTTTTTTCATAGAGTTTTTTTTACTTTTCTAAATTTTGTTATTGCTGAAGCAGTAAGGTATATTACTTATTTTTTTTATGTATTTAATGCATTTATTGGAATTTAATTCAGAGGTTTGTCAAGGTATTTTTTATTAAAAAATGCAATTTGCAGGGGTGAATATTTATCAGGAATGATATCAATATATTAAATAATAACGTATGTTCCTGTGATTAGTTGTTGATTTTTAACTGCGGGGATTAATGGGTTGTATGTATGAGATTTGGAATAACATTTAAACTGACCCTCTCTTTCATTATTGCCATCATTCCCTTTTATATATTTTCAGCCTACTGGAATTATAAGTACCATATCATCGCAGATGACAAGTATGAATACAACGTTCATCTATCCATATTAAACGACATCAGCAGGTTATCGATACACCTGAACCTCAGTATACAGCCCCTTTACAGATATATGACTTCCGGGAATATAACTGAGAGGGATAATTACCTTGCAAAATTTGCCGACATCATGGACCTTTATCATTCTGTGAAGAAGACTGATTCTAAACATCAAAATGTGATTGCCCTTTATCATGAGCTTGAGGGCAATTTAAAAAAATTCAATGACATAAATGTTATTATACTAGGATATCCCCATCAATATATTTCTCAACATTCAAGAGAAATATACAGGAATCAATTCAGACCGCTCAGGAACATTGCAGAGAATATCATCCATAACCTTGATCATATCCGGGCAGCATCGAATATAGAGATGAAGGAACTTTTGCAGGAAAACGAAGCGGCTCTGTCTCAGATTGAAAAGAGCCTGTTCATATCATGGGGCGGGTCTATACTCTTCTGCCTGATTATAGGATATTTTATTTCACGGCATTTCAGCAGGTCCATATCTTCTGTCGGCAGCGCGGTGAGGAAGATAGGGTCAGGCGATATCATGGTGAGGCTGCACGCAACCGCAAAAGATGAGCTCGGGGACCTTATTGAGTCGTTTAATGTTATGGCTGAACAGCTCCAGACGATTACCGTTTCAAAGGAGTATTTTGACAGCATTCTTCAGAATATGAACGACTCCATCATTGTTATATCCCAGGATGGGAATATTCTGAATATCAACCATGCCGCTTCTTTTATGCTTTTATGTAAGGAAGAGGAGATAACCGGCAGTAAATTTTCCCGGCTTTTTCCCAGGGGGAGCTTCCACTGGAATGAGAATCTGAAAAGGATCATTGAACATACGGGCCTGATACAGAAGGAGTCATTGATAACATCACCGTCGGGGAGGACTATCCCTGTGGCCTATTCCATAACAAAAATGGCAGGGGATTATGAGCTGGTTGACAGGTATGTATGCGTAATCCAGGATATCACGTACCGGAAAAGGGCCGAGGAGACCATACGGCACCTGTCACAGGAGATGATCAGGCTTCAGGAGGATGAGCGCGGCAGGATATCCAGGGAGATACATGACAACATGGGGGGCTCCCTGCAGGCCCTGAAGATAATGGTTTACAATTTTATTACTGCGAACCCGGGGAAAGGAGATGCCGGAGACGATTATTCCGGGATCATGAGCTACATTGACACTATTATCAACGATGCCAGAAAAATTTCAAGGAGCCTGAGCCCCGTGGGATTCAAGGCCATGGGGCTGCCGAAAGCCATCATATCCATGGTGGAAACCATGAATATCAGCAGGAATATGGATATCAGGGTTGATGTTGATAAGCTGGATAATTTTTTTCCCGGCAACTGGGATATTAATCTCTACAGAATGGTCCAGGAGTCAATGACGAACATCATCAAACATTCCGGGGCAACAGGTGTCTCCATCAGGGTCTCTCTCGTCGATGACACCCTTACCATGACAATAAAGGATAATGGGACAGGCATCGATATGAAGGCGCCGGGCAGTGAAAATTCCCATGCCCATGGCCTCGGGCTCCTCATTATGAATGAGAGGGCCGGGCTTCTGAACGGAAAATTTGATTTTCATTCCCGGAAAGGGAAAGGAACGGTGATTACCATTGAAATACCAAGAAACATCTGATAACCGGTACAGGATCATACTGGCCGATGACCACCCGGTTTTCAGGGCGGGCCTTAAAAACCTGATAAACATGGTGCCGGGATTTACCGTTATACAGGAGGCAGGCGACGGCCTGGAGCTTCTTGATACCCTGCGCCGGCACGATTGCGACCTTGTTATCCTCGACCTCTCTATGCCTAACATGGACGGGTTGGAAGCCCTTAACCATATCAGGAAAATCTACCCCCATGTCAGGGTTCTGATAGTATCCATGCATAAGGAGAGGGAACATTACAGGTACGCCCTGTCACTCAATGTGGATGGATATATTCTGAAAGATGATGTCATCGATGAGATTATCCATGCCATAAAAAAGATACGGTCCGGGGGGAAGTCCTTTTCCAGTGAGCTGGCTGACCTTGACAAGGAGGATACCGGGGTCGTAATGGATAACCGGGACTTTACAAAGCTCCTGACCAGGCGGGAAATGGAGATATTGAAGCACATAGTCAGGGGCATGACAAGCAGGGGGATAGGTGAAATGCTTCATATAAGCAAACGTACCGTGGAGGTCCACAGGTCCAACATTATGAAAAAGCTTTCAATTGATAACATGGCTGATCTGATTAAATTTTCCATTTATAAGGGGATTGTTTAAGGACAGAGGGTAAACAGGTTAAAAACAGGTTTTCTAAAATTTATGCAGTTCTCTGGAATATTCCCGTACCGTAAAGCCGGGAATTTATAATTTTAATGCAATAAGGTTTTTTATCCGCATCTTTCAGAATTTATATAAAAGTCTCCCTATACCCGAATACTATTCCTGATTATTAACTGACATATGACATCTGCAAAGATTTGTTTACAGATCCACGGCTTTTAAAAAAGTAAAAATATTACGTATATATACATATTGACGGTTTAATATCATTTAAGTAGTATGATAATGGGTAAATATAATGATAATTTATCATTTTGTTCAATGATAGAGAGCCATCTGCATGAAAATTAATTTGAGGGTTTCATATGTTTTGTAAAAATAAATTCCAGTCAACCATCGTCATTTCTTCTGTAATATTACTATTTTTGACAGCCTGCAGTAAGATGCGTGAAAAACCGAAAACAACGGCTTGCGCAGCATCGGAATGCCATTTATCATCACCTTTAAAAAGTTATGTCCCGATGGATTCAAGGTCAACCCCGCTGAGCGGCAAGCATATAGAGCATTCCACAGCAGGGAAGATCTGCGACGACTGCCACGGCCTCTATGACAAGGACAGGAGTCACAAGGACGGGAAGGTGGATGGAAGAAGCTCCAATATTGACATTGTCCTTTTTAACAAACAGAACAGCGCAACACATTGGAACAAGCCTACGGAAAACTGCAGTGATATTATATGCCATGGCGGCGGCACTTCGGAAATTAACTGGTATACGTCAGGCACGGGATGCCTCACCTGCCACTCCGGCGGAGGCTCGAATGATCCGGTTTCCACCAACGGGGAGGGCAACAGGGGGAAACATAAGATTCATGCGGGCAAAAATGTCGATTGCGAAATATGCCATTATGAGTATAAAAAAGAGCCCTCCCACATGAACGGGATCTACGGCGTAAAGGAAAATGTTAATCTGGTAAGGAGAAATCCATCGGAATCCTTTGTTTTTGTTAAAGGATCGGGATCGGGAACATGTACGAATATCATATGCCACGGAAATCCCTCAGCATTCAACTGGTACTCCACATCGCCGCAGCTATGCGAAAACTGCCATGCTTCCGGAACATCAATCAACCCCTCAACCGGCAACCACTCCAAACATCTGTCCAGGGGATATGCGTGCACTGACTGCCATAGCGGCTACAGCTCCGCTGAAACACATATAAACGGTTCAACGAACAATCCCGGGAATGCCCCTTCCATGATTATGTTCAGCGCGTCCCTGAATCCATCGGGGTCATACACATACGGCGGAAGCCCCGGCACCGGTAACTGTGATACCCTCTACTGCCACGGAGGAGGCTCTCCGGCATGGGGCGGCGGGGCCATTACCAACTGTATCAGCTGCCATACACCGGGGAGCAGTATCGATCCCATGACCACCAACGGGAGCAGCGTCGGAGGGAAACATGTGCCTCATTACTCCGACAATGGGATAGGCTGCCAGGTATGCCATTATAATTATAAGGATAAGCCCGCCCATGGCAAATCCCCCTACGGGAAGGCTGAAACATCAACCATTGTATACATGAATACCTCCGTGGTATTCAATGGCTCTTCCGTTTCCATCTCCTCTTATGATGATACCTCGGGAACATGCGGCAGCATTTCCTGCCACAACAACAGCGACGCGAACTGGTACAGGGATATATCGGGCTGTACGGAATGCCATAAATCAGGAAGCGCCTTAGACCCCATGAATACAAACGGGTCCGGTACAAACGGCAAGCACACCATTCATGTCACCGACAGGAAGATCGACTGTGTCCTCTGCCATTACGACTACACCGGCAATACTAAACATATAAACAATAATTCCGGATACGGGAGGCTGGAAATAACTTCTCTCTCCTCAGGGGGCGGCGCGGTCTGGCCTGCGGGCTATACGGTCTCTTTTGTTTACAATGACGGGACAAATAATAACGACTCCGCCTGCGGAAATATCTCCTGCCATGAAGGGAGTAACAGCGGAATCACAACCCAGTGGTACGCTGCCCCGGCAGGCTGCGCCACATGCCACATGGGCGGCGCCAAAACACTGGATGGAACACTGTCAATAGATCCCACTTCCGGGGGGCATGCAAAACACCTGACGAAAGGCCTGGCATGCGCTGAGTGCCATTTTAACTACAACTCCAGCCTTACCCATACAAACGGGGCCCTTGAGAATTCGGAAACGGCCCCCGGGATGATTTCATTCAATACTGCCCTTAACCCGTCAGGGAGCTACACGGCAGGCGGCACTCCGGGAACCGGGATATGCGGCACCCTTTTCTGCCACGGCGGCGGGTCACCGGCATGGACCGGGACCATTACCGCCTGTACTGACTGCCATACTCTGCAAAGCGGTAGTGCCATTGACCCTATCTATACAAGCGGGGAAGGTATCCAGGGAAAACACAAATCCCATGTTGTGAAGAAGGGAATCCCATGCGAGGCATGCCACAATAATTACAACATGCTTCCGGCTCATGGAAACGGGATCTACGGTAAGATCGATATAACATCACTTTCACATACGGGAAGCTGGAAATCAAAAATAATAGCCGTCACAACATATACTGACGGTACAGGGGGGTGTGATGGGATATCATGCCATGGCGGCCCAACAGGTGTTTATACCTGGTACCTGCCAGGAACGGCGAATTGTCTCACCTGCCACTCGTCGGCACTGATAACCCCGCAGCCGGGCTCAATATCAGGGGATAACCATAAAACCCACCTTGACAAGGGCATCGACTGCAATCTCTGCCACAATGATTATAAGCAGGAACCGACACACATGGACGGTACAAATCAGACTCCTTTCGTGAAGTTCAACGGAACCTATAATGGCGTTGCAGTCACTGAAACCGATCCCGGCAAGAATATAGATCCTTTCGGCACAACAGGGGCGGGGAAATGCTCCAATGTTGCCTGTCACGGAGCCAACAATGTGGCAGGGACCAATCCGGTAAACTGGAGGACTACAAAAACTCTTGCCTGCGCCGACTGCCATAACGCAAATTCGCTCATAAATCCTGATAATGGAAGTCACGGCACCCATATTACCACCATGGGATATAACTGCACCGAGTGCCATTCTGGATACAAAGGGACATCGAGCCATGCAAACGGGATCGATAATACATGGGCCACAACTCCAACCATGATCAGCTTTGAAGGGGGAACGAGTCATGGAGGCACATACAACGGCACAACCTGCAATTCCAATTACTGCCATGGATCAACAATGGGCGCATCGGCGAGCCCCACATGGGGCGTGCCGGGTTCGGTTACCTGCGGCTCATGCCACGGGAATCCTCCGGTAACCTATGCCCATTCGAAACATCTGGCCAAGTATCCGGCGAATTGCAATGCCTGCCATCTGGGGAATGCCCATATAAATAAGACGGTGGATGTAAACCTCACAACCTACGGCGGTACCTATGCATCGGCGACAAAAACCTGCGGCACGGTGAGCTGCCACGGGGGGGCCGGCGGCGGAGCGCCGGTATGGACATCGGCGGTGTCGCTTGTATGCGCAGACTGTCATAAGTCCGGTAGCGCCATAGACCCCAACGGGACAATCGGGGGCACTGGTACGGCAGGGAAGCATGTGAAACATACTGCGGCTTCAGGGGTGACATGCCTCACGTGCCATACGGGGTACACTACATCAAGGACACAGCACGTAAACGGTACATTGAATAAAACAGATATAGCCCAGACAGACATTGTGTGGGCAGGGAACTACGCGGTAGGGGGCACGGTAGCAGCGGCCTTCAGTGACGCTGCGGGGACCTGCGCGTCCATAAGCTGCCACGGAGCAACCTCGGCGACAGCGAACTGGTACGCGGCAACAACGGCCTGCAATACCTGCCATGGGATAGACAGTACCGGTAATCCCGGGACAAACGCGCACACGAAGCATCTGACAAAATATCCGGGGAACTGCAGCGCCTGCCATACAGGGAATGTGCATTTAAACAATACTGCTGATGTGGCAATGGCTGCAAGTTACGGCGGAACATATACATCGGCCAGCAAGACCTGTAACACAGTGAGCTGCCACGGTGGAACCAGCGGCGGAGCGCCGGTGTGGACATCGGTAGCGGCGCTGGGATGCCTTGACTGCCATAAATCCGGGAGCGCCATAGACCCCAACGGAACAATCGGCGGCACTGGTACGGCAGGGAAGCATGTGAAACATACTGCGGCTTCAGGGGTGACATGCCTTACATGTCATACCGGGTATACGATATCCAAAACACAGCATGTAAACGGGACATTAAATAAAAGTGAAATAGCCCAGACAGATATTGTATGGGCAGGGAGCTACGCGGTGGGGGGCACGGTAGCAGCGACGTACAGCGACGCTGCCGGGACTTGCGCGTCCATAAGCTGCCACGGAACCGGTTCAGCCACGGCGGACTGGTACGCTGGAACAGCGGCCTGCAGTATCTGCCACGGGGATGCAAGCGGTCTTCCAATTACCGGAGCACATACGAAGCACTCTGCCGGCGGAGCGGGAAACAAGAGTTATGCCTGTACGGCATGCCATACCAATGCCGGCCCGGGCAATGCCAATCACATTGATGGGACAAAGAATGTCACCATGTCTGCCACCTACGGCGGGACCTATACGAGCCCGACGTGCGCAAGCGTGAACTGCCACGGGGCAGGGACTCCCAACTGGACAGTAGCCGGGGCCCTTGCCTGTACAACCTGCCATACGGGAGCACTTACGCCTGGCGCGACAGCTGGAGCCGGGAAGCACACGGCCCATGTGGCCTCAAGGAATATCGGCTGCGAAGTATGCCATGAGGGATACAGGGCAGATGCGAGGCATGTCAATAATATCAATGAAAATGTATCCGTCCTGGCCTTTGATGCAGATGGATCTCTTGCTACGGCATGGGGAAGTGTAACCACTACCTATACTGAACCGGGAGCATGCTCATCCATCAGCTGCCACGGCGCCGGTTCGGGAAGCACGGACTGGTTTGCAGCGGCCACAAACTGTAATATCTGCCATGGCGACGCGAGCGGCCTTCCGTCCACCGGTGCCCATACGAAGCACTCTGCCGGCGGAGCGGGGAATAAGAGTTATGCCTGCTCCACCTGCCACAATAACGCAGGACCGGGATTCGCCGCGCATATTAACGGAACGGCCAATATTTCCATGACTGCGGGTACGTATACAAGTCCCACCTGCAGTGTTTCGTCGTGCCACGGGGCAGGGACCCCGAACTGGACAGTAGCAGGGGCCCTTGCCTGTACAAATTGCCATTCCGGCAGCCTTACTCCGGGAGCCACTGGCGCGGCAGGGAAGCATACGACTCACGCGACTACAAGGAACATCGGGTGCGAGGTATGCCATGAAGGATACAGGACAGATTCAAAACATGCCGATGGAACTGGCGATGCGGCGTCCATATTGGCCTTTGATACCAACGGATCCCAGGGACCGACATGGGGCAACGTAAGCGCCGCCTTCAGCGAGCCGGGAACCTGTTCATCCATAAGCTGTCACGGTGCCGGCTCAGCGTCCATTGACTGGCGCACCACATCGGCAGCCACATGCAATATCTGCCATGGCGACGGTACCGGTTTGCCTGCAGACAGTTCTCATCAGAAACATGTCACTTTCATAGGATATACCGCCTGTTCCACCTGTCATAACAACGCGGGCCCGGGATTCTCCAGCCATGTTGACGGCACAAAAAATGTAAGCATGTCCGGAGGAGGGACCTACAGCCCTGGAACGGGAACAGGTCAGTGCTCCAGTGTAACCTGCCACGGCTCAGCGCTTACTGCCACAACCCAGGGTACCGATATCACCCCTGAATGGGGGACATCTTCTACCGGCGCCTGCGGTACATGCCACAAGACATCCACACTGAATGAGAGATCCCATGCCAAACACCTGTCAGCCCCTTATTCCTATACCTGCGACAGGTGCCACAGCGACGGCGTTGCAGACACCGACCACCATAAGGTAGGCAACAAGCCCGTTAACGGAGTTGCTGAAATGAACTTTGATACCCTGAACCCATCGGGAGGATATACAAGCGGTGTTGACCAGTGTTCAAACCTCTACTGCCATGGAAACTTTACAGGCGGAAACAATGTTTCAATATCCTGGGGCGGGACTACAAACTGCTCCACAAACCAGTGCCATAGCAGCACCTATACCCAGGGGGCCCACGGCAAACATACTTTGACGAATCCGGCAGGATACGGGTATGCCTGCACAAGCTGCCATACCGGAAACGGGTATACGGATACAACCCATGCCAATGGAGTAAAAAACGTCACCCTCAGTTCAGCAGCCAGTGTAGCGGGGGTAGATGGAATCGCCACATTCACATCGCCGACATGCAACAGCACCTACTGCCATGGTGATTTTACCGGCGGCAACGGAGCCAATCCTTCATGGGCAGGTTCTGCCCCCTGCGGGTCGTGCCACAATAATCCCACGGCAACAGTAGTTTATGGAAGCCATGACAAACATACGAACGGAAACAGGTACGGCTGCGCCATGTGCCATTTCGGTTCAGGAACTGGATTTGCGTCGAGCGCGGGATTCTCCACATCTACGCATTCGAATGGTGTTAAGAATGTTGCATTTGATCCGGCATCCATAGGTGACAAGCCCGGGGCTTTCAGCGCAGCGTACAGCCAGGCAAATAAGACATGCCAGTACACCTATTGCCACGGAGACTTTACCGGAAACACCTATATTGTGCCGGTGACAGCTAACATAGCCGATTGGGATGCAAGGACGGGCGGGGCTTGCCTCGACTGCCACAGTTACGGGACTCCCAATACCGACAGCCATCCGAAACATCTGAATGCCACATATAACTATGACTGCACCAGGTGCCATACATCCTTCGGCCATTCCGACGGGACATTCGGAGGCCCATCGGGAGTCGGGTTCGATTCAATGAACCCCAACGGTTCATATAACAGCCCGGCAGCGAAGAAGTGCTACAATCTCTACTGCCACGGGAACAGCAGAAATGCCGGCACGGACTGGCTGGATAATGCGAAATTTAACTTTGCCTCGACAACGGCCTCCAATAATGATCCGGTCTGGACAGTTGCGGCAGGGGGAGGCCCCGGGTCCGTGGCATGCAACGCCTGCCATAAGATCTCTGCGGGAACTCTTGTTTCGGGATCCCATGACAGGCATGTGGGGAATACGCCGTCCACGGTAAAATACAACTATTCCTGTCACAAGTGCCATGAGAATGTCGTGTCGGAAACGGCGTCAACCACTTCGGCCGTATTAACCGCGCTCCATGCCGACGGCCTGCTCCAGGTGAAGATAGACGTTACTACGAACCCGTCGGCCAGCGCGTATAACGATACGACGAACCAGTGCGCCAATACCTACTGCCATGGGAATTTTACCGGCGGGCTCCTGGCATCCCCGGTATGGAACGGGGCTGCAACATGCGGGTCGTGCCACGACATAGCGCCGTCAACCTACGCCCATGACGAACATACTCTTCCCGGGCTCTATAACTACCGGTGCGCCAACTGCCACGACAGGGTAACCAATCACCTGACAAAAGAAGGCGGGCCGTTCCAGATAGACAATAGTGCTACGAGCACAGGCATATTCTATCATGCCAACTTCACGAAAAACGTATTTTTCGGGAATGATCCGGCGAACAAGATCATTGCCGACCAGGGGCCCGGCAGTGCAACTACTACCACAAACATTGCTACCTATGCCACGAGCACCATGACATGCGCCTATACCTACTGCCATGGCGATTTCTGGGCAACATCAACATCAAGTCCTCAGAGGTGGAAAGAAGGCAATGCGGCGAATACAATAAAGTGGAGCGATGCTTCCGCACCCTGCGGGTCATGCCACGGGGCAGGGTCCAACGCTGCGCTGGGGATTCCCACTGCCACGTCGACCTGGAGCACCAATGAGAGCCATGCAGAGCATGCTGGATATATATCCCAGAACGGGTACAACTACCCCTGCGGTTTCTGCCACCAGGGAGTTTATCAGGGAACACTGTCTACCGGAAACGGCGCTGGCGGCGCTTATGAAACCGGCACAAAAATCCCGGTTTACACAAACCATGCCGATGGCAACAGGACGGCGTTGAGCTTTTATACAAATTTTACGGGAAGTACCGCAACCTCTGTGAAGGCATCATCGACCGCTCTCCAGGACGTTACCTGTTCCAATATCTACTGTCACAGTGACGGGTATTCCACATCAACCCTCACCTATGATAATGGAAATTCCACAACCTCTACCGATCCTGGAATAACGACTCCGCGGTGGGGAGGTACGCAGAAATCACAGATGACCTGTGTTTCCTGTCACAATAACGGAGGGAATCCGACGACAAACCCAAAACCTCTGCATAATACAACTGGGCATAACCATCAAAGCATAACGGAACATGGGTATACATGCATCCATTGCCATGCCAATACCACGGTATTCAGCGGGGCAGCTTCAGATACACCGAGTCTGACTGTAGAAAAAATAAGATTTAACTTTAGCGCAGGTACGGCATCGAGTACAAGGCATGTGAACAGGATGAAGAATGTGAGCTTTGGATCGCAAACATCGGGAACGAGAACTTATACTGCAACCAGGACTTGTTCGGTAACCTGCCATGGGAAGGGCCACAGTTCTCTTGGGCCATGGTATACAGGGACAATTCCCGGAAGCCGCGTTTATGAAGCGGAGGCGCCTTAGAATAGCAGAGTTTATCCCGTATGAGAGAGGACTGCCGAATTTTAAATGGTTTAATCCACCCCGGCGGCGCGGCAACGCGCCGCCGGGATTTAATCAATATTCATCCCTGAACTTTAATAGAGTTCCTCTGTTTTTTAATCCAGATTATATCTAAAAATGTATAATGATTAAAGATAATTGCAGATTGTTATTTTTCGTCTTTTCACAGCATTTAGCAAAAGTATCCAAAAACTACGAATTAGTACTTATTGACGATTCAGTGTTGATTTTGTAATTTGGTTAATATGAATTATAAATATCTTTATACAAAATTTTATAAATAAATTTAATTTTTTGATAATAATAATTGAGCTGAAAATTATTTAAAATCAGCCAAATTTTTTTATAAAAATTGCACTTTTGTACTGATGCAGGGATAGTTTATTTTTGAAATACAGTTTATTTTTAACAGACAGGAATATGAAAATAAAATCATCGGCATTGGCAATAGTGATTTCAGCATTGATTATTGTCGCACTATCAGGATGCAGTAAACTCAGGAGTGATGCAGGCAATGCCACATCATCGGGATGCGGCGCTTCTGACTGCCATTCCAGCACCATGCTGAAGTCCTACTATCCGGTAAACAACAGGCTCCATCAGATTCACGTGAGGACTCTTATTGCAGTATACCCGGAACCCTGTTCCCTGTGCCATTTTGACTACAATAGAAACAGCTATCATAAAAATGGAAAACAGGATAGCAGTACGAACAACTCCCTCATCGTCAATTTTGATCCCGGTGTAAATCCCGGCGGGTCTTTTGACATGAGCGCCGGTACATGCAGTTCACTGTCATGCCATGGCACTGTGGCATGGGATCCCAATGCCGCCAACACCTGCACTGCCGTGTGCCACCAGAGCGGAAATGTATTTCCCGGAGCAGCCCCTGACCCCATGGCAAGCGGAAGCCACAACGGGCATATGTCCGGAACCGCGCTGACCTGCGTGGACTGCCATGCCGATTACAAGGACAAAGCCACCCATGACAACGGGACCCTCGACAGCGCGTCAACCGTGCCGGGCATGGTAACATTCAACAGTACGCAGAATCCCGGCAGTACGTATAATCCGGCAACACACCAGTGTGCGGGAACTATCTGCCACGGGAATTTTACCGGAGGAAACAACAGTTCTCCTTCATGGGGTGTGCCCGGTTCAGCGGCATGCGGATCGTGCCATGGAGGAAACCCGAGCGGGAATCCCGCAGGTTCATCCAACCCTGACGCGAAGCATGGGACACATGTATCCATGCTCATCAGCCAGATCAATAGTACCACGGGAATAAATTTTACCGAGCCGGAGACCTGTTCCGTCTGCCATGCAGCTATATCTTCAGCCACCCATAATAACGGCCAGATTGATATTTCCTTTACCTATGCCCAGGCGGGTTCCCTCGGTTCCGCAACCGGGGGGAATGTAAATGCCTCAACAGGGCAGTTCAATGCGGTTGTATGTTCCAATACCTACTGCCACGGAAATTTTACCGGCGGCAGTGCGGCTGCGGTTTCATGGAGCGATACGGTTGTATGCGGTTCCTGCCACCCGGCCGGGGCAACAGCCCCAACCTCGGTGAAACATACAAAACACCTGGCTCAATACACAGACCAGTGCGCATACTGCCACAGCGGTTACACGAAATCATCGATCAATAGCGCGAAGCATTTAAATTTTGTCAAGGATGTCGATTTTGGATATTCCCATCCATCCGGCACTGCCGGAAACCCGTCATTCAATTCATCGAGCAAGACCTGCAGCAATGTCTACTGCCACGGAAATTTCCCCCGGGTGACCTACAACGGGGCCGCGAATACGAATCCCGGGAACGGTTCCGCCCCCGCATGGCTCGATGGATCCAGCGCAGCCTGCGGCTCATGCCACGGAAGCGCATCGAACAATTACTCATCAAATACCCATGGAAAACATACGGCAAATACAAGTAATTATTTCAATAATTCCAGTTCCATAGAGAGCTGTGATGCCTGCCACTATTATGGAACTGATGGCGCCGGCACCGGCTGGTTATCAACAAGCCTGCAGGGGTCTTATGGGACTGCCAATCATGCGGATTTTTCCATTAATAATTCCGGTGTGAATGCTGATGTGAATTTCAAGGCGGATAATGCTGATCTCGCATCAAAAATAAGTCCTGAAACGCTTGTAACCCTGCATACGACATGGAATCCGGGATCTACGACCTGCACCAATTCATGGTGCCACGGTAATTTTTCCAAACCCGGCACCCTGGTTGGAAATAACGCCACCTCAACGCCGAACTGGCTGATATCATCAACTGCCGCATGCGGAACCTGCCATACTGCTACGCTGGGTACTTCAGGAGCGCATACAAAGCATACGGCAGGGACCGCGGGAAATTATTCTTATGGATGCGGAAAATGTC
The DNA here is from genome assembly GCA_009885955.1 of Spirochaetia bacterium. Taxonomy (GTDB): domain Bacteria; phylum Spirochaetota; class UBA4802; order UBA4802; family UBA5550; genus VFJS01. Next base: position 39,281 of record VFJS01000054.1, on the reverse strand, counting down.
ATGGAGTTTTTTCCGGACATGTGAACGGAACCATAGCCGGTGCCAATGTCGCGGTATCCTTTGACAGTACCAACCCCAACGGCTCCTATGCCACATCCACGCAGAACTGCTCTGATCTCTATTGCCACGGGAACACGACAAATATCGGCGGGGGGAACGACTGGGGGAGTTTCAGCGGTTCTGCCTCGGCTAAGAATGACAACCCGGTCTGGACCGGAGGCCTGCTGACATGCGGAGTCAATTGCCACAGCGCAACCACGGCTACTCTGAGTACAGGAAGCCACACTAAGCATATCGGAAGCAGCGCTGTCAATTACAGCTATCCCTGCAGAAGATGCCATGACGACACCTACAGCGGCGATACGGCAAATTTTTCCAGCGGCCATGCCGATGGAATCCTTTCAATAAGCTTTCAGCAGGGAATGGCGGGCCCTTATGACACCCTGAATATCGGCGGCGAATTCAACGGCGATCATACATGCACGAATACCTACTGTCACGGTAATTTCACCGGCGGGAAACAGGCCTCGTCCACGGTACCTGTATGGGGCGGCGGGGCTCTGACATGCGGAACCGAGCCGTGCCATTACCTGGCGCCTCTTAAGGCCGTTTGGGGAAGCCATGACAAACATACAAATACCAATGCAAGCAGCGGGTACAACTATGACTGTGTCCTGTGCCATAGCGGCATTGCAAGCGGGAAAGAGGGGTCAGCAATAATCCTCACGGGAAATGCCTCCACAACAGGCCATGCCGATTTCACCCGTGACGTAGTTTTCAGCGGCCTGGCATCCCAGTACACCTCGGCAACAAGCTCAAGCTATGACGGCGCGTCCCATACCTGTTCATATACCTACTGCCACGGGGCATTCGGTCTGGGTGCCACGAAATGGCTGGAAGGGAATGCCGCGAATACCGCGGTATGGGGCGGGACAGCTGCATGCGGAACGTGCCATGGCACAACGAGCGGTTTAAATGCCGGCATGGGTATACCAAATTCAACGAGCACCTGGAGTTCCAATGAGAGCCATGTAAGGCACGCGGGAACGGCCTCGTCCACCGGTTATGCCTATCCATGCGGCTTCTGCCACAAAGGGGTGTATGATGCGGTTTTATCAATTGGAGACGGTATGGATAACGCCTATGAAAGCGGCACCAGGGTTCCAGGCTATACAACCCATGCCGACGGCAGCAGGACCGGGCTCAGTTTTTATACCCAGTTCACAATGGCTAACGCTACAGTTACGGCAGCAACCGGCCTTCAGGATGTGACATGCGGAAATATCTACTGCCACAGCGACGGCTGGGCAACTTCGACGCTCACGAATGATTCCGGTTATGCCAATCCGAGATGGGGCGGCGCCGGCAAATCTGTGATCACCTGCATGTCATGCCATAATAACGGGGCAGGTGATCCATGGCCGCGGCATAATGACACTGGTGGTAAAGATCATTACAACCCTAGTAACTCTTTTAAGCATCAGACAACATGCATGCACTGCCATGCCAATTCCACGTCAGGGACAACGAATACGTCGGCCAATGTAATCAGGTATTCGCTGAGGAGGCATGTGAATCATGCAAAGAATGTGAGTTTCAGCATTGTCCATACAGATCCATCAGGCGGCAACAGAACCTATTCCAGGGCACTAGGAGGGGCACAAGGTACATGCCGCATAGTTTGTCATGAATCATCCTCCTCCGGGTCTAGTAAAGATCATAATCCTGCAAATGGGTGGTATAATTTAGGATGGGGAGGGACAGCGCCTGGATTACTAAGATTCGAGGTTGAGAAATAAGTTTTTTCGGGAGTACTGAGGTGGAAAATTCTAATTTTTCCAGATGGCACCGTTTCAAACGGGGTCACGTATCATCTCTATTCCTCATTCCCGAATTTATTTTTAAGATAAATTTTTTTCATAATACTTTAAAAAGCGATGATGTCTCATAATTTGAACAAAATTTTTTAATCCTGAAACAGGATTAAAATGGGGGAATTCATTTTAACATCCGATGTTAATAAAATGTATCATGGAATCCTGAATGCCGGCCCGGGCCATCCGTTCCTGGAAGGGAAAAAGGGCGAAAGACATTTTCAATCCGATATCATCTGGAATGGCTATACCGATCATTTCGCGGGATTTGAATTGTCCGGAAGATATCTTGCTGAGAAGGATTATGAAACAGGAAGGCCCATGGTCATTCTCTGGCCCCGGGATCCATTCCCCGGAGATGACTATATAGACATCTACTACAACGAGAGGCTGGTGCAGTACCCCATCTCCTTCCTCGGGCACAATGCCGTCAATGTGAATGGCGAGGTTTTCAATTTTTCCGTCACCATGAATGAAAACGAGGTGCTCACCCCGGAGGAGTACCTCTACCGTCCGGCACTGGGTGAATTCTCCCCGGACCCGGTTAAGGGCGGGCAGAATCTTGACAACCCTGAATGCCCGTACTACGACAAGTTCGGGCGCAGGTTCATGAGAAGCGTCCATGTACTCAGGATCCTGGGGCTCGATATAAAGAGATTCTCCGCAATTTTTCACGAAGAGATGGAGGCCATACAGAATACCCCGGTTCATCCCGACAGGCCCGGCAAGTACAGGGACTTTCATTTTCTGAAACGTAACTGTACAACCATCATACGGGACTGTCTGAGGAAGGGTGGGCTTGAGGGGATTCACGGAGTCTTCCCCAGAGATTTTCTTGCAAATACGGCTGCTGCAATTGAGAAACATGGCCCCGGCCAGGGTCTGTCTATGAAACTGTACAAACTGGAACAGCTGAAAGTTTCAGAAGCTCCCCATAGCGTCATCACCCCTTATATGAATCCGCTGAACATACTTCGGGAGCGGAATGTAAAGAACCTGGTCTGATTAATTCCTTCACCCTCTGGGAGTATCTGAGCACACCCCCGGCCCCTCTCCCGATTGCGGAGGAGAAGAAAAAATGTTTAACCACTAAAAACACGAACGACACAAAAAAATATTGTTTAAAGATGAATGTTTTTCAATTCAAGGAGCTATTTTTTAATGTTTATAATGAGATAGATCGTAAAATCCGGGCTCTGGCAATTCAGAATTCCTTTGATAAAGCTCCTGATGAATGCCCGGAGTGTTCTTCATTGATGATTCAGGAAACTATTTTTCTTTTCTTGCCGGCAGGGAAATAAAAAAATTGATTAAAACACATGTTATTTTAAAAGTATAAAGAAGAGGTATGTCTTTTCATTTTTGGGGCGGCGCAAATTTTAAGGCAGAATGCATAAACCTTTTCATTTGTCATAAATTTGGTGTTTATAAATTGCTATATGTCCCATAAACACATCAACTCTTTAAGGTAAAATAATATAAAAAATATTAAACGTAAAGTTATAATAGGTATTATGCGCTTATTATTTCTATTTTAACACTGAATTCTGATTGACATCAGAATCAAATATGAGCTTATTGAATCAGCAAGAAAAATTTCACATCAGTCAAAAGAGGGCGAGTTTATGAACAAAAAAATTCTCATTATTTTGCTAATGATAAATACCGCCGTTTTTGCCCAATTGAAAAATGAACCTGACGGATTTCGTGGAATAAAATGGGGAACAAATTTATCAGCATCAAAAGAGTTTTACAAATTAGGTGAATCTGGTGATAACAAATCATATTATAATGAAAATGAAAAAATGAAAATAGGTGATATAGACATTGAAAGAATAACTTATGAATCAAATAAAGACAGACTATGGTTTGTAACTATTGAAGCAAAAGGCATAACAAATTATCATGAATTACGTAAAATTTTTAACAGTCAATATGGTAATTCCACAACTTCATCATCAGATAGTTGTGGATGGCACTTTAATAAGGTATTAATATTAATGTTTTTTTCACATAGATATAATTCAATAACTGTTATTTATAAATATATTTCTATTCAAAATGAAATTGATAATGCAAAAGCCAAAAAAGGTGGAGGTGATTTATAAAGGAGGCTTTATGAAAAGGTTTATTTTTATCTATTTCATCATTTCTGTAACCGGTTGTTTTAGTGATAGTAAAAAAGCGCTGTTGATGCAATAAACCCTGTTAGTCATTCTTATGTTGAAATCTATACTGTAACAGCATCACCGACAGCAAGTGAACAAATAACGTTAATGAATTATGATAATGTTTCTTATAATCTTTCCGGATGGACACTAGGAGACCTAAACAGTCCTAATGCTTATAGCATTCCCAATGGTACAATCATAACTGCTAATGGTACGGTAACATTCAATAATACAACTTTAAACTTCCAGATAAATGATTCGGGTGAAACCATTTATCTTAAAAATGCCAGTAGTTCTCTTATAGATATGTGGAGTAATTAATTTTGTTAAATTTTATGACACTTCGCATAGATTTCGGTGTTTTCCATGAAAACATCGTTTCCGATATGATCCCTTTGGGCTCATGAAGGGGGGCTTATGAGATACTTTCAGCTTTTTTTAACGATTTCCTGGGCTTGTTTTTCTTATTTGCTTGCGGGAAATCCTAAATCAATAAATTAGATCTTAACAGCCAAATCCTCGAAATGCATTAAAATCGTAAGGAAAATAAATGAAAAAAAAAGAAATAATCCCATCTCGCAAGCTAAAAATTTACGTCGATACCTCGGTAATCGGAGGATGTTATGATAGGGAGTTTGCGAAATGGTCAAAGCCTCTTATGAATGAGTTTAAACAAGGGAGTAAATTCATTATGTTGTCAGATATTACGCTTGAAGAATTAAAGCATGCTCCGGAAAATGTGAAAGAGATGATTAAGGATATACCGGTTGAGAATATCATATCTGTGATCTTGAATCCAGAAGCCAGCGAGCTTGCAAATAGATACATAAAAGAGAAAGCTGTCAGTAAAACGTATTTTAATGACTCGTTGCATATAGCGATAGCGACGGTTAATTTGGCTCATATACTGGTGAGTTGGAATTATAAGCACATTGTAAATATCAGTAGAATTCGATTATATAATTCAGTAAATTTAAAATATGGGTATCCTGAGCTTGAGATTCGGACGCCCATGGAGGTCCTTGATGAAAAAGACTATGTATAGAACAAAAGATAAAGATTTTGATTCGGTTAAAATGATGAGGGCAATCCGGGATGATCTCTCTAAACGCTGGTTGAATCATCCCGATATAATGAAAAAGGATTTAGAAAAAACGAGAAAAGAGTATAACCTGTATTTTAAAATGTGATTCAATATCCCTTTCAGGCTCTTGACATCGTTTCTGTAAATTTTAAGACACTTCGCACAGATTTTAGTGTTTTCCATGAAAACAATGCAGTTTCTAATAACCTTTATTCTGTCTCTTGAATCGGGTTGTATTAAATACTTTCAGGTTTTTAAAATTGTACAAATATTTCTCTGTGTCTCTGTGACTCCGTGGCAAATCTTTTATCCGTCCATCTCCTCCCTGGCTATTCTCTCCCCCTCGCCTATGTCCGTCTTCATCAATAAAAAGCCGCCGGCAATAAACAGGAGTATGACGGATAATATTCCGTAGCGCACATTTCCTGTAACCATGGTGACGGACCCCACCATCATCGGGCCCAGCACAGAGGCGAACTTGCCCAGCATGTTGTAGAATCCGTAAAACTGGGCCGATTTACTCACAGGTATTATTCTTGCGTAGAGGCTCCTGCTCAGAGCCTGTATACCGCCCTGGAAAAGGCCCACGGCCGCGGCAAGTATGTAGAAATGAATTTCACTCTTCATGAAATAGCTGAAAATTGTGATAATTGAATAGGCGCATATCCCGGTGAATATGGCGTTTCTGGTGCCGATCCTGGATGCGATTTTACTGTATCCAAGGGCCGATGGAAAGGCGATGAACTGCACCATGAGGAGGGCTGTTATGAGTGAACTGCTGGAGAAGCCGATGGACATTCCGTAGTCCACGGCCATTACGATGATGGTGTCAACTCCGTCAATGTAGAGCCAGTAGGCAAGGAGAAAGGTTCCCACGACTTTGTAGTTTTTCAGGCTCTTCACCGTGTCAGCAAGCTGCTGCCAGCCCTGTTTCATGGATTCGCCAAGTCCCGGCGAACCGGGAATAACCGGCTCCCTGACAAAAATCAGAATCGGCAGAGAGAAGACCCCCCACCATACCGCGACGGAAACAAAGGAGAGGCGTATTGCAGTTGAACCATCGGGAATTCCGAAGATGTGCGGCTTGAGGTACATGATCACATTGACCAGGAAAAGGAGGCCTCCGCCGATATACCCCAGGGCATAGCCCAGGGATGATACAAAATCGAGCCTGTCTGCCGGGGCAACTGTCATGAGCAGTGAATCGTAAAAAATATTCCCGCCGGCAAATCCCGTCATGGCCAGCACATAGAACAGCGCCGCCAGCATCCAGTCCCCCCTGTGCACAAGCCATAGGGACCCTGTCATGATGACACCGATGAAGAGGAAGAACATGAGAAATTTTTTCTTCGCGCTCATTTTGTCGGCGACTGCACCCAGGAAGGGGGCCAGGGCAGCCACCGTAATTGAGGCAATGGAATTTGCCATTCCCAGATAGAAGGTGCTCTCCTGGGGATTGTCAGGATTTGCCCAGTACCCCTTGAAAAACAGGGGGAAAAATCCTGCCATGACGGTCGTGGCAAAGGCGGAATTGGCCCAGTCGTACAAGGCCCAGGAGTAGACGGATCTTTTATCATTCATAGGATATTCCCCTGCGTTCCGTTGATTCTTTGATGAAATAATTAAACAGCGGTATTGTTGAAAAGTCAACTATTATTAAACGGCACATGTCTTCTTTCATACATTTCAAGTGTGAAGAAAAAAAGTTAAGAAGATAAGGAGATAAGGAGATAAGGAGATAAAGAAAGAGAGATTATGGGGATAGTAAATAATGAAGTATTATCTTATCTCCATATCACATTTTCATATCCCCCTATCCCCAAAATCTTACACATGTAAATAAATGCATCAGGTGTTATATGAGGAGGAATGGGTAGATTTCTCCTTGATTTTTTTTTATAATGATTTATTCTGAATCCATGAAATCGTTAAAACCTGTAATTGACAGGCTAGCGGCCTTTACGCCGGTGGGGCACCGGGGGGCAGGGGGTGAACTTCCGGGAAATACCATGGAATCCTTTTCAAGGCTCCTTGAAATTTTTCCAGGAGCCATGATAGAGCTTGATGTCTGGAGGAGTTCCGACGGGGTGGCTGTGGTTTTTCATGACCGTCTCCTTGATCATGAAACAAATGGCACCGGGCCTGTTGAAAAATATGCATTTCAGGATTTGAGGAGGCTTGACAGGGCATTCCGGATCACGCGCGACAGGGGGAAGACCTTTCCCTTAAGAGGTAATGGCTACAGGATACCGTCCCTGGAAGAAGTTTTAAAAAACTTTTCAGGCTCACCTCTCTCCATAGATATAAAATATCATACCCGCAATTTTGCAGCGGAGGTTGCTGATGAGGTTGAGAGCCTGGGGGCGCGGGAGAGGGCCATACTGGGTTCCTTCAGTTCTAACATTATATCATATATAAGGAAGAGAAACCACGGGATAGCCACGAGCTGCACCGTAAGGGAGGCTGCAGCCTTTTATCTCCTGGGGAAAACACCTTTGTGGAAATATTACCGGTTTTCCGGCGACATACTCATGATCCCCGAATTTTCAGACGGGGAGCTCCCTGAATTCCTTGGCGGTTCTGAACGGCAGGGGTTCCGGATAATAACTCACGGGTTAATCAGGAGGGCCCATGAACACAATGTTCCGGTCATAGCCTGGACTATAAACAGGAAGGAGAACATGGAACGGCTCATATCATGGGGGATTGACGGGATAGTTACCGACTACCCGGCAATTCTGGAAAAAGCGGTTTCAATCTGCGGCGCCTGTATTCCGGGAAATAAAATTTAATCCGGTTCATAAAATTATAAATTGACATTTTATCCGTAAAAATATAAGAAAGATATTGATGTGATTCAGGCAAAAAACATACTATCTCAGCATTGTAAATATGACAGAACCGATAAAACCAGGGAAAAAAATACCCATCCTCTTTGTTGAGAGTGACAAAGACATGCGGGCGTATTTCACATCAGTATTTTCAAGTAACGTGAGTTCCTTTGACTGCAATGTAACTGATGATCCCCTGCAGGGAATTGAAATGCTTATTAAGAAGAACTACGACTGCCTTATCCTCGATTATGCCCTGAGGTTTCAGAAGGGCCAGGATATCATGAAGAAACTGGAAAAGCACGGGCTGATTGTGCCCGTAATCATAATGTCCGACAGTGAGAATGAGCTCATTGCAGTCAGCGCGATTAAGGAAGGCGCCTACGACTACATCCCCAAGAGGCTTGCCAGGGAGAAGGAGTATTACGGCACGCTGGTCAAGTCGATTCTCAATTCCATGAACCTCCACAGGCGCAGCATTGAGGGTACCAGGGCAATGCGCTCCCTGGAGATGCGGGAGGAGAGATACAGGAATATCGTGGAAAATTCGCCCATATTCATTCTCAGGTTCTCCCCTGAAGACAGGATGATCTCCTTTGTAAATGACGGGTTTTGCGGCTATTTCATGAAATCGCGATATGAAGTCCTTGGCGAGAATTTTTATGATATCATCCCCGACGACCTCACTGAAAGGATAACCAGCGTTATAGGCTCGCTTAACCCTGAAAATCAGATTGCCACTTTTGAGAATTATTTAACAATCAGCAATGTGAAAAGATGGCAGCTCTGGAATATACAGATCCTCTGCGATGAAGAAAATAATGTCCTTGAATACCAGTGCATGGGTGAGGACATTACCAGCCTCAAGACAGCTCAGATTGAGCTTCAGAACCAGAAGAAGTACCTCCAGGCGATCCTTGATTCCCAGGACAATATGATCATTGTTTCGGACAAGGAGGAGATCCTCATGGCCAATATCAAGTTTCTCAACTTCTTCGGCCATTATAATCTGGGCAACCTGAAAATTGTTAACAGGGATATCACCGGACTGGCCTGCAGCCTGGAAGGGTATGAAGTGAACCAGGACCATCCGGCATGGATTGAAGGTATACTCAACGATGCAGACAAACATAATTTTATCGCATTCAAGCCGTATAATTCCGAGGAGCCGAGGATCTTTTCAGCTTTCGCAAGCAAGCTCCTTACCGATGATGAAAGATATGTTATTTCATTTACCGATGTAACTGAGCTTGAGATGAAATCCAAGGGCTTTGAGGTAAAAGCAAGCCTTGATGTCCTCACAAGCATCTATAACCGGAGAAAATTCGAGGAGATTTTATTGAATGAGCTCATAAAGGTCCAGGCTGGGCAGGACATGTCGGTGATTTTTTTTGACATCGACCATTTTAAAAAGGTCAATGACGTCTACGGCCATGAAGCGGGCGACTCGGTACTCAGAGAGCTTCCCATGTTCGTGAAGCAGTGCATCAGGAATTCGGACATATTCGCCAGGTGGGGCGGAGAGGAGTTCGTCATACTTCTGCCCGGGGCAAATCTTACCATTGCCCTGGACATAGCAAGAAAAGTCAGGCACAAGGTCGCCGGTTCAACTTTTAAAACGGCCGGTAAAGTGACCTGCAGCTTCGGTGTTGCCCAGGCCAGGGTGACTGAAAATTCCGAAACCCTCTTTAAAAGAGTGGACCGTGCCCTTTACAAGGCCAAGGAGGCAGGCAGGGACAGGGTTGTGCTTTCATCCAACTGAAATGTTTAGGTAAATTAGGAAGGTTTCTTCCAAAAAATGCCCTCACCCCCGGCCCCTCTCCCGAAATAGGGAGAGGGGTGTTAGGTATAATAAAAATTCCTTAAAAAAATATATATTTGTTTGACCACATGAGGTTACTTGATTATAGAGAATAAACTGTATATTTGATAAAAGGTTAGGAAAAGACAATTATTAATTTGTATTGAAGACATGTATAAAAGCCCTCGCCCTACTGGGAGAGGGCGCGCGAAGCGCGGGTGAGGGCATGTAGTTCTGAGATGATGAATTCTAATGTTTTCCCAATAATTCGGAAAGAACCAGATTTTCTTTCGGGGCTTCAGGCTTTACAATGGGTAAAAATTAGAGTATATTTGTTATTATGAATGATATAGAATTGTATAAAAGTATTTTAGGTGTCAAACAGCCTTGGGATGTAACTAATGTCAAGCTTGACCTTCTCAATAAAACTGTAACAATTAAAGTCGGTTACAATCAATCGCAAAAATTGCAATGTCCGGTTTGCGATACAAATGGATCGGTCTATGATCATAACACCCGTCGGTGGCGGCACCTTGACACATGCCAGATGACTACTATTATTGAGTGTGAGGTACCTCGCATATCATGTGATGAGCATGGAGTGAAACAAGTACGTGTGCCATGGGCGGAAACTAACTCTCATTTTACCGCACTCTTTGAAGCGCTGGTTATAAATTGGCTTAAAGAAACATCATTATCCGGAGTGGGTAACCTTCTTAATCTTTCATGGGATCAGGTTGCCGGTATTCAAGAACGTGCAGTCAAGCGAGGTCTTGAACGGAGAGAAGAAAAGCCACTGGTGAATATTGCTATTGATGAAACTTCATTTCAAAGAAGACACGAATATGTTACGGTTATCTACGATAAAGAACATGACGCTATTTTAGAAGTTCTCGACGACAGAAAATCGGCAACATTAGAGGAATGGCTTAAAAATAGGCCCCAGGAGCATCTTGATTCAATTAAAACGGTTTCATTAGACATGTGGGATCCATTTATTCTGGCAATCAAAAATACAGTGCCGGCCGCCATGACTAAGATATGTTTTGACAGATTTCATGTTGCACAACATTTCGGTAAAGCATTGGACAAAGTAAGGGCACAGGAAAACCGTTCATTTTTTAATAGTGGGAGTGAAAGTCCGCTTGCCCGGACAAAGCATGAATGGTTGAGAAATTCACATCGCACTGATAATCGTTCCCGTCGGGATTTTATGGTTTTGACACGATCAACATTAAAGACTGCACGGGCATGGGCAATTAAAGAGACAGCTTCTAAATTGTGGGATTTTACATATAGAGGTTCAGCAGAAAAGGAGTGGCATCATTTACTGGGTTGGATTTGCCGGTGCAGACTTGATCCGGTCAAGAAGGTCGGACGGATGGTTAAGAACTACCTATGGGGAATCATAAATGCGATTATTGCAAAAGTTTCTAATGCTGTAGCTGAATCCAAGAATGCAAGAATTCAACGAATAAAAAAAATGGCATGTGGATTTAGAAATAGAAAAAGATTCAGAATGGCTATTCTATTTCATCTGGGCGGATTGGATCTTATGCCGGAATCATTGGTAAATTATGCTTAGCCACACAAAAGCCGGAAGCGCCATAAGTTAATTAAAAGTTAAATTTTTTATAAAATTTAAAATAAAATAAAAGGTTTGTACAAATGTCTATGATTTTTTTTCTTGACAAGATTTTATAATAAAACCATTCTTTATTGAAAAGTGCCTCTATTTTCAGTATTTTATATTCGATAATTCATACTAAGTAGTAATAATATGCTTAAAAAATTTAATATTTATAAAATTGCTCAGGCATCAGCTTATTTGCAAAATAAGGCTGATGCAGCTCATTATATGAAATTAATAAAACTTGTATTTTTTGCTGATCGGTATCACCTAAGACATTGGGGATCTTTGTTCACTTTCGATAAATACATAGCGATTAAATTAGGCCCGTCGGGTTCTTCAACTAAGGATATTTATACTTTTTATGATTTTTTTTATAATAATGAAATTAGCAATGAGCAAGCAGAATATTTAAAGAAAATTATAAAACCTATATCTGATTTTGAAATAGAAATTCAGGAAACCAACAAAGACCATTTATCTATAAGTACTATTAAATCCTTAGATTTCTCTGCAAAACATTTTGGGAAATTTGATGAATTTGAATTATCTAACATTACACACGATTATCCTGAATGGAAAAGATATGAACATTTATTTAATAATAAATTGACCGATAGAGAAGACATCTTACTTGAAGATTTTTTTGAGAATCCTGATTTATCTAACAGCAAATATATAATTAGGTATCTTGGGAATGACCCCTTTGATGAAGACCCATCCTTCATAAGTGCCATGAAAGAGGATTTTGTTAACAATCATCATCAATGCATTTAAACTTCGAGACACATTACCTGCCTTTTTTAATGAGAGGCTTTACGTTTAGAGCGAATCTTCCCAACAAAGATATTCATATTTGTATTATAATAAATGAATTAGTCAAGCATGATGATGACATTATATATTTCTTCATGACTTCTCAAGAAGATAAAGTCATGGCACTTCGGCCGATGGCTCGTAAAGGTGTATTATTTCCCTGCATCTTTTATTCATTTATTTGTACATCCAGACTTTCAGCATACAGAGAACTCAAATAATAATTGACAAAAAAAGAGAAAGCTGGTAAAATTATTAGTGTTTTTCTATGAGTCTAGAAAACTTCCTAATGGGAATATAGTTTATCTATTTATAAAAGGAAAATCAACTGTAAATCCAGGGATGGTAATCGTTGGTAAAAATTATGCAGTAGGTACCCCAGCGGCTATACCTTCTGAATATTGTATAATTTCTTATGAAGCTAATTCAAATATTGTGGTTGCATATAGATATGAAGGTGACTATTGTCATGCTGGGGAGGGAGGTACTTGTTTATAATCAGTGCTAAAAAAGGTAAAAGCAATTTAGCTGAAAATCATGCAGGATTTTTGATTCTGTTCATCACCTCCTGCAGCATATTCAGATACTCCTTCTGGCACAAAAGATGATTTTTTACCTTTACGTTTTTATCAAGCTCATCTCTTAAAAGCTGAACCTCCTGTGAGGATTCAGGCATAATTTCACAGCCCCTGGCATGCTGTTCATTCAGCTCCCTTCCGTAAATAACAAGTTTTTCAAGGAGTTCTATTGCTGATTTATCTTTTTTAATCAATTCAAGACTGGCATTATAATGTATGGTTATCTCATGGGATTTAATCATATCCGATAATTCCCTGGCCATTATTATTATATTTTCATAGTTGTCTGACATATAAATAAGTATTTTATATATAAATTTAAATTTTTGACTATATTAAAATGTATTTAATATTTTAGAATACAATGTTGAATCATTTTGTCTGATTAAAATTCTAAGTCAATATAATATTTAATTTCATTATTCCTGTATTCTTTTTTAAAAAAAAATAATTTTTTATTTACATAATTAATTTTTTATATTATAATGTAACTTATGATGATATATGCATTTACTGTTATGCGCTTATATTGTTAAAATTATATTTAAAAGTGAGATGATTATGAAAAAAATACGCCTGTTATTAGTATTGTTATTCATAACAACCGCGTTATATTCTGATTCCTTTTATTCCCAGACAATATCGGAAGAAAAGTTGAAAATGCTCCCGGTTCCCATGGATTTTAGAAATTACTTTTTTCTGCAGTCAATTGATGATACATCAATCGTCGTCATAGGTGACTTTACCGGAGAAAAGAGGTTCCTTACCAGGATTGTTGATGAGAAGGGGATGAATAAGATAGACCTTGTATCCGAATACTACATAGAAGAGAAGAAGATACGCAATAAGGTGAAGCCGTCATCCGCCTTTTTCAGCAGTATTGAGCAGATAAAAAAAGATATCATAGAAGGCAAAGTTTTCAGGGATAATTACTCGTATAAAATGAAGTCCATTGATACCCTCAGGTACAAGCTTGAGGACGGAGCAGACATATTCAAGTACGGTGACGGATACACGGTGAAAGTCTATGATCCCGATGAGCCTTCATCAATCATGTGTGAATTTTATTTCAGCAAGGTGAGGAACAGGTATGACCTCATCTTTAAAACCAATTATTACAAGCTTTACAGGCTGAAGATAGTACCACCGATACTTTTCTCTGTATATTGCAAAAACTCCAAAGACCCTGTAGTTGCAGAGACTGTTGAAGAGCTGTTAAAGCTTGTGCCGAGAAAATAAGGCTATGTACATTGAAATAATAAAAATATTTGAGGAGAAAGTTTCATGAACATTAAAAGAAAGCAACTAATCATCGATAAGAAATTTCAGTTGAAAACAACTTTTTCCATTATCGGTATAGTAGCGGTAATCGTTGCCCTTATCATAATTGTCATCGGGGCAAATATCGTCGTAAATAACGGAAAAATGGGTAAGAACAATGTTCATATTGATTCCAATAATAAGAACATAAAAAACATTAATGAGATACAGGATAATATTGTCCATTTCCTATCTTCACGGACTCTGAAAAATGAGGATAAAATATACTCGCAGGCGATAAAAGATATATCAAAGAATCATATAGCCAACATGGATAAGATGAAATCCATCATGAACTCAAATGAAAAGATCATGGAATCGAACAGGGATATCATGAAAATGAATAACTGGCTTCTCATTGCCATCATAATCGTGATAATAGCCGGAACGGTTGTCCTCTATTTTCAATTGATTCGTAAGACGCACAGGATATCCGGCCCCATCTATGTCATGACGCTTTACATGAGGGAGGTTTTAAAGGGGAATTACCCTGAGTTCAGGGAATTAAGGACCCATGATGAACTCAAGGAATTTTACGATCTCTTCAAGGAAGTAGTCGGCAATATAAAAGCAAAAAGTAAAAAAAAGTAAACCCTCAGTTTGATGGATAACGATCGGTAAATAGTTCTTCAGCCCCCAGGCTTATGACCATTGAAAAAAAAAGCCTGAGGGGGAAGCCGATTATATTGGTAACTGATCCGCTGACGCAGTCAATGATCATGCTTCCCTGTTCCTGGAAAGCATAGGCGCCTGCCTTATCGCAGTAGTCAATGCTGTCAAGGTACTCCTCAATTTTTCTCCTGTCAAGTTTTTTGAATGTCACGCTGGTAATTTCAATGCCGGTTAAGATTCTGTCCCTCATGCTGCCATTCCGGCCGGTAACCATCATTGTCATACCTGTTATCACCCTGTGTGTCCTGCCGTTCAGGAGGGCGAGTTTTTTTACCGCATCATCATAGTCCGCGGGTTTTCCGAGAATAAGCCCGTCTATTGCAACAATGGTGTCTGATGTAATAATAAGGGATGGTATATTGCCGATATTCAGGATGGACAGGACCGATTCAAGTTTATCCCGTGAAACTCTTCCGGTAAAATGTTCAGGGGATTCATTTTTTTCCGGTGATTCATCACAGTCCGGGCTGATAACTTCAAATTCAGGGATGATTGTCCGTAAAATGTCCCTCCTCCTTGGTGAGGCGGAACCTAAAATAATCTTCATTTTTTATTCAGTACCACTTTTTCATTCAGCTTGTATATGTCTGTTATGTTGCCGATTTTTTTAATCATCTGCATTATTTCATTGAGATGGGTATTGCTTTTGACTTCCAGGATGAATTTTATTTCAGCGGTTTTATCGTCCTTAACATTGGCTTCCATTTTTAGTATATTTGTTTTCGTGAGGGATATCTGGTCTGTTACGTCTTTTAAAAGATTTGCTCTGTCAAGACCGAAAACTGCTATTTTAACAGGATAGTATTCAGTTTCGTTCCCTTCCCAAACTACCTCAATGAACCTCTCACTTTCATCCTTCAGCCTTTTCAGCGAGGGGCAGGTTTTTTTATGAATTGTCATCCCCCTCCCGCGGGTTATGAATCCAATGACATCGTCACCCGGTATGGGTTGACAGCACTGGGAGAGCCTTATTTCTACGTTTGAAGTTCCTGCAATGCTGAGGCCCGGCACCGTTTTTTTTGACATCTTGTTCAGCTTTTTGTGCTCGTTGACGGGAATGGTGACCTGAACAGTCTTCTCCTGTTTTTTCGATTTTTCCCGGCGGCTTTTTAATCCTGTTTCTTCAGATGGATGCTTCTCAATATTTTTTCTAAGCCAGCTTCTTATTTTATACCTGGCCTTAGTCGACCTGACAAGCTTAAGCCAGGATTCAGACGGGTGCCCGTTTTTGCTTGTGAGTATCTCGATTATATCACCGCTTTTCAGCCTGGTCCGGAGGGGAACAATTTTTTTATTCACCATTGCACCGGTTGTATGTTCACCAACCTCCGTGTGAATTGCATAGGCAAAGTCAATAGGGGACGATTCCTTTGAGAGCTTGACTATTTTTCCTTTCGGTGTAAAAACAAATATTTCATCCTCATAGAGATCCATCTTGAGATCACGCATGAACTCCCTGATATCCGTAGTATTGTCAAACTGCTTGTTTATATTTTCAAGGATGGTCAGCTCCTTGTAATTTTTTCCGATGGACAGATTTTTTTCCTTGTAGAGCCAGTGCGCGGCAATACCCATCTCCGCCGTGGCATGCATGTCCTGGGTGCGGATCTGCACCTCAAGCCTGTGGCCGTCGGGCCCGATAACGGTTGTATGAAGAGACTGGTACATGTTTGACTTGGGAACGGCAATATAATCCTTGAACCTGGAGGTAATCGGCGACCACAGGGAATGGACCACACCGAGAACCGCATAACAGTCCTTTATATCCCGTGTAATGATCCTCACGGCCCTGATGTCGTAGATGCTGTCGAAGTCCTTGTTCTGAAATTTCATTTTTCTATAGATGGAATAGTAGTGCTTGGCCCTTCCGGTTATTTCAGTCTCGATGCTGAATTTTTTGAATGATTCAATGAGAACGGCCTTGATATTATCGAAGTAGCTGTCAAGTTCGGTTTTTCTTTCGCTGAAAGAGTCCCTGATTCTATTATACTCATCGGGAAAAAGAACATGGAAGGAGATATCCTCAAGCTCAGAGCAGATCATGGACATGCCGAGCCTCCGGGCTATGGGTGCGTAAATATCAAGTGTCTCCTTGGCAATTGTTTTCCGCTTCTCCTCGTCCTGAAACATTATTGTCCGCATGTTATGGAGCTTGTCGGCAAGCTTGATTATGATTACCCTCACATCCTTGATTGTAGCAATGAGCATTTTCCTGAGATATTCGGCCTGGGCAGAGAATTTTGATTTGTTTTTTATGGAAGATATTTTTGTAACCCCGTCAACCAGCTGGGCAAGCTCCCCGTTAAACTTGTTTTTCAGTATTTCAATTGTGGTTTGAGTATCCTCAACCACATCATGGAGAAGTGCAGCAGATATAGTTGTTGTATCGAGCTTGAGTATGGCAAGGGTAATTGCAACTTCAAGCGGGTGGGTTATATACGGTTCTCCTGAATAGCGGAGCTGTCCCCTGTGCGCGCTTTCAGCAAATTCATAGGCTTTGTTAACAATGTCAATGTTTACCTTGGGATCATTTTTTTTAATCTGATCCAGTAATGTTTTGATATCTCTGCTTCTTATTTTAAGATCAAATTCAGACATAATTATTTTTTGTCATCACCCAGATATAGCTATGAAATAAAAGAACTGCCAAATTCGTGGTTTTAGACCAGCCAAAAAGTCAACCGGCATGATTTTAATCCAATAATCAACAGGGCGTGATACCATAAATATATTTTCCGGAAGGGTGATTTAAGTCAACAGTTTATTCAATTTTTTATTGTTAATTGTGAACAGTTTTATTATAGTATATATTAATAAATAATGCACTCACCCGCTTCGTCAGGCTCAGAGCAACGCCTCTCCCGGAATAGGGCTCGCTTCTACCCACAAATATATAAGAAAGGGGGATAAGGGGATATTAGAGATAGGGGGATAATAAATTGCAAAATGAGAATTATACATGGGAAATGTGGGTAGTAGTTAGCCCGGAATGATCTTAATTTTTGAAACGCAAAGGGTAATTGTACTATACCGGATCATTTAATTCTTTACGAATAGCATGGATTTACCGAAATATAAAAAAATGAAATATGTTGATATATGAATAGATACAGACAAAAATTTTATGTTACCATGCTTGTATTACTGCAATTGCTCTGGGCATCGCATGGCCCCATATTCACGCAATACTTAATTGATAATGTCAGCGATGAAAATGACCCTGATGAAGTAAAAAAAATTGTTGAAAAAGAAAATAAGAAGGATGGGACTCTCCCCCCTTTTATTGCATACAACATAAAGGCGATAAAAGTGCCTTTAATGAAAGATTCAATCCGGATATCCTGGTCGATCAATCCTAATTATGATGATGAATTTATCGTTGGACGGGCAAATGAAATCATCGATACCAGGGAGAGGGTTCTTTCCTCTGAATCGGTAAATGTCATATCATCGAAATCAACCAACATCCATATTGACCAGGGGCTTAAGCCTGGAAATTATTACTATGTCATTGTTGCAAAGGACAAAATTTACGGCAAAGATATAGAATTGTACCGGGACATAAATTTTACCACTATCCCGGTGACAATTGAGGCTGTGGAGACGTCAAATGAAAGCGTAACAAACATATCTGCAAAGCAGGTCAGCGAAAGCAGGGTGGCAGTCACATGGGCAAAAATTCCGAAACCGGGATTTACCTATCTGGTATACAGGGCCCCGATGATTATCAATTCTTCTGAAAGGATAAGGAAAGCAGTCAAGGCCGGTACGGTTATTGACATGGACGAATTTATTGACAATATCCCGGGCGGCAATGATCCCTTTTATTATGCTGTCATTACCAGAAGTTCCGATGGAATTGAAAAATTTGAGCCTGTAAAGGATCAGAACTTTACCTCGGACGGCATTAAACCAGTAAAAAAAACTCCGTTAACAGTAACAGGAATTTTATCGGGCCTTATAAATCCGGGTGAGATTGAGGTTAAATGGAAACATGGCGGCAGTGTGACTGACGGGGAGATAGGAGGTTTCGTCATATACAGGTCAAAGGAAATGATTGATTCCATCAATAAATTAAATTCAGCAGTACAGGTTAATTCTGTGCCTAAAAATGTTTTCAGAATTATAGACAAAGCCGGTCCTACGGGAAGCTATTTCTATGCTGTTTTCGCTAAAACAAAGGATGGTGTTATCAACCTGGTCTTTAAAAAAAATGAGAATTATTCATCAACACCTGTTGTAATAACAGATAAATTTGAAATCCTTTCCATTACAGGGACACCGGGGAAAAACAGCATTGAAATTTCATGGATATTTTCCGGTCTTCCTGAGAACAGTGAGTACCGGCTGTACAGGACAAGAAATTATCCCGGGGATCCATCAAAAATCAGGGAAGGGGATTTTATCAAAACAGTTAATTTAAAGGACAGAATATTTGTTGATAATAAACCCCAGAAAGGGAGGTTCTACTATGGCCTTCTGCCGTCTTTAAGGGATGATGAATTTAAAATCACAAAGGGTGTAACGGTAACACGGTCTCCGGTATCTGTAGGGATTCCAGTGAAAAAGAGGGAGAAAACCGAAAAAAAGGAGGACCCGGGAGATACCATTCAATCCTCCACCCTGGATGAGCTGATAAATAATACATTTTTTAAGGGATTTTACCGGGAGACGATAAAAGAGCTGAAAATTGTTGTCAATACGGCCGATAATGAGCATGATGTAGCAAAGGCTATTTTATTTATCGGCAGGTCGTACATTGAAATGGGTGAATACAGTATGGCCCTTAATTATCTTATAAAAAAAGAAGTTACAAAACTTTATCCCAATGAGGCCAGGTTTTGGAGCGAATTTGCAATGATAAGGGTCACAAAGTGAAGTGCTGTTTACAAAATGAACTTGAGGAGTTATTTAAATGAAAAGGGAAGCTATTATCGGAATCCTTCTTATTCTGGTCGGTATAGGGATATACATATATTATGACTATACAATTAAGCCGGAAAAGGAGGCAAAAGAACTCCTCGTGGAAGGCCAGATAGCTTTCGAAAGGGGGACAAGGGATACAATAAATAATTCCATTAATTTGTTCTCCAAAGTCATTGCAAAATACCCCAAAACTAAAGTATCAAACGAGGCATACTACTATATCGGACAGAGCTATGAAAAACTCGGCCTCAACAGGCTCGCGTATCTGAAATACCTCTATATCATGAAATCGGGGAACAGCAACAGCAGAGAATTCAATGATGAAATCAAGACAAGGATCGCCAGGCTGAACATAAACAAGGAATATACGGAAGAGGGGGTTAACCAGCTGCTCGGCATGCTGAACCAGACTGACAACAGGGATCTGAGGAGCAGGATTTATACGGAGCTGGGGCATGCCTATTCGAAGAACGGGGACTATGCAAAGTCAAGGAGAATGTTCGATATCGCCCTTACCGAGAACGGGAGCAACGAAGAAGCCATCATTGGAAAAGCCAATTCATACAAGAGACTCGGCAGTGACGACAAGGCCTATGATTTATACGAACAATTCCTGAAATATTACGGGAATTTCAGCCATTTTTCCGGGGACATCAGGAACAGCTATCTTGAACAGGTTTTTAACAGCGGAATGTACAGCTACAGGAACGGCAAGTATTATCCTGCCATCTCCTTTTTCAACAGGCTCCTCCGCTATTTCCCGTGGTCTGCAAAGACTGAGGATGCCCTGTACTGGATAGGAGAGTCCTACTTTAAGCTTGAGAATTACGAAGCCGCGGTGAATAATTTCGACAGGGTTCTGATGAATTCATACACCCACAGGAATGAAGACGCGCGGATGAAGAAGGGGCAGTCTTATTTTCTTGCAAAAAGATTCGACCTTGCCCTCAAGGAATTTCAGACCTACATGGATGATTATCCCAGCGGCAGATTTTATAAGAACGCGAAGAAATGGAAAAGCATGAGCTCAAAGGAGATCATGTACAGGATCAAGGACGATAAAGGAAAGGATGCCGGCCGGGATGAAGAGGAAAGGGATGACAGTTCCGATATTAAAGAAGATAAGAGTGATTATTCCGATGATGGAAGCAGGTCGGGTTATGATGTCAAAGAGAGCAGGGATAAATCAAAAGGCGTAAGGTCCGATGTGAAAGAAAACTCCGGCGACCGGCTCAAACTGGATAATGTCGCTGAAATGTAACATCTAGTCAGTTGGGGCGTTCCTCAACGATAACCCTGATGTCATAAATCTTACCGTTTCTCCATGCGGTTATTGTCGCGGATTTTCCTGTTTCATAGGCGCTCACAATCGTAATAAAATCCCTGTAATCATTGATGACCGCGCTGTTGAATCCGATTATAATATCATTCACCAGGAGCCCGGCCTTATGAGCCGGCCCTCCGCGGAGCAGTGTTTTGATAAGTACCCCGTTTCTGTTTACCAGGCCTATCCTTTTCGCAAAATCCTTTGTTATCGTGGCTGCGTCAACACCGATATGCCCCCTGATTACCCTGCCTGATTTTTTGAGCAGGAGAAGGGTATTGACTGCCGTGTTTACCGATAGGGCAAATCCGATTCCAATGCTCCCTCCGGTATTGGAATATATGATCCTGTTTATTCCGATAACTTCGCCGTCCATATTTATGAGAGGGCCGCCTGAATTGCCGCTGTTAATAGATGCATCTGTCTGAATGTGAAGGTTTCCCAGCTCGTCCACATGGCGCCTTCCGGTGGCGCTGACAATCCCGAATGTATAGGTCTTTTCCAGGCCGAACGGGTTGCCGATGGCCACGACAATATCTCCAATTCTGGCCTTTTCCGAATCGCCGAAATATACCGGTTTCAGCTTTTTATCCGTTTCGATTTTCAGCAGGGCAATGTCGGTAAGCCTGTCTGCTCCGATTATTCTTGCAGGGAACTCCTCGTTGTTTATCCGGACTCCAAGGTAATCGGCCTTCTCCACGACATGGTAATTTGTGCATATATATCCGTCGGCGGATATGATGAATCCTGTTCCGAGCCCTTTCAATGTTTTTGTTTTCGGCTGGCCGGCGCTGCCGAAAAGTTCCTTTGACATCTGTTCAAAAAAGGGGGAATTCCCGGATTTTATTACAACAGTCTTTTCAGTTGTTATAAACACTACGGAGTCATTATAGAGTTCATAAATATTATGAAGGGTTTTCTGAAGCTGGTATCCCATGGCCTGTGATTCATTATTTTTCAGGGGCGATGGGGCTTTGGTGTCGCTTAAAAAAGAGCTTTCTCCAAGGACATGCAGTATGGAGACATGAAGTATAATCAGGGTAATAATTTTTTTCATTATCAATACTTTTTGTCCTTGTTGTATAATTTCAACGCAGGTTTGCTGTCAGATTTTCCGGGCAATAATTATTGTGATATCATCTCCTGGTTTAATATCTCCAGCGAAATTATTTAAAGCATCGATTATATATTCCTGCATACCGGCGGCATCAATCACCTGAGAAGATGCAATGGCATCTGAAAGCCGGGTAATACCGAAATTTTCTCCTGCATAATTCTTACTTTCAGTTAATCCGTCACTGTAGAAAATAAGAAAATCCCCTGCCGGTACATTAAATGTAATCGATGAATATTTTTTCTGGGAGAGCGATATTCCGATAGGATGTCTTTTAAATACATGGGATGAATCTGTTATAGCACGGACTTTTTTTACTGATGACTGGAAATGGAGCAGGTCGGGATGACCGGCATTGACATATTCCACCTCGGAACCTTTCATTTTTACGATGATACCGGTAATATAAAGGTTAACCGCCTCAAGTTCATCAAGAAGATCTGCATTTGCAGATTCAAGCACTTCATCAAGTCCTGATAAATCATTACGGTTAAAATGAGAATAAAGAACCGGTTTAGCAAGAATGGTAATCAGCGCCGGAGCTACCCCGTGGCCGGAAACATCAAATAGAGATATTCCCTGAAGAGAATTTTCCTTGCAGTAAAAATCGTAAAAATCACCTGAAACGTCGCCGAAGGCCTTTGACATAAAGGCTACATCCCAATCAGACGTAATGGGGGCTTTCCCGGGAAATATTGCATTTTGTATTTCACGGGCAAGGGACATTTCAATTTTTGATAGGAATTGTTCTTTTTTTAGTTTAATATTTGCATTGGAAATTTCATAATTGAGCTTTTCAAGGTCAGACTTCGCTTTTTGAAGATTCTTTCTATTTTTAGTAATGTAGTTAGATGCTAAAGAGATAAGCAAAAATGACGGGATAAGGCAGAATGAAAAAAAAGCCTCCTTTTCCAGGGATCCGGACTGACCGGCAACCATGATAGAATACCATGATACGGTAAAATAACAGATCAATGAAACTATTGATATCAGGAATGATTGTACAATATTTGTATATGACAGGAGTATTGTTATTGAAGTCAGTGCATTAATAAGCGCCAAAAACCTCAGTTCGCCAAGTCTGTATATCCATAGACAGTAGCCAACCTGGAATAACAGTACATATGTACCGAAAACTGCCCACTCATGCCATACGAGAAGATTTTTTTTTAAATATGTAATCATGATGAGAATGGAAGTCATTAATAAAAGGAATATTGCGATAATTACGGCTTGTTTATAAGTGACATGATGCAGGTCAAGATACATGGCAATAAATGTTTCCACAATGGCAATCATAGTGCCTGCTGAAATCAGCAGGCTGCCGCGCCGGAGCAGGGGATACCTGTCCGGGGGGATTTTAGATGTGAGATATGATTTGTTCAAACCACTCTTTTTACTAGTGTCAATTTCATTTTCAGCTGGATTCATTTTTTTCAGCATTTGGTAAAATAGGGTAGCTGCATGCAGCCATATCTTAAAATTATAATAAGGATACGTTCGTTTTCCGTTATAAAAAATCAACTCATAATCCTTTTCTAACTTAAAAAAGAACCTCGCAGTTAAGTAAATTTTACTATATTTATATTGACAGAAATGGTTGACTCGGCAGTTACATCAGAGTATATTGCTTTCGGTAATGAATATTATTTTGAGGAAGTACCTATGACTGTAATGGAAAGAATTAAATCGAAAATAAGGAATATCCCCGATTTCCCCAAGGATGGAATAATCTTCAGGGATATTACGACCCTGATACAGGATTCCGAAGGGCTGAAGCTCTGTATAGATGAATTTGTAAAGCGCTACAAGGATATGGATATCGATATAATCGCAGGCATAGAGGCCAGGGGATTCATATTCGGCACTGCACTGGCATACCAGCTTGGCCTGGGCTTTGTGACTATCAGAAAGGCCGGCAAGCTTCCGTACAAGACAGAATCCCATGAATATGCCCTTGAATACGGCACTGACAAGCTTGAAATACATGTGGATGCCCTTGAAAAGGGGATGAAGGTGCTGATAGTGGATGACCTCCTTGCAACGGGCGGTACATCAATTGCCGGCGCGAAACTTGTGGAAAAAATCGGCGGTATCGTGAAAGAGCTGGCCTTTATCATAGACCTTCCCGATGTTGGGGGCGGGGCGGCAATAAGAAAGGCAGGATACGAATTTTTTACACTCTGTGAATTTAAGGGGCATTGATTTTCCTTCGCCTCCATTCATACATCGCTATGGCCGCTGCGACAGCTGCATTATATGATTCAACAGAGCTGCTGATAGGTAAGGAGACAGAATTTTTTTTCATCTGATCAGGCAGGCCTGACCCTTCAATACCCGGAAGGAGGATAAACCTTTCTGGGAAATGAAAGTCCCGTATATCACTTCCGTTTTTATCAAGCGTAATCAGGCTTATCCCCTCTTTTTCAGTTATTTTCTGAAGCTCCTGCAGGGATGGCCCCTTTTCCATTGTAATGTTAAAAACAGCGCCGCCTGAAGCCCGTATTGATTTAGGATGAAAGGGGTTTGCGCTTTCTTGAAGAAGTATTACCTTTTTCACCGAGAGTCCGGCAGCAGATCTTATTACCGCTCCCACATTGGCCGGGTCCTGAAAAGGGACTGCCAGGGTGAGCCCGTCATCAAGTTCAAAATGCCATGGGGCAGGTTCAGGAAGTAATACGGTGAGCAGGGGCATGCCGGTGTTAAAGATATCAAGCTCCCCGTAGAGCGATTTTTTTAGAATGAGCAGTTTTCCCCGTTTATGGAAATCAGCGGCCAGGTCCATGAAACTGGTGTCATCCTCAGCATAGCCGTCATAAATGATGAGGTCGTCTTTTACTATGTTCCCGTCACCGATAACATCGGCAAGGATTTTTTTTCCGGATATGAGCGCCATCCCGGACCCCCTGATCCCTTTTGGAGAAAGGAGTTTTTTCAGTGATTTGAATTTTTTATTTTCAGGTGACGTTACCGGTGCGCCGGTTGTCTCCTTTTCATTGAGAAAAATCCGGTACGTCTTAATCACGGAGCTATTTGTCTTTTCATAGATCAGAAGCCTCCTGCGATGGGTCGTACCGGGCAGGGTATATTTTTTTATTTCCGCCAGGCTGTAGTGGCCCAGGTTTTCAGGGGATATGCCCGAAAGGTCTTCTTCAATATTATCGCCTTTCATGAACAGGACAAGCCCTTTTTCCGGCATGAAGTGTCTGACCCTTTCCAGTGTGGCATCAACCGATTCAAGGGCCCTTGTCACTGCCCCTCTGACAAGAAAGAAGGACTTCTCCGTGACCAGGTGCGGATACATCTCTGTCCCTTCCAGTTTCAATTCCCTGACAGCCATCTCCATGAATTTCACCCTTTTCTGCCTGTGTTCTGCCAGGATGACCTGAAGACCAGGTATGAGGATTTTCAAAGGGAGCCCGGGGAATCCCGCGCCGGTGCCTATGTCGACAAGGGGTGACGGAATTTCATGGAGCAGGGTGATGTACGCGGAATCTATGAAATGCTTCGTGACTATGCTGTCAAAGGACTTAAGCCTTGTCAGATCATATTCGTCATTATATTTCATTAAAAGAGAATACAATATGAAAAACTGCTCAGCCTGGACAGTATTCAGTTCAATACCGCTCCCGGAGAAACGTGATTTTATTTTATCGAGCAGTATGGCGTCATTTTTCATAGTTGTAAATTGTTTAACTTAAAAATGAAAGTCAAAGGTTTTTTCAGGGTCTTTTGAAAAAGTGAATATATTATGAGGCATGGGCCATGAAAAAAAGGGGTGCAGGGTATAAAGTGATTCAAGGTAAGTATCACATATACCGATTTATTATCCATGAAAAGAAAAATATTTCCCCTTATCATCATTTTTTCATTTATCATTACGGCTGTAATGATATTTGCCTACACCGGTGTTGTTTCGGGAACACCTGATAATAAGACAATGGATGATAAAATTGACCTTGAAGACGCGATTATCATCAGGGAGCTTAAAATGAGCTCCGACACGGGCGTGGATGACGGGGAGAGCGGAGGCACCCATGAAGCGGGCCGGATTTTATATGATGATGATTTCAGCAGAGAAATCGGAGACGGCAGTACCGGCACAGTGCCCCTTATGGAAAAGCTCAGGAAAAAAAATGCCAGGTGGCATCTGACCGGCTACAGGATAAAAAAGAATGACAATCTGTGGAATATAGCAAGCAGGTTCAGAGTGGATCACAGGCTGATAATCGAAGCAAACAGCATCACCCATCCCGATATGCTCCTCCCTGGCAAATCGATTAAAGTTCCAAACATAAACGGTATGTATCATGCGGCAAAGGATGGAGATACCCTTAAAAATATTTCAGCCCGGTATAAATGTGAAGCTGAAAAAATAGTGTCCGTTAACAGGAATGATTATAAAACAATAAAAAAAGGTGCCAGGATTTTCATACCCGATTATACAGCTCCAAAAGAGGCTCCTGAAAATAGAGTTACGGTTAAAAAATCAGCCGGTGAGAAGGGGGAGCATCTGAGCTTTATGTGGCCCATCACGGGAAAAATGACATCGGGCTTTGGGGCAAGAAAGGATCCATTTTCAGATAAAAGCCAGTTTCATAACGGCATCGATATCAGCGCCGATATAGGAAAAAAAATTAAGGCCGCGGCCCCGGGAAAGGTGATATTCAGCGGCTGGCAGGTGGGCTACGGGAACATGGTGATTCTGAAGCATGATCACGGCTTTATAACTGTGTATGCCCATAACAGTAAAAATCTTGCCGGTATGAATGATGTGGTGAAGAAGGGCGATGTTATTGCCCTGACCGGAATGACCGGGGCCGTGACCGGGGCCCACCTTCATTTTGAAATTAGAAAATATGTAACTGCCCTCAATCCGCTGAGGCTGTTAAAGTGATTTGAAAAATAAAATGCCGGGCTGTTTTATATGAAATATCTTATTATTGCAACGCTGGCCGTTTTAATATCATCGCACTCTCTCTATCCTAACATGGTTATTGACAGGAAGGACGCGCAGGTCACCATGTTTGAATCCCAGACCGATTTCAAGGGATGGAAAGCCGCTGTTAAAGGAATCATTCTCTCCTTTGCAGCGCGGGAGGATGCAGGGAAAGAGAACCTCTCCCAGATGAAACATGAAAAAACCGAGGTTACGGTACGGCTGTATAACAGGGACGGCATTGACAGGGGGACCACTCTTTTCATCATCGACAAAAATGAACTTGCCGTTGCCAAACTCACCGTGAAAACAATCTCATTCACAAAAACACTGGGCTATATACTCATTGGTCATGGTAATTTTTTCCTGGCCAATGAAGGCGACAGGGTTGTTGTAAAGACAGCCGGGGCATTAACCGTAAAGTCGAGAACTCACAAGGGCAGGGGTGATTATAACAGGGCAAATGATGATACGGCAAAGTCCATAGCTGAATACAAGGAAGCCATCAAAACCGACAGCGGCAATCCCGAAGCCCACCTGGAACTGGGCCTCATCTATTTCAGCCAGGGTGTTTACAATTTTGCCGACAGGGAGTTCAGGGAATCATACAGGAATATAAACCGGCTGTATGACAATGAGGATAAATTTATCCTCCTGAAGTCCATAACCGAACTGAAATACAGGGAGATATTTTATTCCTATCTCGCCTTTGAAACAAGACAGAAATTTTTTGATGAAGGAATAAAATCCGGAAAAGAGGCTTTGGTGATTTATCCCGATTCAATTGAAGTAAATTTTTTCATCGCTATGCTCTATTATAAATTTAAAGAAGAGTTTGAAATCAATGCAAGGGACCATTTTTTAAAAGTTGTAAAATTAAATCCTGAACATATCGATGCGAACATAGCGCTCTCAGAACTTTATTTGAAACATAAAAATAGCGATAAGGCAAGAAAATTCGCTGAAAATGCAATGAAGGCCGAGCCTGGCAACAGAAGGGTCAGGGAACTGCTGAAAACAATTGAAAGGGCTAAATAATTCTGAGGGGACATAATATTTTTATTGACAAAAATTAACTGCTGCTGAGAATATCGCGATTTTAATATTATTAAAAGGAGATTTTCAGAAATGAAAAAAATCACCCTCATAACAGCTTTCCTCTTAGTTTTTTCATTTGCAGCCTCATCAGTCCTATTCTCAGAATCCCGCATGAACATGACGGTTCAGTCTGGAAGGACTGTTCTGGTAGATATTAACAGCGCTGATAAGGCCACATTGAAAACGCTTCCCGGCATCGGCGACGCCTATGCTGATAAGATTATCAAAGGCCGTCCATACAGGGCAAAGACCGACCTCAAAACGAGAAAAATTATTCCCGATGCCACGTATAATGGCATACAGGATAAAATCGTAGCAAGGCAGTAGGGCAGGACCTTCATCATGTATTAATGGGGATATACCCTAACGCGAGGGTATATCCGATTTTATCTAATTTCTCCCCGGTAAAACTGTTCTGAAAAAGAAGAAAATCAGGTAAAAAAAATTACCTTGACAGTTACACTCGTTCTCATTATCTGGTTTAATCTTTTTTAAATTATACTTATTTCCGAGATAACCAATCAATGATACAAGCTAATAACATCACCCTTTCCTTTGGGAAAAGAATACTTTTCAAGGAAGTGAACATTAAGTTCAGGCCCGGCTTCTGCTATGGGCTCATCGGCGCGAACGGGTCAGGCAAATCAACTTTTCTCAAAATACTTTCCGGGGAGATAGAACCCACTGAAGGGCAGGTCATCATTGATTCAGGGGAAAGGCTTGCAATTCTGAGGCAGGACCATTTTGCCTTTGATGAATGTACCGTAATGGACACGGTCACCATGGGGCACAAAAAACTCTACGAAGTTCTTAAAGAGCGCAGTGAAATATATTCAAAGGAAGATTTTTCCGATGAAGACGGATTACGGGCATCTGAATTGGAGGAGCTCCTTGAGGAACTGAACGGCTATGAGGCTGAAACTGAAGTGGCAATTCTTCTTTCCGGCCTTGGCATTGTTGAGGGGTATCATCAGAAGCTGATGAAGGAGCTGGAAGGCGGGGAAAAAGTGAAGGTCCTTCTGGCCCAGGCAATTTTCGGAAACCCGGACATACTCCTTCTCGATGAGCCTACGAACCACCTTGACATTGAATCGATAACCTGGCTCGAGGATTTTCTGTATAATTTTAACAACACCGTTATTGTGGTAAGCCACGACCGCCACTTTCTCAACAGGGTATGCACACACATCGCTGACATCGATTTCGGGAAAATTGATATATATACCGGGAATTACTCCTTCTGGCTCCAGATGAGCGAAATCGCAATGAAACAGCTCAGGGATGAAACAAAAAAAGTTGAGGACAAGCGGAAGGATCTCAAACAGTTCATTGAGCGTTTCAGCGCCAACGCCTCAAAGGCCAGGCAGGCCACATCACGAAAAAAACTTCTGGAAAAACTGACACTGGAGGATATCAAGGTATCTTCCAGGAAGTTTCCCTATATCGAATTCAAGCCTGATAGGGAGAGCGGCAGGGCCATTCTTGAGGTTAACGATCTCTGCAAATCAATTGACGGCGTTGAGCTGATAAAAAATTTTAATCTCCAGGTTTCCAGAAACGACAAAATTGCATTTTTATCATATAACCACACTGTGCAGACTACTCTTTTCAGGATAGTAACAGGCGAGTTGAAACCCGATTCCGGCACGTACCGGTGGGGTGAGACAATTACAACAGCATATTTTCCGAAAGAGAACAGCGAATTTTTTGATAAGGAAATTAACCTTCTCCAGTGGATACGGCAGTTTACCACGAGTCCCGATGAGACCTATGCCAGGGGATTCCTCGGGCGTATGCTTTTTACCGGTGAGGAATCGCTCAAGAGCGTGAAGGTCCTCTCGGGCGGGGAAATGGTCAGGTGCATGCTCTCGCGGATGATGCTTTCCGGAGCTAATGCGCTTATTTTTGATGAGCCCACCAATCACCTGGATCTTGAGGCGATTACATCTCTCAATAACAGCCTCATTAAATTTCCGGAATTTGTCATGTTTACGTCGCATGATCATGAATTTACAAATACTATAGCGAACAGGATAATAGAGATCACGCCGGGCGGAATTATTGACAGGATGATGACCTTTGATGATTATATCAATAATGAAGACGTGCGGAAGCTGAGGGACACCTACTACCATGGCCATATACGGCTGGTGCTTTAGAATTTCCCCCCTTTATATACACCCGGTTAAACAACGCATTAATGCTATCAGTTCTGTAGAATATCTACAGCGCCGGGTTCAATAGATGGATCATTTCAGAATTCATTAACATATCCACAGATTTTTTATTATCATTCTTATAAACTTTCCTGTTAATTCAAATAATGCCCTCACCCCTGGCCCCTCTCCCGAAATAGGGAGAGGGGTGTTAGTTATATTTACAATTCCTTAAAGACACATTATTGTATGATCACCAGAGGACATTTATATAGGGGATAAACTGTTTTTTTGTAAATATTTTTTGGGAAAAATGATTATTAAAAAGCTATAATAAGACATGTATAAAAGCCCTCGCCCTGCTGGGAGAGGGTGCGCGGAGCGCGGGTGAGGGCATCAGATATATAAGATCAAAAGTATATTGTTTTTCAACATTCCGGATTTACCCAAATTTTTTTTTATAATTTGACAATCAGTAATTATATAGATAAATTAATGATGGGCGCCTTATATAATCAGCATCAGAAAAAATTAAATTCTGATCATTTCGTTAATAATGCCCCCGGGGAACCATCTTGTTTGTTTATTCCTGGTTCTTTTAGTATAATGGTTCCGAATATCAGCATATGAAAAGCCATGAATAAAAAAAATACAGATATGTTAAACATACAAAAAGTCAATATCAACATATTGTATTTCCTTGGGCTCGTGCTGTTCGGAGTTGCAGGAAACTACTGTAAATACCAGATTTTTTTTAATGTTGATTTCATCTTCGGAAGCATATTCACCATGCTTGCCCTTCAAATTTTCGGGCTGTGGCCCGGGATCATCGCATCTATCGCTGCAGGCAGCATAACTGCGTTACTCTGGAACCATCCCTATGCAATAATCATCATGACCTTTGAAACAGCGGCAGTGGGCCTGCTCATGAAAAGAAAAAATCCCGGGTTTGTCATGGCTGATGTCATCTACTGGGTTTTTCTCGGAATACCCATGGTGTATATCTTTTATCACCAGGTGATGAGTGTACCCATGAGCAGCACCCTGATGATAATGCTCAAGCAGCCTTTAAACGGGATCGCGAACGCCCTCATCGCGAGGTTATTATTTACCCTCTATTCCATGGTGCGGCACAGGGTCCTGATAACGTTCAGGGAGTCCATTTTCAATCTCTTCTCATTTTTTGTTCTCATGTCATCGCTCATTATTCTGTATAATGAAAGTAATTTTGATTTTAAGAGGACCGATGATGATATACGCAGGTCCCTCTCTGTTACGAGCCGGAGAGTCACTATGGTTCTGGAGAAATGGCTCCTTTCAAAAACCGCCATTGTAACATACCTGGCCAGGCTTGCCGAAACCTATCCTCCCCATGAAATGCAGGGGCGCATAGAACAGTCCCACGGGTCAGACCCGGAATTTCTCAGAATGGGGATGACCGATGCCGGTGCAACCATAGTCGCATACTCGCCTCTTGTCGATGAACTGGGTCAGCGGAATACCGGAAAAAACTTTGCCGACCGGCCCTACATAAAAATCATGAAAGAAAGCCTGAAGCCCATGCTTTCCGAAGTGGTCATGGGGAGAATTGGTGTCCCGAAGCCCTTTTCATCGATCCTGGCGCCCATTGTAAAAAACGGGATCTATTCAGGATATGTGATAGGTGTCATCGACTTTGAAAGGATCAGTGAACTTCTCAGTGATAATTCCCAGGGGAGAGGCACGCGTTTCACTCTTCTGGATAAAAATTCGAATGTCATAGTCACCAGCCAGGCGGACCAGAAGGTCATGGCCCCTTTTTCCAGGGGGCCTGGCGAAATGGAAATTTTACCTGACAACATGTCCCGATGGATCCCCCATGTCCCCCCCCAAACATCGATAATGGAGCGGTGGAAGAAATCATATTATATCAGCGCGACAAAGATCGGAAAGTTGTCTGAATGGGAACTCATCATGGAGCAGCCCATTGAGCCCTTTCAGAAAGCAATGAACGAACAGTATTCCGGAGACTTTGCCCTTGTCTTTACGATTTTTCTTGTCTCAATGATTTTTGCCGAAATCATCAGCCGCCGGATTTTTTTATCCATGAACAGGCTCCAGGAAATAACGACATCCCTCCCGGAGAAGCTGCAGTCAGGGGAAAAAATAGCATGGCCTGCGAGCTATTTACTGGAAACATCGCGCCTTGTAGGGAATTTCATGGACATGGAAAAGGCCCTGAAACTCAAATTCATGGAGCTGTCAAAGATGAATGTTGTTCTTGAAGGCCTTGTTGAAGAGAGGACAAGGGATTTAAGCGATGAGATACTGGAGCATAGAATTACATTAAAGGCGCTGCAGGAGAGCGAGATCAGATACCGGGAAGTTGTTGAGGATCAGACTGAAATTATCTGCAGGTATCTCGCCGGCGGGACAATTACTTTTGTGAATGATGTATTCTGCAGATTTTTCGGAAAAAAACGGGAGGATTTAATCGGGAGTATATGGCAGCCAATGGTGTATGAAGAGGACCTGCCCCGTATCCATGATAAGCTTGCATCAATAACCGCTCAAAATCCCGTGGTTTTCATAGAGAACAGGGTGTATAACGGCAAGGGTGAAATAAGATGGATCCAGTTCGCCAACAGAGGTTTATTTGATAAAGACGGGATGATTGTTGAATACCAGTCCGTGGGCAGGGATATATCAGACCGGAAAGCCGCGGAAGATGTGCTGAGCAGGTCCGCCAAGGAACAGCAGGCTATTCTGGATACGGTGACGGTGGGTGTCGCCCATGTGAAGGAGCGCAGAATTCTCTGGTCGAATTCGGCATTTGAAAGAATCCTTGGCTGGAATTCAGGGGAAACATGGGGCATGAATACCTCAAAATTATATGGAAACAAAGATTGGTATACGGTCATCGATGATGGTTATTCAATCATCGATAAAGGAGGGGTATTCGGAGCGGAAGTTCTGATGAAAAGGAAAAACGCAGAGACCCTGTGGTGCTACCTGTCGGGAAAGGCGGTAAACATCGACAAACTTGATGAAGGATCCATATGGATGCTCCAGGACATTACCGAGCGAAAAAGATCAAATGATGCGCTCAGGGAAAAGACTGCGCAGCTTGAAGATATGACAAAAAACCTGGAAAAGAAGGTGCAGGAGGAACTGAACCGCAGGGTAAAAAATGAGAAGCTTCTCATTCAGCAGTCAAAGCTCGCGGCCATGGGGGAAATGCTTGGCGCCATAGCGCACCAGTGGAGGCAGCCTCTCAATTCCCTGGGGCTCTTAATCCAGAATATCAGGGATTCCAGGGAATACGGGAGCATGGATGACAATCTCATCGACGAAACCGTGAAAACATCGATGCAGCATATCAATCACATGTCAAAAACCATTGACGACTTCAGGAAATTTTTTCTCATTGACAAGGAAAAAACCATTTTTGATGCCATGCTCGCGGTCGGGGAGGTCTTATCGCTGATATCCGCCCGGCTGAATGCCAATAACATCAGATTTTCTTTAACATGCATTACCCACCGGAAGACCTTTAATAATGTTGATGAAATAATAACATGTAATGAAAAAATGATAAGCGGATATAAAAATGAATTTGAGCATGTTTGTCTGAATCTTATCAATAATGCCAGGGATGCAATCCTGGAAAAAAGGGATGCAGGCCTCATGGCTGAATCAGAGCAGGGAATGATAACCTGCGAGTTTAATAATATTGACGGCAATATTGTCATCACGGTAACGGATAACGGTACCGGCATCCCGTTAGAAATTATCGATAGGATATTCGAACCCTATTTTACAATCAAGGACGAATCCAAGGGGACTGGCATAGGCCTCTATATGTCAAAGATTATCATTGAAGAGCATATGAAGGGGAGCATCTATGCCATGAATACAGGCACCGGTACATCATTCGTCATTCAGCTGCCTGTTTCGCCTGATGGAAGATAAAAGGAAGGAAAATTGTATGATGAGATACAGGGAGTAACAGGATGCATATTCCGGACATACTTGATATTAAAATACTCTATGTGGAAGATGACGTCCCTACGCGTGAGCTGACAAAAATTCTGCTCATGAGAAGAGTCAGGGAGGTGTATGCGGCAGGGAACGGGAAAACGGGCCTGGAACTCTATCACCTTCACTCCCCGGACCTCGTGATTACCGATATCCGTATGCCCGTAATGAACGGCCTTGAGATGGCAAGGGAGATAAAGGCTGCCGACCGTGATGCAAAGATCATCCTCACCACCGCTCACAATGATGTTTCCGATCTTATATCGGCCATTGAAATAGGGATAGACAACTATGTCATGAAGCCGATTTTAATCGAGAGGCTCTACGATGCCATACGGAAAGCGGCAGAGATTATTGAGTACAAAAACTCACTTGCCAGGTACGAGGAAGAGCGCGAAAGGATGATCCTTGAACTGAAATCGGCCCTTGAAGCCAAGAGCATGCTCATCAAAAAGCTCGAATATATATCGATAACCGACGCCCTTACCGGAGTTTTCAACAGGAGATACTTTGATGATTTCATATACCGGGAGTGGAAAAGGGCCATCCGCAGTTCATCGCCGCTCTCCATGATCCTTCTTGATGTTGACTTCTTTAAGAATTACAATGACCGGTACGGCCATATGGCCGGAGACATATGCCTGAACAGGGTTGCCCAGGCTTTACGGCTGATTATCAGCCGCCCCTATGATCTCATCGCAAGGTACGGCGGAGATGAATTCGCGATTATCCTTCCTGAGACCGGCGAACATTCAATATCCCTGGCGGCTAACTGCCGGACGGCCGTTGAAAATCTCAGGATTGTCCATGAGGATTCAAAGGTTTCCGGATTTGTAACCATCAGCGCCGGTGTAAGCATCATGGTACCAGGCAAGGATTCGGACCAGAAAGAAATGATACAGGCATCCGATGACGCGCTATACAGGGCAAAGCGGAAGGGACGTAATTCCGTTATAGCGGAAAATGGAATGAAAGCAATGCCCGATGGCACATAAATCATAGTATGCAGGGCATGTGAACATGGGAGAAAATTAATGGATGTCCAGGAATGGTTTGATGTCAAAGTGCTCTACGTGGAAGATGATCCCTCCATCCGTGAGATAACAACCCAGCTTCTTCAAAGAAGGGTAAGAGACATTATCCCGGCAGAGAACGGAATAGCAGGGCTCGAGCTGTTTAAAAAGACAAAACCGGACATTGTCATCACGGATATCAGGATGCCGGTCATGAACGGCCTTGAAATGGCAGGGGAGATCAGAAAAATTGACAGGGATGTAAAAATCATTGTCACAACCGCTCATAATGATACGGAATATCTGATTAATGCCATAGAGCTGGGGATTGACCATTATATCCTCAAACCCATCCAGATGAACAAATTCGTAGATGCCATCAGGAAGTGTGTTGAAGTAGTGGAATTAAGAAACAGTGCGCGGACATGCGATGAGGAGAGGGAGAAAAATATCGGCGAATTAAAAAACGCCCTCCATTCCAAGGACATGCTCATCAAGGAGGTCTATCACCGGGTGAAGAACAACCTTCAGGTGATCCAGAGCCTGTTAAGCCTCCAGTCCTTCGAGGTAAGCGATTCAAAGACACGGGAGCTTTTTGACGAGAGCCAGAACCGGATACAGGCAATCAGCAGGATCCATGAGATGCTCTACAAATCCGAGGACCTGGCCAGGGTAAATCTTACTGAATATCTTGACAATCTTGTCAACTACCTCCATCACAATTACAAGGCTGTCTCTGCAAATGTCGACATCACCATGGATGTCTCGGAAATATCCCTCGACATCGATACGCTCATACCCTGCGGCCTCATTGTAAACGAGCTGGTATCAAATGCCCTCAAGTATGCCTTTCCCGAAGGCAGGAAAGGCGTGCTCTGCATTGGGATAGAGAAAGGGGAGGGGGATATGTGGACGATTATCGTCCGGGACAACGGGATAGGCATTCCTGAACATCTCGACATATACAGCACGCGTTCCCTGGGGATGCAGATTGTCACATCCCTTGCAAAGCAGATCGGCGGTGATATTTCCCTGAAAAGGGAGGGGGGGACAGAATTCAAGATCAGGATAAAGGGGAGGTCCATGGGCAGGGAGTCGGGTGTTATTCAGGAAAGGTGATTTCGCTTTTTGTCCCCCTGTCGGCGGTAACCCTGATTGATCCATTTAACTGTTTAACAAGGGCCTCCACAAGGAGCAGGCCCAGGGTGCCGGTCTGTTTCAAGTCCAACTTTTCCGGGATGCTTATGCCGTTGTCCCTGACTGTCAGGGAGTAATTGCCCGCGCTGTCCTTTCCCAGCGCTATATTGATTTCGCCTTTCGTGTTGCCAGGGAAGCCATGCTTCAGTGAGTTGGTTAAAAGCTCGGTTACCAGGAGGCCGCAAGGTATGGCCTTGTGTACATTCATGCTCACATCCCCGGCCTCTATAGAACAGAGGATTTCCTTCTGCGACACACCGTTGGATTCATAGATCTCCCCTGCAAGCTCCCTCAGGTATTCTCCGAAATTTATCGACGAAAAATCTTTTGAACGGTATATCCTCTCATGGATCATGGCCATGGACCGGACCCTGTTCTCGCATATTTTAAAGGATTCACGGGAGGTTTCATCCTTTAATTTTCCAGCCTGGAGCTGGATCAGGCTCGATATGATCTGCAGATTGTTTTTGACCCGGTGGTGTATCTCGGTAAGGAGTATCTCCTTCTCCCTGAGCGACGCCCTCAGCAGCTCATCCTCCCTGATCAGTTTCTCCTCTTTCCGGTCCCTTTCCAGCCTGGCGCCGAGAACCGGGGCAATATTTTTAGCGATCATCTCGAGCAGTTGTCTATCCCGTTCATGATACCCTGTTTTTTTGTTTGCAAGGTGAATGGTGCTGATTATTTTCCCCTTGTGGATGAGCGGAGTTATGATGGTATTATCCAGGGCCACATGCCCCTCGGGGAGATCGAAGGGGCCGGAATTAATAATTATGGTTTTTCTCTCGTCAATGACCCTGCTCCATATCCCCATGAAATTATCATGATCAAAAACAAACTCCTTGTCTGCAACCATGCACTTTTCCCAGAAAATAGTCCGGGACAGTGCAGGGACAACGTATGACCCTTCATGGGTGAAATAGCCGATGATCCCGTATTCACTCTCCATGGCCTTAAGGGTAATCTTTAACAGCTCCTCATATACCTTGTCATCGGGGAGTGTTATGAAAGCATCCAGTATGCGGTTTGTGAGAACGAGCTCGTCTTTAGCCCTTTTTTTCTCAGTTATATCCTGAAAAACGATAATGAAATATCCCTTTTCAGGGGAATAGGCATTTATGGATAACCATTTGTTGAACGCGTCAAGATAGATTACAAAGTTATTCTCTTCGCCTGTTATCGCCATGCGGCCGTATATCTCAAAGAGTTCAGGAGCATCCCTTTCAATCCCGGGTATGGCTTCGGTCGCTCTTTTATCTATTACATTTTCCCTCTTCAATCCGGTTATATCTTCAAAAGCCCTGTTCACCTCAAGGAAGATCCAGTCAACTGGCGCGCCGTCAGTGTCATAGATCATTTTACAATTAGCATACCCGTTGTGCATGCTGGCAAAAAGGTCTTTATGCCTTTTTTCCACGGAACTGATTTTCTTCTCACTCTCATGCCTGTACAGGGCAATGCTAACCATGAATAAAAGTTCCGTGGAGCTGATGGGTTTGGTTATGTATCCGTAGGGGCCGGTTTTTTTCAGCCTGTCAAGAGTCTTTTCATCGGAGAAGGCGGTGACATAGATTACCGGTGAATCAATTTTTCCTTTAATCTCCTCTGCAGCGTCAATTCCGTCTTTTCCCCCTCTCAATAAGATGTCGATGAGGATGAGATCGGGGATTTGTTGAACGGCAGCATCAATTGCCTCATCTGCCGATGTGGCTATTGCGCATATCTCATACCCCTTTTCTTCAAGAATGGACTTGATGTTAAGGGCAATTACTGCATCATCTTCTACAATAAGAATCTTTTTTTTAATCATGGGGGAAAGTACTCTTTTTATTCCGGCGAAACCGGTCACTCTGCTTAGATGATATTTATATGTCCCTGAATTTATGTCAATCCTATTATTATGATTTTATTTATTAATATAATACAATTTTCCCCCTCTCCTGCCAGGCTCACTTCTACCCTCATTTCTACATGAGTAACGCCCAAACATAAGCCCCCGGCGGATAGACTCAATGTTTGATAATTACATACTGCCGCCACCCCCGGAGGTGGTTATTAATATCGATTTTTATTACAGAGAAAGTATCGTCGCAATCTAATTGCATAAACATATTTGAAAGTATTTATTATACAATAAAAAACCATTATTTTTATTAACCCCTTCCGGGGGTGGCCGGAAAATATTAATGATTTATTATAAGTATCATCGGCCGGGGGCTGATTCGAAAAATGTGGGTAGTAGTTAGCCTGCCAGGAGAGGCGTTGCATTGAGCACTTCGGCATAGCTCAGTGTAGCACCTGTCGAAGCGGGTGAAGGCATTTCCCATGTAAGATATATCCTACAAAAATAAAATACATAATCTTACATAAAAAAATATTTTTCTATGGATAATTTTCTGATTATGTGTTTATTATATATAAGAAAATTTAAATTCTCGTGAGGCAGCTATTATCATCTTTAATATGTGCCTTTCAGGCTACACAAGATTTGGTGACAACGGGTTATCTTATATAATTTAAAATTTAATGCATCGGCTCCATTGAAATGATTCATTTCACAGAGGTTCAGGCCCGGGCCATGGAGTACAGGATATTAACCTAATTACAAAAACAGGAGGAGGAAATCTCATGAAATGGTTTAACAACAGGAAGGTGGGAGTAAAGGTTTTTCTTGCGTGCTTTATATTTATGGTTTTACTGGGAGTGATTTCAGTATCATCTCT
>VFJS01000061.1 GCA_009885955.1 Spirochaetia bacterium | reverse complement strand
GCATGAGATGAAATTCATAGGAAAGCCGTATGCGGGAAAACCGCACGTACGGTTTGACGAGGGGGCCCGGTGAAACTCATTATTGGGGGGATCCGGGTTCTACTCTACCCGGAGATCTGGTCGGGAAATTTATTTTTTTGATCCTCCATCCCGACCTCTTTGAGGAGCTTCATGATTCTGCTTTTTCTTTCGTCTGGAGGAATATTCTGCACCATGATGAGCGGGTATTCAATGTTCTCATAAACCGTGAGTACGGTCATGAGATTGAAATCCTGGAAAATAAAACCTATGGTATTTCCGCGAAATGCAGCACGCTCCTTCCAGTTGAGTTCCGTGGTCTTCACCCCGGCAATCTCGATATAACCTTCCGTGGGCATGTCCAGGCAGCCCATGATGTTTAAAAGGGTGGTTTTCCCGCTCCCCGAGGGGCCTACAAAGGAGACCAGGGACGCGGTTTCGATGCTGAAATGTATATTGCTCAGAGCATTAATTTCTATTTCTCCTGCCCTGTAGGTTTTATGAATATTATGAGCGGCTATTAATGGCATTGAGACCCTCCAAAAATTTTAATTATCAGGCAAATCATATAACATCCTGTATCATACCTATGTAGATACAATTTCATTTTGTAAACTCATAGTTAATATTGATATGGTAAAACATTAAATTCTTCTTTAGTTAATGTAAATCCGGCAGAACTTACTTTTGAATGCATTTTTTTTCCGGAAATTTTCATATTTTCCGGCGACCCCTCAGGCAGATTGCCTTCTTTAAATTCAATTTTTTATTTAGACCCTGTTTATTTCCATAAGGTTCCATTACAATAAAATTTATGCATTGAATATTAAAATTTATGCATGAGAATTTTTTCCACAATCCTCTTCAGCATGTTCGTGGTGTAAACAGCGTCCTGAATCTCCGTCATCTTCATCACATCCGAGTAAAAGATAAAGGGAAGTTTGAAATCGTCGGGATGATCTGTGCCATGCAGCAGGCCGTGGCCGGCGTGGTCGCTTGTGATGATGATGATGAATTTCCCCCGCTTATCAATCATATCAATCACCGGTTTGATTCGCGCATCGATGATATACAATGTTTGCAAGTAATCCGGCGACATCCACCCTTTTTCTATTCCGGTAAATTCCAATCCGCTCACATGGAGGAATACGAAGGATCGATTATTCTGATTTTGATAAAATGAAAGAGCCTCCTCAGGCGATTCAAGCCCAGCAAACCTGACTGTTTCTATATCAGGTGTAGCCAGGTATCCGAGTTTTGACTTGGAATAAAAGTAAGCGGTTTTATACCCATTTTCTTTTGCAGACCTGAAAATTGTCGGAACACCTACCCTTGGTTCGCCTTCTTTCCATTCATTATCGTCTTTGCCGATCTCCCGCGGATGTTTCCCGATAAACATGGCGGTGTGATTGTACAGGGTTTTTGGAGGGTCGATGCTTTTGCCTTTGAGGGTAAAATTTCCCTTTTTCATAATGCCTGAAATATTCGGGGAGTTTTCTCCCGATAGTGCGTCGGGATGTAATGAATCAATTGATATGATGAGGATATTAGTGAACTCTATGGATTTTTTCATACAGCTGAATATTGAGGCAGAGAAAATAAGAACTAATATTTTTAATAACAAATGTTTCATAACTATGCTCCTTATATATTAAGCTGGGGAGTTAATATTCAACTTGGTTATTTGGTCATATTGCCAAATAAAAGTCAACAAAAGTATATTTTTTATTATCTTTAAATATATTTTCAGGATAAATGACATAAAGGGATTGACTTTTTTAATATTCATGGCTATATTGCCAAATAAGAAATAATAAAAGAGAGAGTGCTTAATGGATAAAAATACCTGGAACGCCCTGGAGGCCAGGACAAAGATAATTAAGGCCCTGGCCCATCCGGTGCGCCTTTTTATCGTGGAGGAGCTCAATAAAGGAGAGCTCTGTGTTTGCGAACTTCAAAAGTTTATAGGATACGATATGTCCACTGTATCAAAGCACCTTACCATCCTGAAAAATGCCGGCATTGTAATGGATAGGAAGGAAGGGACCAGCAGTTATTATCAGCTCAGAGTACCATGCATTCTGAATTTTTTTAACTGCGTCGAAGAAGTACTGGAATCAAATCTCAAGCTTAACAATGAAATAATCATGACTTGCAGAAATAAATAAATTTTTTTTTTCATTCATGGCAATTTGGTCAATTTATCATCATAATAATTATAAAGGGACAATAACATGAGACTTGAAATACTGGGTACCGGGTGCGCTAAATGCAGTAAACTTGAGGAAATCACTAAGGAAGTGGTGAAGGAGTTGTGTATAGACGCTGAAGTGACAAAAGTCCGGGACATCAAAGAGATTATGGCATACGGAGTCATGGCTACTCCGGCCCTTGTGGTTGATGGAGTGGTCAGGATTGCGGGAAAAATTCCATCAAAGGATGAAATAAAAAAATGGATAAGCACCATATGAGGGCTTTCATTCCGCTATTACTCCTGCCTGCCGGAGCAGCGCTCTACTTTAACCTTGAGAGAGGGGTAAACTATATCGTCTATTCAATTATGGGCATGGAACGGAGCTCCAGTCTCACCGAAGCCCTTCGTTTTTTTATGTTTGAAGTTCCCAAAGTGCTCATGCTCCTCACATTCATCGTCTTCTTCGTGGGCATCCTCCGCTCATTCTTTTCGCCGGAAAAAACAAGGAAAGCCCTTGAAGGGAAACCCCTTTTTGTCGGGAATATCATGGCCAGCGCTCTGGGGATTGTTACCCCCTTCTGCTCATGCTCAGCCATTCCGCTATTCCTCGGCTTCATGGAGAGCGGTATCCCTTTAGGAGTTACCTTCTCCTTTCTTATTGCAGCACCCATGATTAACGAAGTAGCACTGGTGCTTCTCTTCGGCCTTTTCGGATGGAAGACGGCCCTGCTCTATGCCGGCACAGGACTTTTCATAGCTATAGCCTCGGGCTGGATTATCGGGAAACTCAACCTGACACGCTATGTAGAGGAGTGGGTATATGAGATAAAAGCCGGAGACATGAAACTTGAGGAACTACGGCTTAACCCGGCAGACAGGATCAATGCCGGGTATGCGGCGGTAAGAGAAATAGTTTCCAGGGTCTGGATATATATCGTCATCGGGATCGGCGTTGGAGCCGGCATCCACGGTTATGTGCCGGAAAATTTCATGGCCTCGCTTATGGGGAAATCGGCATGGTGGTCCATCCCGGCAGCGGTGCTTATCGGGGTCCCCATGTATTCAAATGCCGCGGGGATAATTCCCATCGTGCAGGCGCTTCTGGAAAAGGGGGCATCACTGGGTACAACCCTTGCCTTCATGATGTCGGTCATCGGCCTTTCCCTTCCCGAGATGATCATATTGAAGAAAGTGCTGAAGCTCCCGCTGATATTTATATTTGTCGGCATTGTGGCAACAGGGATAATGCTGGTGGGGTATCTGTTTAATCTTATATATTGAAATGGGCGCCATGGTGCAACGGGATTTTAGGCCAGTGACCGGCCTCATCAAAAAGATGTATTTCATAAATAATTTCGCGAGGCCGGTTGTATGGAAACAAAAAATGTAACATTCAATTATAATGATGTAATCCGTATGAAGCGGATAGTCCTTGACAGTGACAGGGACGACGCGCTGGCATTGGTGAAAGAACTCCTCGGGAGTATATCATCTTCGTCCATCAAGGGGATGAAAAATCACCTTGACAAATAAATATTAAAGATGAAAATAAAATGAAAAAATTAATCCAATTCGTTATTCCGGCTTTTATCATTACTGGAGGCATCATTAATCCCGGCCTATGCCTCAGGCCACTGCTCCGTTATCATATTGGCCGGAACCTTCACAGAAGCTGTGCAGAGCTATTTTAACTGGAATGAGTAGTCAAAAGGCACGGTGATACTGAAAAAGGTTTGTGGAATGCTGGTAATTACAGGCGGTTTATATCTTATCTTTTATGTGTGAATTATTGGTTTTATCCCGTTATTGAAATAAGGTTTATTGCTCTGAGCAGTGGTTAGTTGCTCTGAGCCCAACTCAGCTCAGGGACCGGGCTTTTTCGCTGGCTGAGCAAATAGAAGCTAAAACAAATAAAGTTGCTCTGATCAAGCCAGCCAGCTAGTGTCAAATACTCTGAGCAAAGGTCTGAAATACTTTTAGCAGCGGGATAATTGCTCTGAGCAAACAGTTTTGAGCAAACAAAAAGTTGTTCTGAGCTAAAAAGTTGTAAAATATATTGACAAAATTATGTATATTGTTAGTATATGCATATATTTGAATATACGCATTATAAAGCACTGAACCATAAAAATACTATTCATGGAACTGGAAAAAACATTAAAGGCACTTGGGGACAGCAACAGGCTTAGAATATTGAACCTTGTTATGCAGGGTGAGCTCTGCGTTTGTGAGATCGAGGAAATTCTCGGTCTTTCCCAGACAAACGTTTCGCGCCATCTGAACAGGTTGAGCGTGGCAGGGGCACTGAAATCCAGAAAAAATGCCCAGTGGGTATTTTACAGAATAAATGATGATTTCATGAGTGAACACCCTCTGCTCGTGGAATATCTTGCATTATCCTTTGAAAAAATTGATGCCTGCCGCCTTGATACTGACAAACTGAAAAACAAAAAGGCCAGCGGCACATTGATGCAATGCTGGAGCGACACGGATAGAAAAAATGGGAAACAAAAAGAGAGATGCTGAATCCCGGATGCAGATCCATCCTGGATTCAGCCACTTCAAGTTTCTTGTAATATCCGTTTTAAAAAATAAATATTTCATGGGGTTTGCATATGACAGTCGGTTTAACAAAAAAATTATCCTTTCTCGACCGCTATTTAACGCTTTGGATATTTCTCGCCATGGGGATTGGGGTGGCAGTCGGTTTTGTTTTTCAGGGAGCCGTTGAAAGTTTCAACAAGGCACTCACGGTTGGGGAAAACACCAATCTCCTC
Source organism: Spirochaetia bacterium (assembly GCA_009885955.1). Classification (GTDB taxonomy): domain Bacteria; phylum Spirochaetota; class UBA4802; order UBA4802; family UBA5550; genus VFJS01. The sequence continues at coordinate 91,400 of VFJS01000061.1, read as the reverse complement.
ATCGCCATCGGGCTCATCCTCATGATGTACCCGCCCCTGGCAAAGGTCAAATATGAGCTGATGCCCAAGGTCTTTGCCGATGTTAAAATCGTGAGCCTCTCCTTAATCCAGAACTGGATAGTGGGGCCCATTTTAATGTTCGCCCTTTCAGTCCTGTTTTTCGGTTTCATCGCCCCCTCAATTTTCGGCCCGGATCCGCGGTGGGGTAATTACATGGTAGGCCTCATCCTTGTCGGAATCGCCCGCTGTATCGCCATGGTTCTGGTCTGGAACCAGCTTGCAGGCGGCAACAGCGAGTATGCAGCCGGGCTGGTTGCGCTGAACAGTATATTTCAGATACTCACCTTCGGGGTTTATGCCTGGATTTTTGTAACAGTTCTCCCGGCATTTTTCGGCCTCCAGGGGATGGTTGTTAATGTAACCATAAGAGAAATATTCGTCAGTGTAATGATCTATCTCGGCATACCCTTTGGCGCGGGGATCCTCAGCCGTGTTATCCTTCTGCCGGTAAAGGGGGACCAGTGGTATGACAGAGTCTTTGTCCCGAAGATATCACCCATAACCCTTGTAGCCCTTCTTTTTACCATTGTGGTGATGTTCAGCATGCAGGGGAAACAGATAATCTATCATCCCCAGGACGTACTTTGGATCGCCATACCGCTCAGCTGCTATTTTGTTATCATGTTCATGGTAAGTTTTTTCATGGCCCGCAGGCTGGGTGCTGATTACAGCAGAAGCGCGACACTGGCATTTACCGCATCCGGCAACAATTTTGAGCTTGCCATTGCAGTTGCCATTGCGGTTTTCGGAATCGCATCGCCAATAGCCTTTGCCACGGTTGTGGGCCCCCTTGTGGAAGTGCCGGTTCTCATCGGGCTTGTCAATGTTTCGCTCTGGTTCAGGAAAAAGTTTTTTATATGATGAAAGATCTGTCAGTAAGCTCTTCATCTATTGCAAATTGAATTATCATCCTATATAAGCATTTAACATTCACTTTTCAGGAGGGTGCGTCATATATGAAAAATATTGTCATCATCGGCGGCAGCGATGCAGGCATCAGTGCCGCGCTCAGAGCAATCGAACTTGATCCGGAAGCTGTGGCAACCATGATTGTTGGCGATAACTATCCAAATTTCAGTATCTGCGGGCTGCCCTATTACATTAGCCATGAAGTGAAACACTGGAAGAACCTTGCCCACCGTACAAGAGAGGAGATCGAAAAGGAAGGTGTCCGCCTTCTCCTGGAGCATCGGGCTGAAACTGTTAATATCCGGAATAAAACGATCAGAGTAATTGATAACGCGGGCATTGCGAAAACCCTCGAGTATGATAAACTGATCATCGGTACCGGCGCGGTGTCGGTAAAGCCTGATATCCCGGGGATCCATCATCCCGGCGTTTTCTTTCTGCGCTGGATGCCCGAGGCATTCGCCATTGATGAATTTATTGAAAAGCGAAACCCCCGGACAGCGGTCATTATCGGCGCCGGTTATATCGGCATGGAAATGTCCGAGGCGCTCACCAGCCGTGGTTTGAAAGTGACCGTTGTTGAATTCGCCGAATCGGTTATGCCGTCAATGGATATCGAATTAAGCCTAAAAATAAAGGATATGCTCATACAGGCCGGAATTACCGTGCATAATAAAATTTCCGTTGAGTCAATCGATAAAAACGGTGACACTCTCACGGTAAAAGGATCCGGGGGATTAGAACTCCAGGCCGACATGGTGCTGGTATCCGTCGGCAGTGTTCCAAATACCGGCTTGGGCCGCTCAACCGGAATCGACACAGGCACAAAAGGTGCCTTCAAAGTAAATCAAAAGATGGAAACAAATATTCCTGATATCTATGCGGCCGGGGATTGTTCTGAGACATGGCATAGACTCTTGCAAAAATACACTTACCTGCCGCTGGGAACAGTAGCCCACAAGCATGGGCGGATCGCCGGTGAAAATGCCGTTGGCGGAAACCGGGAATTTGCCGGGTCGCTGGGGACGCAGTCGGTGAAAATATTCGATAAAGTCGCTGCCCGGACAGGGCTGAATGCAAAGGAAGCCATTGATGCCGGATTTAAACCAATATACGCCGATTTCGAAACCTGGGACCACAAGGCCTATTATCCGATAGCTGAAAAAATATATATTCGTGTGATTGCTGATAAAGCAACTAAAAGAATACTGGGGGCCCAGATGCTCGGTGCCTATAAAACCGAAGTTTCAAAGCGTGTTGATATTTTTGCTTCCGCAATCTATCACGGGATGACCGTCCGGGAATTCAGTAATTACGACTTGAGCTACACGCCCCCGCTCAGCAGCCCGTGGGATCCGGTACAGATGGCAGTTCAAAAACTGGAGAGAATGTTATAAAATCAAGGAAGTGTATGTTTTTATTTGGGCATGAGAACGTTGTTTTTTGGTTCAGGAGGGGAATTTTTTTGATAAATACCCCATCCCCGGCTCGTCTCCCGGAACAGGGTGAAGGAGCTCAGAGCACGGCGAGTGGAAAGCCAGGAAGCTCAGAGCACAATAAGTGAATTATATCATCTTGAAAGGAGTAATCCATGCTAAAAGTAAAATCCCATCCCGATTATCCCCCGGAACCTGGTCGTTACATCCGGGGGAATGATTTTTCCCCTGCCGCCGTGGCCATAATACTGAATACCGATGAGGACAAGATTCCGCCGGAGATTGAATCCCTGGTGCGTGCAGGCGCTGAAAGCGGGGCCGCACTTTCCGGGACTGTCCAGACCCCAAATATCGGCTTTGAGAAAATAATATGTAATGTCGTTGCCAACCCCAATATCCGCTGGCTCATCCTCGGCGGTCCTGAATCCCCGGGGCACAGCACCGGGGAGGCGCTGAAAGCCCTTATGAAGAATGGCGTTGATGATAAGAACAAAATCATAGGGACCGAAGCCCTTCACCCGATTCTGTACAATGTCCCCATCGAATTTATAGAACGTTTCAGAAAACAGGTAACCCTCATTGACCTGCAGTTCCAGGGGGACCCGGGCCTCATACGGGATGCAGTGCGTGCCTCGTACCAGGAAAAACCTGTTGAATTTATGGGATATACCATGTGCGACCCCGGGGCATTACCTGAAAGTCCACTCCTGATAAAGCTCTCCTGGAACATAACAAAGCCCTGGGACGTCCCGTGCGACTCAAACGAGCTAAAGGCCAGGGACAAAGCAAAGGAGATGATGGAGAGGATTCGGGAGAAGAACAGGATGAAGTAACACGGGAAACATTATTAAACCTGGAATAAATTTTTTTTTCTTGACAGTTAATCAATGTATGATTATTGTATTTAAAAATAATCATACTATCAAGCAAGCAAGCAAGCAAGCAAAAGAGCATAAAGGATAAAATTGTATTATAAAATTGTATTGATGGAGGGGATAATACATATTGATAATTTGTTGAGCAGTTACATTCTCTCTCTCTCTCTCTCTCTCTGTAAAATAAAATATTTTAAAACTCCAAAATTTGCAGATTTTGTATATTTATTTCATAAGCAAATGGGAATAGATTATTGCAGAGAAATTTTTTTCTCACAACAAAATTTTTTATCATCAAACAGGCATAACTCATTATCCTCTTTAAATCAGATCAATGCCAGGATATGATTTTTAAAAGTCATATAATAATTTTGAAGGAGAAGTCATGAAAATGATAAAACTTTTTTTGACAATATTATTCCTTGTCTCCGCAATCGCCGGATATTCCCAGGAAAAGATGCGGATTGCCATAATGGATTTTGAAGCAAAGGACATATCGGTGTCCGATGCGGGGAAGATATCGGAATTGATACGGAACGAGCTCATCAACGCAGATAGGTTCATCATTATCGAAAGGGCCCAGATGAACCAGATATTGAAGGAGCAGGGTGTGCAGCAATCGGGCTGCACCGATGTTTCCTGCGCGGTTGAGATGGGGAAAGTCCTGAGTGCAAGGAAAATCCTCGTCGGTTCGGTGATGAAGCTTGGCGGGAAAATAATAATAACCGGAAGGATCGTTGACGTAGAGAAAGGGGTGGCTGAATTCAGTGAGAAGGCCGTTGCAAATGATGAGGGTGATCTCCACTCCACTGTTTCAAATTACGTCAGTAAACTGGTCGGCAGCATTGATAAGAAAGGGGTGGCTGGAAAAGGGGGCGGCGATAAAAAACAGGGGGCAGGGAACCCCTACGGTGTCCCTGCCTTCGGCTTTACCGGGCTATCTCTCCTGTCGTTTGGAGGGGGATATTACTTCAACATGCAGGTGGGTTCACTGAAATCTGATTATGATTCCATGGCAGTTAAATATAAGGCGGCAACAGCATCGGCCGAGGCTGAAAAGCTCCATAAAGATATGAAAAGCAACAGGGATGACGCTGCGAAATTTGCCCTGTACAGAAATATTTCCTATGGAGTGGGCGGAGCGTCCTTCCTGGCTGCAGGATATTTTTTCTATCAGTACTTTGCTTTTTCCCCTGCGCGAAGTGCCCGGGGACTTAATATTTTTGATCCAGGAATTATTCCTTTTGTGTACATGAGCCCCATGATTTCCCAGGGGAACAATTATTTCAACCGGCCCTGTATAGTGACCGGAATCACGATTCAGTTTTAATCTATTGCATCCCAGGAGTAGTTATGAATAAATTATCTTTTATCTTTTTATCCCTTTCATTAATTTTAACACAGGTGTCATGCGATAATGTGGGGGGTGAAATCGATTATAACAATCCCAATGACCCGCTTGGGACAAATTATTCTTCCGGAACCGACCCGTCATCCGTTGCACCGGTGATGAACGCCCTTGTTATAACGGCGTCAGATTCCAGCTCCATCACCCTGTCCCAGCCGACCTTTGGAACCGCAGGGAGTCCGGTACCCATTGTGGCTGCTTATATCGGAGTGAGCGGGACCATAACCATATCGGGTTCATCGGTGAACAATTATGAGCAGGGGCCAATTGACGCCTCATCAGGTGATTGCACCTTCACCGGATTAAGCGCCAATACCACCTATAAAATCGTTGTAATCGCGCAAAATACCGCGGGCTATTCGGTACAATCGATCATACAGAGCACGGCGTCCATAGCACCGGTAATGAATAACCTTGTCATAACCGCGTCCGATTTAAGCTCCATAACCCTGGGCCAGCCGACCTTCTCCACCGCCGGGAATCCGATACCCGTGGTGAGGGCCTATATAGGAATTGACGGGACCATAACGGTTTCCGGTTCTACCGTGAGTAATTCAACGCAGGGGCCGGTGAGCGTTGCCACATCCACATGCCAGTTTTCCAGCTTGAGTACCAATACCACCTATAGAATTATTGTTGTGGCTGAAAATAGCCAGGGATATTCGGTGAAGCAGATTGTCCAGAGCACGGCCGCCATAACGCCGGTATTGAACGCGCTCTCCATATCTTCATTCGATGCTACAACCATAACCCTGGCACAACCAACCTTTTCCATAGCAGGGAACCCCACTCCCACGGTCCTGGCATATTTAGGATTAAGCGCCTCCATATCAGTGACAGCCACCTCCGTGAGCAGTTACCTGCAGGGGCCAGTGAATGTAGCCACATCATCAAAGCAATTTACCAGCCTGAGCGCCGCGACGGCATATAAAATCATTGTTGTGGCGGAAAACAGCGCCGGGTATTCAGTGCAGCAGATTACCCAGAGCACCACATCAACGGTGCCGGTACTAAATCCCCTGGTTATATCAGCTTCCGATGCGTCATCCATAACCCTGGATCTGCCCACCTTTTTCGCCGGGGGCAATCCGGCACCCACTGTCAATGCCTTCCTTGGTGTTGACGGAATAATCTTTGCCTCAGGTACCAATGTGTTTGGTGCCACCCAGGGACCCTTTGACGTCTCTGCCGCTGGGCGCCTGTTTTCCGGCCTTTCTACAAGCACCATGTACCGGATCATTGTAGTCGCGACAAATGCCGGGGGCTCTTCAGTCCAGCAGACAACTCTCTATGTCTATAATTCAACGGCTCTCCGCGTTTATGGCCAGGGAGGGAGTTTTATAACGAATACGAGTAATAATGGGGGGATAAGCGCGAATAGCCTAAATACTCCATATCGTATTACCGTGACATCAACCGGGGTATATATTGCTGATGGATATAATAACCGAGTATTGTATTATAGCGGTACAAGCACTACGGCCACCCGTGTATACGGACAGGGTGGGAGTTTTACTACTTCAACACCAAATAACGGCGGGATTAGTGCCAACAGTTTATATTTTCCACAGTCAATAGCTATTGATTCAAACGGGATATATATTGCTGAACCAAATAATAACCGAGTATTGTATTATAGTGGTACAAGCACCACGGCGATCCGGGTCTATGGCCAGGGCGGAAGTTTCACTACTAACACAGCCAATAATGGGGGTACAAGTGAAAATTCACTGTTTGCTCCTTTTGGTGTTGCAGTTGATTCAAGCGGGGTATATATCGCAGATAGAGATAATAATCGGGTTTTGTATTACACCGGCACAAGCACAACGGCAACGCGGGTTTATGGCCAGGGAGGGAGTTTCTCAACTGCAACACCAAATAATGGCGGTCTTAGCGCTAATTCCTTATATGAGCCTAATGGAGTATCAGCATATGGCAGCGGGGTATATATTTCTGATAGAGTAAATAACCGCGTGCTCTATTTTTCAGGTACAAGCACAACGGCAACGCGGGTTTATGGCCAGGGTGGCAATTTTGCAACCAGCACATATCAAACTGTTAATGGGGTGAATAGCAATTCATTAACAGCCCCCTATGAGGTAGTCGCTTGTGCCAGTGGTGTATTTATCGCTGCGTATAGTTCTCATCGAGTATTGTATTACCCAGGAACGAGCACCACAGCCATAGCTGTTTATGGTCAGGGAAGGAATTTTACAACCTATACAATGAATAAGGGAGGGCTCAGTGCTGACAGCTTGAATAATCCTTCGGGTGTCAGTGTTGATTCCAACGGTAGATTGTATATTGTTGATAGGTATAATCATCGTTGTCTCTTCTATTGACAGTATGTATGGAGATTGAATAAAATTATTGCTTTACCCTGAATTGCCTGGTACGAGGGGCCGTTCAGGGTAAATAACATCTTCATGCTGGTAGCGGGCCTTAATTTTTTTTGTTCAGTAACCTGCCAATGCCGGTTCATTCTACCACACCCTTTTGTTGAGCCGAAATTTGGACATTTCAAATAAAAAATAAGATGTTTATGAACCGGAATTAATAAATAATTTAGGTTGCTCATTTTAGGTTGCTCTGAGCTAATTCATTGTTCCTTGCAATTTCCTTGCTCAGAGCATTCAATTTTTTCATGCATTTTTTGTTAATTTCTGCTTTATATGTAAATTTTGGCAAGAGTTATGAATTTTTGTTATCTTTTACATCATTACTTTCAAAAGATTCTTCTGGTTTTGCTCTAAGGATTTTTCCGATTTTTTGATGGAATGAGAGGATTTTACCTTAACATTTCTTTGTTTCTCAGAAGAACAAAACTATGCTCAGAGCAATTTTTCTTTCTATATTCTCCTGTTTTAATCGTATTAATATAAGAAATGTATTGCATTGAATTTAGGAAACTGGAGAATATATGACAAATCCTGTAAGAAGGTGCGAGCCTAACCTTACTTATCATTTATATTCAAGATGCATTGATAAAAAAAATATGATGAAACATGATAAGATGAAGGACCTTATGATTAAAGTCATGAATATGGCCCTTGAAAAATATAGATTTGAACTTTTTTCCTATGTAATCATGGATAACCATTTCCATTTTTTTATTGGAACTCTTGAAGAAGGTCCTTCAATATCATTGATAATGCAGTTCATTAAGGCTCAATATGCAATCAGGTATAATAAAAAGATGGGTAGGAGTGGTCCTTTCTGGAATGAAAGATTTGGGGATACCATAATTGAGGAGTCAGATGATCCTGAAATGGCATTTAATTACATTAATTGTTATATAATTAATAATCCGGTCATGGCAAATTATGTTACTGACGCAAGAAATTATATATATGGTTGTATGTTTTTTTATATTGATGAAAATTATATATCGCCTGTAAAATTAACATATCATAAATATTTTTTAAATTTCGGAATTTCATTTAAAGATAGGGTGAAGAAATTTCTTGATTTCGAAGAGAATTTCAGGAAAAAAATTTTCCCGGAATATATTTTACATTCATAATTCAAAAAAACTACAATATATTTTTTATACTGCAATTCATTGAAATTCCCCACTCAAAGTAATTATTCAGCATTAATATAAAACTTATGCAGAGCAATTTTTTTAATGTGTTTCCATGTATTTCACTTCCAGCAATTGAACCGATAAAACAGCCCAAATAATTTGTTATTAATGTTAAATATTATTCAACGATCAAAATTATTGGTATATAACCCCTGTTTTTATATTGGAAAATTAATTGCTCTGAGCTATAAGGCATAATGAAGATACAGATAATATACTATATCATATTGTAATTACTTCGCTCCATGAACCCTTCTCTGAGCAGGATTAAATGATTGCCAACCATCACCTCGAAGGGATCAACCCAATGTTTTGATAAAATACTAAAATACTCTGAGCGATATTTTTATGGATTACTAACTCGTTATTACATGATTATATGCTTTGTACTACAATAAATACTGCTTAAAAACCTGTTTATTATTTATTTTGAAGCAAATAAACATAATCTCCAAGCGCCATCAATGAATAATAACCTGTTATGGTTTCCGCAAATTTCAGAATAAATTGTTGCATTACCGGCTTCATATTGTATTGTGTCAATAACTCAGCCGGATCGGTCCAATTCCTGGATTTTCCGGTATAGGAATGTATAGATAAACAAATATATTTCAGGTTTTTCATGAGCGGATATTATGTCGGATTTGATATAGGGACTGATTCAATAAATGCCGTTGTCGCAGACAGGGGGTTAAACATATGCCATTCACCTGAAACAGTCTTCCATTTCGGAAATCCCGCCGATGCCCTTTTTGACATCTATTCGGATATCCTTGCCATTTTCCCCTACAAAGATATTATAACTACAGCCTTCACCGGGAGCATCTCAGGGCTTATAGCAGCGAGGCTCGGTATGCCTTTTTACCATGATACCATTACCATCCCGGCCGGTGCTAGCCGGATAGCCCCGGAAGCTCAGTATATATTCCACATCGGTGCAAAGGATCCATACTATTTTGAGAAGGAGAGGGTGAATGTTGAGACAAGGTTCATGTCCTTCACCCAGGATCACGGCACCGGCACCAAATGCGGCGGCGGGAGCGGCATACTGATTGCCAGGCAGTGCCGCAGGTTTTTTGAGAACGAGTTTCCTGTCACCATGGGCGATGACAGGAGAAAGAACAGGGAGATTCTGCAGAACCGTCTGAAACAGACCTTTTCGAGGGCAGTTGAAGAACTGGAGCTTTCAGACAGGGATGTGAGCGTTGGCGGCAGGTGCGGTGTCGTAATCCAGTCAGATATGATCCACCTTCAGAACCGGGGCGAAACAATTGGAAATATCCTTAAAGGGACATGTGTAAGGATAATCAGAAATTACCGCTCCGATGTCCTCAGGACCAGGATTTTCGACCCTTCGAAGCAGGCAATTGCCACAGGCGGCGTATTCGCATCAAGGGCCATGGTCAGGATGCTCGAGGCAGAACTCGGCATGGCAATTGATGTGCCTGAAAACTTTCAGAAGGCAGGGGCAATCGGCGCTGTCATAAAAGCCGGCAATATGGGAATGAAATTTAAGCCCGGAGACCTGGCCGGCATATCAAAATCCGATAAAGAGAGCATAAAAAAAGCCCCTCCTCTGAGCAATGCTCTGAGCAAGGTACGGTCTGTGAACGATACGTCCCCTGAGGCGGTGAAGGATGATCTGAAAATATATGCCGGGATCGCAGGCCACAGGCGCAGGGTCCTCATGGGCATGGACGGCGGCTCTACAACTACCAAAGCTGTAATTGTCGATGAAGCAAACCTTGAGCTCATTGCGGAGATCTGCCTCAATACCAGCGGCCGTCCGCTACAGGCGGCGCAGGAGATATTCAGGCAGATCAGCAGGCACCTTGGAAGCGGAATTGAGATTACAGGCACGGCATTTACAGGCTCCTCGGGAGCTTTTTATCATAAACTCTTTATCGACCAGAAAAAAAACCCTGCGATGAAATCCAGTGATATTGTAAAGGATGAAATTACCTGCCACGCCTTCGGCGTGAGGCACTTCAATGGCGGGGTGGATACCATTTTCGAACTCGGGGGCCAGGACGCGAAATTTACCCGGTTCAACCCCAACGGCACGGTGAATAAATCAAAGATGAACCTGAGCTGCATGGCCGGCACCGGCCAGACCATGCAGAACATGGCCGAGATGATCGGCCTCGACATCAGCAGCACATTCCATGAACATGCCATGAGGGCCGCAAGCACACCGGTGGTTGACGATACGTGCGGGGTCTTTACCGAGGCCGGCATTTCCAGGCTCGTTGCACTGGGTTTCCCCAGGGACGAGATTGCTGCAGCCATCGTCTATGGATTCATGGGCGGATATGTGAACAAGTTTGTCGGAAACGAAAAGTTCGGGGAGACTGCCTCGGCCCAGGGCGGTCCATTCAATGGTATCTCATGCCTTGCAGCGCTGGCCATGCATACCGGCATGGATATCAACGCGTTTCCCCACCGCCAGCTTTTCGGGGCCCTGGGCGCTGCCATTGCACTTCACGGCGAGATAGCCGGAGCTGCGGGCGAAGGCATCCCGCGCGGGTCTAAATTCCGCGGCCTGGAAATCGGGGAGATGGACTTTGTGAGGAGAACGGAAAACTGCAGTACCCTTGTCGAGGCTTCGTGTGGAGTTAAGGACTGCATGCTGCAGATGTATGAGATGGCAGGCGACATGGTCTATTCAGGAGGGGCATGCCCCAAGGGGAATACCGGCGTTTCAGGGAGAAGGGCCCCTGACTATGTTGCCATGTACCGGAACATGCTTGCCAGGCATCTTGAAAAATATGTTTCAGATATTAGTGCCCCCGGTGTCCGGGAGAGGATCCTCATTCCCAGGAGCCTGACCTTTCTCAACGAGAAGGGGGTCTTTTACACCGCCCTGTATAAGTCCCTGGGTTTTGACATAGCAGTATCGCCGGAATCCGACGACGCCATTGTGGCCATGGGTATCAATCATTCTCACTCGGAAACATGTTATCCGGTAAAACTTGCCCATGGCCATGCAGCTTTTCTGAAAAAACATATGAGAAAGGGGAGGGACTGGATCCTCCTGGTGAATGCTATAGGAAGGGAAGGGAAAAAGTTCTGCCCCTATGTGGCCGGCGACGGGTTCCTTGCAAGGGTTGCTCTGAGCATTGACAGCAGCGACGCGCTCCTGCCCGTGGTAAACTTCAATAATCCCGATTATCCCATAGACAGGACAATCTATAAGGATTTAAAAAGGGTCTTCGGCAGAAGGTTCTCCATGCATGACGTTTCCAGGGCCCTCGGGCTTGCCCATGCAGCGGAGAAGGAATTTCTGGATGAAATATACTCCAGGGGGGCCAGAATTGTGGACGCCCTTAAAAAGAGGGATGTGAAGATATTCCTGGGCATCGGAAGGGGTTACACCATCCTTGACGATAAGGCCAGTTCAAGGATCCATGAACTCTTTGCATCGAACGGCCTTCACTTTGTCCCGTCATTTTTCATACGAGATCCCGGTTATGATATAAGCGATATAGCCGAAAACATGTACTGGTACCAGGGAGCCAGGATCATCAACTACAACCTGCTCACAGCCATGGACCCCGGCTTTTTCCCGGTCCGCGAAACCAATTTCAACTGCGGCGCCGATTCCATGATCATCTTTCACGAGGAGAGTATCATAAACAGGAGCGGAAAGCCGCACCTGGTGCTCCAGACCGACGGACATTCGAGCAACGCCCAGTTCGGCACACGGGCACTGGCAAATTTCGAGGTGGTAAAAAGTCACAGGCACAGACCCTTAACCCTTGATGACTTCAGGATAACCGTACAGGGGCCCGAGATGAAGGGGAGGATTGTAGGAATACCCTATATGGGCGAGAACTCCCATGTGATCTCCGCGGCCTTCAGGTCGCTGGGGTACGAATCCGAGGTGATGAAGACGAGAACGGCGAAGGGCTGCGAGTTATCAACGAAATTCGTATATTCCAATGCCTGCAGCCCCTTCACCTTCCAGGTGGGCGACTGCCTTGCCTGGCTTTTTGAACTGAAAGAGAGGGGAATCGACCCGGTGGAGAAGGCCCTGGTTTTTCAGCCCATGACGAACGGGCCCTGCAGGTTCGGGCAGTATTTTGTAATCCTCAGAAAATTTTTTGACGAATGCGGATTCAGCGGTGTTCCCATATTCAATCCCGACAGCGAAGTTGATTACTCCAATGTACCCATCCCGCCGGTGGAGATTGCAAGGCTCATACAGCTCTATTTCAAGGGTACCACGTGCAACGATATTTTGGCCGATGCCCTGCTCCGTACCAGGCCCTATGAGCGCGAATCCGGTTCCGCCGACAGGGCATACGGGGAACTCAGCCGGGAGCTCTACGGAATCGTGGAGAGAGGGTCCGATTCGGAAGCGCTTTCCGCTCTCATGAAAAAGGGGGCTGAACGGTACGCATCGCTCATTGACCCTGCCCTGAAGAGGAAGCCCATAGTCATGATGAACGGCGAGATTTTTGTCAGGTCCCATCCCGAGGCAAACCAGGATTCCATCAGGCTCCTGGAGAAGTACGGCCTGGAGGTGAGGCTTGCCTCGCTCTCCCAGTGGTTTGAATATACCAACAAAAAGGCGATTCGCCAGTACATCAGGGCGGGCCGGTGGAAAAAGCTGCTGGAAGCCGTTATCAAGCGTATATACATGAAGAGAACCAGCAATAGGTTCTACTTCCCCTTCAGAGAATTTCTCAATGGAAGGGACCCCCACAGCACCGAACACATGATAGATTCGGCCCAGAAGGACCTCATATACGACAGGCTTGTCACCGGTGAGTCCCCCATATCCATCGGGGAGGCTCACATGTTCACCAGGGGCCTGCTCCCGGACATATCCGGCATCTACCACGTGGGTCCTTTCGGCTGCATGCACGAGACTGCAGCGACATCGCAGATAAACGCGCTCATCCAGCAGCAGAGGCTCAGAGCAAAAAATATGAACGAGAGGATTATACCCTTCATGGATGCGGTCTTCGGCGATTCCGAGCTCCCCAACCTTGAGGCGGAGATCGCGGCATTCGCGGAAAAGTGCTATCTCCGCATGGTAATTCTCCTTCAGGAAAACTGAAGAATTACGCAGGGCAGATTAATACATGTCAAATAGTGAAGATAAGAACAGGATCATAAGCTTTATCCTCAACAGGGCTGCTCTAGGGGACATCAGTTTTCTGGTCAGAGCCTATGAGAAGCGGACAAAGCGAGGCACTGCAGCCGGGAACATGGAGCTCCATAAAATTGCAGGAAAGAATGAGCTCCTGTGGGCCGTGGATTACATCCTGAAGGTAATTCCCGATGACGAGCTGGCCCTGGTCAAGGGTGCCATTGAACGGCGTGTGGAAAAAAAGGAGCAGGGCGGTTTACATGCGGGCCTGGCAAAGGGGATAGCCTCCGGGATGGGGGTCCATCTCGGCCAGGCCTATGACGCGGTGCACCGCGGTGCCAGGATGCTTGCCGCGGACATCATCCTTCAGCATAACCCCTACATACCGGAAGACCACCTCAAGCTGCTCCTGGATACGTGGGTTCCGTCCCCGGGGCAGAAAAAAAGCATGGCGCCCCTTCCGGCCGATGTTATGCTTGCCATGGTGGAGCAGTTTATCGCCTATGCCACGGGCACCATTAAAAAAGAGGAACTGGACGGGTTCCCGAAAGGATGGGCCGACAAATACTGGGATGCCTTTTCCAGTGACATGCGCGGGCTTATCGCAAAGCACCTGCATAATGAGATTGATAAAGAGGCCTTCTGGAAAGGTATGGAAGAGCTTATAAAAAGGGGATGATATGGATTCCAAAGACAGGATTGCAGAAGAACTCGGAAGGATATACAACTGGCAGCTGGTATCGGGCAAGAACGCGGTTTTAAAAGGTGTCCGCTCCATTGTCCGTGATGACGAGACCATCCACGATATCCTTGACGGGTTTTACAGTAAAACAGCCGACGCAGACGGCTCAGACGAGGCCCCGGGCGTACTGTGCGTATCGGACAGGAAAATCTTTTTCGCCTCCGGAGGAAAGTCAAAATCGTTCACCGACACTATCGATTTCAATGAAATAACCAGGGTCGATTTTGTGAAGGGGTATTCATCGGTGAAAATAACTTTCAGGCTAAGGGACAGGTCTGTATCATTCAAATCCTTTGTCACCGAGGCTTCGGCCAGGAAGTTCATAGGGCTCATTGAGAACCGGACCGGGAACGATGTGGTAGCCAAGAAGGATGATTCTGCCGGGACACTGGACAGCATAACAGACATGTTTATAAAAAAGATATCAATCCCCGACTTCATCGATAAGTTCACCTCGGACCTGTTGAAATCAAACGAGAATGTGACTGCAGGTAATAAAAGCGGCGATGATTTTATCAATATCAACTTTCTCTTTCTCGAGGCAAAGAAAATATATGAAGCCCTCTCCCCACTCCTGGGCGGCGAATACGGGAGCGGCATGAAGGAACTCATGGTAAACGACCTCATCGTCCTCTCTTCACTCTGCAGCATGGCCGACGGTTCCCTTGCCGGCCAGGAGATGCTTTTCATAGCCATGGTGATAATGCCGTTCAACCCCGGGGACCAGGGGCAGGACATTGAAAAATCGGAAAAATTTTTCAGATTCGATCTGTTCCCCGAGGAATACCGGGGGTACCTCATGGAATACTGGGGAAAGCTTTCGCAGAAGCTTAAAGAGACAAAGATCGATATCCAGGGGAAGGCCCTGCCGGCACTGGCCCGGCTGAAGGATTACGACACTTCCCGCGGCACAAGCCGGGCTGTAGAGGCAGGCAATGCCTATTATCTTTTTGCCGGGGGCCTCATGAAATCGGACGGAGAAATAAGCAAGGCTGAAGAGGAGAGGCTCAAGCAGATAAAGGACCTCATAGGCTCCAGTGCCGCTGCAGGAGCTTCAGACGGCAGGGGAACGACGGACTCTGCAAAGGGTGAGGCTGTGGAAGAGGATACCCTTGAAAAGGTCATGGAGAAGATAAACACCCTTGTGGGCATGAACAATATTAAAGATGAGATAAAGACCTTCATAAACCTCATCAAGGTCCAGAAGGAGCGGAAGGAGAGGGGGTACCCTGCGACGCCGCTGTCGCTCCATGCCGTATTTCACGGCCCTCCCGGCACAGGGAAGACCACCATAGCCAGGCTCCTCGGGAAGGTGTATAAATGCCTGGGCCTCCTGAAAAAGGGGCACATCATTGAGACGGACCGCGCAGGGCTCGTGGCCGGCTACGTGGGGCAGACAGCCATCAAGGTTGATGAAATCGTGCAGAAGGCCCTGGACGGCGTCCTATTCATAGACGAGGCGTATTCCCTCAGCCCATCGGACGGCGGGAAGGACTTCGGCCAGGAGGCCATCGACGCCATTCTCAAGAGGATGGAGGACAACAGGGAGCGCCTCGTTGTCATCGTTGCAGGCTACCCCGATGAGATGAAGCGCTTTATCAATTCCAATCCCGGGCTTAAATCCAGGTTCAGCAGGTACTTTTATTTTGAAGATTACCGGCCCGAGGAGCTCATGAAAATTTTTAATGTCTTTTGCGGCAACGTGAGCTTCAAATTAGACGGCCCTGCCGAAGAAGCGCTGGTTAAACTTTTTACCCTGCTCTATGCGGCCAGGGACAAGACTTTCGGCAACGGCAGGCTGGCGAGAAATATATTTGAGAAGATCGTGGAAAAACAGGCCAACAGGATTGCCGAAATAACCCCCATGACCGACGAGGTGCTCTGCGGAATCGCGGAACAGGATATCCCAACGAAGGAAGAGATGGCGGTGAAATAGTATTATGAAAAATAGAAAAATTTTATGCGGTATATTTATTACCCTGTTCCTGACGTCATCGGCTGCGTTTTTCACATTCACCTGCAGGGGCTCCGCAGGGGAGCCGAGGAAGAGTGAGAAAGAAGAGTCAAGGGATGATAAAAAGACGGTGAACGCGGACCTCCCCATGAGGGGCCTCTACTTTCCCGTCACCAGGGCATCGGGCCCGGCGTATCTCAAAAAAATCATGGAGAAGGGTGCCCCCCTTGGCATCAACATGATGGTCATTGACGTCCATGGCGGATCCCTGGAACCCAGGATAGACAGGAATACCATAAAATTCCTTACGGGCAGCGGTGTGTACCTGGCCGCGCGGATTGTCTGCTTTCCCGACGGGCTGGGGGTTCTCCCCGTGCCGAAGAAAAGGATCGATGACATATACCGGCTTGTGGAAGCCTCGGCAGCTGCCGGGTTTAACGAGGTCCAGCTCGACTATATACGGTTCAAGGACACTGACGGAAACTACTCCCTGGAGGCAAAATATAAATTTATCGGCGGCCTCCTTTCCGGCATACGGGAAGTGGCAAATAAAAATAAGGTGAAGCTTTCGGCCGATCTCTTCGGCCGCATCGTCTTCAATAAAAATGACAATATCGGCCAGCAGCTGGAGCTCTTTGCTGCTCATATGGATGTGGTCTATCCCATGCTCTATCCCAGTCACTTCCTGGACAACCAGTACTGGATGTCCCATCCCGGCGAGACCATAAAAGAGGGGGTCACCAGGGGGCTCACCCGACTCAAGGATACAAAGGTTGCCGTTCATCCCTACATCCAATCTTTTAAGTACAACATCCAGTGGGCCGGGGTCTCCCTTGAGAAGTATGTGGAGCTGCAGATACTGGCTTCAGAGGCAACCGGGGCCAGGGGCTGGGTAGCTTGGAATGCCGGCGGGGAATACGACGCGGTGTTTGAAGCGCTGAAGAAGATCATGGGGAGGAAGTAATTTAATTATGAAACATCACTCAGGTATACATTTATACTATTATATATTCCGCTATAGATGTAGATTTTGGAATGGAAATATTATCTTCTTCAAGACCTTCAAGATGAATTTTTATGGCTTCGAACATATTTTTCTCAGTCTCTTCTATGGTAGACCCTGTTGCGACACAACCAGGGATATCCGGAGAATACGCAGAAAAATTTTTGCGTGCTTTTTCAATTACAATTAGAAATTTATTCATATTGTTATTTTTCTCCTTTTAAATCTGCCTGTTTAAAAATGCTGTTTTGAGTTCCTGGTGCTAAATCATCGGACAATCTGCCGGCTATGGTTACGCGTCCTGTTTTTACCGGATGTTTAAATTGCCTGTGGCTCCCTTTTGTCCGTATTAGATACCATCCGTCATTTTCAATTAGTTTTATTATTTCTTTTATTTTCATTAAAAATTGAAATGTTAAATTAAGGAAAATTTACTGTATATTCTCATTATTAAAAAAACTTTATAATATAAATGATTTATTTTATTGAACCGGGTGTCAAGATAATATTAATCATTTAAATTATTTTCAAAGTTTTCCCTGTAATTCTGTTATGCCGGTTCTATCATAGGATACACTGCGACAGGAAATGAAAACCTCAGGGGTATAAAATTTTTCTTGTAAAATTAGCCGTTCATTATCAAATAAGCAAAATTAAATTTAACAACCAGGGTACTTTTATGGATTACAGGGAATACATTGAAAATATCTGCGCAAGGGCGAAAGAGGCCTCGAAAAAAACAGCCAATTTCTCCACACGGGAGAAGAATGCCGTCCTGAATGCCATTGCAGCCAGGCTCGATGATAGCATACCTTTTATCATTGCTGAAAACAAAAAAGACATAGATGAAGGGAAAAAGTCGGGCATGAGCAGCGCCATGATCGATCGCCTCCTTCTCGATGAAGGGAGAATCCGGGCCATGTCCCGATCGGTGAGGGAGATTGCGCTTTTCGACGACCCTGTGGGAAGGATAGAAAATATGAAAGTGCGCCCCAGCGGCATCCGCGTAGGCCAGATGAGGGTCCCCATCGGGGTTGTGGCCGTCATCTATGAATCACGGCCCAACGTCACCACTGATATTGCCGCTCTGTGTCTGAAGTCGGGCAATGCCGCTATTCTGAGAGGGGGAAAGGAGTCGATACATTCCAACCTTGCCCTGTATAACATCATAAAGGAGTCCCTTTTCGGGGCGGGCTGTCCTGAAGGGGCAGTATCATTCATTGAAAAGACTGAAAGGGAGATAGTCCCCATATTTCTGAAGATGAACAGCCACATAGACATCGTGATACCCAGGGGGGGCGAGGGCCTCATAAAAATGGTCGTTCAGGAGTCCACTATCCCGGTCATTCGGCATGACAAGGGGATCTGCCATACCTTTGTTGACGAGAGCGCAGGCACGGAAATGGCTGTCAATATCTGTATAAATGCCAAGGTCCAGAGGCCCGGCGTCTGCAATGCCATGGAGGCCCTGCTGATCCATGAAAAATTCAGCGGGAAGGAGAAGCTCCTGGCAGCCATTCTTAATGCCGGCGTGGAGATCCGCGGATGCGACAGGACTTCTGCCCTGGCTCCGGGGAAAATAAAGAAAGCCTCCGATGCTGACTGGGACACTGAATACCTGGACCTTATCCTGTCGGTAAAAATTGTCGATTCCCTTGAAGCAGCCATGGAGCACATTGCCATGCATTCCTCGTCCCATTCCGAAGCCATTGTAACATCGGACTACCTGAACGCCGAGCGGTTCCTCCGGGAGGTCGATTCCTCTGCGGTTTTTGTCAACGCCTCAACAAGGTTCCATGACGGCGGCGAGTTCGGGCTCGGCGCCGAAGTGGGCATCTCGACGCAGAAGCTCCATGCCCGCGGGGCCATGGGCGTGGAGGGCCTTACGACGCTCAAATATATCGTGTACGGAAAAGGGGAGACCAGGTAATATTGAGGATAGGAATTTTCGGAGGCACCTTCAACCCGGTTCACCTGGGGCACCTGATGGGCATCGAGTTCATCAGAACAGAATGCCTCCTGGACAGGATAATCATTGTGCCTGCGCGCGCCCCGGTGCACAAGGAGGTTGCCTGCGCAACGCCGGCCGCGGACAGGGTAAACATGGTCAGGCTCGCCATAGAGGGGAACGAAAGTCTCTCCGTATCGCTCATGGAGATTGAAAGGGAGAGCCCGTCATACACCATCAGCACCGTGGATGATCTGATTCGGCTTCATCCCGGCGCATCCCTCTCCCTCATCGTGGGGAGCGATTCCTTTAACGAGATTGATACGTGGAAGGATTATGAGAGGCTGCTCTCCCTTGTCTCTCTCATTGTAATGAACAGGGGCGCGGAGCCGGTATTCAGGAATGGGATCCGGGGGGAATGCCGCGGGCTGGTTCATTCAGGGAACCCTGTCATCGGGATAAGCTCGACGATGATCAGGGACCGGGTGAGGAACAGCCTCGGCATCAGGTACATGGTCCCCGGGCCCGTGGAGGAATATATTTATAAAAAGGGGTTGTATCTACATTGAAAAAGAAATTATTGATACTCTTCGGCTCGGCCCTGGGCCTGATGATCATCATCGCAGCTGCATATTACAAAAATATCACCACCAGGAATGCCGTGGAAAAGCTTGCCGGTGAAAAACGGCTCATAAACATCCTTGTGGCCGGGAGCGGCATCTATAATAGAAATATGCACAAGCACTTTGCCCTGGTGACCATAAATCCGGTAAATAACAATATCGGTGTTACCTTCATCCCCCCATCATACAGCATCAGGGACAGCGACAGCGATAAGGGGTTCACCCGTATTGACAATATTGATTTTACCGATTTCAAAAAAATAAAGAACGCCTTCATGGCTGATCTCAAGATACATGTCCCCTTTTATGTTGAGCTGTACTCTCCTGATGTGAGGAGGATCATTGACCTCATTGAAGGGATCGATATCTTCATACTTGACCAGGTGAAGAATATCCCTGATCTTCATCCCGGATTGAATTATTTCGACGGCAGCAAGGCGCTGAAGTACATACACAGCTCCCAGGACAATTCCATCTTTTCAAGATACGACAGGATGCAGGACATTATCCTCAACCTCTATTACAATAAGGAGAGGAAGAAAATATTCGGAAACCTGAAATTCGTCACTGAAATACTGAAGACCATAAAGACAAACATGCTTCCCAGGGAATTCGTGACCGCCGGTGACTTTGTCTTTAAAAAGGGGCATATCATGACCTCGCTCCTCCCGGGCGTTCTCAAGGAGGAACTCTATACCGTGGACGACATCTCTTATAAGATCTATGAAGAGGATTTTATGACCCCTCTCGTTGTAGGGAAATTTTCGGAATCACAGTTACGGATAAAGATCGTCAACGGCTCCGATGTCCCGGGGCTGGCCAGAAAATTAAGGAATTCCCTCATAAAAGAGGGGCTCAGCATAATCGAATTCGGCACATCGCCCTACAGGGAAATATCCGATTCAATGATAATCTGCAGGAAAGGGAATATCCCATCCCTGGACAAGATCTCAAAACTTTCAGGGATAAAGAATATCCAGCCTGTCATCGATAATGCGCTTTTTTACAATGTACTCATCATTACCGGAAAGGATATGGTAAAATGAAGAGGCCCCTTGGGGATACCGGAGAAACGGTAAAAAACTGCAGAAATATTTTGAGCGATAAAAAGGCTCTGAGCACGGTAATCATGGATGTGAAGGAGCTCTCGCCTGATTTTGATTATTTTCTGATTTCAGTGGGCAATTCCCATATCCATTGCAGATCTATGGCAAGAGAGCTTGAAAAATACCTTTTTAAATCCGGATTCAGGGAGAGGGGGAGGCCCGATTTAAACTCCGGCTGGATTGTTCTGGACTTCAATGAAATAGTGGTACATCTTTTCACCAGGGAGATGGACGATTATTATCAGCTTGAAAAACTCTGGTCCGATGCCGTATATATTGAATGATATAATTACCGATTTTTTATCGAATTTTACTTGATTTATTTAAAATTAACTGAAATGATAGTTTTGATAATAATTCAGGCTCCAGGTTTGCTGATTTTTACGGCAGAATCACCGGGGTATTTCGTATTTTATTCGAAATTCTTCCCTATTCAGGGGTTTCTGCGGAGATTTTCACAATAAGCGATTAATAATTGGTACATGTAAAAGGAGAATCTTATGAAAATTATAACAGATGTAAGGGCAAGAGAGATACTTGATTCCAGGGGAAACCCCACTGTGGAGGTGGATGTTGAACTCTCCTCGGGTGTAGTTGGAAGGGCCGCTGTGCCATCGGGCGCCTCTACGGGCGAACATGAGGCCACGGAACTCCGTGACGGCGATAAAAAGAGATACCTGGGCAAAGGAGTTCAGAAGGCCGTTGCGAATGTAAATGAAATTATTGCCGGAGCCATTCTGGACATGGATGCTTCAAATCAGGTGGAGATTGACAGCATCCTGATAGACCTGGACGGCACCCCGAATAAATCGAAGCTCGGAGCCAATGCCATACTTGCTGTTTCCCTTGCATGCGCCAAGGCTGTTGCCGAGACCCTGTATATGCCGCTCTACCGGTACGTGGGCGGCGTGGGTTCCTGCGAGCTCCCGGTGCCCATGATGAACATATTAAACGGCGGGATCCATGCCGATTCAAGCGTGGATCTTCAGGAATACATGGTAATGCCGGTGGGGGCGGAAAGTTTCAAGGAGGGGCTCAGGATGGGTGTTGAGACATTCCACTCTCTGAAGAGCGTACTCAAGTCAAAGGGGCATGCCACAAACGTGGGCGACGAGGGGGGATTTGCCCCATCGCTGAAGTCAAACGAGGAGCCCCTGGAGCTCATAGTCCAGGCCATCGAAAAGGCCGGATATAAACCGGGGAAGGATATCATGATTGCCCTTGACCCTGCCTCGAGCACATTTTATGACGCAGGGAAGAAGAAATATATTTTTTCCAAGAGCGATAAGAGCGAAAGGGACAGCCGGCAGATGGTTGAATTTTATGAAAATCTTGTAAGCAAGTATCCCATCATATCCATCGAGGACGGGCTTGCCGAGGATGACTGGGACGGGTGGAAGCTTATGACCGAGCGCCTCGGCGGGAAGATTCAGATCGTCGGGGATGACCTTTTTGTCACCAACACGGAGAGGCTGAGCAGGGGGATAAAAATGGGCGTTGCCAATTCCATCCTCATCAAACTCAACCAGATCGGCACCCTCACGGAAACGCTGGAGGCCATAGAAATGGCAAAGAGGGCAGGCTACACGGCAGTTATCTCCCACCGTTCCGGGGAGACGGAAGATACAACCATTGCCGACCTTGTCGTGGGCATGAATACAGGCCAGATAAAAACAGGTTCAGGTTCACGGACCGACAGGGTCGCCAAGTACAACCAGCTTCTCAGGATAGAGGAGGAACTGGGGGCCATGGCAAAATACAGGGGTCTGGGGGCATTTTACAACCTTGGGAAAAATTTATAATATCAGGACCTTTGCCCTGGTTTTCATTCTTTTCGGCATCTATGCCCTCCTCTTCAGCGAGAGCGGCCTCCTGGAGAGAATCAGCCTCCAGAGGAAAAAGGCCGACCTGGAAAAAAAGCTGGGCATGCTGAAATATGAAAATGATGAATTGACCGCGGCCTATGAATTGTACAGAAAGGGCGGGCTGAAAAAAAACGATATCATGAAGGCTGGCTATGTCGGGAAAGGGGAAAAAGTCATATTTTTTAAGGGCGGCGGGGAAGTTGGTACGGACAAAGGGCTCCCTGAGGCACAATATGAAAGGAATTCCATTCCCCTGAGGGACATCAGGATCATATGGGCCGTTGTGTCTCTTATTGTTCTCATCTTCTATTTTAGCAGGAAATCTGTGCCTGCCGGGGCTGACTGATGGATTATATTTTTAATGATTATAATGACCGGGATATTGATGTAATTAAGAAACAGCTTAATACGGAGAATATCCATATTACCGGGATAATAGAAAGGTGCAGCTGGAACTATCCGTCAATTATCATGCTTTACCCTGTAAGGGAGGGCGACTATAAGAACTCGGAAAAGAAAATAAACTTCAAGTCCCTTTCCACTCTCATCTGGCTCACCTGTCCATACATGAACAGGAGGATCCATGAACTGGAATCTATGGGATATATTGAAAAGATATCAGGCTTCATTGGTAATGAGAATGAATTCGAATCAAAGATGAAATTTTCCCATGCCCATTATTTTTTTCTCAGGAAAAAGGTATTCAGGCATTATCTGGGGGATGTGAGTTCCCTCGATGAAAACACCAGGCTCTTTGAGACAGGCATCGGCGGTGTCGGGAACATATCGAACATCAAG
This sequence comes from Spirochaetia bacterium, assembly GCA_009885955.1. Classification (GTDB taxonomy): domain Bacteria; phylum Spirochaetota; class UBA4802; order UBA4802; family UBA5550; genus VFJS01. Next base: position 67,989 of record VFJS01000061.1, on the reverse strand, counting down.
TGCCTGCATATACACTACGCCCACTATAGAATTTGCGAAGAGAATGTGGTTGGCAGAATAACCTGTGATCTGCTGAGCAGGGAAATTAACTGTAAAGAGAGAATCTGCGACTATGACAGCCGGTAATAACCAGATAATTTCACTTAAAAAACTGAAGAAGGGCGGCGCAATTGACAGGGAGCTCCAGGGTTCTATAATCAATATTTTGAAGAGCGGCGGCCTGGCAGCCATGCCCGTGGACCATATTTACGGCATAATCTCAATGGATGAATCAGGGGTCCGCCAGAGGCTGGAGAAAATCTGCGGCGGCGATGAAAGCGGTATTCTCCAGATGATTTCAACGTTCAGGATGCTTGAGGATATTGCCCTCATCGATAAGATGAAATTTGATTTTCTTCACCGGATCTGGCCCGGGGAGGTCATCGTGAAGCTGAACAGAAGAGATCCCCTCCAGCACTCGGCAACAACCATGGTACTCCTGCCCAAGAACAGGTATATGAAGGATATCATAGACTCAATGGGCAGCCCGTTGATTTTCATAAAAGGGTATGACAATGGGAGATTTTTCAAGCTCAAGGATAAAAAGCTTGTAAGCCTGTACCAGGAAAATATAGAGATTACCGTTATCATAGATGAGCTCTGCAGGGAGCACCCTTTCCCCACCATTGTTGACCTTACAGGCAAAGACCTGGAGATCATCCATGAAGGAAAGGTTTCGTCCGATGAAATAAAATCCCTCTATTTTTTAGACAAGATGTGACCCGGCATCGGGCAGCGGTTTACCCGGGCAGTAACGGGCCATGAAATCACCCATTTTAGTCATTTCTATCCTTCTATTGTTAAATCTGCCGCTCCATCCCTTCGGCAAGAATAAGATCAACTATGATATATATGAATGGAAGCAGTTAAAAACAATCCATTTCGACATCCACTATCCCGGGGGCATGGAGGAACTGGCCCTCAAGACAGCGGAAATTGCCGAAAACGGGTATGTACATATTGCCAACCTTCTAAGACATGAACTCACCGAGGCCGTGCCGGTTATTGTATACCCGTCCCATGCCGGGTTCCAGAACAATAATATCATCCCCTATCTCCCCGGTGAAGGGACCGGGGGATTTACCGATTCCATCAAGAGCAGGGTCGTAGTCCCCTATACCGGCTCGGAGAGCGAATTCAGGCATGTCCTGGTTCATGAGCTGGTCCATGCGTTCCAGTTCAATATTCTTTTCTCCAGTGAATCATCGTCTCTATTTCCGGGGTTCAACATATCGAAAGTTCCCCTCTGGATAGCAGAGGGCATGGCTGAATATATTTCAGCCGGGTTTGATGAAACTGCTGACATGGTCATGAGGGACGCGCTGTTCAATGAAAAGTATTCCACGCTGGAGGAGCTGGCCGAATTCAAATTTGCCGGCATGTATCTTCTTTACAAGGAGGGGCAGTCCTTTTTTTTCTTCCTGGAAAAAAATTACGGAAAGTTTGCCGTCGGGGAGCTCTTCCGCGATATCAGGGATCTTTCATCCATTGATGAGGCCATGAAGTCTGTTACCGGACACGACCTGGAGGACATGAACAGGGAATGGATACGGTTTTTCAAGAAACGCTATTTTCACCTGGCTAAAGAGAGAAATTTCGGGGATGATGATGGAAAACAGATCACCTTCCATGAGAAGACGGGGTCATCCATCAACATCTGCCCCGCGCTCTCCCCGGACGGGAAAAAAATTGCCTATCTCACGAACAGGGATATCTATGCAAGCCTTGTAACAGCATCCATAGACAGCAGCGGGATTAAAGATAAGAAAGAGAAAATTGTGAAGGTCCTTGCCTCCGCTGACAGGGGGGAGCGGTTCGAGGGAATGCACCTCTTTAAAAATTACCTCACCTGGACCGGGGACGGGAGAGCCGTGGTATTTACCGCCCAGTCCGGCGGGAGGGATGTCATATACATGGTTGACCCTGATTCGGGGAAAATAATCAGGGAGATTAAACCTCCTGTCAGGGAATTGCGCGATCCGTCGGTCTCTCCGGACGGCAGGTTCATTGTTTTCATCGGCACCGGAGGGTGGTCAATGCAGATATATCTCCTCTCCCTTGAGACCGGCAGGCTGTCGCTGGTGACCGGCGACAGATCCCCCAAGAGGTACCCCAGGATGACCCCTGACGGCAGGAGCATCATCTTTTCTTCGGGCAGAGTAGAGGAGTCGGGGGGAGTGTCCGGGGCATATGAAATAGAGCGGATTGATATCGCTACAGGGAAAAGGGAGTTGGTCACCGGCGGCCCGGGGAGCAGCCTCCAGTGCGACATATCGCCCGACGGGAACAGGATCCTCTATATATCAAACAGGACCGGCATTTACAATGCCTATGTCCATGACATGGTCACCGGTAAAGAATCCATGGTCACCAATGCCCTCTCCGGTATCTTTTACCCCAGGTGGTTCCCTGATGGAAAGAATATTGCCTTTGTATCCTATCATAATGCCGGGTATGATATATTCATGAAGGAGATTGGCAATATTGACCGTAAAATCGACCTGGCCGCACGGGATACAGAATACATGGTCCATGATAAAACCCTGTCTCCTTTCAGCATCGGAGATTCGGTATTCAGGAATTACGACCCCTGGCTCGCCGCGGACGCGGTGAATTTCGGGCTGGCGGGTATTGTGAACCAGGGTCTGATGGGCATTGTACAGATCTCCTTTTCCGATCTCCTGGGGAACCACCGGACTGTCTTCACGGCAAATTATCTGCGCCAGGACGGCAGCGGAGACTATAACCTGGACCTGGCCTATTACTATCTCAGGTACCGGTGGGATTTCGGTTTCGGCATGTACCGGCAGAAGAACCCCTTTCTCATATATTCACTGGAAGGGATAAACCAGCTCATCCATAATGTCAATTACGGAATAACCGGCATGGACAGTTACGGCTGCTACGGCATAGCCAGTTATCCCTTTACCAGGTATTTCAGGCTTGATCTGAAGGTATCGTCGGGGAGGATCGAAAAGGACTATTCGCCGCTTGTATCAAACCCCGACGTAATGTTCAATGTCAACAGGGCCTCGGCCTCCATGGTCTATGACAATGTTCTCTGGAGCGGCATGGTCCCCGTGGACGGTTTCAGGGGGAGGGTTGAAGTGGAAAGGGCTGTTGACATATCAGGCAGGGACGCCGGCTATTCGGATATCAATGTTGATATGAGGAGATATTTTCTTTTACGTAAAAAATATGTTTTCGCCTTCAGGGGGGCCGGCGGCAGGACTTCCGGTGAAGAGAGCAGGTATTTTAAATACGCCATTGGCGGGTTCAATACGCTCAGGGGCCATCCGCTCCTGGAATATAGCGGGACAAAGATGTTCTTTGTAAATACCGAATTCCGTTTTACATTTATCGAGGGAATCAAGTTCGGCTGGCCCCTGTTTATCGGCACCGGCAATATCGGGGGGGTCATTTTTTATGATGCAGGGTCCGCCTGGGACGGGAAATTTAATTATTTAAATAAAACTACCGGAAGATATGACGATCTGAAGAGTGATTTCGGCTTTGGATTAAGGCTTGCAATTTTTCCTATAATTATTTTAAAACTTGACTATGCGTGGCCCTGTGATAATAAGTCTATCGGGCGAAGAGAAATACTCTTCAGCATAGGATTTGAATATTAGGCGGAATAGTATGAAGCGTAAATCGGAAGAGAAGAGAATTACACGGGAGACGGATATCGCACTGGAGCTGGAGCTGTCATCCCTGGAAGAATCATCAATAGACAGCGGAGTACCTTTCTTCGACCACATGCTCTCATCAATGTCGAAACACGGAAGGTTTTTTCTTAAGCTTAAATGCAAAGGCGACCACCACATAGACGATCACCATTCGGTCGAGGATATCGGCATCAGCCTGGGCCTTGCATTTAAAAAAATTCTTGGTGAGAAAAAGGGGCTCCGGCGCTTCGGTGACGCAACAGTCCCCATGGATGACGCTCTCACCCTTGCGGCAGTTGACCTCTCCGGCAGGCCTTACTTCCGGTATGAGGGTATGGAACTCAGCGGTGTCATTAAAAAATTTAGTGAAGAGCTTACACTTGAGTTTCTCCGTTCCTTTGCCGTCAACGCGGGAATATGCATACATGTCAGGGTTTTGCATGGTGAAAACAGGCATCACATCCATGAATCCATATACAAGGCGCTGGGCCTTTCATTGTTCAAGGCCTGTTCAATAGACCCTTACCTAAATGATAAAATAATGTCCCTCAAGGGGAGCCTCTCTTGATAACGGTCATTGACTACGGGATGGGGAATCTCAGGTCTGTGGTGAAAGCCGTTGAGAAGTATACCGGCAGGGTCAGGATCTCAAACGACCCTGCATCTATCAAAGACTCAAAAGCCCTCATATTGCCGGGCGACGGGGCATTCGGAATGGCCATGAAGCACCTGGACGAGTTGAAATGGACCGGGCCACTGAAGGAGTTCATTCATGGAGGGGGATTTTTCCTCGGCATCTGCCTGGGATTCCAGCTCCTTTTTTCATCAAGCGAGGAGTTCGGTTTTTCCAGAGGCCTGGATATCATACAAGGGAAGGTGAAGAGATTCAGCCTGGCAGGATATAAAGTCCCGCACATGGGCTGGAACAATGTTGCCATACGGGACAAATCAAAATTTCTCGAAGGCATTCCCGGGGATCCCTACTTTTATTTTATTCATTCCTATTATCCCGAGATCGAGGACAGGACATGGATGCTGGGCGAGGTTGATTACGGGGTCAGGTTCCCGTGTATCGTGGGGAAGGGAAACCTCATCGCGGCCCAGTTTCACCCGGAAAAGAGCCATAACTGGGGGCTTAAAATAATCGAGAACTTTACCGGGCTTGTATGCTCATAATCCCGGCCATCGACATACGGAATGGAAACTGCGTAAGGCTCCTCCAGGGTGACCCGGGGAAGGAAACAATATATTCGACAAGCCCGGCTGATGTTGCCAGGGAGTTCCAGGACATGGGCGCTGAGCTTATCCATGTTGTGGATCTTGACGGCGCCTTTCTGGGAGATACGGTAAACTTTAATCTGATTGCTGAAATTAAAAAATCAGTGAAAATCCCGATTGAAGTCGGCGGCGGAATCAGGTCCATGGAATCGGTGGAAAAATACCTTGATGCCGGTATTAACAGAATAATCCTGGGCACCGTGGTGCTCCGGCCGGAGTTCAGCGGGATCATTGAGAAATACCGGAAGTACATCATTGCCGGAATAGATGCCAGAAATTCCATGGTGGCTACGCACGGATGGAAAAATATATCCCATCTGGACGCGCTGGAGTTCATAAAAGAGCTGGTCAGTATCGATATAAAAGAGATAATCTACACCGACATCTCAACCGACGGCATGCTGAGCGGCCCTAATTTTCCGACCATTGAGAAAATCCTCACTGAGATCAAAGGAATAGAGCTCATTGCCTCGGGAGGCATTGCGTCATATTCCGATATTAAAAAACTGAAGGAATATGTGAACATGGGCCTTAAGGGCTGTATCCTGGGGAAATCAATATACGACAGGCGGATCGATCTCAAAGAGGCCATTGCGCTTGCAGGGTAGGTATGGCATTTCAGATGATTTATCAAAATATTATTGAAATTAAGATTTTTTTTTGACAGGTAAAACTTTTATTGTTAGTTTGATATTATAAAAAGGATATGATTATAATACCCTTTGAGCGGATCATAAATTTTTTCATAAAACCTGTTATTTTTTAATCAGTTTCTATCATAAACTAAGGATATATCATGCCCGAACAGAATATTACATGGCCTGTGGAAATTGAGCAGTATGAAAGAAAAATTTACGACCTGAAGCAGATCCTGGAGATCAGCAAGGGGCTGAGTTCTACGCTTGATTATAACACCCTTATCGATTCTATACTGCTTACGCTCATGGGGCAGATGCAGCTTTTAAAAGCCGGTATATTTCTTAGAAAAGGGGTGGGGTTTGATAATTTCACCCTTCACAGAAATTACAAGGGTTTTGAAATAGACCATACAACGGAATATGAAATAATATCCCTCTCTGAAACAGTGAGGTTCATCGCGAGGGAATTCAGGTGTTTCACCCTGGAGGATCTGATAAAGGGCAACCTCGCCGACTCGTCTTTCAGCCTGCTGAAAATGCTCGACCCGGGGCTTATTGTGCCGCTGGTGAGCAAGGGGGAGCTCAACGGCATCATGATTCTCGGTGAGCGCATAAAAAAGGTGGAATTCAGCCCCTCGGAGATGGATTATGTTCTGCAGATTGCATCACTTGCCGGCATAGCAATTCACAATGCCAGGCTCTACGACATGGCCACAACGGACATGATGACGAAACTGAAGATACATCACTTTTTTCAGGCCACACTTAATGAGATCTTTGAGAAGTCACTTGTTACCAAAAAGCCTCTTTCACTCATCATGGCGGATATTGATCATTTCAAGGATTTTAATGACAGGTACGGCCACATAACCGGCGACAGCGTGTTGAAAATGGTCGCGCAGGTCCTGATGGAAAACATCAGGCCGTCGGACACCGCTGCAAGGTATGGCGGCGAGGAGTTTGCCGTAATCATGCCCAAAACGGAAATTACTGAGGCCCTTATAGCAGCTGAGAGGATACGGGAGAGCATCGCAAATGTAAAGCTTAAAAACGGCGACGATGAACTGGGCATTACCATATCCATCGGCATATCCCAGCTCGACCCTGAATCGGACAGGGTAAAGGAGGACCTGATATCAAGGACAGACAGGGCACTTTACGTCTCCAAAAAAAACGGCAGGAACAGGGTTTCCTTCCTGTGAAAATGACAACTCTATCGGAAGGTGGTTAACATGAGATTCAGCAGGGTTTCAGCAATGACATTAGCCATACTGTTTTTAATGAATTACCATTTCATGCCGGCTCTCTACCCCCTTACAATTGAGGAGGAGGGAGCCAGGAAAAAAAACGAGAGTAAAAAGATCTTCAGGGGCGATGACAGGGGCTCTGAAGATGTTGAAGTCTCAGGCCGGACCGCGGAAAGCAGGTATAGCTCCCGGAAGGGTGAGAGAAAAGATCCACGGCTTGCGTGCCTGCTCTCACTTATTATCCCCGGGGGCGGCCAGATATACCTCAGGAAGGACCTGAAAGGGATTGCCTTCTGCCTTGCAGCAGGGGCAGGGTACTCGGTGACCGGTTACTACATTTACCGGTCTTTTGTCCAGAACAAGGGTCCCGACTTTCAGTCAAAGGTGATTGTCTCAGGGCTCCTCTTCTTCATCACTGCCATTATTCATGTTGTGGGTATAGTTGAAGCCTATTCCGATGCCGAGGAAATAAATAAGAAAAGTTCAATGGGCTCGGGAAACCTCGGGAACCCCTATGTGGCCGGAATTACCGTGGAGTAGCTGATGGGGGATTAATTTTTATGAAAGGAAAAATTAATTATCATTAATCATCTTCGCCGTGATTCGCCTGATGAAAGGATTGCCTGATTCGGAAGAATAAACCCGTATGTGGTAAGAAATGAAATTTAAAATTTATTCCTTATAAAAATTCTACTGCAACCGTATCATAAAAAAAAGAAGGAGCCTTCCAACGGAATATCTTCCCTTATCAAGGAGTTTTTCCAGGGAGCCATAAATCTTTTTCCGAAAGAATAACGTTTATTAAATGGAGATAAATGATTGTGGCATTAATTGAGGGTTTTAAAATACAAAATTACCGATCATTGAGAAATGTTGCATTGGGACGCATAGGTACGGACCCAGACCTGAAGGATGCCGAACAATTAACTCCTCTAACTGCCGTTATCGGCAAAAATGGCGTGGGGAAAAGTACAATATTTGATGTGCTTGGATTTTTAGCCGATTGCATGGAAACTGATATTGAAACGGCATGTAATGCTCGAAACAGAGGAGGTCTCGATAAACTATTTACATTAGGTGTCACGGATCCAATTGGAATAACGATATATTATCGTGAATCATTGAATGACAGACCGATAACCTATGAAGTATATATAAATAAAGACGAAATTACACAATTGCCCATTGTTGTAAGCGAACGTCTGCGTCAGCGCCGGAAAGGACAAAGTAAAGGACAACCCTTGTCTTTTTTATGGCTTGAAAGAGGTAAAGGCCGCGCATGGACCGGTACGGATAGCGTGGAAGGGGATGACCTTGATCAAATTGAAATTGAGTTAGATCCTTATAAGCTGGCAATCGTGACACTTGCGGAGCACATTAAAGAACACCCACGTATTACTAAATTCAAACAATTCATTCAGAGCTGGTATCTCAGCTATTTTACACCCGACGCGGCTCGTACCATTCCCCAGGCTGGTATTCAAAAACATCTGAATCTTCATGGCGATAATATGGGCAATGTAGTTCAATATCTGGAACGGAATCACCCTATCATTTTTAAACGTATTCTTAAAGATATATCTGAAAAAATTCCAGGCATTGGTGAAATTCTAACTTATAGAGATGAAGTTACCAATAATTTATATCTACTTTTCAAGGACAAAGGCTTCGTGAAGCCTTTTACACAACAGCAAATGTCCGATGGTACATTGAAAATGTTTTGTTATCTTTTACTTTTACAAGATCCGGAACCGGCTCCATTTGTATGTATTGAAGAACCGGAAAACGGTCTCTACCATAAACTGTTAGAAACGCTCGCGAATGAATTTCGGGTACATGCCACCGGTAAAATAAATAGCCCCCAGGTATTTATTACGACACATCAACCATACTTCGTTGATGCATTGAGCCCTGATGAGGTATGGATACTTGAAAAGGGAGATAACGGTTTTTCAACAATTCGAAGGGCAAGCGATGATCCATTAATAAAAAATATGGTGTCAGAGGGGCTGCCATTAGGCAGTTTGTGGTATAGTGATTATCTTGAGGGAGGTCACAAGTAATAATGAAGCACCTCGAGATTCTTGTTGAGGATAGTTCCGGGAAAGAAATGTTACAGGTTATACTAAGTAAAATTATCGGTCCTTCAGGAAATATATGTACCTATCGTATTATTTCTTATAAAGGGATTGGGTATATTCCCAGAAATTTAATGGGGAAAACTAATCCGAGGAAACGTATCCTGCTTGACCGTCTTCCCCGTTTATTAATTGCCTATGGAAAAACATATATCAAATATAAAGATGTTTCTGTAGTAGTTGTTGTCGATAACGATAAAAATAACTGTATCGATTTTAAAAAGGAATTGCTAAAGTTAAAAGATGCGTGTAATCCTCATCCAGATACTTTATTTCGTATAGCTGTCGAAGAAATGGAAGCATGGCTTTTAGGGGATATCAATGCTATAATGAAAGCTTATCCTTCCGTGAAAACAGCCATATTAAATACCTATAAAAACGATACGATATGCAGAACATGGGAATTGCTTGCCGATGCTGTGTATCATGGCGGGATCGCTTCGCTTAAAGATAAGCCATATCATGTGATCGGTTCCTTGAAACATGAATGGGCAAGAAATATCACACCTCACATTAATGTAGTGGAAAACCGATCTCCAAGTTTTCAATGTTTTCGAAAAGGGATATTAAAAATTGCGGGAGTAGAGTGAATTTTTCTGGGTGAGAGTGATGATTTTAATCGATAATTCGAAGAATTATTGAAAAACATTAATTTTATTATTTGTGATTGTCATAAAATATATTTTATAGAATAATTACAGGAACTGATAGAAAATGGAATTTGTATCTTATATCCAAAAGGGCAATTTATATTCTATACACAAATATTATAAAAAACCAATAACCAACAGCGAAAATTTTGAATAGTCGAGGTATTATATAGTGAGCTAAAATTAGAATATCAGTTTATGAATGTGAGGGATGCTAATAAGTCATATTACGGTTAGAATAATAGTTAAAAAAAATGGTTATGATGATTTTTTTAGAAATTATTGATGCAATCTTGCATGAATGAAGCATCAGATGGGGATTCTTTCTGTCTATGATTCGGGAGCAAGGTCATCTATCATTTTCAATTATTATTTTTTATAGGGGGAACATGAGAAAAATTATATTAATATTGATGGGAATTTCATTTTTCAGCATAACTTTATTTTCATCAGAAAACAAAAGAAGTAATTTTGGATATAAAGAATTTATTATTGGGGATTCCAAAGAAAAAGTATTAGGGGAAATTAAAAAAAACTATTCAAAATTTGAAAACAGGGTTTATGTTGATAATAAATTTATTTCAATTCAAATAGAAATAAATGATAAAAAGGTTAATGAGATAAGATTATATTTTTACGAGAATGAACTATATTCAATTCGTGTTGAGATGATACAGATGTCTTCAAGTGAATGGGATCAATTTTTATCATATTTAAAAGAAAAATATGGTAATCCTTTTAAATGTGAGTTTGATAATTTGGGAAATGTAGAATGGTGTGGATGGGATACCATTAAATATAGATTAGAAGCATCTCAATGTTTGCTTGGTATTGGTAATGTATATCAAAAAAATTGTATAATGTATGAAGATAGAGAAATTGCAAAAAGACGAGAAGCCGATCAAAATAAAGATAAAAGAAAAGAATTTAGAGGATTTTAAAACTTTTTTATAAATTTTAAGGCAGAGTACTTTTATTCTGTCTCTTGAATAGGGTTTTATTAAATACTTTCTATTTTTTTTAACGATTTTCGGGATCTGTTTTTATCATTTATTTGTGCAGATTCCTATCATGAAGAATAATACAGGAATAATGATATGGAAAAAAATGAAATACTCGACAATCTAAAAATTTTATCATAGCATACGGAAATAAATATCATTTAATACGTCTTGGTCTTTTCGGATCTGCTGCCCGCGAATAAATGAAAGATGATAGCGACATTGATATCGTTGTAATGATTGAATCAGCCGATTTTTAAACTATTAATTTTAATAAATTTTATCTTAAAAAAATTAATCTGTTGATAGATTAAACAATAATGAAGAAAATCAGAGTGCCAATGGTTATAGTAGCCGTGTTTTTATATTCTGCATTATAAATAAGTGCCTCAATTTTCTCCATGTTGTAAATTTTCTTGACAGAAAGTCGTGTATTATGATAGATGGCACTCTATATGGTTTCAGGGCCCATAGCTCAGTTGGTTAGAGCATCTGACTCATAATCAGGGGGTCCAAGGTTCAATTCCTTGTGGGCCCAGACGAAAGGGTGGAAAAGCAATAGGAGCTTCAGGTAAGTCTCCCTCGGTTTCCTGAATAGCGCCATGCCGTATGATTTTTTTATAATTAAAGAGGTTTAGATAAGGATTATGTATGCAATTGTTGAAATAAGCGGTAAACAGTACAGGGTGGAGAACGACGCGGTAATAAGCGTTGATAAATTGAATATCCAGAAGGAGCAGGATATAACCTTTGACAAGGTGCTCCTCCTGGCAGACGGGGAAAAGGTTCTTATCGGCCAGCCCTACCTGGCAAATGTGAAGATCGAGGCGAAGGTCCTCGGCGACATCAGGGGAAAGAAGGTCTTCGGGGCAAAATTCAAGAAGAGAAAGAACTACATGAAAACCATGGGGCACCGCCAGGACCTGTCGCAGATAAAGATCAGCAGTGTTGCGGTAAGCTGAAACCCTTCATATTGATGAAGCTTGATTAAGATACAATTTTCAAATATCTATTTTGACAGGGGTATAGGATTTAAGGACAGGTCAAAGGCTGCAGGTATACGGGTTGAAGGCCATTCCGGCACAGGGAAAAAGGGTGAAGACCTGGTTTGCGCGGCGGTTTCGGTTCTGGCACAGACTGCAGTGGCCGGAATATCCAGGATAGCTGAAATAGAACAGGATCTGACAATCAGGGACGGATACATAAGCAGCGAATTCAGCATAACAGGCCTGGGGATTGAAAAGATGATTAAGCTCGAAACAATAGCGGGGCTCCTTCTCATCGGCCTGATGGAAATATTAAAAAACAACGACGGCATCATGGAAATACATTTTGATGATAAAGCCGTCAAAGTATAACAGGAGATTACAATGGCACACAAGAAGGGCGGCGGCTCAACAAGAAACGGCAGGGATTCGAATTCCCAGAGGCTGGGTGTAAAGAGATTCGGAGGCCAGCTTATTAATGCGGGAACAATAATCGTGAGGCAGAGGGGAACCAAGATCCACCCCGGCAACAATGTGGGCAGGGGGAGCGACGATACCCTTTTTGCCACAATAACCGGTTTTGTCACCTTTGAGAGGCTCGATAAAAGGAGAAAGAAAGTTTCCGTGTATCCTGCACCTGCAGTCTGACAGGCTATTTATATTTTGATTATCTGCGAAGGCGAGGTTCTTAGACCTCGCCTTCTATTTTGGGAGTCATATATTGGCAAAATTCACAGATACCATAACCATACGGGTGAAGGCGGGAAACGGCGGACCGGGCTCTGTCTCCTTCATGAGGGAGAAGTATATGCCCAAGGGGGGGCCCGACGGCGGCGACGGAGGCAAGGGGGGGGGCGTCTATTTTGAAACGAACATGAACCTCCACAACCTTTCCCATTTTTCCAAGAACAGGATCTACCAGGCGGGCAACGGCATGCACGGCATGGGCGCAAACAGGACAGGCCACGACGGGAATGATCTTGTTGTAAAAATCCCTCCGGGAACCCAGATCATCAATGCTGAGTCCGGGGATATCCTTGTTGACCTGGTCGATGAAAATACCAGGTACCTTGCAGCAGAAGGGGGAATAGGAGGAAAGGGGAACGCCTTTTTTAAGTCGTCGACTTTTCAAACTCCCAGGTTCGCGCAGCCCGGGATAAAAACAGAAGAGATCCTCATAACCCTGAACCTGAAATTAATTGCTGATATAGGGCTTGTGGGCCTGCCCAATTCGGGAAAATCCACATTGCTTTCTATTCTTACCAATGCCAGGCCGAAGATTGGAAATTACCCTTTCACAACACTGATCCCCAACCTGGGCATCATTGAGGGACGGGGCGGGAAGCCCTACCGGATAGCCGATATTCCAGGAATCATTGAAGGGGCCCACAAGGGCCATGGGCTGGGCCTCTCATTTCTCCAGCATATTGAAAGGGTGAAGGTAATTCTTTACCTTATTGAATGCACAGGCGATGACCTCCTCTACAACCTTGAGCTCCTGAAATCGGAGCTGGGGTTTTACAATGGCGAACTTCTGAAAAAGCCGGGCTATATCATCCTTACAAAGTCGGACCTCCTTGATGAAGAGGAGCTTAATGAGAGAATTTTAATATTAGAAGGCAATAAACTGCTTGCAATATCGGCCGTTGACAAAAAAAATATAACCGGCCTTATCGAAATTATTGACGATCTCATGGACGGTTGACATGCCACGCAAAGAGCATCTTAAAGATGTGAGGAAGATAGTAGTTAAAGTCGGCACATCCACCATTGCCGAAGACGGAAACCTCTCAAGGAAAAAGATGTCCAGGATTGCCGGAGGAGTGATAGCCCTTTTAAAAAGGGGCTATCAGGTGGTGATAGTCTCGTCAGGGGCTGTTGCCGCCGGCGCCGGCGCCATGGGAAGGAACAGGAACACTCTATCAATCCCTGAAAAGCAGGCCCTTGCCGCTGTAGGCCAGTCGATCATGATAAATGAATACAGGGCCATTTTTAAAAAAAAGGGATACACTATCGGCCAGATCCTCCTTACCGAGGACGATATAAAAAACCGCAAGCGCTACCTGAATGCGCGGAACACCTTTACTTCTCTCCTGGACATGGGGATTATACCCATAGTAAATGAAAATGACTCGGTCACCGTCAAGGAGATAAAATTCGGAGACAACGACACCCTCTCTGCGTATGTATCGAGCCTCATAGATGCCGACCTGCTCATCCTCCTTTCCGACGTGGACGGGTTTTACCATGACCTGAAAGACCCTGTGCCTGCCGATGAAGTTTTCGAAATTACCGAGGAGATCATGCAGAACGCCAGGGGGGCTGGATCGGTTTATGGCACTGGCGGTATGCTCACAAAAATCCTTGCTGCCGAGCTTATCATCAGATTCGGCGAGATGATGGTCATTGCAAGGGGGAGCGAGAAGAATGTACTGGGCCGCATCCTCGACGGAGAGAGGATAGGGACCATCTTCATAGGCAAAGACAGGTCACTGGGGAGCAGGAAAAAGTGGCTTGCCCTCAGGAAACCCGACGGATTCATTACCATTGACGGCGGCGCAGTCATAGCGCTCAGGGATGCAAAGAAATCGCTGCTTGCTTCGGGCATCACAGATGTACAGGGCGATTTTGATATGGGTGACCCCGTGGACATAAGCACTTCCGATGGAGCCCTCATCGGGAAGGGGATTGTAAACTATAATGTAGAGGAATTAAAGAAGATAATGGGCAAAAAGTCCCATGATATAAAGAAGATCCTCGGGAGTAAGTACTTTAACGAGGTCATCAACCGGGATGATCTTATTTTATATTGAAAAGCGCTTAAATCTCATGCCCTCACCCCCGGCCCCTCTCCCGGGGTAGGGAGAGGGGGGTTGTGGTAATTACAGACCTTAGGTATCATGTCGATAGATATCTAATTGAGTTCACAAAAAATGAAAAACACAGTTTCTATTTTTAATTATTTTATACACAAAAACCCTCTCCCTATCGGGAGAGGGTGCGCAGAGCGCGGTGAGGGCATGTAGTTATTGGAATATGAATAACAATGTTTTTCCAATATTTTGGATAGGGCTAATTTTATTAATTACAGGATGGAACGTATATGAGAATGACGAGATATATTCTTCCCACGATGAAAGAGGACCCGTCCGATGCCGTGGTTGTGAGCCACAGGCTCATGACCAGGGCCGGTCTTATCAGGAAGGAATCGGCAGGGATGTATGTCTACCTTCCGCTGGGGGTGAAGGTGCTCTTGAAGATTATCGGGATAATCAGGGAGGAGATGGAAAGGGCAGGCGCCCTTGAGTTCCTCATGCCCGAGCTCACCAGCGCCGATTTATGGAAGGAGTCGGGGAGGTGGAATACCATGGGGCCTGAGATGTTCAGGATAAAGGACAGGAACGGCATGGAATATTCGCTGGCCCCCACTCACGAGGAGGCCTTTACCGCGGTGCTCCGGCAGATACTTTCATCATACCGGGACCTCCCGGTCAATGCCTACCAGATAAATACAAAGTTCAGGGACGAGGTAAGGCCAAGGTACGGGGTCATAAGGAGCAAGGAGTTCATCATGAAGGATGCCTACTCCTTTGACCTTGACGAGAAGGGGCTCGAGGAATCCTACCAGGGGATGAGAACGGCCTACCGGAGGATCTTCGAGAGGTGCGGCCTTGAAACCATCCCTGTCCAGGCGGACACCGGATCCATGGGAGGTTCAAATTCCGAGGAGTTCATGGTGGCATCTGACGTTGGAGAAGAGGTACTGCTCCTCTGCGACGGATGCGGGTACCGGGCCAACAGGGAAAAGGCAGCTTACGGCAGGGGTGCCGGGCCCCGGGAGAAGGATGCGCCGGAGGGGCTTGCGTCCGTGGATACACCGGGGGTCAGGACAATCGACGACCTCACCGCATTTTTTTCATGCGGTGCCGGCAGGTTTCTGAAGAGCATCATATACATGGCAGACGGGAAGCCGGCCATGGCCGTTGTCCCCGGCGACCGCGAGATAAACGAGGTGAAGCTCAAGAACATCCTCGGGGCCGTGGAGCTTGGCCTTGCAACCGATGAGGACATTCTGAAACTCACCGGGGCGCCCACAGGTTTTGCCGGCCCGGTAAATGATTTTAAAATGAGGACAATTTTTGACCTCTCTGTAAAGGATACAGTAAATGCAATAACCGGGGCCAATAAAAAGGACCTCCATTACACCGGGGTCAATCCCGGCAGGGACTTCATTATAAAGGATGAGGCAGACATCACCTCTGCCATGGAAGGCGACCGGTGCCCGTCATGCTCCACGCCGATGTATGAGAGAAAAGGGATAGAGGTGGGCCATATTTTCAAGCTCGGCTACAAGTACACGCGTTCCATGGGAGTCACGGTCCTTGACAGGGACGGAAAGGAGACGGTGCCCATTATGGGGTGCTACGGCATCGGGGTGAACAGGACAATGGCTGCCGTTGTTGAACAGCACAATGATGCGAGGGGGATCATATGGCCCGTCGAAGTTGCCCCTTTTCATATATACTTTATTGGAATAGCGAAGACCGAGGCTGAAACTGCCGCTGTCGATGAAATCTACGGGTTCCTGAAAGAGTCGGGGTTTGATGTGCTGTATGACGACAGGAGGGTGAGCCCCGGTGTAAAATTTGCCGATGCAGATCTTACCGGCATACCGGTAAGGGTTGTTGCCGGGAAGAACTATTTTGCCAGCGGAGAGATAGAGGTAAAATCGAGAATGGGAGGCGAACCATGTACTGCAAAAAAAGAGGTTCTGGCTGAGCAGATTCGGGCCATTCTTGCCGCGGCAAAAGTGAAGAAATGAAAAAAATTATTCCTTCCGTGACACTCATTGCCGCCATTATTGTTTTTTACCCTATTCATGTCCTCAAGGGCGGCGATTCCCCTGCACAGGAAAAAAATTATCCCGGGAACCGTCTTGTCATATGGGCCCATTCCGACATACAGCCGCGGAACTTGAAAGAGCGGGCCCACTATGAAATCGCCGCAGCCGATGTAAGGGACAACCTCCAGCCGGTGGATATGGGGATCATGGCCGGCGATATAGTCCAGTACAGTGACAGCGATAATGACTTCATGTGGATCCTTGAGACAAGAAAAATGGCCGCTGTCCCATACTGGTATGAGATCACCGGGAATCATGACGCCAGGAACATTGCCAACTTCTTCAAGTATATGAAAAAGCCCCTCTACTATTCTGTCATATGGGGCAATGTCATTATCATATTTCTCGCAGATGAGATTAACAGCTCTCCAACGGAAATATCGGACCACTCCTTCCGATTCTGGGAGGAGTGCGTCACAAAAAATCAGGATAAGACCGTCATAACCATAACCCATGCCCAGATCCCGGAGAGCGGCCTTGTCTTCTCATCGATCCACAGGAGCAAAATTCTTGATTCCGGCAGGTTTGTCAATGTCCTGAAAAAGTACCGGGTTGACCTGTGGCTCTCTGGCCATACAACGCTCCCTCCCTTCGGGGAGTATCAGCGGAGCCGCCCCGGGGATATGAACAATACCCTTTTTGTGAATATATCGGGCATCAGGAGGGATTTGGGAAATGTGAGGTCATGTTTTCTGTTTTTTGAGAAAGGTAAGGGCGAGCTTATTGTCAGGTTCAGGGACCACGACAGGAAGAAATTTATTGAAGGCAAAGAGGAAAAAATAGTCCTCAGGGCCCCATTTAATCCCGGTGAGGCCCGGCCGGTCATGGTCATGCCCGAGGGTGTTATCATACCTGAGTAAAAAAATTTCCATTTTTTTCCGATTAATATTGACATTTTAACATTTTATGTAATTATGAATTTCATAAAATCGGATTGACGCCACCCGGCATCTTTTCGATAAAAAAATATGCAAGGGTATAATTTTTTGTTTGTCCTTAGTCCTTTTTCAAAAATTTTTTATTGGGAGTAATAATATGAAGATTGTTGTCTGTTTGAAACAGGTTCCCGACATGGAATCGAAGTTTAAGATTCTTGATGAGAAACGCGTTGATGAAACTCAGGTTGCCTACAAGATTAATGATTTTGACAATTATGCTGTTGAGGCGGCCCTGCAGCTCAAAGAGAAGATCGGCGGTGAGGTAATCATTGTAACAGCCGGGCCCGATAGGGCAGGTAAGGATATCAGGCAGGCCTTTGCCATGGGCGCGGACTGGGGGGTCCACATAAACGATCCGGTAATCGAGGCCGGCGACAACTTTGTCGTTGCATCAGCTTTATGGAAGGCCATTGAAAAGATCGGGGGAGTGGACCTTGTGCTCACCGGTGTGCAGGCAGAAGACGACCAGGCCGGCGTCACCGGTGTAATGCTGGCTGACATGTTCGGCTGGCCGCACTGCACCAATGTGGTGAAGCTTGAACTGGTAAATGACAACAAGGGGCTCAAACTCAACAGGGAGCTGGAAGGCGGTATGAACGAGGTGGTTGAGATTTCAGTCCCGTCGGTGCTGTCAATACAGTCTGGAATAAATGAGCCCAGGTATCCCACCCTCCCCGGAATCATGAAGGCCAAAAAGAAGAACCTTGAAGCGAAAACATCGGCAGACCTGGGTACACCCACGGATTCAAGGACCGAATTTATCAGGATGTTCATTCCGGTTTCAGAGCACAAGGCTGAAATAATCGCAGGCGACCCGGCTACTGCCGCGGCAGCGCTCATCGATAAACTCAAGAACCAGGCAAAGGTAATATAGGAGGCTCACAATGGGAAAGATAATAGCAATTGTAGAACATAAAAACGGAACGATCACCGAGTCATCCTTTGAGCTCTGCAGGGCGGCTAAGGAGATCGGCGCTGCCATGGGCTGCGGCGCCGCAGCAGCCGTATTCTCAAATGACGATTCCATGGCAAAGGAGATATCTAAGTACATCGGCGAGGTATTCTCAGTTGTTGATGCCGGCCTGGCATCATTCACCCCCGAAGGGTATGCACAGGCGGTAAAGGCCCTGGCAGGCGCACAGGATGTGAAGGGGGTACTCATAGCCCACAGCTACAACGGTATCGATTTCGCCGCAAAGGCAGCCATGGCACTGGGCGCCGGTATTGTATCAAACTGCAACAAGGCCCATGTTGAAGGAGGCGTACTGATACTCACGAGAAACATCTATAACGGAAAGATCCAGGAGGATAAAAAGGTAAAGACCGGCAAATTCGTCGCAACCTTTGAAAAGGGGGCTTACAGCCCCGAGGCGGCAGGCAGCGCAGGAACCGTTGTCAATGTCGCCGTATCCATGGGAGATCTCAAGAGAAAGATAATCGGGATTGTTGAGACCATGGCAGGCTCCATTGATATAACCCAGGCAAAGGTCATTGTTACCGGCGGCAGGGGAGTGAAGGACGGGGACAAGTACAAGGAGATGATTATCCCCCTTGCAAAGAAACTGGGCGGAGAGTACGCTGCCACAAGGCCCGTAGTAGACTCGGGATGGGTTGAACCCTCCAGGCAGGTGGGCCAGTCGGGCAAGACCGTGACGCCGGATCTTTATATCGCTGCAGGCGTTTCCGGGTCCATACAGCATATCGCAGGGATGAAGGGCTCACAGTGCATCGTGGCCATCAACAAAGACCCGGAAGCTCCCATATTCAACATAGCCACATACGGCATAGTGGGCGACCTCTTTGAGGTGATCCCGGCCATGATGGATAAGCTGGGGTAGAAGTTTATTATGTTTTCAAGGTCAGGCTGCAAAGGGGGCGTGCAAGGGAGTATGCTTCCTTTGCAGCTTGTCATTTTCTTATTCATCCTCTCCGGCTGCTGCTCAAAATCCTGGACTAAATTTTCCGGCATGCAGCCTCCGGACCAGTCATACCGGACGGGCAGCGATGGCGGCTATGATGTGTATATATGGAACTGTCTCAACAACCGGCGGGTAGCCATTTATAAATTCACCGCCTCGTTCACCTGCAGGGAGCCGGAACGGCAGACTACGGAATGCGGGGGAGTTACACCCATAGAGGTGGAATTAAAAGACGCAATTAAGAGAAAAGTCCCAGATTCACTCAATTGGCCTGCTGTGTCAAATTAACAATAGGGTATTGTCTGCAAAAATATATTCACTTCGCCCCTTTGCTCACAAGGAACTCGGACAATTTCCTGTTTCCCGAGGCCCTGGATAGTGCAAGAGCGCTGATCCCTTTGGAATCCTTTACATCAATGTCGGCGCCAGCTTTCAAATATTCCTCTATGGCCAGGCTGTTCCGGTAAAATCCCCATCCAGGATTCAGCTCACATCTGCGCATGAGCGGCGTTCTGCCGGCACTGTCCCTGAAGTTTACATCTCCTCCCGCTTCAACAAGCAGTCTGACTATCCTGTAATCATCCACTGTCAGGAGGGCTTCCGACACATTAATATTTTTGTTACTCACAATGTAATTCGCCGTATCCATGTCGCCGTTTGTAAAGGCTGACAGGAGAAGAGGGAGCCCTTTTCTTCCGGCCCCTTTCTCAATGAGGAGCCTCACCAGTTCATAATCATTGTATTCCAATGCATAGTCAATGGCGCCAAGGGGTTTTGAATTCTCATGATTCACTCCGGCCCCGGCATTTATTAAAATGGCGGTAATTGAAACCTTAACCTTCTGCGGAAGCGGCGACCTGGACAGTGCGATGAGCGGCGTATTTTCCTCCCTGTCTCTTGTATTAACAGTAAATCCCTTTTCCAGTTCCTGGATGATAACTGCCGCATTACCTCTCCTTACTGCGCTGAAAAATCTTACTGTCCCCGGGTTATCCAGAACTTCCCTTGTGGCCCGGGCATCAGGTTTTATTCCTGTATCCGGCAGGCCCGTGCTTTTAAACAGGGCCACAACTTCGTCATGGCCCGATAGGGCGGCCAGTGCCATCGCGTCCTTTCTGTTCTTATCAACAGCCCGGGCATCGGCTCCGCTGCCCAGAAGCTGTTTAACCAGTTCGAGATGCCCCTTCTCAGAGGCATACATAAGAGGAGTTTTTCCATCCCTGTTTTTTATATTCACGGCAGCTCCCTTTTTCAACAGGGTGTCTGCCATTTTCATGTCGGGATTTTCCGGAACCTGGCACAGGTAGTGGAGCGCGGTATCGAGTTTGAAGTCCCGGTCATGTATATTAATATTACTGTTCACAAAGAGGCGGTTGATTTCCGGCATATTTGTCCTTATCGCCTCCATGAATACTGTCCTGCCCTCGCTGTTTTTAAGCTCCAGGGCCGCGCCTTTTGAAAGGAGAAGCGCGGTCATGGCTGTGTCCCCGTTCATTACCGATGCCATGACTGGAGTGACGCTGTCCTTCCTGGCCATGTTTACATCGGCCCCGTTCTGAAGAAGGAGTTCCGCAGCCTCCCGGTGCCCCCCTTCTGCAGCGTGGAAGAATGCCGTCGCCCCGTTGCGGTCTTTCAGGGTGACCAGGGCGTTTTTTTTTAACAGCATTTTTAGTATTGATGAGTATCCGTATCTCGATGCTGCAGGCAGGGACAGGCCGATCCCCCTGTCGGCGCCCTTGTCGAGGAGCAGCTTCACCATAACATCATCCCCTTTTTCCGATGCTATCTCCAGGGCGGTTTTTCCCCTGTTGTTTTCATTGTCAACATGCGCTCCTTTTGACAGGAGGAATTTTATTATTTTGACATTACCGCTCTGCGCTGCATACATCAACGCATCATTTTCATCGTCGTCTTTCTGATTTATTGCGGCGTTTCTGCCTGCCAGGAATTCCACCATCCTGAGATTTCCCCTTCCCGATGCCAGCATAAGGGCTGTAGGCCGGCCCAGAGCTCCGGTGGGGGCATTGATGTTCACTCCCCCCTTGAGTTCTGCCTCGATCCCGGGGTAGTTTTCATATAATACCATGTCGGCAAGGTCTGTTATTCTTATTGCGCTTTCATTGTAAGGGGCAGCAGACAGGAGCGCCGGGGCAAGTATGATTAATAGTTTTATAAACAGGGATTTTTTCATTAGCCGCCCTCGGAATATTTTTTGGTCTGAAAAGTTATACCTCAGAGTTTTTCGCTGATGGGGAAGATATTTGTTCTGAACATGAAACCGCCGGTTCCCCTGATGTTATAGAGGTGCGTGACATCGGTTTTAATTGTATCGTTGATGAACTTGTTCAGGCTGAAGTCAGCAAGCATGCCTATGAAAAAATCGGTGAAACTGGTTATCCTGAATTTAATGTTGAAACCGCCGGACATGGCAATCTGATTTTCATTAACATAGAGAAGTATTTCATTTATTATGGAATTATTATTATAATCCGATGCTACTATACGGGTAAAATTAAACCCTCCCAGAAAATTGAAACCCACTGACTGGCTGTTAAAAGACAATACAAAATAAAAGGGCATTGAGAGGGTTTTGAGGGATATATCTCCGGCATTTTTCCCGTCATATACTTTTATTTTCGACTCGCCATACCACAGGCCGGACTGTATCCCGATCCTGTTGCTGAACATTTGTTCAAATACAAACCCCCCCTGGATCCCGTAACCGTTAGACCATTCCAGTGTATCAGAGCCGCGGGAGGGGGTATATATATTGTATCTTCCAAATGAGCCGCCGAATCCTATAGCGGCATTGGGCTGGGCCTTTTCATTATCAGCCCATGAAAATGCAGCCGATGCAAAAATCAGGAAAATTACTATTGCAATTTTAAAAGTTCTGGATAGGCGCACTGAATATGCTCCGGGGTTCCTGGAATTCAGCTCTTTTCATCCATGATGCATGTGCCGTTGAAAAAGGCGCCCTGTTCCATCATGAGGTCCGGGGTTATGATGTCGCCCCTTGTCCTGCTGTTCTTATGGAGATGGATCCCCTGGCTGGCCTTTATCTTGCCGTTGACCTCACCGCTTATAGAGACAATTTTTGCAGAAATATCCGCGCTTACAACCGCCTCCCTGCCGATTATGAGAAAACCTTCTGTCTCAATCTTCCCTTCAAAAGTACCCCTGATTTTCAGGGAGCTTCTGAACTTCATTTTTCCTTTGAACTTAATATCGCTTGAAACAACCGTTTCGATCTTATTTTCATCCTCTATGAGCTGCTTTAAATCTGTCATAATCTCTCTCCCGCATATTATCCATGTAATTTAATTAACCCGCTGTTAAAATGTCAAACAAAAAGAGATTCCCAGGATATTAAGAGGTGTTTCTTTAGGTGAAAACTCCCGTTTTTTTAGTTATTTGGAAAAAATTTTGTTACAAAGGAGGATTTTTTTTGTATTATATAGCTATGCAGGAAATTCTTGATAAAGCCAACAGCCTTGGCATTATGATAACCGGAAGCGATGTTTATATTAATTTTCATAATACATTCATCGAACTCAATAACAATCCAGAGTCACAAAAGCTCTTTGATGAATGCAGAGAGCTTAACCGTAGCATCTCTGAAAGGGAGATTAATGGCGATATCATTGAGTCTTTTGAGAGGGCTGATCTTGCAGAAATGCTGGTGAATCTTTCTGACGATGAGCTCATTGTGAAATACCTGAAAGCAGAAAAGGAATATGCCTCTTTATTGATGAAGATACAGGACTCATTGGGTGATATCCGGGAAGAATGAAATATTATCTTGACTTTTATTCATATTTTGAGTAAATCAGACTGTAGTTATGAAAATTAAAAAAAAGGAATAAATCCTGTATTTTCTGTAAATGGGATTTCTTTATAAAAACAGGGGGCAAAAAAAAGATGCTGCCGCAGAGGCGCAGAGACACAGAGAAATTTTAGCTGATTATATGTAATGTTACTATAAGCAATTGTATATTGATATTACTTAATAAATAAATAATATTGATTACAAGCTTAATCATACTCTGTGTCTCAGTGTCTCCGTGGCTGAGTCTTTTTATATCCCATTAAATATGGCGAATTTAACGCCAGGGTGAGCGGATGTAAATATCATCCGCTTCCGATTCTAAATTGAGAGGGTGAAAACCATGCAGCCAGATTTATCAAACGTAAAAAAAAGAATAGGTGAAAACAGGGACCTTATCGACAACCTCACAAATAAGCTGGGTAACCTTATCCCGGGGTTCAAGGGATTTGTCGAGGCAGCCGAAAGCTATGCCGCCGACCAGGTGGTAAGGGATTTTATGGCGGACAGAATCCAGAAGATAAAGAACGATATCTCCGATATCATCACCGGCTACAGCAAGGAGAGTAAGTTCGAATATCTCGGTGAGCTCGATACGCTGAACATGAACTTTGAGAAGCTCCACAGAAAGGTGAAATATGCCGATTACGGTACTTCTGCATCGGCCTCCAAGCTGAAGGTGACCGAGGCTGATAAGGAGAGGCTCCTTGAATATGACTGGAGGCTCCTATCGGGCCTTGATGAATTCAATGAGGCCCTGTCTAAACTCGGGACCGCGCAGGGGGACGATTTTAAGTCCGCGGTAAAGGCTGTCAGGGAAAAGTCCAGGAATTTTGAAACAATGCTCGATGAGAGAAAAAATGTTATTATGGAGGTAATATAAATGGCGCTTCTTGATGTTGTTGAATGGAATAATGCTCCCGGTGAGGTGATAAACAGGTTCAAGGAGGGGGATATTGCCGTTGGATCCCAGCTCATAGTCAAGGAGGGGCAGGAGGCAATATTTTTCAAGAACGGCCAGGCCCTGGATTCCTTCGGCCCCGGGAGGCACACCCTGGTTACCCAGAACATTCCCCTTCTTGGAAAACTCATAAACATTCCCTTTGGAGGAAAGACCCCTTTCCCTGCAGAGGTATACTTTATTAATAAGTCCGAAATCCCGAATTTGAAATGGGGGACAAAACAGCCGATTCAGCTCCTTGACCCCATTTATAATATTCCCGTACCCATCAGGGCCTTCGGATCCTATTCCATAAGGATCAAGGATATAAAGAGCTTCCTTATTACGGCCATCGGGACATGGCAGGCCTTCACAACCGATGCCATTGGTTCCGGGGTCCGTGACCAGATTATCATGCCGAAGATCCAGGATCTCATTGCCGAGTTCATGATCAAGCAGAGCATCACAATCCTTAAACTCGTTGCATACTATGATGAGATCGGGACCGCGGGCAAGGCAAAGATGCTCGAGGATTTTTCCAGTTTCGGCATTGAGCTTCTCCGGTTTGCCGTTGAATCCATAAATATTCCCGAAGAGGACGAGTCAGTCAAGAGGCTGAAAAAAGCCCTGGCGGACAAGGCCGAGATAAACATCATGGGCGGCGATGACTACAAGATGAAGAGGACCTTTGACACCATGGAGAAGGCCGCCGGCAGCGATGGAATGGCCGGGGGCATGATGGGCGCCGGAATGGGCATGGGCATGGGAAACCAGATGGGCAACATGATGGGCAACATGATGGGCGGCGGACAGGGCCAGCAGCAGCAGGGCCAGAAACAGTGCCCCCACTGCAATACGGTTAATCCGGCCGCTGCCAAATTCTGTTCTTCATGCGGGAAGGAAATGGTCGTAGCTACGGAGCCGTGTCCGTCATGCAAGGAAAACATCCCTGCGGGAGCGAAGTTCTGCCCGAAATGCGGCGCCAATCTTCAGGGCTCAAACTGCAAAAAGTGCAATGCCAAGCTGAAGCCCGGGGCAAAGTTCTGCCCTGAGTGCGGCGAACAGCAGTAAGGCTTTTAACATAATATGCCGTCCCTCGGCTGCACATCATGCGGTGCGCCTGTTGCAATTGTAAACAGGTTCAGCAAGGTTGTGGTGTGCGGCTATTGTGGAACGCATTTACGGATAACCGACAGCGGACTTGATATTTCGGGAAAATATCCGAAACTTGCCGAATACCCTTCAATTTTCAGCGTAGGTTCCAGCGGGACGATTCTCGGGAAGCCCTTCAGGGCCCTGGGCAGGATGAGGTATGCCTGCAAGGGCGCCCATTATGATGAATGGTTCCTTGAATATGACGGGGGCACTGCATGGTTTGCCGAGGACGACGGCACCTATGCCATATATTTCGAGATGCTGGAAGCTGCCGACTTACCCGACCCTGAGAAAATAAAGGCCGGGCAGAACATGATTGTCGGGGGAAAGAAGGTCATGATAAAGGAGAAAGGTATAGCGGAAATTGAGAGCGGCGAGGGGGAGCTCTACTACTACCAGGAGCCGGGAACCAGGGTCACTTTTCTTGACGGCATCAGTGAAGGGAAAAAAGTTTCAATAGAGATGACCGATGATGAAGTGGAAATATTTACCGGAAGGCCCTTGCTCAGAAGAGATATAGAAATTGCCGGGGAGGGCCCGTAACATTGGGAAAGGGTGAAAACAGCAAGCTGAAATGTACGGGCTGCGGCGGGGATGTCGTCAAGACCTACCGCACCGTTGACGAAGATGAAGAGGCACCCATAGGCAGGTGCCTCTCTTGCGGAAAAGAGTATGACCAGTACACCGGGGAGTTTTACCGGTATTTCGCCGATGACTTTACCCAGGACGTCGGAAATTCCATGTTCAAACTCGGCCTCAAGGGGATCCTGGGCGGCGTGGAATATGAAATCATCGGCAGGATCAGGATGCAGGAGGAGGACGAATACGAGAAGTCCACATGGGACGAATGGCTTGCCGTATCGAGTGACGGGGTGCAGCACTATTTCGTCGAGGAGGACGGGGAGCTGAATTCCTACGAGGAGTATGTTCCCGAATCCATAGACCTGGAGTCCGATACCTCGTCGATTATATTCGAAGGAAAAAAAATAAACAGGGACACAGCCTACTCGGGCCGCATTGTTTTTTTCGAGGGAGAGCTCACATGGAAGCCTGAAATCGGCGAGGCCGTAACCTGCTATGATTTTAAAAAGGATGGCCGCAATTTTACCATAGAACAGACGGATGATGAAGTCTCCGTGACCATGGGTGTTACTGTTTCATACAAGGATTATATCCAGGCCTTCGGCAGGGAGGACGTGAGGAAATCCTATGAAAACACGATGAGTAAGAGGAGGCTCTACCGTACAGGCAGTTTCATATTCACTGCGGGGGCCATGTTATCTTTCATCCTTGCCATCTACAGCTATGCCTCCTATGAAACTGTAAAAAATGTAATGGTGGGGAAGAGCGTCATCACAAGCAACGAGCCAGTGTCTGAAAACAGCCAGAGCAGCTATTTCAGCCAGGTCGTGTACGGGCCCTTTGAACTTTCAAGGAAAAACGGCCTCTATGATGTTGATATTTATATTGATGAAAAAGTTCAGCGCCTCAACCTCTCATGGCAGTCCTTCAGGTTCATGCTGCTTAAAGAAGACAATTTTAAAAAAGCAACTGACAGCCAGACGGGCATAGCGGTCCTCAAAAATCTTTTCAGTGAAATAGATGCCCTGAAAGACCCCCTTGAGTCCTATACAATGGCAGGGGATTTCTGGGATGAGAAGGGTGTCGATAGCGAAGGTACGTGGCATGAAAATGATTTACGGGGTTCATCATCCTTTGTTATTGACGAGCCGGGGAAATATTACGCCTACCTTGAGCTCTACAGTGAAAAGAAGAGGGAGATAGATTCGGTGAAATATTCGTTAACGGCAGCCGGGAGCGTAAGATACTATCTCATAGCTGCCGTGCTCATGATAGTGTTAATCATTGTCAACATTACAAAGGCACGGATGTATAATGAACTCCCCTTTGATGTTGCATCTAAATAATTTATTTTGGGGGCGGGAATATGGCTAAATATATTGCAATTGCCCTGATATTGCTGGGAGGAGGCTTTGCCATGTCCCATTTTCTTGTAGGATATCCCAGGGCCGGGAATGATTACATCTCGAAGCACCGGGAGATGAGGAAGTCCATCCGTCATGGGAGCGGTTTCATCGCAGGGGGTCCCAGGGGTTTCAGAGGAGGCAAATGATAAATGAAAATTTTAAATGTGGAGGATTTTAACCATGGACTGGAATAACATTTTAACCGGCATCATCGATACGGCAATCTATTCCCTGGTGGGGATTATATTGATGGGAGTGGGCTTTTTAATCATCAATTTTTTTGCGCCCTTCTCGGTGAAAAAAGAGATAGAAGACGACCAGAACATATCGCTGGGGATTATTATCGGGGCTGTTATCATCGGCATTTCAATAATCATCGCGTCGGTCATCATGTCGCCAAGCACGGCATCAAGGAAAATTGAGAACCCCCCGGCCGAAATGAAAATCAACAAGCAGTGAAGAGGACATTAAACTTTTCCGAGGAAAAATTACTTCTCTTTTCTGTCTTTGTACTTTCACTCTGCGGAATTATATATGAACTCGTCCTCGGTTCCCTGGCTACCTATCTCCTGGGAAACCCGGTGCAGCAGTATTCAATAACAATCGGGGTTTTTCTCAGCTCCATGGGGATCGGTTCCTTCCTTTCCAGATTTCTCGTGAATAATATCCTCCGGGACTTTATCATCATTGAAACCGCCCTGGGTTTTACGGGAGGCCTTTCGGTCCTGGTCCTTTCCATGGTTTTCTCCTTTTCACCGTCATACTACCTGCTCCACCTGTTTTTTCTCGTGTTAATCGGAACCATGGTGGGGCTGGAGATACCCCTCCTGACGCGCATTTTGAAGAAGCACGGAGCGTTCAAAGACATTATATCAAATGTTCTCACTCTGGACTACATGGGCGGGCTTGCAGGCTCGCTGCTCTTTCCGCTCCTCCTGTTCCCTGTGGCAGGCAGGCTCCTTTCGAGCTTCATCATCGGCCTGATAAACATGGGGGTGGCTCTCCTGGTCATGGTAAAAATTGAATATCCGGGGAAAAGAAAGTTGCATCTTCTTGTGCCTGCCCTGCTTATCGTATTGCTTTCAATACTCGCCTATAAATCCGATGCCCTGACCCAGGTGATGCAGAGGAGGCTCTATTATGATGATATCATTTACTCCAAGAGGTCTGATTTTCAGGAGATCGTCCTCACAAGAAGCGGCAGGGACTTCAGGCTCTACCTCGACGGATCGCTTCAGTTTTCTGCATCGGACGAATACCGGTATCATGAAATGCTTGTATTCCCTGCGCTGTTCATGAACGGGAGCCAATCAAAGGATGTTATTGTCCTGGGCGGAGGCGACGGGCTTGCAGTGAGGGAGATTCTCAGGAAGGGCGATGTAAAGTCGGTAACCCTGGTAGAGCTCGACAGGGCCATGATCGACCTTGCCAGGTATAATTCCTCAATGTCCATGCTCAACAAAAAATCCCTGGAAAACAGCAGGGTCAGGGTGATTGTGGGTGAGGCCTATTCGTATCTGATGAAGAGCAGCGAAACATACGACATCATTATTGCCGATTTTCCCGACCCCCACGACGAAACGATTTCCAAACTTTACTCCGTGGAATTTTTCTCACTGGTGCGCCGTTCCCTGAAGCCGGGAGGCATCTTTGTTACGCAGTCCACATCGCCGTTGTTTGCCAGGGATGCCTTCTGGTGCATCAACCGTACCCTTGGGAGGGTCTTCAGGAATGTTGTTCCCTACCATGTGTTTATACCATCCTTCGGCGACTGGGGGTTCAACATTGCTTCCAATGAGAATATCAATCCAGTGAGTTTTAAGCCTGATAAAAGGGAGATGGAAGGATTTTCCTATTTTTCCTGGGAGGCTTTTATCAATTCCCTTTATTTTCCCATGGACACATCAATATCAGAGACCGGGATTAATTCCTTTAACCGTCCTGTCCTTTATAGTTATTATTTAAAGGGTTGGAAAAATTCGGATTATTGAAGAAGGCTGTTTATCCTGCCTTGGTGATTTTACCAGATTTGATGCAGTTTGTGCAGACATTCTTTCTCAGGACTCTTTTGTTTTCAACGACTCTCAGTTTTTTAATGTTGGGATGCCACATTTTTTTTGTTTTTCTATTGGAATGGCTTACATTATGTCCGAATTGGACAGATTTTCCGCATACTTCACATTTTGCCATATTATTTTCCTCTTGTTAAAATTCCTTTTAGTAATCAGTTTGACAATATTGGAAAAGGTTTATTTTTTTTCAACTTTTTTATTATACATATAACTAAAAAAATGAATTTTATATTCTTAAAGAATGTAAGAAAAGGGGATAAGGAGATGTTCGAGAGCAAACATGATGTTTTCATGCAGCTGCAATTCAGGATATCCTGAAAATTCATTGTCACAATAGGGTACTTATTGCGGGGTTTAATATAATAAAAAAATTTTGCCGCAGAGGCACTGAGACACGGAGTAATGTTCGCTAATTATACAAAATGTAGAAAACAGGATTATATTTAATTCAAGTAAACCATAAAATATTATTTTTCATGGTTCTCTCTTAGGATAAAATTATTCCTATTTTAATTTTCATTATAAAATATTTTATATCATTTATGGGGGCTTCCCAAATCTCAATATAAATTGACATTTAAACATGAAATGATATAAACATTCAAGCAAAAAATACTTGGATGGGATATCATGAAAAAACATGGTCAGCGCGGATTATTCGATGAACAATTTTAATTATTATTAATTGTACTTGCAGAATAAAACAGATTAATGTAAGGGAATAATATATGAACAAGACAGAAAAAATTTCCCAATCCCCCACTAACCCCATTAAGGCAAAAAAGATCAAAAAGTTCGATGTGGCAGATCTCTACCAGGGCCCCCTGGCAGGTGAAGCCGGGGTGTCAGAGGAGAGTTCCGGCCTTGATGAAAAGCTGAGGCAGGCCTATTTCTGGATGGTGAACAATGCCATTATCAGCCCCTATTACGACATTGAGTACCAGGATGGGCCGTCCCTCTCCTTTCCACTGGGGGATATGAAGAGCAGGATGCTCCTCCCTTCAGGGCAGAGCTACTCGAGCTTTATTCTTTTTCCCCTCCTTAACCTGGCAACGAGAAAAAGGTGCCTTCTTGTCGGCGGCCCGGGCAGGGGGAAGACCGCCAGTGCTATACTCATGGGGATCCTTGCCGGGTATCCCATAAAGGAGCTCAAGCGTGCTATCCAGCACGGCCAGCCACAGATGACCATTACCGATCTCCTGGGAAACCCGCTCCCTGCTGACCTGGTAAACGCACAGAACATGTCGGATATCCGCATTGCCTGGAGGAAATGGCTGGGGATGAGGGTGAAGATCATTGATGAGTATAACAGGATACCGACAAGGACCCAGTCCTGCCTCCTCACGGTCATGGCAGACAACTATGCCGAGATCCTTGACCAGATCTATGAGTGCCCTGAAGCGGCCTGGTACCTCACTGCCAATGATGAAGCAGGCGGAGGCACCTACCAGGTCATTGAGGCCCTCAGGGACAGGATCGATATCGTCGTGAAGGCGCTCCATTTCAACACCAGGTTCCTGGGCGAGTTATTGTCCCGGATCGAGGACAACATTAAGCCCGAGGAGATCGTTCCGAAGCAGATTATATTCAATGATGAGGAGATCAGCAGGATGAACAGGGAGCTCCTGTCCGTATCGGTACCCGCTGAGCTCCTCCGTAGAATTGAGTTTTTTGCGAGCCAGTTCGAATTTTTTGAATATGCCGCGCACCAGCTCGAGTATAAGACCAAGGACACGGTGAAGCTTTCGGGCCTGGATTTTCATATCCTCTCCTCCATGGATACGGGGAAGGACAAAATAAAGGACCTCGGCAGCCAGACAAACAACGGCCTTTCAGTGAGGGCCCTCATGACCATCCTGACCTTTGTAAAGGCCATTGCTTATTTCAGGGGCGATTCCACGGTATCCCTGGAGGACACCAGGCAGGTGATCCCCTTTGTCCTTCACGACAAGCTTGTCCCCAACCAGGATTCCCCTTTTTTTTCCCAGGACAGGAACAACGTGTACCGGAGCGACAGGATAGGCTGGATACGGCAGCTCTTCGACATGTCCTGCGCGGAGTATGACAAGCTGGACCTTGATAAAAATGATCCCCTGAGAGACCTTGAAGAAACGTTTGACAGGGGGCTTGACGGCGTGGGCGAAGAAGACGTGAGGAAGGAGCTTGCAAAGATCGAAAAGATTTTGAAAAAGATAAGTGAGGAGAGGAAGATCTACGGCCATATCTATGACAATGTCATTAAACTGAAGTATCTGCATCAGCGGTATACAAACTATCTGCGCTGGCTGAAATGGAAGGATTGATAAAAGGCGTCCTGGCACTGGAGTTGAGCGCGCGGCAGGGTGAATACAACAGCAGGTTCCATGCCATGCGCAGGGTCTACCCGGGCCTTCATGCAGCGGAGTTTTCCTTCTTCCTTGCAGAAGACGCACAGCCCGTTGCCGATGCCGCGTCAATGCATGGGGGCAGGACGCCGCGAGAAATATGCGAAGCCCTCTACGATTTCGGGATCGAGGCCCTGGGGAGTAGGATGTTCAGCGCCGCAGCCGGCCTGAGGGGTCTGTGGAGAAATATCATGCTCTCCTATATCCGCTATTTTATTGTGGACCCGGTCTCCTTTCCGAGAATCGCGGCCAATGCCATCTATAACCTTTCATTGACATCCTACAATTCCGCAGCGGCCTGGGAGAAAACCCTTGTCTCCCTGGCGGGCCATGCAGGGAATAAAGAAGAGCTGCTTGATTACGGCAAGGCCCTTGCCTGGAGGTGCGGCCTGGCCCATTACCGGGACAGTGCCCTTGACCTTATAAAAAAATTTCAGCCCCCTGTTCAGAGGATAATCCTCGGCATTCCGGAAATTGTTGCCGGCAATGAGCTTGCTTCAGTTCTGAATTCCCTGGAGGGTGACCCCTGGTTCCATCCCCAGGACCATCCCCTGCCGGCCGGTGGGGCCGCAAGACACCTGGAAATGGTTTCATCGGCCGGCGGATTCCGCGGCTTTGGCGGCCCTTTCATTTCACCGCCCCTTGTTGAAACGGTTGAGGGGAGGATTGTTGCCTATGACGGGAAATTGTCATTCATTATATCCGCAGATATTTACGGGACCACCCTGACGAAGGTTGACCCGTCCCTTCTCGCGGGCGGCGGACCGGTATGCAGAGGTACAATCAATTCCGCCGGGGCCGCGGAGTTTGGCGGCCTTAAGGGGGATTTCCATGAACTTGCCGGTGCATCGAGCTTTGCCTGCAGCACCTTTACCATGGCGGTGACTATTCCGGAATCCCACCACCTTTTCCTCATCGCGGTACGCAGCCATGCCCGGTAATTTGCGTGAACTCAGGGAGGCATGGCTCCGGTTATGGCCCGATGCCCTGGGGGTCTGGAGCGGTTTTGCCAGGCTCTCGGAGCCCCGGTGGTGCATAGACAGCAGGGAAAGTGAAAAAGAGGGAATGGGCGGCAACTTTGCAATGATTCGCCTTATTGATCATTCCGTTGTCATCAGCCTCAGCGATGTGGTTAAACGGCACCTTGAAAATTTTGCCGTTGAGATCATGGCACACGAAATCGGCCACCACATATACTGCCCGTCGGACCTCACCGACCTGGGATTCATGATTGCCAGGATACGGCAGGGCCTCCCTGAAAAGGAGGATCATGCATCCCTTGTCTCCAATCTATACTCCGACCTGCTCATCAACGACAGGCTGCAGAGGAGGTTCTGCGTTAACATAGCCGGCGTCTACCAGGCGTTAAAAGATAAGGACGGGGGGCCTCTCTGGAATTTTTACATGCGCATATATGAAATACTCTGGTCCCTTCATTCAGGGACGCTTACGGATTCAGATGTGGATCAGGTGATGGAGGCAGATGCCAGGCTCGGGGCCAGGCTCGTGAGGTTTTATGCCAGGGACTGGATCGACGGAGCCGGCTCCTTTGCCGCTCTCTGCTACATCTATCTACCCGACGGCCAGGGTGCCGGATCACCGGTTCAGACGAAGGGGTGGTTGGACACAGGAAATGCAGGGGAGGGGGGTGAACCCTCGGGGCTCACCGGGATGGACGACGGAGAAATGGAGGCGCCGGTCCATCCCTCCATGGACAGAAATCTTGCCGGAATGGATGACATGGATCCGGGAGAGAAGGGTGAAGATGAAAAAGCCGGCAGCAGGAGAGGTGGCAAGGCTGAGAAGGGGGGTATAAAAAGCCGGAAGAACTTCAGGGGAGTTTCGGAATACGGGACGCTGTTAAGGGCCATGAGGAAAGACCTCACCGACCATGACATTGCCCTGCGCTATTACAAGGAGAGGGCCCTGCCGTATCTTGTACGGTTTCCCGAGAAGAAGATCGGCGAAAAGAGCGACCCCCTGCCCGAAGGCCTGGAGACATGGGACATCGGCATGCCCATGGAGGATGTGAGCTGGTTTGATTCCATCATGGTGAGCCCCAGGCCCGTGCCGGGCATAACCACGGTTCAGAGGGTCTACGGCGATAGCCCCGGCTCAACGCCGTCCAGGGTTCCCCTCGATCTCTACATCGGCATCGATTGTTCCGGGTCCATGCCCAATCCCCAGTACACCCTGTCCTACCCGGTGCTTGCAGGTGTCATCATGGCCCTCTCGGCCCTCAGGGCAGGGGCAAGGGTCATGGTTGTGCTTTCAGGCGAGCCCGGGAGCTCCATGTCCACTGAGGGTTTTGAAAGGAGCGAGTATGAAATTTTAAAGGTGCTCACCGGCTACCTGGGCACCGGCTATGCCTTCGGTATCCGCCGCCTGGCAAAGACATTTTTCAAAAGAAGGAAAGGCGACAACCCCGTACATATAATCGTTATCACCGATTCCGATATCTTTTCAATGCTCGAGGAGAAGTCCGATGATATCCGGAGCGACACCTATAAGACCAACGACGGCTGGGACGTGGCAAGGATCTCCCTTGCCAATGCCGCAGGCGGCGGGACCTATGTGCTCCATTCACCCTATTCAACGGATTCTAAAAATATGAAGAGGATGAATGATGAAGGATGGAATGTGTATACCATAAGTACATGGGAGGATATCATTATATTCGCTTCGGAGTTCAGCAGGAGAAATTATGAATAAGGAAGGCCCGGTACTTGAACTGTTAACCTCACACCTGGCCGAATGCCCGGAATATTTTCTCATGGAGCCCATGCTCCTGAATGCTGAAAACATGCATGAAGGGACTATCAGTACCTCGGCGGTGGTTTCCGATCTATCCAGGATCACCGGGGGCATTGGTTTAAGCAAAAAAGGTGAAGGGATATTTGAGCTCAATAATAATCCCGGGAACAGGAATTTCCTCCTCGTTGTCCAGGTTGCGGCATGGCTTCTGTTCCATGCATGGTTCAGGGACAACGCAAAGGCCATCCCTGGATTCAGGGAAAAAATGATGGAACTCCTCATCTCCGGGCTCAGGGAGCATGCATCTCTTGTACGGGCAGGGCTTTTTGTTTCCGAACCGGACAGGAGGGAGGAACTCGTGCGTTACGTCCTGGCATTTCTCGGTTACAGGCCTGATGGGGAGGACGAGAGCCAGGCCAGGGACAGGTTCAACATTATTGACAGCGCAGAGCAGAAGCGGATAGTTGAAAAATCGAGAGAGCACCAGATTATGCTGGAGAAAAAGCGGACCGAGGAGAAGAAGCGGAGGCTCGAGGAGGCCGAGCGCCAGAGGAAGATACAGGAGGAGATCGACAGGGAGAATGAATCGAGTAAGGTCACCAGGGATTAGCAATGACACATATGGAAAATATAGATATTAAAGGAAACAAATACAGGCTTGCAGAGCACACCCCGCTCATAAAGCCCTCGTGGGCCGCTTTAATCAGCAAAATGAAGGACCACCCCTCGGCCCCCATCTGGAATTCCCATTACGGCGACAGGCTCACAATTGAAGATCTCAGTGTAGTGAATTCTTTCGGGGACAGCCTCTGGAAAAAAAGGTCACCCGGGCAGTGGGCCGCCGGCATCCCTTCACCGGCCATTATGGAAAAGATGAAATTGCTGCTTCCTGAAGTTCCGGCATTCAGGACACGACCCGGTGCGGAATATGACCTGGAAAAGGGATGGACAGAGGTACCCTTCATGTCCAGGGAGGACCTTGCGCGAAGGCCCGGGATGTTTATCCCTGATGGCGCTGATATTAAACGGATCGTAATTTTTAATACTGCCGGGACCACGGGGCATGCCATCAAGGTTGTCCAGCACCCCGTTGGCGCGTGCAGCTATGAGCCCATGGTTGATTTCGTGCTCCGACGCCACGGCCTCTCTCCGGAATGGAACGATAGCATGGTTGCCACCATACTCGTTGGAGCGCAGAACCATACCGTGACATGCGCCACTGTTGTGACCTCATGGGGCGGGGCCGGTTTTATCAAGATAAACCTGAAATCCTCCGAATGGCCCCATGCCGGCGCCGCGGATGAATACTCTCATGCCATGAACCCCTTTTTCCTGAACGGCGACCCCATATCCTTTGCCGAAATGCTGAAGCAGGGAATATCATACAGGCCGAAGGCCATCATATCCACGGCCGTTGCCATGGCCGCGGGACTGAAAAAGGAGCTCCGGGAATTTTACCGGTGCCCGGTCATTGACTGGTACTCGTCCAACGAGACCGGGCCCATAGCCTATACCTGCCCGGAAGACGACGGGTTTCATATACTTCCCCACGACATATATATTGAGATTGCAGGCCCGGACGGCAATCCCCTTCCCCATGGAGAAAGGGGGGAGATTGTAATTACCGGGGGGAGGAACCCCTTCCTTCCTCTGCTCAGGTACAGGATGGGAGATTTCGGATACATTGACATTTCGCCCTGCAGCTGCGGAGATCCCATGCCCAGGATCAGGGGCCTGGAGGGGAGGATACCCGTGCTCCTCCGAAAGGGTGACGGCAGCCTTATCAACCCCGTGGACATCTCACAGTCGCTGAAGAGGTTCTCCTATGTTCAGCACAGGTTCATCCAGAGGAGAGACCTGTCATGCGAGCTGATACTAAGGCCGGTATCCATGGATTCAAAGCCCGATGAAAAACTGGTGATATCTGCGCTGGAGAATGTGCTGGGCGGCCTGCCGCTCACGGTCATGTTTGATGAAGGCCTGGGGATGGACAGCCGCGGCGGGAAGGTTATCCCCTTTGTCAGCGAGTTATGACTTCGCCCGCTTCGACAAGTGTCACACTGAGCTATGCCGAAGTGCTCATTGCACCGCCCGGATCCTCTCCAAAGCGGTTAACTACTACCCGCATTTGCCATGTTAAAGAAAATGGAGATAGGGAGATAGGAGGGGATGAGGAGATGGGAAAATATTATTATTCAAAAAGTTACAAATCCATATACTATAAATATAATGAATAATTCTCATTATGCAATTTATTATCCCCCTATCTCAAATATCCCCTTATCCCCCTTTTCTATACATTTGTGGGTTGAAGTGAGCCAAGGAGAATGTCAAAAAAAATGCTTGAAATGTATTGGTTAATTTATTATAATCATTCAATTTTTACATTTATTGGTTTATGAGTTCGATGGTAATATATACAGATGAACCTGCAGCCATCAGCGTAAAAGTTGAGGGGCGGATGATTTTTATAGAACTGACAGACGGCCGGATTATCGGTTTTCCGGCTCATAGGTTTAAAATTCTTAAAGAAGCGACAGATGAACAACTACAGGGAGTAAAACTCAGACTGAATGGATTTGCATTGAGATGGGACTCCATTGACGAGGATATAACAGTGCCGGGCATCGTGGCAGGAAATTTTCAGCTTCCCTGAAAATTCCCTGGAAAAATAAAATGTAATTTTATTTAACAAAAATGATTAGTACTATTGGAGGATAACAAATGAAAAAACTCTCTCTCTCTCTCTCTCTCTCTCTCTCAGTATTCACTCTACTGGTGCTGAGCACTTTTATTCTCTCCTGCGGCAATAAGGAAACCAAACCTGCTGCCAAAACGGTTGACCAGCTCATCGACAGCGCTGAAACGCTTACAATGGAGGAATTTAAAATCCTTCCCGATTACAAGTATCCCCTGAACCAGCCACTGCCCAAGGATTTTGAAAAGGGGAAGAAAAAGAACCTCCTCATCTTGTACCGGAACTCCATTTTTGCCCAGTACGGCTATGAATTCAAAACGAAATGGATCAAGGACTATTTTCTCACCCGTCCATGGTACAAGCCCGGCGGATACAGGTACGAAATGATGACAAAGATTGATAACGACAACATCAATACACTGAAGAAAACTGAAGATGAGATGGATGGGAAAGATGGAAAGGTTGTTAGTGAGGGTAAAGGGAATGATTATATTAGTAGATTTTTGAAAGACATAAACAACTACAATATATCGGTTGAAGGAATGGGCCCAAGTGCTGGAAAAGATAAAGGAGATGGATTTTATCTAATAAGCAGTAATACAAAAAGAGGGATTATAAAAGGTGAGTTTGGACATGCTGCAGCAGCTGAAGTTTTTTACGAAAAAATTAATGGGATTTGGGAATTGATTGATAATAAAATAATTTTGAATTATGAATCATATCTTATCAATTCCACTGGTGCAATGCTTAGAAAGAAAGAATCGTATAATATAGAAATAATAGATTATAAAGATGGAGTATTAACCTTTAAGGATCGAGGAACTCATTCTGTAGAACTAAAGAAAAAAAATAATTGAATCTCACTTGCTTAATAACAATTATGAGGAAATTGAATTATTGTTGATAATCATTTAATACCAGGGCAGGAAGCAGTGAAATATCCTGCACTCCTGGGGATCTATGAAATTCATCCCAGGTGAAGGCTCGTGATTGAAAAAATAAGAATTATTATATTTTCTGGGATTTCTAGATATGTGAAAATTGTTGAATAATTGATAAATAGTCAGCGAATCAATTGACAAAATATTCCGAAAAGACTAAAATGTATTAAAATCAATGTTCAATGATGCTGAGGAATATAGGAGATTCCTATGAGTCAGAAAGTTTCTGTTGTAATCGAAAAAGATGAGTTTGGATATTATGCATATAGCCCTGAATTGATAGGATGTCAATCACAGGGGGATACCATGGATGAAGTACTTGTGAATATTAAAGAAGCGGTTGATGCATATATATCTACTTTGACCCCTGAAGAAAAACAGGAGGTCCTCAGTAAAGAAATATTGACTACAAATATTGAGGTTGCTATTGCTTAAACAGGTATTATCGGCAATCAGCGAAACTGAAGTATAATTGTGTGCATGGATTCATTTCATTTTCATAGAAAAATTTGAAAAGAGAGGTATCCCTTGCCGTCACGCTACTTTCCCGATGAAGGAGACCCTTTTGGCTACCGCTGTCCCCGGTGCGGCTCGGCTGAAATAACCTGCACCCAGGCGGTCTTTGAATTCACAACTTTGCTCTGTAAAAAGTGCGGCCATCAATCCACCATGGATGACCTCCAGATCACCGAATGGTTCATGACGGAAAACTGATAATCTGCCGGGGGGCGAATGATATCGCATGCCTCCTTACCGGAACAGGGCGTTGATGGCGCTTTCGGCTTTATGGAACCTCTCTTCAAAACTTCCGTTAAGAATAACGTAATTTGCCTTCATCCTCTCAAGATCCTTCACCCATCTCTGAAAGAAGGCCTCTCTCAGTTTCTCGTCTATTCTCTGGGAGTCCTCGACCCAGGGGAAGTCGTTTCCCGTGAGCAGATAAAGGTGGTACTTCCTCTCTTCTGCAAGCCTTAATATGGAGCTGTCGCATCTCCCGGTGAATATGTCGCTGAAGTAGGATGTCGTTCTGGCGTCGGTGTCGCAGATGAGAATCCGGTTTGCCTCCCTGGCCATTCTGTCTTCGCTCGCAACCTGCCCGAATGCAAAGACAGAAAAATCATCATCCTTAATCCCGCCGAGACTGCCGTAGTGATCATCGATGTAGCCGCGGGCAAATTCCGGGACCCAGAGGGTGTTGAAGCGGGCGGCCAGTTTCTCCGCCAGGGTAGTTTTGCCCGTGGACTCGGCGCCCACGATCACAACCCTTTTTACATAATACGCCTTTACCGGCGGCGGGAGAAACTCCCAGTTCTCATAGGGCCTCTCGCGTACCGCTGTGCCCGATACAGGTACTGTTATGCGGGAAAGGTCCACCAGTACATGTTCGGCGCCAAGGCACCGGGCCAGCCTGTCGCCGTAGGTTTCCGAGGAGAACAGATAATCAGGTCCCGAAGAATAGATCCTCCTGAGGCTCGCGGTCCAGATGTTCCAGAAATCGGGGTGTTCATGGGGCTCCTGGGGATTTTCATCGGTGAGGTGGAGGATTTCAACATCGTCATAGAGCTCTTTCAGCCACCGGCACCGCAATTCGCCGGGAATGGCCTCCCTGCAGAGGGAGCCCACGATGATCGTGAGACTATCAACCCTCTCCCTTGCATATTCTATGAGGTGCTGGTGGCCCTTATGAGGGGGATAGAATTTCCCCAGTATCAACCCGCTTGTTTTCACGATATCTTTTTCTCCATGTATAATATCCTATTGAAGCAAAGACCAGGTAGACACAGAAGAGCGCGCCGGTGAGATAGAGCTCCTTAACGAAATATATGCCGATGCTCAGAATGTCAACCACAATCCAGATGAGGTAGTTTTCAAGTTTTTTTTCTGCAAGGAGGTACTGGGCAATGAGGCTGAGAACCGTTGCTGCGGAGTCCCACCAGGGGAGCGAAGCATCGGTGCTGGAGGAGAGAAAATATCCGAGCCCTGCGGTGCCGAAGATAATGAGCGGGATGATGATCTGCCACCCGCGTTTCGAAATCCGGGATATGGGGAGCTCGCTTTTTTTTTCACCGCCGCGGAGCCATTCATACCAGCCGTATATGCTCAGAATGAAGAAGACAACCTGAAGTCCCATGTCCGCATAGAGCTTTGACCGGTAAAAGAGGGCAAAGAAGAGCCCTATATTTATGATCCCCGAGGGCCAGCACCAAATATTTTCTTTGATGGTATAATATATTGATATGAGCCCGAAAATAACTCCTGCGATTTCTATGCCGCTCATGTGCCTCCATTATTTTCAACTGTCCCTATAATGATGAAAGGATAATGATAAACAGGATTCCCGTGTCAAATATTAATTTAGTGTTATGCAGCCAGACGACTGCGATGAATGTCCAGGAGTCTGCTGCCTTATGACAGGGAGTGTGGCAATTTTTTATCTTAGTTGACAAAATCCTTATTCCTGATAACGATGTAGCTCTGGCTGATTAGGATTATTCATTCTAATTTTGGAGAACCGCATGGATTCAGTTATACATAAGAAATACAATGCCATTGCGTCGTCGGAAAATGTTGAAGAGTTAATAAGAGAATATCCCGCCCTGTGGGAGGATGTGAATGACGGGATTAGCGATGTTCTCAAAACCGGCGTTACTGATAATCTTGTTGCATACATGCATTCCCTGGATTCATCCTGGAAGTTGTGGGAATTAAAGATATCCCGCAGCAGAAATGATCCGGGGCTCATCGGCAGAGCTGTACCGGCCCTTATTAAATTCAAAATGACAAAGTTTGCCCTTGACAAGCTCTATCTTTCAATGTCCACCGGTGAGACATCGGGGAAGATCAAATTCGGTTTCCTGAACGGATATATCCTGAACAAGCTGCTCTTTGCCCATGGTCTTGTGAGGAAACCGGTGAACCATGGTATCTTCAAAGTGGTCTGGCCCTTTATCACCCAGAAAAAAATACTCATGCCCCTGGTGTCCAGGAAGGGAATTTACTGTTTTTATACAAAGAGGTTTGTTACCCACCTTGCAGGGATGATTGGAGAAAGGCCGTGCCTTGAAGTGGGGGCAGGGGACGGCTCACTTTCATTGTTCCTTAAAGAAAGGGGGGTTGATATTACTGCCACCGATGACTACAGCTGGGAGAAATCCATTGACTATGGAACTCACGTGGAAAGGCTTGATGCAGGGAAAGCACTGGAAAAGTATGGCCCTGAAGTTGTCATCTGCTCATGGCCGCCTCCGGGAAACAGGTTTGAAAGCCGGATTTTTGAAAAAAGGTCGGTGCAGCTATACATCGCCATAGGAAGCAGGCATGCCTTTGCCTCGGGGAACCGCAGGGTTTACGGGGAACAGAAATTTTTTTCAATGGCTTCCGCCAATGGCCTTTCCTTGCTTATTCTGCCGGTTGAAAACAGCAATGAAGTATTGCTATTCACCAGGCAGCCTTTTTGAACATTGTAAAAAGAATATCGGGGAAGAGTATCTCTGCGCAGGTCATCATATTCACCGACCTTGACGGCTCGCTTCTTCATCCCGGGACCTATTCCTTTGAAGAATCAAAGGAGGGCATTGAGCTGGCACACATGCTCAGTATCCCCGTTATTTTCTCCTCAAGCAAGACCAGGGCTGAGATCGAAAGGTACCGTGAAGGGATGAGCAATCACCACCCCTTTATCACGGAAAACGGCGGGGGGATTTTTATCCCCGAGGGATATTTTTCCTTTCCGGTAGAGGGGGATCTGCTGGATGGATACCGGGTGATTGCAGCGGGTACACCGTACAGTGAGATACGGAAGATTTTTACCGGGCTCCGGGATGCTTTCAATGCAGGTGTAAAAGGTTTCGGGGATCTGAGTGTTGAAGAGGTTGCCGCGGTCACCGGCATGGGCCTGGCGGATGCAAGTTTTGCAAAGGAACGTGATTTTGACGAACCCTTTTTTTTCACCGGCGGCACTGATGACAATTTTCTCAAAGCCATAGAATCACATGGCCTCCGCTGGACACGGGGGCGTTTTTACCATGTCATGGGAACATACGACAAGGGGGCTGCCGTCAGGATACTCAAGGATTATTATAAAAGGGAATATGGTGAAATTTTTACCATCGGCATTGGCGATGCCCTCAATGATGTTCCCATGCTCCTGGAGGCAGACTATCCTGTGTTAATCAGAAAAGAGGACGGCACCTATGACGGAGATGTTGACATACCCGGGCTTGCCAGGACATCGAATGCCGGGCCATCGGGATGGAGTGAGGCCGTTCTGAAACTCCTGTCTGAAAAAAAAGTTCATTTCTTAGAAGAGTGAAACGGCACATGCCGCTTCAGCAGGTTAATAGATATGATTTAAAATGGGATAAAAAAAAGCCGGTTAAATTTTAACCGGCTTTTTTAAATGTTAATGTGAAATGAATTTATATGACAGATACTTGAACCGCTTTGGGCCCTTTATCACCTTTTTCAATTTCAAATTGCACTTCTGCTCCTTCGGGAAGGGTTTTGAATCCGCTGCCTTCGATGCTTGTGTGATGAACAAAAAAATCACCTTTGCTTTCTGTGGTTATAAAACCAAAACCTTTCTGCTCGTTGAACCATTTAACTGTACCTTGTACCATTGTGAAACTCCTGTAAATTTTTTCCGGGATAAATCCCTTTGTCGATCAGCTAAATACTACTATGATGATACCTTGATAAATTGGGGTAAGATTTTAGAAGATTTTTTTCGCTTAATCAATATGAACCATAAGACATTATATTTAATTTTTGTCAATGATTTATTTATTTATTTTACGTTTATTTTCAATAAAAATGCCATAAATCAAAAATTATTCAAATATTATAAAATTAATACATTTATTATATACTATTTTATTACATTGTTCATATTTTTATTAACCAATTCATGAAATAAACTGGAATAGAATTTAAAAAATGATAAAATGTTCTAAAAGACCTGGAAATTTACAACCTTCTACTTATAAATATGTAAGGAATGGGGCTGAGGGGATGCAGAATATATGGGTATATGGATATAAAAAAAGGTACATTAATATATTTTATTTTTTCAAATGAGCGTATAAGTCATATCCCTGGAACTGGAGCAGGGTAAAAAATAGGCTTGTAATGATAAATATCCCTCTGATGTACTGGCTTTCATGAAATTATCGGGACATGAGATTCTGAAAATCGACAGGGAACACCTCTGGCACCCCTATGCCTCCATGAAATGCCCTGTCACCCCCTTTCCCGTGGAGTCGGCATCAGGCGTCAGATTGAGGCTCTCGGACGGCCGCGAGCTCATTGACGGGATGTCTTCATGGTGGACCGCGATACACGGGTACAACCATCCGGTGCTCAACCTGGCAGCTGAAGAGCAGTTGAAGTCCATGTCACATGTCATGTTCGGCGGACTGACCCATGGCCCCGCTGCCGGGCTCGCATCACTCCTGCTGGAACTGGTGCCGGCACCGCTGGACAAAATTTTTTTTTCAGACTCCGGGTCTGTTGCAGTTGAGGTTGCCATGAAACTGGCGGTGCAGTACTGGCACTCCCTGGGGAAGCCTGAGAAGAAGAGGTTCCTTGCCCTTCGATCCGGTTACCACGGAGACACGGCCGGGGCCATGTCGGTATGCGATCCCGTTACCGGGATGCACGGCCTTTTCTCCGACATGGTTCAGGAGAATTACTTTGCCGAGGCGCCGCAGTGCCGTTTCGATGCGTCCTGGGATGACAGTTATATTGCCGGCTTCAGGAAGTTACTCGTAGAGCATGACGATATCGCAGCTGTCATAATGGAGCCGGTAATGCAGGGCGCAGGCGGGATGCGTTTCTACTCTCCGGAGTACCTGGTAAAAGCAAGGGAGCTCTGCGATGAGCATGGGGTATTATTAATATTCGATGAGATCGCTACGGGCTTCTGGCGCACCGGGAAACTCTTCGCATTTCATCATCCCAAATCAACCATTGTCCCTGACATCCTCTGCCTGGGGAAGGCCATGACCGGCGGGTATGTTTCACTTGCGGCAACCATTACTACAGAGAACATAAGCGATGCCATCTCGGAGTCCGCGCCCCGGGCCTTCATGCATGGCCCTACGTTCATGGCTAATCCTCTTGCCTGCTCCATCAGCGCCGCCAGCATACGGCTCCTCGGCACTTATCCCATGGAGGATATCATATTAAAACTTGAAGGAGCCCTGCGGCGCTTCCTGGCGCCGGCCTTGCGGCTGCCCAATGTTGCCGACGTGAGGGTGCTCGGGGGCGTGGGCGTCATTGAAACCCGCCGGCCCGTTGACATGGAGTCCATGACTATGCGCCTTGCCTGCAAGGGGGTTTGGCTGCGCCCCTTCGGCAGGCTGGTATATACCATGCCGCCATATGTCATAGCCGGCAGCGACCTGGAACGGCTTGCAGTATCTATGGTGGAGGCGGTGGAGGAGGAGGGTTGATACATGGCCGGAGAACACCTATATACATTTTATGAGAATGAGATCAGGCGGATAAAGGATGATGATACCTATCGGTTCCTGAAAACCCTGGAGGTGCGTGACGGAAAGTACGCAACTTACATGGGCGGGAGGCTGATTAACCTTTCATCAAATGACTACCTCGGCCTTGCAACCGACAGGGATCTCATTA
Source organism: Spirochaetia bacterium (assembly GCA_009885955.1). Classification (GTDB taxonomy): domain Bacteria; phylum Spirochaetota; class UBA4802; order UBA4802; family UBA5550; genus VFJS01. Next base: position 23,184 of record VFJS01000061.1, on the reverse strand, counting down.
AGAGCTTTTACGGGACGATGGATGAATCCAATATGGTGGATTCCTTCGGGCCCGGAAGCACCTCGTCCCGCCTTCTCACCGGGAACCATTCACTTTATTCTGACCTCGAGGGGCTCCTGGGTAGCCTCTACTCCGGAATCGCGGGCGGCGCAAAACGCGAGGCCCTTGTCTTTGCAAGCGGCTACCATGCCAATGCCGGAATTTTTTCAGCCATTGCCGGCGAAGGGGACCTCATACTCTCGGACAGCCTTAACCATGCCAGCATCATCGACGGCATACGGCTCTCCAGGGCACGGAGAGAGACCTATCCCCATCTGGACTACGGCAGGCTTGAAGAGATCCTCAGAGAGATGAGGGGAGGGTACGATAAAGTGATCATAGCCACCGAATCGGTGTTCAGCATGGACGGCGATGCGGCCGATCTGAAAAAGCTCGTAGAGCTGAAGAATGCCTACAACGTCATGTTATTCGTTGATGAAGCCCATGCCGCCGGAGTCTTCGGGGAAAAGGGCCTTGGTATGTGCGAAGTGCAGGGGGCCGCTGGCGATATTGACATACTCATGGCCACCTTCGGCAAGGCCCTGGGATCACAGGGCGCATGGGTCGTGACCCATCCCGTTATAAAGGATTTCCTCGTGAACAGGGCGCGTACTCTCATCTTCTCCACGGCCCTTCCGCCCGTTGTCCTTTCATGGAATAAATTTGTTCTCGAGAGGATGCATGCCTTCCGCCCGCTCAGGGAGAGGCTTTTGATGCTGGCAGCGAGGTTCAGGGATTCCGTTATACAAGCAGGGCTCCTGAGCACCGGTTCCACCCATATCATCCCCATCATAACCGGGGACAACTCCAGGACAGTGAGGGTTTCCGCGGAACTGCAGGAGAGGGGCTTTCTCCTTTTCCCCATCAGGCCCCCCACTGTGCCGAAAGGCACATCGAGGATCAGGGTCTCCCTCACGGCCGGGATAGAATGGGAGGATATTGAAAAAATTCCATCGATAATCAGGGGGATTGAGTGACAGGGCCCCGTAAAAGGGGGAGTTCAACCGGGAACCGGGAGATGATATGGCTGTAGTATTCATAACAGGGATTGACACCGGGATCGGAAAAACGGTTGCCACGGGGCTTCTTGGGAGATTTCTCCTGAAAAAAGGGATCCGGGCCATAACCCAGAAAATGGTTCAGACCGGGTCACATGGAATTTCAGGCGATATTATTATCCATAGAAAGATCATGGGGATGGAGCTTACAGGCGAGGACAGGGACGGTACAACGTCGCCCTACAACTTATCATTTCCGGCTTCACCCCACCTCTCGGCAAAGATGGAAGCAATTGCCATAGACCCGGCTGTCATCTCCAGGGCAACAAAAAGTCTTGAGACAAAGTACGGAGTAGTGCTCCTTGAAGGGGCAGGCGGAATATTCGTGCCGTTAAACGGCGATATGGCAATAATCGATTATGTTGACCTGATGAAATACCCGGTAATCATCGTAACAACTTCAAGGCTGGGGAGCATCAATCACACACTCATGACCATGAAAACGGTGCTGGGACGCGGCCTTGAAATCGCCGGACTGATCTATAACACCTATCCTGCTGTTACACGGGAGATCGAGGAGGATTCGGCTGATGTGATATCATCCTTCATGAAACAATGGGGGATCCAGGGCCCCCTGGTGAAAATACCCGGGTTGGAACAGGATTATAAAAACTGCCCCGACCTGGATTTTTCAGGGATTTTTACCGGTGATTTTTTCGGTGCGGAAAAGTGATTATTTTGAATCTCCCGCAGGCGTTTTATATTCCTTCACCGGGACCAGTTTAAATTTGCCGTCCTTTTCCGGTAACTGCTGATACACCTGAATGCTGCACCCCTTGTCAACCATCAGGTTGCTGTAATCTGCCAGGTAAACGGCATCTTTTTCAGGAATAAATCCCATGGAAGCGGTACAGCTCAGGGCAAAGTTTTTTGTCACCATTTCATTGACTGTTTTTCTCACCGTCTCATACTCGGTGACCGTCTTCATTTTAGATACACTCTGTTTCCGGTAAGAATCGTACTCCTGGACATATTTCGTGACCTGTTTTGGAACCTGTTCGGTCTTATGGACCAGTTCCATTTTACTTGTCTGCCAGACTGCTCCCATATCGATATTCAGGATAACCGGACGGTTCGGGTGCAGCCTCAATGACTGCGTTTCGGTCTGATTCCCTCTTGATGAAAGCAGCCCGGGCACAGATTTCGATAAAACGATATAATTCTTATTCCCGTCCCGGACCGAGACAGAGATAGCGATTCCTTCGCTTATCCTGTCCCCGGGTATGAATTTTCTGGCAAGATCGACATCGATGGTCATCCTGGCTTTCACCAGTGCAGCCGGTTCATTGTCACCGGGAAGTTTGTACTGGGACACACAGGCGGACAGGGATAACAGAAATAAACATAAGGGAAAGGCTAATGATTTTTTCATAGGGGCTCCTTTTTCGTAATATTATTCAGCCCGTATAACGGCGGGTATTGCACTGCATTTTTCCATGCATTTTTTCTGGGACTGGTCGCAGCCGTTCACCATTTCGGTTGTTGATGCGTTAATCATGCAGCCGTTCTTCTTCTCTCTGCATCCGTTCACGCAGTCTGTGTAGGCTGGATTATTTTTAAACGTTACGCACCCTGACATGAAGGGAATGATAATAAAAGATAATAACAATTTTTTCATGAAACCTCCCTGGAATCACCTGTTCTGATCTGGATGATGAGGAAAGGTCATGATACGTATGCATGTCAACAATTTTATTATGTCAGGCTGATTTTTTTCTATGGATAAGACTGCACATCGATGTTATATTTCCTTAATATGTCAGGGCCGCTTTTTATCGCATCAACCCTTTTTATCACTATGGAGCTTCCGCCGGTAAAATCGAATTTAATGAACTCTTCCCTGCTGCCTGTTATAAGTTTTTTCAAATCAGAAATGCCACTTACTTTTTTACCGTTTACCGCTTTCAGGATTAAATTTTTTTTATCCTCATAGCCGCTGTTTGCTGATGAAGGCATTACCCGGTTGAGTATTACAATCCTCCTCGTGCCCGATTGGTCCGAGGCAAGCGATTTCTGGATAAAAATATGAAGCCTGGTTATCCCGGGGCTTCCTGTATCGCTTGCCCATGGCCGCATGTAGCCCCTGGAGAGTTCCTGGAACAGGAGCCCTCCGAAGATGATGTAAAAGGGCTGCGTATCCGAAGAGATCTGGGGCACGGTAAAATCATTATCAGGAAAGGGGAGAAGCCTGAAAGAGATTTCAAGAGGTTTCCTGTTCCGTATCACCTTCATGGTAATCGTGCTCCCGACCGAGTGGTTGAGAAAGAGGATTGCCCTGAAGTCCAGGTTCACATATCGGCCGGACTTTATCAGCCCCCTGTCATTCAGATCCTCGCCGTCAATGCCCAGTATCACGTCTCCGGATTTTATAATGCCGCTGCCGCTGGACAGGGGAGATATCTCCATGACATACATTCCCTCCAGTCCGTCAGTGAGGCCCAGGAATTCGCGGAGGTTTACGTCGCTTTCGACAGGTGCATAGAGTATGCTGAAAAATGGAAGCCCTTCGTATTTCCCGTCGGATATATCATCATGCATTTTTTTTATCATAAGGGACGAGCAGACCTGCAGTGAATTCGTCTTGTCATTTACACGGAGGGTTATGCCTGCAAGCTCTCCTTTAATGAATACCGGCTCGCCATAGCCGCCGGTGTCCATCCCAGTGGTCATGTGATGCACAAGGGCAAGGCTGTTGGCGTCATATATTTCCGGTGACTGCCGTTCCATCACGGTGCTGAAGCATTTCGCCGAGTATTCCTTGAAATTCCCCTGGCTGTCCCATCTCGCCGCTACGGCTTCTTCGCCCACGATTTTATGGGAAAGTACCAGCTTCACGGGTTTCAGGGTTGTGAAAAATTCCCTGTCATCAACGGTGAGGAGGGCCAGGCCGGTACGGTAATCCTTTGCCAGCACCCTGGCAGGAAATTTTTTCATGCCCCCGTGTTTCTGTACCTCTATGAGCTGGTGGTCAGCCAGGTGCGCCGATGCCGTGACGATCCGCCCGCCTTCAAGAACCGCGCCGCAGACATTGACCTGCCTCACCGGGCCCTTTTCCCAGGGGGAGTAGTAGTCATACTGCTGGGAAGTTACGCTTATGTAGACAACGCTGTCCGACAGAGGCGGTTCGCCTTCTGAAAATCCGCGGATTGCGAGTAAGAATATTAGTGGCAGGAATTTTATTACTTTAATATATCTGCGAATATTGAATATATTCATATGGTATAACATAAAGGCTCCTTAGATATTAGACATATTTATTTGTTCCGCTGCGGGGTGTCGAGTAAAAAAAATTATGAAATTATTCGGACTGGTGCCCGGGGACTCTGGGGATTGTGCTGGTTATCACCAGCTATGTGTTGTCCTGGTGCCAGGACTTAAATGTGCCGAGAGGTGGCTGCGCGGTCCACCCCTCGGCGCTCCCCGCGCGCTCTTGCAGAGGGCTGACTTTTTCTATTCATGAATTTGTTCCTATCGCCTGCGGATGCGCCTCCTGCGCGTCCTCGGCGCATTTCACTCGCCCTCCTGGCTCGCTCAATTAATGTCCGGTTGTTTTGGCTCCGCTCAACGGCCGGACTCTGAGCGGAGCCGAAGAGTCCGGGGGTGAAGTCATCCATCTACGCTGCTTCGGAAATTGTTCCTGTTGATTCTGATATTTTGGAAGCATCAGAATAATTATTATTTGTTATGACAGCATAAATGAAATAAATTGTACCTGTTTCAAGACCTGGTAGGAGATATTCATGGCCGTTAATGACGCCCATATCATGCCTTGCTATTGGGCCCGATGCAATGCCGGTAATGGATTTCTGGGTAAAGATTGTGAGATGTTTGCCATTTGCTCCATTGGGTGATTGAATGAGGCATTTTATTTCTCCGGCATTGTTCCCCTTGGCTGCATTAAATGACGCTAGGCCCGGCTCGCCAATAGGTTTGAAGAGTTCAATAGGCTCGCCGTTTTTTTGAAGCTTTGCATTGGCCCCTATGAAGGCGTTGTACCCGGTCATGTTTAAGCCTTTTGCATAATTATTCCAGCTTTTAAGCAGCAGGCCGTCGGCCTCTTTCCAGTTCTTCACGAGCCGGGAAAAGGCGTTTCTGATCTTCAACTGCTCCGGTGAATTTGGATTGGACGGCTTTGTGTAGGGCCGTACGTAGCTTGTGTCCTTCCATTTCGAAAAGACCACATTGTCCAGCCTGTTGCGTACATCTTTAATCAGGGTGTTGTACGTTACTTTTGCCATATTGTACTCCTGTGATGATAATATAATTTTATCTGATGTCTGCAGATGTTAATATTAATTACGAATGGTGTTTGAAGAAGATAAAAAATTTTTTCGAGAAAATTATTTTTTTGGTTGGAACGGAGTTGAAACGGAGTTGAAGCGGAGGGGGGGTGGAGGGGGGAGGAGGGAGGGTGAAAAAAAGTGTTGCATTTATGCCGGGGATTGTATAAAATATTGTAAATCGCCATTTTTTTAATACTCAACGAATGTATAGGACGCTATTTGTCCTATGTGGTGAGGTATATTTGAAATGTGAATAAAACAAAAATATGTGCTCATGTTAGGAAGAATGATTCGGGAGATTGGGAAATCCAGGGATTAAAGGAGCATTTGAGAGGGGTGGGGGGACTAGCTAAATCTTTCGCAGATGTGTTTGGAAATGGTGATTGGGTTGAACTTGCGGGTTTATGGCATGATTTAGGGAAGTATTTGCCAAGTTGGCAATCATACCTTTGTAGAAAAAGCGGATTTGATCCAGATGCCCACAATGAAACTGGACAAGGTAGGCCGAATCATAGTTCATCAGGAGCAGTTTATTCTTTTGAAAAATTGAAAAACCCGGCTATTGCGAGGATACTTGCGTATATGGTTAGCGGTCATCATGCGGGATTACCCGACTGGTATCCGGATGATGCCGGAGGTGATCTTCAAAACCGTATTTTTAAAAACAATAAACTTTTCGATGAAGAAATAAATATTATTAAAACTGTTTCGGAATCATCGGAGTTCCTTGATAAAGATTCCCCCCAGACTATACCGTTGAATACTAAAAATCCTATGGAGTTGTCAGAATATTTTAATTTATGGATTCGAATGCTTTTTTCATGCCTTGTTGATGCAGATTGGCTTGATACTGAAAAATTCATGAAACCGGATCAGTCTTCTTTGAGAGGATTATTTCCTGAAATCAAAGATTTGAAACGACGTTTTGATGTATTTATGGAGAAAAAGCAAAAAGAATCTTCGAACGTCCAAATAAATAGAAGAAGAGATGAAATACTTGAAACATGCCGAGCAAAAGCATCACTTGAACCAGGATTTTTTTCATTGAATGTACCTACCGGCGGAGGTAAGACACTTTCTTCAATGGCCTTTGCACTCAATCATGCGTTAGAATATGACAAACAACGAATTATAATGGCTATACCTTACACGAGCATTATTGAACAAACATCAAAGGTTTATAAGTATGGAACTGATGATAATGAAATGATCGAAAAGCTACCGAAAAGCGATTGGCTTTTTGGAGAAGAATCGGTACTTGAACATCACAGCAATATCGACCCTGACAATGAAATGACAGAAAGCAAACTTGCGGCCGAAAACTGGGACGCTCCTATCATTGTAACAACAAATGTTCAGCTTTTTGAATCCCTTTTTTCAAGCCGCCCGTCAGATTGCCGAAAGCTTCATAATATCGGTAATAGCATTATTATTCTTGATGAGGCGCAGATGCTGCCGCCTGAATATCTTAAACCGATTCTTTCGGTTCTGAAAGGACTGGTGCTGCATTTCAGAGTTACAGTTGTGTTATGTACCGCCACTCAGCCAGCATTTGAAGGAAAAATCGGTTCACAGGGAACATTTTTTGAGGGACTTGGGAATGTGCGCCCCATCATTGATAAGCCTAAAGAATTGGCAAAATCTTTTAACCGCATAAAAATCATCAAGCCTGTTGATATTACTGTAAGACAGTCGTGGGAGGAATTGGCTGAAACACTTTCACTGTACACGCAAGTTTTATGCATTGTAAATAGGCGTACAGACTGCCGGGAACTTCATCGGTTAATGCCGGAGGGGACAATTCATCTTTCTGCTCTTATGTGCGGTGAGGAACGAAGCGAATTAATATCTGATATCAAACAAAAACTACGGGAGGATAAACCGGTCAGGGTAATAAGCACACAACTTGTTGAAGCAGGGGTAGATATAGATTTTCCTGTAGTTTACCGAGCGCTCGCAGGATTGGATTCGATTGCACAGGCAGCAGGGAGATGTAATCGTGAAGGGAAATTGAACGAAAAAGGGATGATCGGGAACGTGTATATCTTCAATCCTCCCAAATCGTCTCCACCCGGACTTCTCCGGAAAGGAGAAGATACGAGTAAAGAAATTTTGCGGCTGTACAATGATATTGAACTTTCTCCGGATCTTTTTGAGGAATATTTTAAAAGATTTTATGCTTCGGTTAATGATTTCGATAAGCCTAAATTTAAAAACCGGCTGATTGATGAAGCGAAAGAATTCAAATTTCAGTTCAGAACATTTGCGAAAGATTTCAAGCTGATCGATGATTCGATTCAAAAGGGGATTTTTGTCTGGTACAAAGGGATGAAATTCGACAGTGAATCATTGATTGATGATTTAAAAAAGTATGGACCAAATCCAAAGCTGCTCAGGCGGCTTCAAAGGTTCACGGTTAATGTCCCGCTTTATGTATTAAAACAACTTACTGAGAAAGGATTAGTCAGCGATACGGAATCTCATGGCTACTTTGTTCAGATGAGCGATGAGCTTTACAAAAAGGGATCAGGTTTATACTATGATGCAGACTGGGATTCCGGAAAATTCGTGTGTTAGGGGAGGTTAATGTGACAAAGGAATATTTTAATAAAGTATTTTGCCTTGAAGTTTGGGGCGATTACGCCTGTTTCACCCGGCCTGAAATGAAAGTTGAACGTGTAAGCTATGATGTGATTACTCCTTCAGCGGCACGGGCAATATTTGAAGCAATCTTCTGGAAACCGGCGATTGAGTGGAGGATAAAGAAAATTGAAGTACTTAACCCTATTCGATGGATATCGGTTCGGCGTAACGAAGTAGGCGCTTTAATGAGTGATAGATCAACCGGAATTTATATAGAAGACAACAGGCAACAGCGGGCAGGTTTGCTTTTGCGCGATGTCTGTTATCGTCTTCATGGCGAACTTGTTTTTATTCCGATAGATAAACGAAAGAAAACATCTCGCGAAATTCCAGATTATCTGATTTCTGAAGAAGAAATGTCTGATTTAAGAAAAGATGAAAATCCTGGAAAATATAACGGAATGTTTGAGCGACGAGCAAAAAAAGGGCAGTGTTTCAATCAGCCCTATCTCGGCTGTCGTGAATTCAGCGCCCATTTCAGGCTAATAGAAGAAAGTGAACTAAAGAAAGAACAAGAATCAAAACTGCCAATAGCTGATACACGCGATCTCGGTTTTATGTTGTACGATATGGATTTCAGTGATGAAAATGACCCAAAACCTGCCTTTTTTCGTGCAAAAATAGAAAAGGGTGTAATTGAAGTTCCTAATTGGGAAAGCGAGGAGGTACGGAAATGATTTTACAGGCATTGTATGAGTATTATCAGAGGAAGGCGAGTGACCCGGGAAGTAATATTGCTCCAGCAGGATGGGAAAAAAAAGAAATTAAGTTTATAATTAATATTTCAGCAACTGGAATATTTAAAGACCTTATTGATATGAGAGAAAACAAAGTAGGGCACTTTTATTTACTCCCTAAATCAGTTGGGCGATCAGGCTCAAATTCATGGCAGGTTGCATATTTTTTGTGGGATCACTATGGGTATGTTTTAGGATATCCAAAAGATGATTCAGAAAAATCAATTATTATGGCAAAAAAGCAAAATGAAACTTTTGTAAAACAAATAGAGTCTTTATCTGAGCCAGTATTAAATGATAAAGGAATTCAAGCTATCCTTTCCTTTTACCGTAGTGGCCAAATCTCCAAAGTATATCAACACTCATTGTGGATTGATTGTGCAGCTATTCCTGGATGTAATTTGACTTTTCGACTTGATTCAGACAAAGGATTAATATCTGAACGTCAACTTGTTAAGGAATATATTTCGAGTTCTATATATGAACATGGTAATGAAGAAAAAAATAATATAACTGAAGGGTGTTGTTTGATAACAGGTTCAAGAGGGCCTATTCAGCGGAAACATACTGCAACACCTATACCTGGATCGCAAAGTGTTGCCAAACTTGTATCATTTCAAAAAAATTCTGGTTATGATTCTTATAGGAAAGAACAAGCCTTCAATGCACCAATTTCAATAAAAGCAGAAGGAGCATATTCAACCGCGTTAAAGGTTCTTCTTGATAAGGAATCTAATAATAAATTATTATTGAGAGACATTACTACAATTTTTTGGGCAGAAAAAAATGAAAAAACATATAATCTTGAAGAGAATTTTAGATGGTTTATCGATGATTCACCAAAAGATGATCCTGACAAGGGTATTCGAGCCATTAAAGGGCTTTATGAATCTATTAAATCAGGTAAGCGATCATTTGATGAACAAAACCGATTCTACGTTTTAGGGCTTTCACCTAATGCGGCACGAATATCTGTACGCTTCTGGAAGGTTGGGGCGGTAACCGAATTTGGAGAAAGGATAAAGCAGCACTTTGATGATTTTGAAATAATAAAAAGCAAAGATGATCCGGAATATCTTGCTCTTAGTCGTATTCTTCGATCAATTGTTCTTGATTATAAAATGGAGAATGTCTCACCGAACCTTGCGGGAAAGGTTATCGAGAGTATTATCGATGGAACTCCTTATCCCGAAACACTTCTCAATCTCTGTATTAACCGAATTCGGGCAGAGAGACATGTTACACGTGCACGGGCTGCAATTCTAAAAGCTTGTATTAATCGACATAACCGATTTTATAATAAAACCGAAAAGGAGGTAAAAATGAGTCTGGATAGGACGAATGTTAACGTCGGTTACAGACTAGGCAGACTTTTTGCTGTGCTTGAAAAAATCGACGAAGAAGGTGGAAGTGGTACTATACGTGAAAGATTTTATAGTGCTGCGTCAAGCAGTCCCGGAACTGTATTTTCACGTCTGTTAACACTGAAAAATCATCATCTTGCAAAGCTGGAAAATATTGGAAGAAAAGTGAATTTCGAAAAAGAGATTGGAGAAATTTTTAGTGAAATAACTGATTTCCCCTCTCATCTGACACTAAAAGAACAATCACACTTTGCTATTGGATATTACCATCAGCGCCAGGAATATTTTAAACCAAAAAATGAAAATTAAAAAGTAGGAGAAAAAATATGAAAAAAGTTGATAATAGATGTGATTTTGTATTGTTCTTTGATGTAATAGACGGAAATCCAAATGGTGATCCAGACGCAGGAAATTTGCCCCGTATTGATGCGGAAACTGGTATGGGGCTTGTTACGGATGTATGTTTAAAACGTAAGATAAGAAATTATGTACAATTAACAAAGGGTAATGAAAAAGGATATGGTATTTTTATAAAAGAAAAAGCTGTATTAAATCGCCAGATAGTTGAAAGCTGGGATGAAGCAAACAAGGGGAAAAATATCAAAACTCCTGATGAAAAAAGAGGAGCTGAGGAAAGCGCAAGGGCATTAATGTGCAAAAATTTTTATGACATAAGAACATTTGGAGCGGTTTTGGCTACAAGTGATAAAGAAAAGTCTGGAGAAAGCGAAGATGATAAAAAATTACGGAAAACAGCAGGACAAGTACGTGGCCCTGTACAATTAACTTTTTCACGTTCTGTCGAACCGATTGTTGCTTCCGAACATAGCATTACCCGAATGGCAGTCACGAATGAAAAGGACATTGAAAAAGAAAGAACAATGGGACGCAAATTCACAGTTCCCTATGGCCTTTACCGTGCTCATGGGTTTGTTTCTGCTCATCTTGCTGAACAAACAAAATTTACACAGGAAGATCTTGATCTTTTCTGGAAAGCATTACAAGAAATGTTTGAGCATGACCATTCTGCAGCACGAGGTCTCATGAGCACAAGAAGACTTGTTGTTTTTGAGCATGAAACTGCTCTCGGCAGCAAGCCAGCCAATGAGTTATTTGATCGTGTTACATGGAAAAGAACAACAAATAAACCTGCAAGGGATTTTTCGGATTATGAGATATTGCTGGATGGTCAAAAGTTGAATGAGGTTTACAAATTAATAGCCGTGAAAGATTTGGGGAATAAATAAAATTCAATTATTCAATGATAAGTGATTTGTAGGCAATAAATCAATTTGATGATATATGGGAAGATTGACTCGATATCCCTCATTCATTCATACTTGACAATCTTATTCTTATCAGTATGATGTTTCATAGTACGTTTTTGAGAGGTTATAATGGTCGCCAAAATAATCGAAAAAATAAGAAGTTCGTGGGAATATCTCGCAAAGGAGTTCATGGTATCAAAACTTGGTATTTGCGATCGAGAGCATTTTTTTGTTTACCAAAGTTACGAGGGGTGATTTCAAAAATGACGATAAGACAGAAGAAAATATACCATTAAATACCGGAGGTTTCTCATGAAATTAATTCTTGAAATTGAAAATGAAAAAGAACAAAAAAAGTTGGAAAAATTCTTAAAATCTTTCTCTGGGAAAATCACAACAGCTCGTAGATCGATGAGGCCTATTGAATCCTTATTGTCATTCGCTGAAAAAAACGCTATTCATGTGAAGAAAATTACTATTCCATCCAGAGAAGAGCTAAATGAACGGTAGAAAAATACATCAAAGAGGTTTACAGTGAACATTGCGATGCAGCGCATTCTTGATGAAGTTTCGCGTCTATCCCCCATGGAGCGCGCGGAATTGCTGGACAAGATTTATGAAAGCTTTGATTCTGAGATCGATTCTGAAATTAAAAAAGCGAGGGCCGAGGAAGCTGAAAGACGGATTTCCGAGTATAGGAATGGAAATATTAAAAGTGTCTCCGCGGAAGAGGTTAAAATTAAAGAACGAGGCAACAATATATGAACAGAATAGAAGAATTAAATAATCTACCTGAAAATATAAAGCGTGAGGTACTCGATTTTGCAGAGTATCTGCTGCTAAAATATGATTCCAAAAACAAGAAAACGGAAATAAAATGGGCTGATGTGCGGGGACGAGGTCGCTCAATGGGAGAAACTGCAGGTGAAACTGTAATCAGGATACGGGGAGATGAGAAATGGTAATCTACATGGATACTTCCTCGCTTATAAAGAGATATGTTGAAGAACAGGGAAGCTGCGATGTTGATAAATATTTTAATTCTGAAATAAACATCTGGATATCACCGATAACGATTTTTGAAATCAATTCAGCCCTGAAAAGAAAAGTTGAAGATGCAAGCATAAATAATGACACATATCTTAAGGCTGTTGATTTTTTTGTACAGGATTATAAACATTATTCAATTGTGTCGTTTGATGTTGAACTCATAGGTAAAGTATTGGAGGTAATCAAATCCTCCCGGAGTGTTAAAACCCTAGATGCCATTCAGATAGGCTCGGCCTTACTTTCAGGAGCTGAAAAATGTATTACCTCCGATACAAAAATGCATCAGGTGATGCAAATGTTTGCAAAGGATAAGGCTGTATTCATATAACCCATGTACCACGAAGACGACTGGATACAACTCTCTTCCATACAGCACTACGTTTTCTGCCCCAGGCAGTGCGGTCTCATCCATGTGGATGGCCTTTGGGGAGAAAATCAATTCACCGCCAGGGGCAGAATCCTTCATGAGAAGGTCGATTCCGGGGAGGATGAGACCAGGCATGGCACACACATAGTCCGTTCATTGAATATCTACAGCCGGCGGCTCGGGCTGTCAGGAAGGGCCGATGTTGTTGAGTTCATTAAAGACGGTACTGCTGTAAAGCCCTATCCCGTGGAGTATAAATCCGGCAAGCCTAAGAAAAATATCAGCGACCTTGCCCAGTTATGCGCCCAGGCTTTGTGCCTTGAGGAAATGCTCAAGGTTCCGGTTACGGAGGGCGCGGTGTTTTATGGAAAGCCGCGGAGAAGGCTCTCCATGGAGCTTGATGTTAATCTGCGGCATGAAACGGAAAAGATCATCCAGGCAATACATGGAATGATTATGAAAAAATATATTCCGCCAGCGAAATATGAGAAAAAATGTAATTCATGTTCTCTATATGATTTCTGCATGCCGGGCATTCCCGGCACGAGGCTTGATAATTATATCAGGGGGTTGTATCAGACAGATGAAAAAACATCTTAACACGTTGTATATCACATCGCCCGATGCTTATATCCGGAAAGAGGGGATGACATTTGTTGTTGAGCTCGATAATAAGAAGGCTTTTCAGGCGCCTGTGCAGACCATTGAAAATATTGTATGTTTCGGATTCAAGCCGGTCACACCTGCGCTTATGGCTTTCTGCGCTGAAAACGGGATTGGCATAAGCTACATGTCTATGCATGGAAAGTTTCTTGCCAGAGTTTATGGGGAGCAGAGGGGGAATGTGCTGCTGAGGAAGGCACAGTATTTAATGTCCGATTCCGAGACAGGATCGCTTGGCATGGCGCGGAATATCGTTGCCGCGAAAATAGCGAATTCGAGGAACCTTTTACAAAGGCACCTGAGAAATCATGGTGAAGAGGACTGCGCCAGCGGAGTGCAGAGGGCGATAGATTCCCTTGTGCGGCATGTCCCGCTTATAGAAAATGTTCATTCCCTGGAAGCTTTGCGCGGATATGAAGGGGAGTGCGCATCAATCTATTTCGGATGTTTTGATAGGATGATAACAGCCCAGAAAGATGATTTTATTTTTAAAGGGAGAAACAAACGGCCGCCGCTTGATGCCGTAAATGCTCTTTTGTCTTTTGTATATATGCTTCTTGTCAACGATATCCGCTCGGCCCTTGAGACGACAGGTCTGGATCCCCAAGTCGGATTTCTGCACAGGCTGCGTCCGGGAAGACCGAGTCTCGCACTCGACATTATGGAGGAATTCCGGGCGTATGTTGCCGACCGTGTTGTTTTAAATTTGATTAATCTTCGGCAGCTGAACAGGGACGATTTTGATATTAGGGAGACCGGGGAAGTCCGCATAAGTGACCGTGGAAGGAAGGAGGTGCTTGTTACGTATCAGAAAAAGAAGGATGAAGTTTTGGAACATCCCTTTCTCGGCGAAAAAACAACGACAGGACTTCTATTTCATATTCAGTCAATGCTTCTTGCCCGGTATATCAGGGGGGAAATGTCCGATTACCCGCCATTTTATATCAGATAGGGAGGATGGTAATGCTGGTGCTTGTAACCTATGATGTATCAACAGTTGATTATATCGGAGCCAGGAGGCTCAGGAAAATTGCAAAAACATGCGTCAATTATGGAATTCGTGTTCAGAAATCGGTTTTCGAATGCAATGTAATGCCTGCCCAATGGGAATTTTTAAAGGCGGAATTACTGAAAATATTCAACCCCGATAAAGACAGCTTGCGGTTTTATTTTCTTGGAAGTAACTGGCAACGCCGCGTGGAGCACCATGGGTTGTCATCCTCTTTTGAGCATGAAGAACCATTAATAGTGTAACGCTAACCTATAGTTAACATTAAAAACCTATGAGGTTAGCGGTGCTATTTCCTCCTTTATCTTTATAGAAGATATTGAATTTTTTTTTGATTTTTGAAATCTTTTTGACTTTTTTTTGTCAAATTATATTATGTTAGCGTAAAGGGGTTTTTAACAGCTGAGCCATTCAGAAGTTAACTCCGATACAGTCGCGCCCCATGCGGGCGCGTGGATTGAAACGATAAATCTTGTGACTTACTCACAAACGGAAAAGAGTCGCGCCCCATGCGGGCGCGTGGATTGAAACAATAGGGACGGCGCGCCTTTCCGCTCAGATAATGTCGCGCCCCATGCGGGCGCGTGGATTGAAACTTTCCATCCCTGGATTTCCCGCACCCATACAAATGTCGCGCCCCATGCGGGCGCGTGGATTGAAACTGAATTAAAGTATCTGGTATCGGCATTTAATTCAGTCGCGCCCCATGCGGGCGCGTGGATTGAAACAAGTCACTATTAGCGGTTAGGGCTGTATCTGTGTCGCGCCCCATGCGGGCGCGTGGATTGAAACCGTTAACGGTCGTACGTTCCATGTAGAGCTATTGTCGCGCCCCATGCGGGCGCGTGGATTGAAACCAAAGACACTTTCCTCTCCCGTCGGGTATATTTTGTCGCGCCCCATGCGGGCGCGTGGATTGAAACCAATTATATCAAAGGTAACAGGTATACAGCCGGGTCGCGCCCCATGCGGGCGCGTGGATTGAAACGAATAGGGCGTGTTATATTATAGGTTGAAATGTGTCGCGCCCCATGCGGGCGCGTGGATTGAAACACCTGACATATACATATCCTCACCGAGCAAGGCCTGTCGCGCCCCATGCGGGCGCGTGGATTGAAACACCAAGACCGAAGTTCTGCAGGCCTAACATATTGTCGCGCCCCATGCGGGCGCGTGGATTGAAACGCGGGCTTCCGGGAAACAGTCCTTTTCCTTCTACGGTCGCGCCCCATGCGGGCGCGTGGATTGAAACATCCTGTCCCCTGTTTATTTTTCCCTCTTTTTCGTCGCGCCCCATGCGGGCGCGTGGATTGAAACGATCCGTTCCTGTTTGTCTTTATCGGCGTATATTTGTCGCGCCCCATGCGGGCGCGTGGATTGAAACAATATCGGATATATTGGGACGCTGGATTTTTGTAAAGTCGCGCCCCATGCGGGCGCGTGGATTGAAACGGAATAACCAAGTATTTCTCCGGCATCAATCAGGGTCGCGCCCCATGCGGGCGCGTGGATTGAAACAGGGATGCGATAATGAGGAGGACTCTGTGTTGAGTCGCGCCCCATGCGGGCGCGTGGATTGAAACGGGAAAGAGCGGGTCAATTCAGAGAGGCCGCTGGAGTCGCGCCCCATGCGGGCGCGTGGATTGAAACGACAAGGCCCTTGAAATATATCCGGATTTCCCCGAGTCGCGCCCCATGCGGGCGCGTGGATTGAAACGAAAATAAGTATCATCAACAAGAGATTGATTTTGTCGCGCCCCATGCGGGCGCGTGGATTGAAACAAAAGTTGTTTTAACACCACAATAGCATGTTATTGTCGCGCCCCATGCGGGCGCGTGGATTGAAACATCGTCTGCGCTTGGCGTCAAGACTCCCGAGGGGGTCGCGCCCCATGCGGGCGCGTGGATTGAAACAAATCAATTCTGTGGATTGTCAAGGTTTATAGGGTCGCGCCCCATGCGGGCGCGTGGATTGAAACATTGGTAGGCAAGAAAAGAAGTATAGAAGTTGTCAAGTCGCGCCCCATGCGGGCGCGTGGATTGAAACACTAATAGCGAGAATGAACAGATAGCATATAAGGTCGCGCCCCATGCGGGCGCGTGGATTGAAACAAAGTCTTTTGGGGAAATTAAACCGTAATGTGGGGAGTCGCGCCCCATGCGGGCGCGTGGATTGAAACAGGTACGCAGTCATGAAAGGAGTCGCATCAATTGTCGCGCCCCATGCGGGCGCGTGGATTGAAACTCTTCTTTGTGCCGGAGAATATCCAAGCTTTATGTCGCGCCCCATGCGGGCGCGTGGATTGAAACTTTAATAAGTGTGAATTGCGGCTGGTTGACGGAGTCGCGCCCCATGCGGGCGCGTGGATTGAAACCTCTGTGCTTCCTCCTTTGTCCGGGTGATTGATTGTCGCGCCCCATGCGGGCGCGTGGATTGAAACAACTTTAAGTTTCTGCCATGTGAGACCGATTGGGTCGCGCCCCATGCGGGCGCGTGGATTGAAACAAAAACATTGGCTTCTCCCGTCGGATATATTTTGTCGCGCCCCATGCGGGCGCGTGGATTGAAACATCAAGAAAAAGTTTAGGCGGCGTTTTATATCCGTCGCGCCCCATGCGGGCGCGTGGATTGAAACAATGAGTATCTTTGAAATTGTTAAAAAAATTATTAGGCGCGCCCCATGCGGGCGCGTGGATTGAAACGGAGTGCCGATGAACATGCAAGGGGCCTTTGTCGTCGCGCCCCATGCGGGCGCGTGGATTGAAACATCTTCTCCAGGGCCTTGGATGTCATCCAGGATGGTCGCGCCCCATGCGGGCGCGTGGATTGAAACCATAGTCAGCCCACACACCTTGTGCATGAGTGATGTCGCGCCCCATGCGGGCGCGTGGATTGAAACATCAAACGGTGTGTCCGGGTCAAACGGTGTGTCCGGTCGCGCCCCATGCGGGCGCGTGGATTGAAACGTGTCAACGGACGGAATGCCTGAACAGAATTGGGTCGCGCCCCATGCGGGCGCGTGGATTGAAACTGAAATGTTCATAAATATCTTTCAATGCCTTTTGAGTCGCGCTCCGCACGGGCGTGTGGTTTGAAACGTAATCAACCAATGGCCACTATCTTCATGAATAATTTAATTTCCTGATTATATCATAAATTATAAAGCATCGTGCCCCTCTCTTCCCAGGAGAGGGGACGGGGGTGAGGTTCCTTGACTCATTTATTACATTCATATTACAACTTTATTACACCAGCGTAAAATTACCGGAAACAGTACTCCCTTTTCATTTATCGAATTGACGTATGTTCATCATTTGATAACTTAATAATTATAACGTCAGCGAAATAAATTATTTTGGAGGTGCCTTATGAAAAAAATACTGAAGTTCCCTTTCGTACGATTATGACAGCAAGGCGTTATGTGAACCTTGCAGGCCTGTGTGCCGATGGCAGGCCAGGGCTGCAGGGATTGAAAAGAAAATATAAAATTAAAACCCGGTAGAAAAAAATTACCGGAGCGATATAAAAAAGAGAGGTAACTATGTTTCGTTTAAAAAAAATTGCTCTTGCCATAATCAACAGGATAATCTTTTCAGCAGTTTTTCTATATTCAGTACTGACTGCAGTGAATTCAGCAGCAACACCGTCCACAACCTGTTGGACGCCGAACGTCATGGACATTCAGTCCTTCGGGGTCCTTCATGTGGGTGTGGACAACTACTTTTCCGTTTTAAAAGATGGAAAGGACCCCGTGAAATCCTTTCCCACAGACTCCGGGCTCGCCATAGGTATCCTCCCCTTTGATAAGATTCAGATGGAAGTTGGAGTTGATGCATTTTATCCACAGGATGCAAACAATGCCCCCATTTATTTCAATGGGAAAATAGGGTCTCCTGAAGACGGCCTGTTTAAAAATGCTCCAGGAATTGGCGCCGGTATCTTCAACGCAGGTACAAAAAAGGATAAAACAAATTACAATATCGGCTACGGGTATATCGGCAAGAGCATACCATATATAGGGCGCGTCACTGCGGGATATTATTACGGCAATGACAGGCTCCTTGTGGATACTGAAGGGCAAAAGGATAACAAAGGTTATATGGTATCATTTGACCGCGGTTTTTTCAAGGTTAAAGACGCTTCCGGGGAATATGATAAAATACTTTTCGGCGCGGATTATGCCGCGGGTAAAAACGCCTTCGGCGGCGGGGGCGGCAGCATTCTCTATTACTTCACCAAGGATGTGGGCCTCCTCATCGGGGCCGTCAGGTTCAATAATAAGGATATAAACGGCAAATGGAAGGTAACCCTCCAGCTCGATGCCAACATCAATATCTTCGGAAAATAAATTTTCCAGAATGTTAGTTTAAATGAAATGACATGAAGGGTTGTGCCCCTCATGTCATTTCATTCTCTTTATCAAGCAGAACCTCGATGATCTCTACATGAAAATTTCGGGCACATACAACATGAGCCGGGAATAATGCTGTTTTTCAAGTTTTTTTGTTGATTTATAATGGGCACTATGTCATTCTTATTTTTGAGCTGAAAAGCGCAGGAATAATATTATGAACCACAATACAAACATCATGGCCGAGATGCGGGAGATGGCCCTTTCTCTCGGCTGCATATATCCAATCCCTGTCATCGAGGAATTTTACATACCCGTTCCAGGAGCACCGGGCGGACACGGACATGGAGAGTTTCTCGTCATGCTCCTTGAAGGGGGCGCTGCCGGGATCAGCTATCTTCTCCTTCCCGAAAGCCATGTGGAAGAATACCGTTCAATCCGAAATGCTTCCTTTGCCGGGAAGTCGCCGCTGGACTTGCTTTCTGAATATTCCGGCGACGGCCCGGTGAACGCCATGGTATCCCTCGCAGCAGTCAACGCAATCTGCCAGCATGTCATGCGCACAACCCCAGAACCCCTTGACCACGCGTCTGACTCCCTGGGCCTCATGGACATTGTCGACGGCGACCGGGTGGGGATGGTGGGATATTTCGCCCCGCTCATGAAATATCTTGACGCTGTGAAAGCGGAACTGGTCATCATTGAAAAGGACGAGGCACTCATGAAAAAAAACCCCGGCCTTCCCATCACTATGGACCCTGCCGCTCTCAGGGGATGCACCAAGGTCCTGTGTACAAGCACGATACTCCTGAACAACACCCTGGACGAGGTGCTGGGCCATTGCGCAGGGGCAAGTCACATCACGGTCCTCGGCCCCACTGCCGGGTTCTATCCCGATCCGCTCTTCAGGCGCGGCGTCCATGTTCTCGGAGGGCGGTATGTAGTCGACGGGGGGCTCCTTCTTTCGCGGATCAGAAATGGAGAGCGGTGGGGAGATGCAACGAAGAAACTCTGCTTCAGGAAGGATAGGTATACATCTATTCTGCGATAAATTTTTTTTCTCAGAGCAGCAGGGGAAATTTCAAAGAGTTCATCCACGAAAAGCACGAAATAGTAAGTTATTTTTTTATTAATTTACCAAGATTTTCCTTTGACAGTGAAAGTGGCTGAAATATAATTTATTTTCAGTTATAATAGAGGGCTGCATGAAATACATTCTGATTTTTTTAACACTTTCCGCAGTCAGTTTTTCCCCTGTACTCGCGGGAAATCCCAAGGTGAACAAGGATTTAATTGATGCGGCATTTACCGGCGATATTGCCAGGGTGAGAATTGCCCTGAATTCAGGGGCTGATGTGAATGCAATAGGGTATGCGAACAACACCCCATTAATGGGGGCTTCCTATAATGGCCATGTGGAAATTGTGAAACTCCTTCTCAGCAGGTATGCAAATGTACATGCCAGAGATGATGACGGATTCACTCCCCTGATGATGGCCGCCAACAAAAACCATACCGCCATTGTAAAACTGCTCATTGCAAAGGGGGCAGATGTGAATGCGAAAAACCGGGAAGGGAAAACCGCTCTCACATGGGCCTCTTATAACCTCAAACCCGAGACAAAAAACATTCTCATATCGGCAGGCGGGAAAACACCGGACTCTTCCGGGCAAAAAAATAAAAATGTCAGGATGGTCACCTGTGCAAAGTGCAAGGGCAGCAAGGGCGAGTGGATTTCAGGCACAACCACCTACTCATCCACCGGTACCGGCAATACCTACTCCAGGGACAGGTACGGGAATTCCAAGGTGGATATCCAGGGATCAACGGTTGTTCGCGAGAACCGCTCCTCGGGGAGCTGGAAGGAATGCAATTTCTGCAGCGGGCAGGGCGTTGTTCCTGTTAACAGATAGCCTGTGAGAATTTTTTATTATGGATTTGCCGCCGCGGCCCTTTGTATAATTATGAATCCGGAACATATTTCATCTAAAGAACCTGGCGCCGTTGCCCACCACATCCGGGTTTCCATCGACCCTGAAAAGAGGACCGTGAGAGGAGTGGACCGCATAACACTCCCTTTGGACATGAAACCGGATTTCCGGTTTTCCATCCACAGCGGGATGAATCCGCGAACCCGTGATACCGGGGTAAAACTTATCCCGGTGAAATCAGCTGGAAGCAATACAATCCTTGAAACCTGGTCTGTCTCCCTTCCCGAAGGCACAAGGGGATTCACCCTGGAATATGAAGGGGTAATCTATCATCCCATGGAACAGATCGGGAAGGAGTATGCCCGGGACTTCAGGGGCACCCCGGGGATTATTTCCGCCGAAGGGGTATACCTTTCAGGGAATTCGGGATGGTACCCCCTGGTTGAAAACCGGCTTGTCACCTTCACCCTTGAAGCCGAACTCCCTGAGAAATGGGACGCAGTGAGCCAGGGGAATGATGTCTCAATGCATGGGCCTCACGGGAAGGCGCCCGTGAAATGGTCGTCCATGATTATGCAGGATGAAATCTTCCTTATCGCAGGGACGTTCAGGCGCTATGTAAATTCCCTGAACCGGGTGAAGATCATGGCCTTTCTCCGCACCCCTGACGATAGTCTTGCTGCGAAGTATATGGTGACAGCGCAGGAATACATTTCAATGTACGACACACTCCTTGGGCCTTATCCCTATGGTAAATTTGCCCTGGTGGAGAATTTCTGGGAAACAGGCTACGGCATGCCCTCCTTTACCCTGCTTGGGCCGAAGATCATCAGGTTCCCCTTTATCCTCCATTCATCCTATCCCCATGAGATACTTCACAACTGGTGGGGGAACGGGGTCTTCACCGATACTTCCGGCGGGAATTGGTCAGAAGGCCTCACTGCATACCTGTCGGACCATCTCATCAGCGACCAGAGGGGCGGCGGAGCCGGTTACCGGATGAATGTGCTCCAGAAGTACGCCGACTATGTCAGCGGCAATAAGGATTTCCCGCTGAAGGCTTTTACATCCAGGTACAGTTCTACGTCTGAGGCCGTGGGCTACGGAAAGTCGCTGATGTTTTTCCACATGCTCAGGCTCGGCATCGGAGATGATGCTTTTGTCAGGGGGCTCAGGATTTTTTATGAAAAAAACAGGTTCCGCCATGCATCCTTTGATGACTTGAAGATTGCCTTTGAAGAGGCCTCGGGCAAAAAACTTGCCCCGTTATTTAAACAGTGGATAGACAGGGAAGGCGGGCCTGAGCTCAAGGTGTCGTCGCCCGCGGTAGAGAAGAAGGGGAACGGCTACATACTGACGGCCTTGCTGGAGCAGGTGCACCATGGCGGGCACTACGACATGGATGTCCCGGTGGCAGTGACAATGAAGGGGGTTGATAAGGCCCTTCAGTCTGTAATACACATGACCAGTAAAAAAAACAGAATAACGATCAGCCTGGATTCCATGCCGGTGCGCATCGACGTGGACCCCGAATTCGATATATTCCGGAGACTCCACAGGAGGGAGACGCCCCCGGCAGTATCGCAGGTACTGGGTTCAGCCGGTGTCCTTGTTATCATAGCAAAAAATGCACATCCCGACATGCAGAACGCCCTGCGGGTAATCATATCATCAATCAGGGGCGCAGGGCCGGAACAGGTTGATGTTATATACGATACTGAAATAAGCGAACTTCCAACTGACAGGGCCATCATTCTCCTGGGATGGGAGAACCGCTTTATTCCAGCTATGGTAAAGTTCTTATCAAAATTCAATATCCCGATGAACAGCGGCTCCATTACAATTGAAGGGGGGGAGATGGATCTGAAAAACCGCGCCCTCGCGGTCATCGGGACCAATCCCGGGAATGACAGCCTCCCCCTCATGCTCATTGCCTCAGGGGATGCTGCAATCCTCCCGGCCATGGCGAGAAAAATCCCCCACTACCATAAATACAGCTACCTGGTTTTCGAAGGGCCGCAGGCCGGGAACATAGCCAGGGGCCAGTGGCCGGTAGCGGGATCGCCGCTGACAATGCATCTATCGTCTGGTGATATGAAAACCGGCATACAGCTCATGGCTTCCCTTGAAAAGAGAAAGCCCCTGATGCCGCGGCCCGGAAACCATCTTAAATGATTGTAACTACTCAGCTATAAATAATTGCTCAGGTCTTCACGCGGATGTTCACGGATTTTTTTAATACCATTATCAGAAACTTATTCTCATTTTAGGTTTATTTTTTTTATTCAATAATAAATTTTCATTTTTATCTCATTTTTATCAGTGTTTATCCGGTGCGCCACGAGGCGCTGAAAATACCAGTCGGTGGAAATCCGTCACGAGTAATTGGTCTTTCACTCGGAAGATGATAAAACAGCCTG
>VFJS01000107.1 GCA_009885955.1 Spirochaetia bacterium | reverse complement strand
GCATGAGATGAAATTCATAGGAAAGCCGTATGCGGGAAAACCGCACGTACGGTTTGACGAGGGGGCCCGGTGAAACTCATTATTGGGGGGATCCGGGTTCTACTCTACCGACAGGAGGTCGCAATAGGCTTTGCGACGGCGGCCGTCGGGAGACGTCCCCTATCATTACCGCCCCAGATACCGTATCTCCATGTTCCTGATAGCCGAGATTGCCTTTAAAAAGGCCAGGGGCATCTCAGTCTTCAGGCTGTGATGTGTAAAGGCGATATATCTGTTAAACTGTTTCGGTCCCGGGCTTGTGGCATCGATCAGGTACCATATACCTTTATCATAAGCCTCGGCCCACATGTGATAGACAAATACGTTTTTCTGACCCCCGAAATTTTCAGCAAGGTAAACGCCAACAACAGCCCTGGATGGGATCCCGAGGGAGCGCAATAGAGAAATTGCGAGAACTGCATGTTCCGTGCAGTCGCCCGTCCTGTCAACGGCTATCTTAGCCGCCGGGAGCAGGGGTATGCCGATGATTTTTTTTGTGATATGGCTGAAGACGAAATTTTCAATTTCCGATGGCGCATTTTTTTCCCCCCTGAACCGTGAAGCGAGTTCCATTATCGTGGCCGATGACAGGTTGAGAAACATTGTGTCAAGAAGGTCTTCTTTTCCCGGGACTCCGCCGCATGAATCAACCCTTATGCCGCTTCGTATCTCAATTATTTTTTTATCTCCGACAGAATGAGAATCCAGAACCTCCTGGAAGCAGTTCCCGATTATTGAAAAATTCAAGTCAGATGATTCCAGTGTGTATCGTGATGTTTTATTGAAATAAATTTCCGTAGAAAAACCCTTCAGCTTTATCATGAAGGATGATGGATCCATAGAATGGAGTATCAGCGGAATGAAAATCAGAATCGGGGACAGGATGAGAGCGCGGATTTTAATGTTTCCCATTGATCTATCTTTTTATCAGCTCAAACCTGTTGTTAAGCATATGGATTACCGCTTTTTCTGTGATTCCGCCCTCGTTAAGATATATATCCACGTTTTTGTAGTTTTCTATGTATTCGGTAAGGTGCAGGAGTTTTATTTCCCTGTCATGTATCTTTACCTTCTCCCAGCCTATAACTTTTATAGTCACCGGTATGGGATCATCTATTTCTATGAGCGGCTCATATATGTATGCCTTTATCTCGGTTCCTGGTTTGAATTTCAGCTTAATCAGCTGGTCTATGAAGTAGTTGCCGTCTATAATATAATCCCTGGCAATGGTGAGTGTTGCTTTGCTGTCGCCATGCGCCAGATCTATTTTCTTTCCATCAAAAACGGCAATGGTTTTGATCTCCTGTACATTGCTCCCGTTATTAATTCTGTTGTATACCTCGTATTTGACAGGTTTGAAGTCCAGTGCCTCTGTTATAATCTGTGTAGTCTCATTGATGATATCGCCGGCTTTCATCTTCATGACCGTTGTGTAGATATATCTTCCATCTGATTTTTTGTTCGACAGAACGGCGCTGCCGGCCTTGATGCCGTTAATAAGCATATCATATTCCCATTCACCTAAAGGGATGGCTTCGGGCGGCTTTTTACAGGACGACTGTAGAATAATGCCGGCAAGGACTGCAAGGCAGATTTTTTTCATTTTATTTCTCTCATAGGTATTTTTCGGCAAAGTGGTCAAACCCGGAAGTGACGATTTCTTCAATCCCGCCGCCGGACCTGAGCATGAATCCCCCGCCGGTTATTTCACCAATCAGCGTTATCCCGTCGATTGGACCCGGGGATCCGGCTGATGTAAACAGGAGCTCATACTCCTCGCCGCTGTTCATGGCAAAGATATATGGATCCTTTTTTTGGATCAAGGAATATTTTTTTAAATTTTCGGCAATGGGGATATTGTCTCTGAATAAGATAAAACCCCTGCCGCTCTTCCGGCCAATATGGCCAAGCTCTGAAAGCAGGCCGTCAGATATATCTATCATCGAAGATGGCTGGAATTTTGAAATGATTGTATCAAGAAGATCGAGCCTGCACTCAGGCCTCCTGTGTCTGTTCACAAGGGTGCTGAAGTCATTCAGGAGCCTGCTATCTCCGGATTTAAGGATTTCAAGGCCTGCCATGGAGCCGCCAAGGGATCCGGTTACATAAATCCTGTCGCCGATACCTGCGCCTTTCCTGTACACCGGCCTGTTTTTCACAGCCTCTCCGTAGATTGCAATATTAATAACCAGCCTGTCAGATGCCGACAGGTCTCCGCCCGCTATGACCGTATTCCACTTTTTCCCTGCGTCAATGATGCCGTCATAGAGGAGCAATAGGCAGTCTTCGTCCATACCGGCCGGTATGCCCATGGAAATAAGCGCAAGTACCGGGTAACCGCCCATTGCCGCGATGTCCGACAGGTTGCCTGTCATAGACTTGTACCCGATATCATAATGCCCTGTGAAGGCCATGTCAAAATGAACCGATTCTATGCTTATATCAGTGGTAAAAATGCCAAAGCGGTCCCCTTCAAGTTTATATACAGCGGCATCATCCCCGATGCCGCATATGAGTTCGCCTGGCCGCAGCATGCCGGACAGGGAAACCCGCTCCCTGATTTTTTCTATTAAATCGAATTCGCTTTTTATTTTCATGACTATCGCATATTGAACCAGGGAATTTGCCTTCATTGCAAGAGAATTTAATAAAAAATTTAATATATTTCAAGCTGAATCGTTGTTTTAATTGAAGATATTACTGAAAAACTGATGACATGCAGGGAAAGTTCCTGAGGTTAGATGATGCCTCAACCCATGTCACTGATGATGTAGTCATGGGGTTCTTATATGATATGAGAACATTAATGCTCATGTTGAACTCTGCATGGTTCGGATCATGCGGTGTTCAACATGAGTGATGATTTTTTGCCGTGATGGGCCTGTCATAATGGGATCGATGAGCAGTATCACATGCAATGATGATGCATGTTCATCATTATGTTGCCATGTACATGACATGATGATGCTCAATAATTCATACTAAAATAAAATTGTCTTGACATATTACAGGATATATTTTATAAATAGTCTCAATAATATATAAGGAGCGCTAAATGGCAAAATCATTAAAACAACTTCAGTTGGATGAAAAACGGAAAGGCGTGAAAATTAAAAAGCTGGAAGCTGAATTGAAAAAAGAAAAGCTGGCAATCGCACAAATTCTGAAAGCAATTCCTGCTCAAAGGAAAAAAGAAGTTGATTCAAAGAAAGGCGGAAAGAAGAGGCCGGTAAAAAAAGTTAAAAAGTAATTTAACCCTAAAGAACCAGCAGAAATTTCTGCATCATGGTATGATCTGGAGTCCCCCTGCTAAGAGGATCTCCAGATCATCCTGATGGTTCAATCGTTTTCACCTTTAAATTTTAATGAATGTATTATTCACCATGATTTAAAACACTGTTTTCTAAATTTCAACAGTTATCCTGCAGGTTGTCCCATTTATCATCACATCCAACCGATAAAACGGAATCCTGGATGGAATATTAATCTTAAATAATTATTTACACAATATGCGGATTATTAATTTTATTAAATTAAGGTTTTTCCGAGCGGGGTGCCCTGCAAAATCACGGATTTTCTCTGTAAATGTTCGTAAAGATACACGGGAATATTCCAGAAACAATGAATTAAAAAGGACAATATAAATGGATCATATACGCGACCTCATCAATCTTTTGAAAAATGAAAAATATATTTACATACAGACCCATAATTTTCCTGATCACGATGCCGTTGCATCGGCCTTCGGGCTTCAGGTTTTTTTCAACAATTTCGGATTAAGGTCGTACCTGACCTATGATGGCGAGATACAGAGGGACTCTCTCATCAGCATGATCAGCCAGCTGAAAATCGATATCCGGCATGTGAACAGCTATGAAATGAAGGCTG
The DNA here is from genome assembly GCA_009885955.1 of Spirochaetia bacterium. Taxonomy (GTDB): domain Bacteria; phylum Spirochaetota; class UBA4802; order UBA4802; family UBA5550; genus VFJS01. The sequence goes on along the minus strand of VFJS01000107.1, from coordinate 14,006 downwards.
AGGACAGGATAGTCATTGTTGATGGATGCAAGGGGAATATGAATGTAACGGATTTTATCGGTGACGAGGTGGGGGTTATTGACCATCACCAGGTAAAGCGCGCTGAAGATGTACCCTTCAATGACATAAGGCCGGATTATGGTGCCTGCGCATCGATCATATATGACTATTTTACTGAACATAACCTGACCATTCCTCAAAACGCGGCCAGCGCCCTTCTTATCGGGATAAACATGGACACATCGCTGCTCACCAGGGGTGTGAGCAGGAATGATATCATTGCCTATTCCAGTCTCTATACCCTTTCGGACGTACGGCTTGTAAATACCATACTCAGGAATTATATCCAGCATAAGGACCTGGAATTTTATAAGGAGGCCATTGACAGGGTAAAGATAAGGGATGGCGTGGCTTACTGCTATTTTGAGAACGGGTGCAGCCAGAATATGCTGGGCATATTGGGTGATTTTTTTCTTGCCCTCCAGGAGGTGGATTTCGTGATTCTTGCTGCTAAAAATGGCGGGAAAATTAATTTTTCACTGAGAAATGAAAATGAAAAATGGAACTGCAGCCAGTTGATACAGGCAGTTCTCAAAGATGTGGGATTCGGAGGCGGCCATATTGACATGGCAGGGGGTATCATTAATGATGCTGCCCTGTTTAATGAGGCCGAAATTTATAAAAAGTTCATGGAGCTTTTGAAGTGAACATCCTATAAACTATTCAGTTTTATGATACCCTGTTGTCTATTAATTGAATATTTTTTTGCAGATTTCTTGACTTTTATTGAATTTTATGGTTAAATATTCATATAGGGGTTGAAGTTATACCCTTGGAATAAATTTTTTATCAAACATTTTGAGAGGATACAATGGCACAATATTATAAAAAGATTAAAGGAAAGAACTACGACAGGAAATTACTTGAAATTGCAGATACTGCTGTTACCGGCCGCGGAGATGGCAGAATATCCATTAATGATTCGAAAAAACTATTAAGGTCGGTTAAAGATTCCGGAGTATATACGGATGTTGAAAAAGCCACAATCAAATATATACAGGGTAAATATAAATTTACAAAAGAGGCTGATATATTTTTAAAGGGGGAAATTGATAAATGGCTTAAGGCGATAAATGCGCATGCTGGAGAAAAGAAAGTTGAAAAGAAAGTTATAAAAAAAGTTGTAAAAAAATCTCCCGTGCCTGTTAAGAAAAAAACAGTACCTGTAAGAAAAATTCCAGTTGTTAAATCAAAAGCCGATATAAAGGGCCCTGACCTGGCAGAGAGCAGAAGCCTTGAATTAATGGAGCAAGAGGCAAGAGCAGTACAGGCTCCCCTACACAGTGAAAAAAACGTAAAGAGAAGCGGGTCAGCCTTTTCGGGGAAGGGATACATTATCGTTGTCCTGATACTGCTCGCCTGCCTGGGAATATATAATTTTGTTCCCGGGGTAAACATATTATTCAAAAAAGATAAGGGCGCCAGGGATCTAAAAGTACCGGAAACTATTTCCACCATTTCAGTGGATAAAAAAGTTGCCGGAGATATTCCGGGTGTAAAGTCTGATTTAAAAGAGGACAAAAAGGATACCAGTATTGCCGGGAAAAGGACTTCACCAATTGAGAAATCTGTAATTAAACAGGAGATCCCGCAAACAAAAGATGAAAATTTATATACAGTACAGCCTGGAGACACGTTAATCTCCATAAGCGAAAAACAGTATGGAACATTTGACCAGTGGATTAAGATATACGAAGCCAATAAGGTGGAAATTAAAGATCCTGCAGTCATATATCCCGGGCTCAGGATTAAATTGCCCCTATTGGATAAAAAGTAATATGGTTCAGCGGCAACCCTGTATGGGCGCCTGATGCTGCATGTTCACCTGTTAAAGAAGTTTTTAAAAATAAGGAGAGAGTTTTTCAGCTTCTCTCCTTATTCATTTTAATATTCTTGTTATGCGATTCATGCCTTTTCAGCATATCGTTGAGCTTAATAGGCGTGAGTATACCGTTTTTTATGAAAAATTCCCCAATAAGCCTCTGCTTTTTTCTCTGTTTGATTAAAATTGCCGTGTGCTGAAATGGATTTATCAGGCCAAGCCTTACCGCGCTCTCTCCGAATTTTTCAAAGGGTTTCCGGTTTTTCAATATATGTAATATGTCCACATTCTTCAGGATTCCCCATTCCATGGCCAGTTTTCCGTACTGGTCCCGTTGTCTTCTCTGCCAGATGATTGCATCAAGGAGGGTCTTGAAGGAAATGTGCCCGCTGTAGTAGAGGTATTGGCCGAAAAGGAGTTTTAGATTGCCGATGTAAACTTCCTTGCCGTTTTTAGCTTCATCTGAGTATTGACCCTGCCCATAACCTGTATTTCCTGATGATGATTTTTGATTTCCCGATCCCCCGGCGGGGCAGTTTTTCTTCTCTGACTTGTAATAATGCCTTGATAGCTTCCCCCTGTTTTTTTCAACATAGGCGGAGAGGTTTGTATATGCTTCTGAAATTTCAGTGAATTTTTCCGTCAGGATTTCAGTTTTAATTCCCAGGGCTTTTGATTTATCAGGGTGGGTCTCTTTGGCCTTTACGCGGAAGGCATCCTTCAGGGTGGAAAGGTTAAGCCTTTTTATCTGTTCGATTGAGAAATCGCCATAGCTGGAAAAGAGTAGCCTGTATGCCCTTACGAGGCTTTTGTTGTCCCATTGTTCATACTTGCGGTTCATTCAATTTGATCCATTTATATTCCCTATCATAAGCAAAAACCGGCTTAAAGAATCAACAAATAAATTTTATTCTATCCATAAAATTTTCAGGAACCGTGCAGCCCTTGACATGGGCTGAGGGCTGCTGTATTGCAATGATAATGATATTTGCCGCCAATATAACTTTCGGTAACTGACTGGTCAATATCAATTAAAAATACCCGAGGTAAATAATATTATTGACAAAAAATTTATACACAAATCAATTATATAGTAATTTTTATCTCAGCAGGCGCCATTAAGGCGGTATTCAGGAAAGGCAGGAAATGATGGGAGATATTTTAGATGGCCATGAAAATGTCACTGTTCTCAAACGCGGAGGATATCTTGTAAACACTCCCATCGGAGTCATTCAGATCGGGTCTCCACCTGAAACCATTAAGGATACTATGGTGATGGAAAACGGGGTCCCTGAGATTTTTGTCCTCTCAAGTGAACTGTTTAACTGGATAAAAGGGATTAGCGTTGCAGAAATTGAGTTCCCCCTCTATTTCAATTTTTTCATTAAAAAAAAGAGGACCCTGATAGTCTGCCAGAAGCAGCAGTATGACCAGATGAAGAAGGTCTTACAGGAGTCCATTTTCGGGCCGAAGGAGATAGATTTGTCCATGGACATGGATATATCCAGGGATCCGGGCATTTATGACATAAAAAGGGAGATGTCTTTTTTCAGCGGCAGCATAAAACTGAAGGATCTGCTTGCCGTTGGGCTCTTTAACAACAATTCATTCACCTACCGGGGTTTGACAATCAGTATTACCGGAGACGATCATTTCAGCATAGCAATGAAAGGGCGGGTTATTGCCACTGTCCCATGCAGGATCGATTACAAGCCGACATATGATATCGGAGAGAGGCTCCAGGATCCTTACCGGCCGCCGCTCTTCGGAGTGACCTGCCTTGGCCCGAGCCATGGATTTGACCCCACATCGAACACCTCCGGGTTCATCATATGGCTGAATCACCAGGGGATAATGGTGGACCCGCCGGTCAACTCAACTGAATGGCTCGAGGATTCAAACGTCAGCCCGAAACTCATTGACAGCATTATACTCACCCACTGCCACGCAGATCACGACGCAGGAACCTTTCAGAAGATACTTGAAGAGGGGAGGATTACCATATATACCACCAGAACTGTAATGGAAAGCTTTCTGAGGAAATATTCATCGCTTTCCGGCATATCAGAGTCCTATCTGATAAAGCTTTTTAAATTTCATCCGGTCATAATTGGAAAGCCGGTGTTCATAAACGGGGGGAGGTTTGACATGTTCTACTCGCTCCACTCCATCCCGACTATTGGATTCAAGATGGTTTTCCAGGACCAGTCCTTTGTCTATACATCGGACCACAATAACGACCCGGCGCTTCACAGGTCCCTCATGGACACCGGTGTTATACGGAAGGAACGCTACGATGAGCTGAGAAATTTTCCATGGGACTCAAAGGTTATTTACCATGAATCAGGGATTGCCCCGCTGCACACTCCAATACATATCCTGAATTCCCTCCCTGAAGAGGTGCAGAAGAGGATCGTTGTGTATCATATAGCTGAAAAGGACTTCCCCGAGGTGACGAACCTGAAACTTGCAACCTTCGGGATGGAGAACACCCTCTATTTCGAGACAAAATCGCCCAGGTTTGAAAAGGCATATCAGATCCTGGGCATGATGAAGCACCTTGATTTTTTCAATGACATTCCCATAAGCAAGTCACAGGAATTCATAGACATCGTTGAAGAGGAGCACTACAACAAGGGCGACCTCATTGTTAAAAAAGGGACAGAAGGCGACAAGTTTTATATCATCTATTCAGGGAATATCTCGGTAAATACCGACGGACTCAAGACAAAGAAGATTTATGGGACCTTTGACTATTTCGGCGAGGTGGCAATCATGACAGGCCAGAACAGGGCTGCCGATATTTATGCTGAAACCGACATCATCGTGTATACCGTTGCCAAGGAGAAGTTCCTGAACTTCTTCATGGGGACTGATTTTGAAAAGGTTCTCATGCGCCTTGCCAGCATTAGGAGTAGTGAGACATGGAACCTGCTGTCTACGAGCAACTTTTTTAAGTACTGTACCGCATCCCAGAAGACATGGCTCGAATCGATGTTTGTGGCTGTGGATAAGGAGGAGCCCGGTATCCTTGTCTATGAGGGAGAGAAGATCGAATTTATCTATATTATCAGAATGGGGGCTGTTGACATCCTGAGCGGAAATGAAAAGGTTGCGTCCCTGAATAAGGGCGACTTCATTGGCTCCATGCACAAGATTTACAATAATGAGCCTGCCGGTTATACCTTTTCCCACCCGGGGCCGGTATCCCTTTTTGCAATGAAAAAAAGCGACATACTCTGGTTTTTGAAAAACAATCCCGGCATATTGATGAAATCAATGTATGATCTCTACTGATCCCTATGTAATATTTATTTTCTCCATGAAATCGCTAACAAATTTCCTGAACTCCATCCTCTCATGCGCGAAAGCATCACTATGGGTTGCCTTTTTCCTGTAATCTATCAGCTCCTTCATTTTTGTCAGCAGCCCCTGGTTAAGGCCCGCGGCCTGTTCGGCTATTTCCATTGACCTGGAAAGGAGATCATCCCCGTCCACAACCTCATTCACGAGGCCGATTCTCATGGCCTCGTCAGCATTGATTGTTCTACAAGTGAATGACAGTTCTTTGGCCATCCGTATCCCCACGGCTTCCTGTAAAAGCTGCGTCATTCCCCATCCCGGGTGAATGCCGACTTTAGCATGGGTGTCGGCAAAGGAGGCGCTTTTTGATGCGATAATAAAGTCGCAGTTAAGGGCGATTTCAAATCCCCCTGTTATTGCATGGCCGTTCACTGCGGCAATTACCGGTTTTCCGCATGTTCCCAGTATGTCCACCAGGTCGCGGCTGTCCCCCCGGGGGTCAAAAATATTTTCAGTCAGGACGGCATCGAGATCAATGCCTGAGCAGAAGGATTTTCCTTTTCCGGTAATGACTACGGCCCTGATCCCCGCGTCCCGGGTTGCCTCATCAAGGCAGTTGTAAAGGTTTTGCAGGAGGGCCCGGTTAAGGGCATTTCTTCTTTCCGGACGGTTGAGGGTTATGAGAGCCGTATGTTTTATCACTTCCATGAGTACAGGTTTTTCCATAGGTACCTCTTTATCATACATAATAACGGGTATCATATAAACCGGTATGTTTCAAATGACCGATCTTTGAAAATAACTGATTTTACATTATACACCCAAGAGCGGATTAAAAATTTATGCTTTGAACCGGCCTTTAGTTTAAGGCCTAACATGAATTAAGATCCTGATAAAATATGCAGAGAATCGCGGGCCGAGTCAAATAAAATCCCGATTAATCCGGAATTACCGTTAAAAGCCTGGCCTCTTTTATCTTGACATTTTACGGCCCGTGGTATATCAATTCCATAGGCCGGTATTTACATAAGTTTAACCGGACCGTAAGCCATACCCGGGCCCGTAATGATGCCGGGCTGTATGGAATTGTTTAAAAGGAGCCAGAACTATGAATTTCAGCATTAAGAATATAGGGGAGTGCAGAATTCCTTCCCCCCTGCTGGACAGGATTTCCGATGAGGGATTCAACTATATTTCAGAAACCAACAGGATCTACTACGATATTTATACCGAGAATCAAAAACCCGACAAAGACCAGAGCTTTGAACTGGCAGGCCCGAGAAAGATGATACACTTCAACCCTACGGAAGTGAGGTCTGCCATAGTCACCTGCGGGGGCCTGTGCCCGGGCCTGAACAACGTAATCCGCTCAATCGTACTGGAGAGCTATCATATATACGGGTCTAAATCGATCCTGGGATTCAAGTACGGTTACGGCGGGTTAAAACCCGATGCCGTGGTTAAGCCCATTGAGCTCTCCCCTGAAAATGTCCGCGACATTCACAAGGTTGGCGGGACAATGCTCGGCTCCTCGAGGGGCGGCACCGAGGACATGGAAAAGCTTGTGGATACCCTTGAAAAGATGAAGATTAATATTCTTTATGCCCTTGGAGGCGACGGTACCCTGAAAGGCGCGCACACCATCGCAGAGATAGCCATGAAAAGGGGGCTGGATCTTGCCGTGGTAGGCGTCCCGAAGACCATCGACAACGACATCAGTTACATTCAGCGCTCCTTCGGTTTTGAGTCGGCCTTTACCAAGGCGGTGGAATCGATCAGTGCAGCACACGTGGAGGCCGAAGGTGCGCAGAATGGCATAGGCCTGGTCAAGCTCATGGGGAGGCATTCAGGTTACATTGCGGCGCATGCAACGCTGGCCATGAACGATGTGAACTTTATTTTTATCCCGGAAGTCCCTTTTGATATGGAAGGGGAGAACGGTTTCCTCATTCATTTACAAAAGCGGTTGAAAGACAGGGGGCATGCGGTAATTTGTGTTGCCGAAGGCGCGGGGCAGGAACTGCTGAAGAAAGAGGGCGCCGATGTGATGAAGGATGCCTCGGGGAATGTCATGCTTGATGACATCGGTATTTTCATGAAAAATTCCATATCCCGGTACTTCAAGGAATTGGGGATTGAAATAAGCATGAAATATATCGACCCGAGCTATATCATACGGAGTACACTGGCAAACGCCAATGATTCCATCTACTGCGCGCTCCTGGGGCAGTATGCTGTCCATGCTGCCATGGCCGGGAAGACCGATATGGTTGTGGGGCAGTGGAACAATTTCTTTACCCACGTGCCCATAGAGCTTGCTATTTCCAGGAGAAAGAAGATGGATCCTAATTCAAGGGTCTGGCACAATGTCCTCCAGGCCACGGGGCAGCCTTTTGTAATGGTCAACAGGTAAATTCGGTTTTTCTGAAGGGTACCACCCTGTTTCTCCCCGATTCCTTGGCCATGTAAAGGGCCCTGTCCGCAGAGGCAACGAGCTCACCCTGTTCAGGAGTGTCCTCGGGCGATGTGGCTACTCCGCAGCTTATGGTGGGCTTAATGTTCATTTCCCCCAGCGTGAGTTTCGATATGGAGTCCCTGATTTTATCGGCAACCTTTACCGCAAGTTCTTTCAGGGTGTCGGGCATTACCACAATGAATTCCTCTCCGCCGTATCTCCCTGCGTAATATAAATCCTTCATGCCCTTTTTGATCTCCGAGGCAACGGTGCTCAGAACCATGTCTCCGGTCTGGTGACCGTAGGTGTCGTTGACTTTTTTAAAGTGGTCGATGTCAAAGAGGGCAACCGAGAGGAAACTGTTCCTGTTTTTCATCCTCTCCATCTCATCGGCCAGAACCTCGTCAATGGCCCGCCTGTTCAGGAGGCCTGTCAGCTTGTCAATTTTAATCAGGCTCCCGACCCGCTGGGATTTGCTGAGGCGGAGCCTTACTATTGCAGTGAGTTCATCGGGCTTGAACGGCTTGGTAAGGTAGTCATCGGCGCCGGACTCAATCCCCCTGATCCTGTCGTCAACGCCGTCTTTTGTTGTAAGGAAAATAAACGGGACAAGTGAGAGCTTTGGCTGACTGTTGACATATTCCCTGAACTCAATACCGTTCATCTCGGGCATATTTATATCGCTGATGATTAGCTCGGGCGTCATGTTCTGAATGATTCCCACTGCGTCTTTTCCGTTGCCTGCCGTGGTCACCTGGTACCCCTCTCCTTCCAGGGCTGTTTTAATGAGCATTATCATTGTCTGGCTGTCATCCACAACCAGGATTTTTGCTTTTTGTGAGTCCATTTACACACCTTGATTCTTAATAAAATCTGTATGACCCGATTTTTATTTTACTCTGTGGAATGACCTGATCTGCTTCTGATCATTCCAGGATTAAGCCGTCATCAGGCTGAATACTCTAATTATTCAATAATTTCGCTAATAGTCAAGAATAATATCGGGGGATATTGGATAATTTATGACATATCCAGACAAATATACATCATAATAACATCAGGGTATAATAATGAAAAAATATTTTTATGCTTGATAATTGAAGCATGATATAAAAAGTTTAAAAAAAATAATATTTCAATGGAAAAGAAAACTATCACAATTTTCACAACTCCCCTGGTCAGAACAGTGATGCACTGGATTAGCCGCGCTTTTTTTAAAGTTACAGGCTGGACAATAAAAGGGATCCCGCCGGATGTGAATAAATTTATCATTATCGGATATCCCCATACATCGAACTTTGATTTTATTTTATTAATCATGCTGTCTCTGGTCTTCAAATTAAATGTGTGCTGGTTCGGCAAGGGGTCTCTTTTTCACGGGCCCTTTAAAATTTTCATGAGATGGCTCGGCGGTTTCCCGGTTGACAGGCAAAAGGCCGGCAATATGGTCGAGGAGGGCGTCCGTTTATTCAGTATTAATGAAAGGATGATACTGGTTATTGCGCCTGAAGGGACCAGAAAAAAGGTGAAAAGATGGAGGACGGGATTCTACTATATCGCCCACGGGGCAGGGGTGCCCGTATTGCTTGGCTATGTTCACAACAACAGCAAAACCGTAGGCTTGGGAGATCTCTTCACTACTACCGGCGATATCGAAAAAGACTTGAAATGCATCACCGGCATGTATGAAGGATATTTAGCCGGCAGCAGATTAAAATAGGCGCATCCCTTGAAATACAGCTTGATTTTTTTATTCCCGGGCATCATTGTTGCTTTATCAGGAATAAAATCATCCCCAATTATCCCTACCAGGAGAAGAGTCATGATATATGATATAATAATCTGCAGCAGAAGGAAATTATTAGCAGATGCAGGGAAAATCGCCGCAGTATTCATGGCAAATTTCACCGCATATTCATGCAGCAACCTAAGTGAAAAAAAGACCGATCCAGCGACCGAGAGTACAGTGAGCGGGGGTAACTGCTCTGCCAATGGCACATCAGCTGCAATATCAGCAAACCATGGCCATGTATTAACGGTTACGAGCGGGGAGGTAAATGCCCTTGCACAGATAACCTACGACATAACCGGTACTTCAGGCCATTTCCATGATGTCACAATTACTGCGGCGCAGTTCACCACGCTTCAATCAAACCAGGGGATACAGATAACATCTTCATTTAATGGGCATGTGCATATCGTAACAGTAAACTGCCTGTAGAACCGTAACCCTGAGCTTTGAATGTATCAGCCGAACAGGAGGTCGAAATCGATATTCTCTTCGGCAAGCTGAGCAAGGAGCCTCATGGTATCGCGGTTTTCAAAGGTGAGGAGGGGTTCCATGTCATCGATCTGCTTGGCCACGTGAAAGGTGTCGCCCTTGGCTATAAGGATTGGTATCTTTCTCTCCTCAGCCATGGCGGTGATATGGGGGGGGGGAAGCATCTGGTTGGACAGCACGATCCCGGCAGTATCGCTCTCAAGCGCTGCTACGATGATATCGCTCCTGTCTCCGCTTGTTATGATGAGTTTGTTCAGCCTGTTGAAAAGGATATGGCTGAGCACCTCCCCTGTGGACATTGCTCCCACGAGGATGTTCTCCACAACATTGTCAAGCCCTGCGCCTCCGGCAATGATCCCGGCCGAGAGCTTTTCACATATGTTCCGTATGGTGAGTCGGGTGAGCTCGTCCCTGAACGGGATTATCCCCATCACCTTTATGCCCATCCCTTCGATGGCATCAAGGCAGTTCTCCCTGAAACTGGCAGGGTCATGGACCTTGTTGATGAGGAGACCGGAAACCGGGGTCTTTTTTTTGTGCACATGTTCATGTATGAAGTACACATCGTCCATTATCCTTTCATCGCTCCCCCCGGTGACGAAAATGAGCCTTATGCCTTCGGCATATCCCGCCAGGGAGACGGAATCCATGCCCACTGAGGAGCCGTATATGATATCCTTGCCGCCTTCGATGAAGAGGATGTCCCTGGCTTCATGCAGTTTTATCATGTCATGTATCCTGGAGCTGCACTCTTTTTCATTGCTGCAGAGTGATTTTATCTTGCCGTAGCCGAATCCCAGGGAGAGTTTTTCCGGCGGTGTTTTGAGATCCAGCACCCTGCTCATGAGGATGGAGTCATAGTCCATGTTTTTTTTGTCCGCATAGACAAGCCTGTCGCCCAGCGGCTTCATGTAACCGCAGTTCTTCCTGACCGCTCCTGCAATTCCGGCGAGGAGGCTTGTCTTGCCGGCGCTTTCCCTTGTGGATGCAAAGAGGAGTTTCTTCATTGTTTTTCTCCTTTCATGTTTGATATCATCACCCTGGCGTCAACGGCCCGTATCCCCTTTCCCTGGTCGTATACTGTTATGGGATTTATTTCTATGTCCGTTATCCGACTGCACCTGGTAATCGCCGTGCCAACCCTGATTAGGGTGTCCACTACGCCTTCTATGTCCTTTTTCGCTCCCCCCCGTGCCCCGAGGAGCAGCGCATATGACCTGATCTCCTTCAGCATGGCCAGGGCGATGTCCCTGTTTACCGGGAGTTCACGAAAAGTGATATCCTTCATGATCTCTACGTAGATGCCGCCAAGGCCGCACATGACCACCGGCCCGAAGGAAGGGTCCCTCCTGGCGCCGATGATAATTTCCACTCCGGGCCTGACCATCTCGCATACCTCGATACCGTCGATCTTGGCATCGGGCTTGTAGCTCCTTGCGTTGTGCATGATGGCTTCAAATGCTTCGGCCACTTCCCCGTCCCTGTCCAGGTTGAGAGCGATGCCGCCTGCATCGCTTTTGTGGAGTATATCCCTGGATACGATTTTTAAGACAACGGGATACCCGATCTCCATGGCATATTTCACCGCCTCATCCATGGTTCGCGCAGTTCTGCTTTTCGGGACACCGATCCCCATGGCCTCCATTACCCTGGACCCTTCATTGGACAGGAGGAAGTTGCGCTTTTCGTTTATTGCGCCTTCAATAATTTTATCTATCAGCTTTATGTCTAACTCAGCTTCATCAATGCGTGTATCCTTCTCATCCAGGTATTTTTTGTGCCGGTATATGGATGCCAGGCTCGATACTGCCTCGTATACGTCCCCGTGCACCGGTATGTTGTCTTTTTTAAGTATCTCAATCGCCTTTTCCACCGATTCGCCTCCTACGATTGCGTAGGTTATGGGCTTTCCCGCGGCCATATGCTTTTTGTATGTCTCTTGTATCATGGGGGCCAGGTTTTCTGAATCAAAGGTGGCTGTTTCGCAGTAGAGCGCTATGGTCGATGCCAGGCCTGCGCTCTCCGATGGCGCAGTGAGCGCGAGCCGGTAATCCGCTGATGTCGCGCCGCCTGTTATATCAATGGGATTTTTTGTCGACCCGAATGACGGTGTCGCAGGCTCAAAGATCCGCTTGAGTTCGGCCTGGTCGTCAAAGAGGTCTATGCCGTACTTTTCGCAGGCGTCGGTAGCCATGACTCCGATACCTCCGCCGTTCGTGACAATAACGGCCCGGCCTGCGCCCGGTTTGGGGCTGAAGGCCAGGAACTTGCACCAGTTGAAGGCCTCGGTAATATTTTCGGCCCTGAGCACTCCGCACTGTTTCATAACCGCGTCAAATATGGCGTCTGACCCGGCAAGGGATCCCGTGTGCGAGGCCGCTGCCATGGCGCCCCGTTTCGATCTCCCTGATTTTATGACCACAACGGGTTTTTTCTCAGTTGTTCTTCTCAGGGTTTCCAGGAGCCTCTCGCCGTTTTTTACCCCTTCGATGTACATGAGCACCACCCTGGTCTCTTCATGGCCTATCAGGTATTCCAGGAGGTCCGATTCGTCCAGGTCGGCCTTGTTCCCCAGGGAGACAATTGCCGAGAGGCCGATGTTGTTTATGGCCGTCTTTCCGATCATTGCCACTCCGAGGGCGCCGCTCTGGGTGAGGATGGCGACCCGGCCGGGGACGATTTTTGACGCTGAGAAGGTGGCGTTCAGGGATGATGATGATGAATAGAGGCCGAAGATATTCGGCCCCAGTATCCTCATGTTTGCCTCTCTTGCTATGGACAGTATTTCCTTTTCCTCGCCGATATTCCCGGTTTCCGAGAACCCGGAAGTGATTATCTGGGCATGTTTCACGCCCTTTTTCGCACATGATCGTACCGCTTCCACCGCGAATTTTGCAGGGATTGCTATGGATGCCGCGTCAACGGTGCCGCTGATTTCAGAAATATCACCATAGACCCTGAGGCCGAGGATTTCTCCTCCGCTTTTATTCACAGGATATACTTTGCCCCTGTACCCCCCGGCAAGAATATTCCTTACTATTGAATGGCCGATTTTTGCCGGATCCTTTGACGCACCGATGACGGCAATGCTGCCTGGTTCAAAGAGGTATCGGATGCTGTTAATGGCCGTCTCTTTCATATATTTTTCTGCTACCCGGTATCCGGACTTGATAATACTGATTTTCGCTCAATGAATCAATGAAACAGTCAAAAAAGTCAGCCACGGGAACGCCGGGGCGCTGAGTTTGATACAATATGCAAATAATATAATATATTTTTAAAATATTACCATCATACATATTATTTTTTTTAATTTTTTGAAATTTATTTCTCAATAAATCCGGCAAGCTACGGGGTAAATCCTTCCAGGAAACTTGAGGTAATTGTAAAATAATATAAAAAGAATTGAACCACGAAAGGCACGAAATACACGAAAAAAATTTGTTTTTTTGATATTCGGTTTTTTTTTATGATATATACTCTACAATAGTATAGTATATATGTACTTCTGTTCGGTGTCCGGAAAAAAGCCGGATTCCATCACGGGGCTTGAAAGATGGAGTAATTACAAGACCATCTGGACCCGGCATTGGATTGATTTTATCAAAATATATCCTTACAAATTTGAAGAGCCTTACGGGAAGTTAGATGATGATAAAAAAGAAGAAGTAAGGAAGTTAATCTGATGCGGCAAACTTCAGAACGGTTTTAAAAGGCATACATGCCCCGATTGCGGAGGAGAAAAAAAAATGTTTAACCACGAAAAACACGAACAACACGAAAAAATATTTATATTTAACAATGTTATTCAATTCAAGGAGCTATATTTAATGTTTATAAAGAAATGGGTAGCGGCTTTTTAGAGTCTGTATATCATGAATGTCTTGAAAATGAATTTAAACTCAGAAATATTCCTTATCAAAGTCAGGTTGAATTTGAGCATTATTATAAAGGTCAAAAACTTAATCAATTTTTCAAAGCAGACTTGATTTGTTATGACAAAATTATCATCGAGTTAAAAGCAGTTTCCACATTTACCGATATCCATAGGGCACAAGTGTTAAACTATTTAAAATCAACAGGGT
>VFJS01000009.1 GCA_009885955.1 Spirochaetia bacterium | reverse complement strand
GCATGAGATGAAATTCATAGGAAAGCCGTATGCGGGAAAACCGCACGTACGGTTTGACGAGGGGGCCCGGTGAAACTCATTATTGGGGGGATCCGGGTTCTACTCTACGATGCCGATCAAACGCCAAAACGGAAAAGTTTATGTCAGATTAAGGTAAAGTTTATCAAAGAATGAAGTTTATGGAGCTTGAAGATTTTTAAATAAAACCTGAGCCCCCGCGGCTTGAGCGGAAAGGCACCACGCCGCCTGAGTGGCGGCTTTTCTTTCCGCCGCTTTCTTTTGTCCGCACAAAAGAAAGCGGCAAGTTTACCCCCCCAGGTAGGCTTTCCGCACTCCGTCATCGTTCATGAGTGATGATGAGAGGCCGTCTTTCACCATACTCCCTGTTTCCAGGATATATCCCCTTCGGGAAACCCTGAGGGCCAGGTTTGCATTCTGCTCAACAAGAAGTATGGTAATTTTTTTCTCCTCGTTCAGTTGCCGGATGATGTTAAAAATGTTCTGGACGATAATGGGCGCAAGCCCGAGTGAAGGTTCATCAAGGAGCATCATCCTCGGGTCGGCAACAAGCCCCCTGCCGATGGCCAGCATCTGCTGCTCACCGCCGGAAAAGGTGCCAGCCCTCTGCTTTCTCCTCTCCTTCAGCCTGGGAAACAACTGGAAGACTTCATCAATTTTATCCCTGACAAAGGCGTTTTTTTTCAAATACCCTCCCATTTCAAGATTTTCCATTGCTGTGAGATTGGGGAAGATCCCCCTCCCTTCGGGGACATGTATGATGCCCAGGGCTGTCACCTCATAGGCTTTCATGTTTTTGATCTCCCTGCCTTCAAAGAGGATAGATCCCGATACTGCCGGTATAATCCCTGAAATGGACTTTAGAATTGATGTTTTGCCTGCGCCGTTGGAGCCGATGAGGGTGACAATCTCTCCTGGTGCCACTTCGAGGTCGATCCCCTTTACCGCGGATATTTTCCCGTATGAAATATGGAGGCCCGTTAATTTAAGCATGGCTCTCCTCTCCCAGGTATGCCTTGATCACTTCGGGGTCCTTTTTTATCTTCCCCGGCGGCCCCATGGATATTATTTTTCCGTAGTCCAGGACTATAATCCTGGGGCAGAGGTTCATGACAAAGGGCATGTCGTGGTCAATGAGAATAATGGAAATATCGAAATTGAGCATGATCCATTTAATAAGCTCAATCTGGCCCTCCTTTTCAGCGGTATTCATCCCTGCAGCCGGTTCATCAAGGAGAAGGAGTTTGGGCTCCGTGGCAAGGGCCCTGGCTATTTCAAGCCTCTTCTGTTCGCCATAGGAGAGGTTTTTTGCTGTAATATCATGCTTTATTTCCAGGCCGAATATTTTCAGGAATTCGCGGCTCTTCCGCAGTATTTCATCCTCCTGCATCCTGTACTTTTCAGTATTAAAGAGCAGGTGCCGGAGGCCGTAATCGGCCCTGTGCTGCATGACAATGCGGATGTTGTCAAGGACAGAGAGATCGGAGAAGAGGCGGATGTTCTGAAATGTCCTGGCAATACCCCGTTCATTGATCAGGTTGGGTTTAAGCCCGTGTATCGCCTTTCCTTCGAAAAATATTCTCCCTGATAAGGGGGCATAAACCCCGGAGAAGAGGTTAAACAGGGTGGTTTTTCCTGCGCCGTTGGGGCCTATGATGCCCAGGATCTCCCTGTGGATCAGGTCAAAGCTTACGCCGTCAACGGCCTTCAGTCCCCCGAAATGGATGCTCAGCTCTTCAGTTTTTAAAAGTTCAAAGTCGCTCTTTAAATCCTGGAGCTCGTTCAGCGTAATATTTGCCTGGTACATGATGACCTTACTTCTTTATAATCCCGCTAATCCGGGCTCTGATTTTCTTAACTATCTCCAGATCGGAAAGCTCTTTTCTGTTCATGAATCCCGCAGGCCTGAGTATCATCATGATCACCAGGAGCATTGCATATACAAGGACCGGCTGGTTTGATATCCCGGGGATTAGTTTCAGAAGCTGGAGAAGCAGCGTCAGGGTTACCGCGCCCAGGACCGCGCCCGTGGTGCTCCCGAGGCCCCCCAGCACTATCATCAGCAGCACCGGTATCCCTTCGATAAATCCGAAGTCCCTGGGATTGGCATAAAACTTGTCGTACATGACGAAGAGTACCCCTGCTGTGCCTGCGAGGAACGATCCAACGAGAAAGGCCAGAATCTTGAATTTTGCAACATTAATTCCCATGGCCTCTGCTGCAATTTCATCCTCCCGTATGCTGAGGAAATTTCTTCCATGAACGGACTTCATGATCCTGGTTATTACAAAAATGGATATGACAACAAAAAGATAGATCCAGGTGATGCCGCTTCTGAAAAGCGGGGGCCTGTTCCCCAGTTCACTGTAGATGCTGTAGCCCTTGGGCCCGCCGAGAAAATCGAGGTTTTCGATAATGATTTTCAGTATTTCATTGAACCCCAGAGTAGCAATGGCAAGATAATCCCCCTTGAGGCGCAGTGACGGTCCGCTGATAACCAGGCCTGCCAGGGAAGCCGCAAGGCCGCTCAGAATGATGATCATGAGAAATATCGGGAGCCCTGTTACGCCGTTGACGATCCCCAACTTGTGGACCTGGACAGTCATGAATGCGCCGAAGTATCCCCCGATGCCGAAAAAGGCATAGTGCCCGAGGGAGAGCATCCCGGTTATGCCGTTTATCAGATTGAGGCTCACTGCGAGGATTATCATAATCCCGGCAATGGCTGTTATGTTCTCTAAAAAAACAAGGCTCACTACACCTTCTCCTTTCTTGCCATGGCAAAAATTCCTGCAGGCTTCAGGATGAGTATGATAATAAGAAATATGAAGGCAAAGGCGTCTTTGAACTGGCTGAATCCCAGGACCACTGCCAGGGTCTCCATGAGGCCCAGAATAAGCCCCCCGGCCATTGCCCTGGGAATACTTCCAATTCCGCCGATGACTGCGGCAATGAATGCCTTCAGCCCGGGCATGAGCCCCATGAAGTTTGAAACCTGGTTCTGGTCCAGGGCAAAGAGCAGCCCGGCAGCACCTGCAAGGGCCCCTCCAAGGGCAAAAGTGAAGGATATTATCCTGTCAGGGTCAATGCCCATGAGCATTGCCGTGTCCCTGTCAGCCGAAACAGCTCTCATGGCTTTCCCGCTTTTTGTGAAGTGGACAATGTAAATGAAAATTATCATCAAAATGATCGATATAAGAAAAATATACACCTTGGTCCCTGATATTTCAACGCTCCCGAAAACATATTTTTCTATCCCCATGGGATTTTTCGTGCCGAGGCCGATGAGGTCTGCGCCGGGAATGAGAAATATGACATTCTGCAGAAATATGGATATTCCAATTGCAGTTATAAGGGCTGCAAGACGGCCGGAATTTTTTTTACGGAGCGGTTTATAGGCAATTTTTTCAACCCCGGCTGAAATAAGGGCGCCGGCGGTTATTGCCGCAGGGAAAGCGGCATAGAGCGGCAGGCCGGCCTTAATAGCCAGTACACCGGCATATGCACCAATCATGAAAAATTCCCCATGGGCGAAGTTGATGAGCTGGATAATCCCGTAGACCATTGTATAGCCCAGCGCGATGAGCGCATAGGCGCTTCCCAGTGCAAGGCCGTTCGCCAGCTGCTGTAGAATTTCCAGAATTATTACCCCATCCAAAGAGAACTCGAGTTCCCGGATATTCCAATATTTTTGAAGAAGACCAGGTCAGCAGATATTCTAAAAAATTATAAATCATCCCTGTCAAACAAAAAATAGGTGTTTTGCCTTATTCTCCTTTTTTTACTTGCAATTAACCCTGTAATTTTCATAAATATCCATGTAATTTATAGTCATGCTCTCAACATTGGTTGAACCAAAATTCAGGAGTTTGCACATGATAGTCCGCTTAAACACCATTCTACAATCCAATTTTAAAGGCAGCAAAGAAGAATTGATACCCATTCTCCAGAAAGTCCAGGAGGAAATGGGATTCCTTCCGAAAGAGGCAATGTATAATATAGCCAAATTTGCAGGAGTACCGGAAAGCAAGGTCTATGCAGTGGCAACTTTTTACGCTCAGTTCAGGTTCACTCCCATTGGCAGAAACAAGATCATGGTTTGCCGCGGTACGGCATGTCATGTCCGTGGAGCTCCGAGGATCCTTGACGAAATGGAGACACAATTGAAAATTAAAGAAGGCGAAACCACGGCAGACATGGAATATACCCTGGAGACAGTAGCGTGCATAGGGGCCTGCGGCCTTGCGCCCTGTGTCATGGTCAACAAGAAGGTTGAGGCTAAATTGACCCCGAAAAAGGTTGTTGAACTCTTCGGCGGGAAAGGCGGGAAAGGGGGGAAAGGTGGTAAAATTGAAAATTAATTTTGATGAAATTACAATAAAGGCTAATCAGGACTGGAAGGAACTTCAGTCTGCCAAAAAGCCGGTCATACTGGTGGGGACCGCGACATGCGGCCGTTCCGCCGGTTCCCTTGAGACCCTGGAGGCACTGCGTCATGAAATAAAACTGGCAGGCATCGACTGCGAAGTAATCGAAGTGGGGTGCATCGGGCTCTGCTATGCCGAACCGATCGTGTGCATAACCAAGCCGTCACAGCCTGTTGTCTGCTACGGGGATATAAATCCCGCGAAAGCAAAAGATCTGGTTGATAATTATATCATCGGAGACGACCCTGTGGCAGCGTATGCCCTGGGCACCCTCGGCGACGGCTCTATCAACGGCATCCCCAGGCTGGTGGATACCGATGTATTCAAGCCCCAGGTAAGGAGGGTTCTGAAGAGGTGCGGGTCCATTGATCCCACGAACCTCAATCACTATATTGCAACTGACGGTTACAAAGGCATGAATAAGGCGCTGGGAATGGATTCAAAGGGGATGATAGAAGAGATAAAAAAATCCGGTCTGAGAGGCAGGGGCGGCGCCGGTTTCCCTACATGGAAAAAATGGCAGTTCTGCAATGATGCTCCAGGTGAGCAGAAATACCTCATATGCAATGCCGATGAGGGGGACCCGGGGGCATTCATGAACAGGTCTCTGCTTGAAGGAGACCCCCATGCCCTGGTAGAAGGGATGATAATAGCTGGTAAGGCCATCGGCGCCACCAAGGGTTATATCTACTGCAGGGCCGAGTATCCCCTTGCCCTGGAGCGTCTTGATATGGCCATAGAGCAGGCCCACAGTCACGGGTTTATGGGCAAGGATATCATGGGGTCGGGGTTCAGTTTTGATCTTAAAATAAAGGAGGGCGCCGGCGCTTTTGTCTGCGGAGAAGAGACGGCCCTCATTGCATCGATAGAAGGTGAACGGGGAATGCCCAGGCCCAGGCCGCCGTTCCCGGCAATATCTGGGCTCTGGGGTAAGCCGACTATCATCAATAATGTTGATACCCTGGCATCGGTATCGCTCATTTTTCAGAACAGCGCTGAGTGGTTTGCCGAATACGGTTCAAAGGACAGCAAGGGGACCAAGAATTTCGCTCTTGTGGGCAAGGTTAAAAGGACGGGACTTGTTGAAGTTCCCCTTGGAATAACCATCAGGGAGATGATCTATGGTATCGGCGGCGGCATCCTCAATGACAAGGAGTTCAAGGCCGTGCAGACCGGGGGCCCATCGGGCGGTTGCATACCGGCAAGCCTCATAGACACTCCTGTGGACTATGACTCACTGGCCCAGGTCGGCTCAATCATGGGTTCCGGCGGGATGGTTGTCATGGACGAGGACAACTGCATGGTGGACGTTGCCAGGTACTTCCTTGATTTTACCCAGAAGGAGTCGTGCGGCAAATGCGTGCCCTGCAGGCTCGGGACAAAGCAGATGCTCGACATACTTGATGATATAACCCAGGGAAGGGGAAAGCCCGAGGATATCGATCTCCTCGAGGAGATTGGATTTTCGGTTAAAAGAGGATCATTGTGCGGACTGGGGCAGACTGCCCCGAATCCTGTCCTGTCGACAATACGGTATTTCAGGAATGAATATGAGTCCCATATCGTTCATAAAAAATGCGAATCAAAGGTCTGCAGGGATTTGATATCATACTCAATCGATCAGGAAAAATGCACAGGATGCAGGCTCTGCTATTCCGCCTGCCCGACGAACGCCATAACCGGCGATAAAAAGAAGCCCCATTCAATAATCCAGTATGAATGCATACGGTGCGGTATGTGCCTTGAAAAATGCCCGCCGAAATTCAATGCCGTGCAGTGCATTCCGGGACAAATCATTACGGAGAGAAGCTAATGGAAAAGATAAAGTTGACAATTGACGGAATGGCCATCACCGCTGACAGGGGCAAGACCATTCTTGAAGCGGCTCTTGACAACGGGATATACATCCCCCATCTCTGCCATCACCAGGACCTCGCGCCGGCAGCGGTATGCCGGGTATGCCTTGTGGAGGTTGAGGGGAGGGGGCACACGATATCGTGCAGAACCCCGGTTGAGGAGGGCCTCACTATTTCCACCGAATCGGACCACCTGAACAAGATCCGGAGAATTCCGGTGGAACTCATATTCGCGAACCATGACACTGACTGTATTGCCTGCACCAGGAACAATAACTGCCAGCTCCAGCGGGTGGCTTCATACCTGGGCCTTGAGAGGGACAGCATGGACAGGATGAGGATGGGTAACATTGAAAAGCCCATTGATACATCGAATCCTTTTTTTGACAGAAATCCCAACAGGTGCATCTACTGCGGGATCTGCATTCGTACATGCGATGAAATTCAGAATATCAATGCCATCGATTTTGCCTCGAGGGGCTACAAGATGACGGTAAGCACCTTCGGAGACAACCCGATTGCTGACTCAAGATGTGAATCGTGCGGAGAATGTGTTGTCAGGTGCCCGGTCGGCGCCCTTTCTCCAAAAACAACCATGGAGCCTTCGCGATCAGTCAAATCAGTATGCACCTACTGCGGCGTGGGTTGCGGAGTTGAACTGGGTGTCAGGGGAAACAGTGTCGTCTCAGTTGAAGGCGACAGGGATAATGCCGTAAATCACGGAAGCCTTTGCGTTAAGGGGAGATACGGTTTTGAATTTATCAATCACAGGGAGAGGATAAGGAAACCGCTTATAAAAAAGAACGGAAAATTTGAAGAGTCCACATGGGATGAAGCCCTGGACCTGGTGGCAAAAAAGTTCAGGGAATACGGCAAAGAGAAAGTGGCGGTTTTTTCATCGGCCAAGTGCTCAAATGAAGATAATTACGTGATTCAGAAATTTACACGGGCGGTGCTGGGCACCAACAGTATTGACCACTGCGCCCGATTGTGACACGCCCCAACCGTGGCCGGTCTGGTCACAACCCTTGGAAGCGGAGCAATGACAAATTCAATAGCAGATTTAAGCCAGGCTGCATGCATGCTGGCCATCGGGACCAACACCACCAAGGCCCATCCGGTTATCGCGCTGCAGCTGAAAGCGGCATCCAGAAACGGGACCAGACTCATCGTGGCAAATCCGAAGGAGATTGTGCTCAGCCGCCATGCCGAAATTGTCATGCAGCAGAAACCGGGCACCGATGTGGTGCTGCTCATGGCAATGATGAAGGTCATTGTGGATGAAAACCTCCAGGACCAGCAGTTTATCAATGAACGGACAGAGAATTTTGACGAGTTCAAAAAATCACTGAATACCTTCGGGATTGAATACGCGGAAAAAATAACCGGTGTCCCGGGTGAAACCATTATCGAAGCAGCCAGGACTTTCGCTACAACGAAACCGGCAAGCATTTTCTATGCAATGGGGATTACCCAGCACTCCCACGGCACAGATAATGTCATAGCCGTAAGCAACCTGGCCCTTCTTACCGGAAACATCGGGAAGCCGGGGACCGGAGTGAACCCTCTCCGCGGCCAGAATAATGTACAGGGAGCCTGCGACATGGGGGCGCTGCCCAATGTTTACACGGGATACCAGCGCGTGGACAATCCCGACGTAAAGAAGAAGTTTGAAACGGCATGGGGCGTTGAATTAAACGGGAAGAACGGGCTGACGCACACGGAGATTTTTGATGACGCGTATAACGGCAAGATTAAGGCAATCTACATGGTGGGGGAGAATCCCATTTTGAGTGAAGCCAATGCGCATCACGTGAGGGAGGCCATTGAAAAGCTCGGCTTCTTCGTTGCCCAGGATATTTTTATGACAGAGACATCCATCCTTGCCGATGTGATACTCCCTGGCGCATCCTTTGCCGAAAAGGACGGTACGGTGACCAATACGGAAAGAAGGGTCCAGCGTATGCACAGGGCCATCAAGCCTGTCGGTGATTCAAAACCCGACTGGTGGATTGCCGCGGAAATAGCCAAAAGAATGGGCGGAAAGGGCTTTGAATATGCCGGAGCAGAGGAGATCTTCAGTGAAATTACATCGCTGACCCCGAGTTACCAGGGGATATCCTATGGAAGGCTTGAACATGGCGGCCTCCAGTGGCCCTGCCCGACGACCGAACATCCCGGCACACCGATTCTCCATACAGAAAAATTCCCCAGGGAAGGGGGGAAAGGAAAGTTTATGCCGCTGGTTTACAGGGAGAGCGCGGAACTGGCAGACAAAGATTATCCTCTCATACTCACAACTGACCGGAGCCTGTACCATTACCATACAAGCACCATGACAAGAAAGGTTGAAGGCCTTGAACTCCTCGACAGCGAGGAACTGCTCATTATAAATCCTGAAGATGCAGGTAAGTACGGTATATCCTCGGGAGACATGGTCGTGATTACTTCGAGAAGGGGTGATGTCAGGTCAAAGGCAAAGGTCTCCGGCGAGTGCCCGCCCGGGGTCATCTCAATGACCTTTCATTTTGCCGAGACCCCGACAAATGATATTACGAATCCGGCTCTTGATCCGGTGGCCAAAATACCTGAAACCAAGGTGTCCGCCGTAAAAATCAGAAAAGTGGTTTGATGCCGGAGGTTATGAAATGAAAAATATATTCGCTGGAGCAGCAATCCTTATTCTTTCCGTTTCGCTCTTCTGCAAAAAAGATGAGAATAAGGAGGTCTATACTGTTGTAAAGGAACATGGAGTGCTTCCGCAGACCGTGTCAAAGACAAACGATGCCAGGCTTAAAGATGTTATCAGCAAAGAACCCGGTAATTACAATGCCCTTGTGGAACTGGGGAACCTCTATTTTGACAATGACATGCCTGAAAAATCGATAGATATGTATCAGCGTGCGCTGAAAATCAATCCCAGGGATGCCAATGTCCGTACCGACATGGGGATCATGTACAGGAAAATCCGTGACTTTGACAGGGCCATAAAGGAATTTCGCCAGTCAGCCTCGGACAATCCAAGGCATGAGCAGTCACGTATGAATTTGGGAGTGGTATTTTTTTATGACAAGGGGGATGCGAAGAGCGCCATTGCCGTATGGGATGAGCTCCTTAAATTGAATCCCGTTAACACCGATGTAAAAATGATAAATCAAATGATATTTGAGGCAAAATCTTCAGGGCAGGGGCAGCAGAAGCAGACCGGTTCGCCAAAAAGCAGCGACGGATGGATCAAGTAATAAACCGGTGGGAGGTCAGGATGATAGAATTAACCGAGTTCCAGAAATGGATAATTGATGCCATTCTCTCGGGTGATATAAACAGCTATCGCACCTTTTCCTACAAGTTCGGTGAAATCGTCAAAATGAAGATTGAGAATAAACTCACGGACAGGGATGTACCGAAGAGGCTGCATACCCATTTTCAAAACAGCAAGGAGGATTACATAACTTCCCTCAAAGAGTACTTTTCCCTTGTAATAAAACTGAACAGGAACGGCCTCATCATCCTGATCAATAATAAAATTTCAAACAAGGAAGAGTTTCTCACCATGAAGGATACCGACTTCATGCATTTCAATATGGAGGATTACCGGCACAAGGAGATCATATCTCTCCCGGAACTCCAGAGTTTTGTGAAGAGGGGATACCGGACATACTCCGGGATGCTTTCCGAAAAGGAGAGCAGGAGGCCCTGGAGAATAGCCATGCTGATCACTGCTGTTTCAGTCATTATTAATATGGGTGTCCTGGCATTTCAAATATGGGGATTCCCCGGAAAAGAGGGATTAAAGGGTTCCCAGGATATCTTAAGGGACGGCATCAATGTAAGGATCAATGATGAGGTTAAAGTTATTTTCAAAGATCCGGTTACTGCCCAGGAGAAGGTTAAAGAGGTAAAGAAGAAGAAATGAACAATAATCAGCGATAAAAATTGCTGATTATTATCGGGTATATAGCATGATATATGAAAAAATCGTATCGATACAAAATAATTCTTTGTTGACATAAAGCAGTTATGTGCAAGTTGTACATAAATTTTATTTTAAACATTCATTTTGGAGGAACCATGAAGATTCAGTTAAAATCAATAGCTGTCCTTATGCTTGCCGGGGCAGCAGCATTTTCTGCATGCGGCGGTGGAAAATCAGATGTCATCAAGGTCGCCATAACAGGCCCCTTTACCGGCGGATCGGCTCCAATGGGCGCATCCATGCGTGATGGAGCAAAGCTGGCCATTGCTGAAATCAATGCTGCCGGCGGCATCGAGATTAACGGCAAAAAGCTGAAGATTGAAGCAATCGAGCGCGACGATGAGGCGAAGAATGAGCGCGGTGCGATTATCTGCCAGGAGTTTGTCGCGATGAAGGATCTTTCAGGCGTCATAGGAACCGTAAACACGGGCGTTGTTCTTGCAGGCGACAAGTATTTACAGGAGAAAGGGATAACGAAAATCATCACACCCGCTGCTGGTTCTCAGTCAATGACCCAGTGGCTCAATAAGGGAGACAAAAAGGGACCTGTTGACCTTTCAATTTTCCGCTTTGCCGCCTACGACGATATCCAGGCTGCCATGGTGATCGAGGAGGCAATCAACCGCAAATTAACCAGGGTGGCTTTTTTCTATGATTCCACCAATTATGGCAAATCCGGCTTTGATGACATGGTAAACCAGAATAAAAAACAGGGGGACAAGCTCCAGGTGGCCGCCTCTGAAAAATTTAACATCGGCGACAAGGATATGACGGCACAGCTGCTCAGGGCAAAGAGCGCCGGCGCCCAGGCCATTCTCATATGGGGAATCGGTCCCGAGCTTGCAGCCATTGCAAACGGCATGGCTAAAATTAATTTGAGG
Source organism: Spirochaetia bacterium (assembly GCA_009885955.1). GTDB lineage: Bacteria > Spirochaetota > UBA4802 > UBA4802 > UBA5550 > VFJS01. Next base: position 95,225 of record VFJS01000009.1, on the reverse strand, counting down.
GTCCCGCTCATCGGAGGCTGGCCGCTTTCAATGTCCAACTTCGTGGACAATGCCGGGAAGAACGGGGACGGTACTATCATGCCGCAGACTTTTATCGAGGAGCCCATTACTCCAAAGGCTAAAGCTTTCATCGAAGCATACCATAAAGCATATAACGTAAAACGTATCCCATCGCCGGTATCCGCGGCCCAGGGTTATGATGCAGTCTACATTTTTGCTGCAGCCGTTAGCCAGGCGCAGAGTACTGATACAAAGAAGATAAAGCTGGCCCTTGAGGATCTGAAAAAACCGGTACATGGTGTCATTACTACATGGCTCAAACCCTATACAAAGTGGGATCCGAATAATGTAGCAAGCCACGAGGCATTCACCAGGGAACAGGTGGTTATGGGCATGGTGAAGGACGGCCGTATCATTTTCGCAAATGATGCCGATCGCCAGCGGCTCATCAAGAATGCTTCGGCAGTCAAGGGTAAGGATTCCAAATAAGGAAATAATTTTCTGAACAGACTGACATACAGGGGATAGGGAAATACCATGGACCAGATTATGGTCTTCCAGATGATGGTGAGCGGTGCGTTCATGGGCCTGGTATATGCCCTCGTGGCATACGGATTTCAACTCACTTATGCTACCGGGAAAAGCATCAATTTCGGCCAGGGCGAACTCGTCATGGTTTCAGCTTTCATCTGCCTCAGCCTGACAAATCTGGGCCTTCCCTACGGGATCATGGTATTATTGGGGCTGCTCTGCGGCGCGCTTCTCGGCTTGTTTGTTGAGCGCTCCGCAGTGCGTCTTGCCCTTGAGCAGAAGAGCGAGGGATGGATTCTTCTGACCATAATTCTGGGATTATTATTCTTCTCAGTATCGGAAAATATCTGGGGACGCGATGACCGTCCTTTCCCGACTCCAATCTCTTCAGACGCCTTCCAGGTTTTCGGGATAAGCGTGACACCCGTCGAGATCTCCGTCGCCATAGGTGTTTTTTTCATCATGGGACTCATTGAGCTCTTTAAGAGGCAGACCCTGCTCGGCAAAGCCTTCGAAGCAGTTTCCACCGACCGTGATGCAGCTGAACTCATGGGGATCTCGGCAAACCGGACCGTGATGCTCTCCTATGCAATCTCGGGAGTAGTGGCAGCCATGGCAGGGGTCCTGATTTCACCGATTACCACAGTGGGGCCCACCATGGCATCAGCACTTGTACTCAAGGCTTTTTCCGTGGCAGTTGTTGCGGGCCTTGATTCAGGATTTGGCGTTGTAGCCGTCGGAATATTCCTGGGAATTCTTGAAAGTCTGACCAGCTATTATATTGGAAGCGGTTGGAGGGAAGTTCCTGGACTTACCCTGCTCATCCTTGCCCTTGCCTTGAGACCTACGGGAATTTTCGGCAAGGCTGTTATACGGAAGGTCTGAATATTGAAAACCATTGAAGGTGTCGGACAATGTTAAAAAGGCTGGTTTTTGTTCTTGGAGCAGAATTGCTGGTTGCCGTACTATTGGCTGTTGTTCCGATGGCGGTTGACAATTCCTTCATGCTGGGCCTGCTCACTCTCCTGGCAATTTACGGTATTCTTTTAATCGGTCTTGATATCACCGTCGGTTACCTTGGACAGGTTAACCTGGCGCAGGCAGCTTTTCTCGGCATTGGTGCCTATACTGCAGGAATTGTTGTCAGCCGTTTCGGCTTCACCCTGATCCCGGCACTTTTTGCTGCCACCGCCGTGGGTTGTCTCTTCGGGAGACTGCTCGCTTTTCCTGCACTCAGGCTGGAAGGCCCCCAATTTGCCCTGTCAACACTCAGTTTTATGGCCCTTACTACCACTGTCCTTAATGAACTGGAGTTTCTTACAAAGGGCGCCGAGGGTCTGCAGGTTCCCCGCCCGCCAATATTCGGATTCATGCTTGAGACGAAAGGATTCTATTGGCTCTGCCTCATTTTTTTCATCCTTGTGTGGATTGCAATGAAGAACCTTCTCACGTCCCAGTGGGGAAGGGCTTTTGAGGCGCTTCGTGACAGTCCCATTGCAACAGATGCCATGGGGATTGGGGCCCACCGGCACAAGGCAATAGCTTTTACAATAGGATCGGGCCTTGGCAGCCTTGCGGGAGGACTCTACGCATTCAGCATGCAGTTTCTGCAGCCCCAGGTTTTTGTGTATGAACTCATGGTAATTCTTCTTCTTGGCGTTGTTCTGGGGGGCAGGAAGAGTCTCTGGGGTGTTTTCGTCGGATCGACGATCATTGTTCTGCTTCCAAATCTTCTGTCCAACCTGCTTCTTTTTGAGATATTTTCAGGTATTGGATTCCTGTTTGCACTTGTCGCCGGAATACGCGGCATGGTCAGCAGGACAACCAAACCCTTTCAGGCAGCAGCGCCTATTATTGCCATGGGGCTTCTTGTTACCCTGGGTCTCTTTACATCAAACATTGAGGATTGGAGGAAGGCTATTTTTGCCCTGATGCTTTTTGCAGTCATGGTAGGGCTGCCAGAGGGGCTTATGGGTTTTGCCAGCCGTTACCTGGCAAAACTTTTCCGCATCGATCCTCTTCCTTTTCCTGAACAGGCAGAAATCAGTGATGTGCTGATAAGGCAGGAAACAGACGGCAGGCCGCTCCTCGTATTACAGGATCTAAAAAAATATTTCGGCGGTGTCAAGGCAATTGACGGAATTACCATAAGCGTCAATTCCGGCGAGATACACGGCCTTATCGGCCCCAACGGTTCCGGCAAGAGTACCGTCGTTAATGTCATCTCCGGTCTTTACGCTCCCACAAGCGGCGAAATACTATTTCATGGAAAAATACTTGTAAAGGGGAGCCTCCTGAAGGTGGCGCAACTGGGGATTTCCCGGACGTTTCAGAATCTGCAGATCTTCAGCGAACTTCCGGTTATTGACAACGTAATGGTAGCAATGAAGAGCATATATCAGACATCGCTCCCTTTTGTACTCCTTGGCCTGGGACAGAAAAGCATACGGAGGGCCCAATCGGAATCGCTGGCCATACTCGACATGGTGGGGTTGAGGGATGAAGCAAGGACCATAGCCAAGGATCTCCCTTACGGGGCACAGAGGCTGCTCGAAATTGCACGGGCACTTGCGCGTCGGCCCGATCTTTTGATCCTGGATGAACCTGCTGCCGGCCTTTCACAGCCCGATGTAAAAAAACTGCTCAAAATTATAAGAAAAATAAATGAACTGGGCATTACCATTATCCTCATCGAACATCACATGGAGGTGGTGAGCGAAATGTGCCATATCGTCACAGTCCTGGATTACGGCAAGGTTATCGCCCAGGGAAAGCCTGATGAGATTAAGCGAAATCCCGCTGTAATCGAGGCCTATCTGGGATTTGCCAGTGAGCCGGAAAAAAAGGGAACGATAAGCAGGGATGCAATTCCCGAATTATCATAGCGCGGTATTAAGGAAAGAGATATGCTGATAGTCAAAAACCTCCATGCAGGTTATGGAACAAGCGAGGTGCTAACCGGAGTCTCCCTTGCTGTGAAACAGGGCGCGCTGGTGGCGCTTATCGGACCAAATGGGGCTGGAAAAACAACTACCATGCGGGCGATATCGGGCCTGGTGAAACCGGCCCGCGGAGAGGTGTTCATTGACGGCAGACCGGTCCAGGGTATGGATGCTTCGAGGATAGCACGCCTTGGACTGGCGCATTCCCCCGAGGGAAGGAAAGTATTCGGAACTCTCACCGTTGAAGACAACCTGCTTCTCGGCGCTTACAGCAATCTGCCCAAGTTTTTCGGCTTCAGGAAAAAGTCAGCAAAAGACCTGGAAAGGGTCTACGATCTCTTCCCGCTTCTTAAAAATCGGCATCTTCAGTCTGCAGGAACCCTTTCTGGGGGAGAACAGCAGATGCTTGCAATAGGACGCGCTCTCATGGCAAACCCCAAGGTTATGCTCATGGATGAACCATCCATGGGGCTTGCACCAGTCATCATTGAGGAAGTATTTACAATTATCCGCCGACTTAAGAAAGAGGGTATAACTCTGCTGCTGGTTGAGCAGATTGCCAAAAGGGCGCTGGAAGTGGCGGATTTTGCCTACGTCATGGAAAGAGGCCATATAGTTGCCGAAGGAACCCCAGCTGAGCTTCATAAGAATGAAAGCGTTCTTGAAGCGTACCTTGGGGAAGTTTCCTCTGTGGTTTGATTCTATAAACCCTTTTCCCGGACAGGATTATTTACGGTTTTGCCATGGATGCCGGAAAGAGGCAGAAGGTCAAACAGACTATCGCTGTGCTATGATTCTTCCAGCCTGGATCGGTAAACACGGAGTGCGGTAATATTTCTGCTGATAATCTCCTCCTGGTAGCGGTAAGACATTTCAGCACCCATGGGGACCAGCATGGATTGGGACCATATTCTGCACTTTTCTTCAAGGGCCTCAAGCCTGTTAATAATGGCATCGAGACTTCCATTCTCAATTCTTATTTTATGAGAAGGTTCAGGTTTAAGTATTGCAATCTCATCAGGAAGCATCACTGACCCGAGAAAGTCATTTATCTCCTTTTCAATCGTGACCCTGTTTGCATCAATCCTCCAGAGACGGAAGCGGTTCCCTATTCCCATGATGTTGAAAAAGACACTTAAGGCCATGATAATCTGCACCAGGCTGGACATGGGAATAATATCCATGAGCCGGGGAGCGTACCGGTCGAGTATTTCAGGCCCCTGGTTGGCGAAGTAATCGATGCCCGGAGATGCCATGGGGATCCCCGACCAGTTGGTGTTGGCGCGGTTATGGCTGATAAAATTGGGATTGAGTTCATTAAAGATACTCAGGAGGCCGATGATCTGGGATCTTTTTACATCACTGCCGGTAACAAGAAGGGTGCTGACCTTTAATACTTTTTTTTCTGATGCCGGCAGATTTTCAACCGGGTCATAAAACCCCTGGGGGATAGTCCCGGGCTGAAGAAAAGGGTATCTCTGCGATATGCTCTCCAGCTGGCGTATGTCTGCAATCTGAAGCCTGTATTCAGTAATCGCCTTTTCAATGAAGGCGGACTTATCCCGTATGATGAATATTCCCAGGTCAAGTTTTCCGGCACGGAGAAGTTCAACCTGTTCATCAACAGTGTGGTTTGAAAGCCTGACATTGAGTGTTTTTATTTTAGGAATTCCGAATATCTGTTCTGCTGCATATGCGGTACCGCTTCCCTTCGGGCCTATGCCTATTCTGGCATTCCTGAGGTCTGACATTGCTTTTATCCTGTCTGCATCGCGGCCCAGAAAAAAAACGGTCTCCGGGGCGGTGAGGTATGCAGCAAGCTGAATGCCTTTTGCCTGGGGCATTCCATCCTGGATCAGGGCAAAAACACCTTTTTCACCGGATTTTGTAAGCCTGTCAATGTTTTCAGAGGAACCGTTTGTAGAAATATTTTCGATTCTTCCATTTCGGATTTTGGCCAGCTTTGATGCTTCTTCAACTTTTTCATAATAGTAACCCGATGCGGGTCCTGAAAATATTTTTATTTTTACATGGGAATAGTCCGGGAAAAAATCGATGAAATAGAATATCAGAATTGCCGCAATCAGCATTACGAGGGAAAGGATGAGCGGAAAAATTTTGTGGTCAAGGATTGATGTTGATCGGCCTGATATAATTTTTTTTTCCATAACTATATTCAGCTCCTGTTTGTGAATAACGGTTTTAAAAAATAAATTCTTGAAAACCTTGGTATAGAATGAAAACCTCTAGTAATTGTCATGAAAAAATGAATCCAGTAATTATTAATAATCTCAACATGATTTGCTTTATGTCAAGCAACAAAAAGTTTATTTGATGATTAATCTTAATATCCGCCTTGTCCCATTAAAGGGGAAGATGTGCAGAAATAATTCGCTGAAAAATAAAAATTTCGCGCCCCTTCAGTGGGACAGGGAGCAAATTATTGAGTGTATTAAAATTTTATCTGGTGAAATCGTTTATACAATTAGTAATAAAAACAGTTGATTCGGCTTCAAGTGTATTGACAAATTGAGATGCATATGTTTCACTATTCATCATGTATTGAACGTATTGAAATAGAAAGAATCCGGAGGCCTAAAATTAAATTCAGGATTGAAAAAGATTCCCTTGGAGAGGTGAATGTCCCCTTTGACGCCTACTGGGGAGCGCAGACCCAGCGCGCCCTGGAGAACTTCACCATAGGAAGCCAAAAGATGCCGATGGAAATCATATATGCCATTGCAGAGATAAAAAAGGCGGCGGCAAAAGCCAACAATGAATGCGGGGTTCTTGATAAAAAAAAGTCCGATGCCATAGTCCTTGCCTGCGATGAAATTTTAACGGGCCGTTTTGATGAACATTTTCCCCTTGTCATATGGCAGAGCGGTTCGGGGACTCAGACGAATATGAATGCCAATGAGGTTATATCAAACAGGGCGATTGAAATTCTTGGAGGTAAAAAAGGTTCTTCGGGCATTATACATCCCAACGATGATGTTAATAAATCACAGTCGTCAAATGATGTATTTCCTTCGGCCATGAATATCGCAGCGTATAGAATGCTGGCATCACGGACAATACCAGCACTGAAGGTTCTTGCTGCAGCCCTGGATAATAAAGCTTCGGAGTTCAGGATGATAATAAAAACCGGGAGGACCCATCTCATGGATGCCATGCCGGTTTCCCTTGGACAGGAATTCTCAGGATATGCGGAACAGGTGAGAAAAGGGATATCCTCAATTCATGAGAGCCTGAATGGCCTCTCTGAGCTTGCCCTGGGCGGAACTGCAGTGGGTACGGGGATAAATACCCCGCCGGGATATGTTGAAAAAGTGACTGAAAAAATTGCAGAAATTACCGGTATCCCTTTAATGACGGCAGTAAGTAAATTTGAAGCCATGGCAGCCCATGATGCCATTGTTCAATCATCAGGGGCGTTGAAAAGAATTGCCGTAAGCCTTATGAAAATTACCGGTGACATACGTCTCATGGCCTCGGGCCCTCTTTGTGGAATCGGAGAGATTATTCTTCCCGAAAATGAGCCTGGGTCCTCTATTATGCCGGGCAAGGTTAATCCCTCCCAGGCTGAAGCCCTTGCCATGGTCTGCGCCAGGATAATCGGGAATGATACCACGATATCAATCTCCGGGATGAGCGGAAATTTTGAACTGAATGTTCACAAACCGCTGATTGTTTTTTCATTTCTTGAATCTGCAGGTCTCCTGGCCGATGCCTCTATCTCTTTCAGCGAAAAATGCATTTCAGGTATTGTCCCTGATCTGGACAACATCAGAGACCACCTTGGCAAATCATTGATGCTGGCCGCAGTTTTAAATACCCATATCGGTTATGACAGGGCTGCTGAAATAGCCAGAAAGGCAAGGATAGAGAGGATTACGCTCAGGGAAGCTGCTCTGAAACTGGGTTATCTGTCGGGAGAGGAATTTGACAGGTATGTTAAGCCCGGGGAGATGGTATAATCATTTCAGAACATCGTCAAAGGAAAAAACGGATAGTAGCCTTCATCCCATCGGCTGACTCAATCGTGAGATAGCCTGATATGTGCTGTATCAGCAGGTTAATGAGTTTCAGGCCCAGTGTCCCGCCTTTGTTTTCATAAAGATCGTCGGTTATTCCGCTTCCGTTATCCTTTACTTCGAGAATAATCCATCCATCGGAAATGGAGAGGTTTATGGTTATAATGCCCGAGGTATTGTGAGGGAAGGCATATTTTATTGAATTCATTACCAGTTCATTTATTATGAGCCCCAGTGTGACAGCCCGTTTCGAATCCAGCTTAATACTGCTGAGGCCTGAGATTATCTGGATGTTTCTGTTTTTTACTGAATAGATATCGATTAATGCCGTAGTGAGTTTTTTGATATAGACATCGAGATCTATCAGATCCAGATCATCGGAATTATAGAGCTGTTCATAGACAATTCCCATTGAATGGATGCGGTTTTGCGCATTAATTAAAATTTCCCGGTCATTATCATTGGAGAGTTTTCCGGCCTCAAAATCAAGGAGGCTGTATACAACATTAAGATTATTTTTTACCCTGTGCTGGAGCTCTTTTAGCAGTACCTCCTTTTCAGCAGACGATTTTTTTATTATTAATTCATTCTGTATCCTGTCAGTTGCATCACGGATTATGGAAATCATTCCCTTTATCCGGCCTTTGCTGTCGAAAATAGTTATCGAATTTGTCTCTCCCCAGAAAAGGGTCCCGTCCTTTTTTACCATCCGGTAAATGTTTTTTATTACACTTTTTTGATTGATGGTCCTTTTAAAATTTTCAATAGCCGCCTGCAGGCCATCCTTGTCGATATATGAGAAGATGCTTGTTCCGATAACCTCCTGTATGTCGAAATAGCCGAAGATATTCACTGCATTCTGCGATACAAAAGTAAGGTTTCCGTTCCTGTCAGCCATGCATATGGCATCAGGGGAGGAATCTATGATGGTATGATATAGCATTTCAGATTCATAGAGGGCATCCTCGCTTTTCTTCCATGATGTGATATCTTTGAACAGAATCATTTTCCCGATATTGTAATTTGATACAGATATGTTACTCTGTGACATCATGATGTATTTTTCTTTTCCATCCAGCGTCAGGGCAAATTCCATGTCCCTGCAGTCAGTATTAAAATTGTAGCTGGCCGGGAAAAATTCCCATATCTTTTGAGATTTTGCCGGCAGAGATTTGAGCTCAAGAATGCCCAGAGCTGATCTGTTTATATCGAGAATGCTTCCGTTTTTATCACATATAACTATTCCGTCTGCAACATGATTCAGGAGTTCATAGGATATTTTACTGTCGCTCAGAGCAAGGAATTTGTATTGAACCAGGGTTATAAATATTGATATTGATGCAAAGATTGTCGAAAAAGACGCGAGCCTGGGAAAGGCATATAGATTGATGATATACGGGAAAACTATGCTGGTGCCGAATGCTGTGACAAACATGGATATCATGCCGAATGAGACGATAACAAGTTTTTTTTTCAGCATGGCGTCGCTGGTATTGACTATTGTATGGATAATAAGAATTATGGAGTAAAAGACAGGTGCCACATAATTGATAAATATAACGGGTTTATATACCGGCCCGGGGGTGGGCATAATGCCCCATGAAGTATGGATTATTTCGCTGGTTATGTATAAATCGGTAAAAATTAATAGTATTGTTGCAGCCAAAATTGTGCCGGATAATAATTTTAAATAATAATTATTCTGTTTTCCGATTAATTTGTAGATGAAATAGAGGAAAATAATGGGAACTAAAAAGGAAAAAGGGGCGAGAAACTTTATGAGATACAGGGCTAAACGGTCTGAAATCCCCGACCAGGTTATTATATCCAGCAATTCCCATATGATTGATGCGATGCAGAAATATTTATAAAGCCTGGATGCGCTGTTATTCCATCCTGTGCCCGAAATGTACGCAAATAAAAAAAGATTAATGAACAGGGCGGCAAGCGGGATTAAAATATAATAATTCATATAACCATTTAAAAAATATACTCATGACCGGAATAGCAGTATTCTCTTATTATTGTGAACTGTTAAAAAAGTATTTCATGTATCTTGCTGATATTAGTATATTTAAACTTCGGGCATTGTCAAGTGTTAAAGCCAAAATATGATGTATAAATATTTTTTTTCCTTTTAAAAGTAATCGTCAATGCCCTCAGGGTGCAGCAATGCCGATACTGTATATTGTTCCTGAATCACCCATTCCGGTTTTATTGCCGTAGTCAAAGGAGATCCTCATGATGTAGTCGATGCCTGCGGCAGGTGCAATGACAGTAATTTCCGCTTCAAAAGAATTGCCTTTCCCGCTGTAGTGTTTTACCTTCCGCGGCTCCCTGACTATCTCCACTTCCCATGAGAGCTTCCGGAAAAGTTCAATCCACTGGTTGTATGAAAGTTTCCATGAGAAGCCGAGATTCCGCCATCGGTCAGGAAGCGGCGAGGAATAGGTGATATAGATGTGGTCAGACAATTCATTAACATACCAGATGTTCATCCCTTTTACCACATAGTATTTGTATAATTTCCCGGTGTCATCACGCATGGTGCAATGTTTCCCGAGTTTTGCAAGTTCGCTTACCGTTGTAACGCCAGGGGTAACGCCGTATAACGGGAAGAGCCCTTGAGTGTTGTTTTTTCCAGGGGCTTGCCCGGGAATCTTGCCGGAATTTTTTTCATAAGAACCGGCATCAGCTGTATCAATTTTACCTATTGATTTTTCATCACCATGGTCAACGGTGACAGTATTCACCGGCATGTATTTCCTGACAGCCATTTCCAGCTCATCAATGAAAAATAGAAATTCATCCCGGTTTTTCTGATCGCTATTTATTTCTTTGAGCCCTGTGATATCAATGAGAATGGGGGAGGCCCCCCGGGGGTGTGATTTCCGTATCGAGGTCATTATCGTATACCTGAACCCCTGCCTCTGCGCATCAACAATGAAATGTATTACTGCCAGGTATTCACCATAGAGGCGGTTAATTTCGGTGTTGAAGTTTGTCAGGATAGCAGGCAGATCCCCGGATTTATCATCATAATCCCTGTAGAATTCATTCCCGTCATGCATGAAGGAGACAACATTGTCGATATTGAGTGATTTGAATACCATACCTATCTGGCTGATAATCGGAACCGGCTGGAAGGTTTCATGCACGGAGGAGGGCTCATTTGATTTTTCCCTGAATCGATGAAAAAATTTATTTATCTTCGGGATATTTTTCATGTCCCCCGGAGAAGTCATGAAAGTTGTGGTGATGGATAATCGAGCTTTATATAACATGAATTAATCCGTGTAACAGGAAGGCTGAATATCAATCCGGCATCGATTGACTTTTTTTCCTGATTCCTACCATGGAAGCAAACACACCCAGAATGCAGAGCAGGGTGAAAACCAGAAAGATAGCCTTGGAGCTGAGTATAAAGCTGTCAAGATTGCTTTCATTGATCCTGGAATCTCCAATGAATATATGAAGGGATAGTGACGCTATGGCCATGCTGAACATCATCCCCGAAATTCTCATTGTACTCAGTGTTGCCGATGCAACCCCGAGAAATTTTTTTTCCACTGAACTCATGATGGAATTTGTATTCGGCGAAGAGAAAAGGCCGAAGCCGATTCCAAGGATGACCAGGCTGGTCACAATAAACCAGTGACTCGTGTCTCTTTCAAGAAAATACATCATGAACAGTCCCACCACGCTTATCGCCATGCCGATGGATGCAAGGATCCGCGGGTCAATTTTATCTGACAGCCTTCCTGAAAAAGATGCGACGGCAGCCATCATGGCAGGCTGCGCCACCAGGATAAATCCGGTATCCCTGGGCGAAAGGCCCTCCACATACTGAAGATAAAGGCTTAAAATAAATGTAATTGCAAATGTTGCGGCGTAATTTATGAGGGCCGACAGATTTGAAAATGCAAAGACTCTGTTCTCTATAAATAGTTTCATGTTGAGTACGGGGTTTGAGAGCCTTTTTTCAACAATGACAAAGAAGGTCATGCTGATAAGTCCGGCAATGGTAAATATGAGGCCTGCCAGGCTGGTAAGTTTTGACAAACCGTACATGAGTGTTGATATGCCGATCATATAAATGATTGAACCGGTTATATCAAATTTTTCCTTTTCATCCTCAGTCCAATCCCCTTTTATTTTCGTTATTACCGCTGCAATGATGAAGATCTCAGATGCCGCATTCAGATAAAACAGGCTTCTCCAGCCCATGGAATCGGTCAAAAAACCTCCCAGTATGGGGGCGGCTGAAAGTCCCAGATATACGGCTGAAACATTGAACCCGATTACCTTTCCCCTCTCCTGGGGGGGGAAAGCGGAAATGACTATGGCCATGCTTGTACTGAACATCATAGAACTGCCGATTCCCTGGAGGAATCGTCCGGAAATGAGCATGATATCTGAAAATGCAAAGGCGCATATGAGCGTAGCTGCAGTAAAAAAAATGTTCCCGTAGAGAAATATTTTTTTTCTTCCAAAGATATCGCCTATTTTTCCGAAAGGCACCAGGAATACGGCAGATGACAGCAGGTAGGACATGGTTACCCAGCTCATGGCAACTGCATTCATTGACAGCTCGGCGCTGATTTTTGGCAGAGCAACATTAACTGCTGCGCCCATGAGAGGAGTAAAAAAATTGGACAGCATCGTTACTGCCAGGAGTACCGATTTGTTAACGCTGGGAACCTGATTAGTTTTTAATTCCATAAAATTTCTCGTTCGAAAACAGGCTGAAAAATATTTATTCTTAATTGGTAAAATTATTATTACATGTATTGTGACCAAAATTGTCAATAAAGAAACTTATTAATAGGCAGGGCCATTCCCCTTTTTTATATCGTTATATAAATATGGCGTATCAGCATAATATTTTTTTTATTCTGAAATTGATTTAATGTTTGATAAATTATTATTTTTTTAGGATAAAAAAAGAAAATAACTTGATATATTAACCTATTGATGGTAAATTAATATTATGGGAATAATATTAATAAAGGGTGTGTTAAAATTTTAAAATGCTAAAGCAACAGGTATATGATAAACTTTCCAATAAATTCAAGACAGAAATGCCGCTAAATACTCCTGAAATGGAAAAAATAATTGAAGGTCATTTATTTATTAAAGACCTCATTGCTATTCTAAACAATGTGCTCAATATTCTTCCCTATGAAACATACAATGTTTATTACAAGGTAAACGATGAATGTAATGAATTTATCATTGGTATCGGCGGTGTTAACGATATCAGGGACATAGGTGACCTCTACCTGAGCATGAAACTGGGAGGCGAAGGAGACTCAAGTAAACCTGGCGCGTGCTTTTACAGGAGAGTTGACAAGAACAAGAATATCATCGATCATAATCATGATATTCTCATGATCAGGGAGATTTTTAAAAAAAATAAAATTGATGATGATAAATACAGCATCATGTTCGATCCCTATCTTGGTAATTTAACTGTATTCTTAAACAAACAGCTTTGCGAAGGCTGATAAAGGGTCTTATTGCTTTTTTTCTTTTTTTTGTCTTTGGCCAGTTTAAATTCCTCCCTGAACCTGTACTCCTGCTCCTTCCTCTGTTCAGCATTGTTCCAGAATTTTAATTCCACGTACCAGTCCGGATCAAGTCCTTTGTCACTGCATTCTTCTCCGGGAAGGATTACATGGACGTTGTTCTTCATTGACTTTACCGTGCCGGTATGCAGGATCATTTCAACAAGGATATTTCTTAAAAATTTTAATCCCGGATCATTATCAATTTTATCCGAATGCTTCAATAATAGATTCTGATATTTCCCGAGGAAGATGGAGACCATGTCATATATATATTCAAGAGAAACAATATTCTGTTTTATCGATACCAGTTCTGTAAGGTTTAATGAGACTGAAACTCCATCAAGAAACTTTTATATCTCCTCTGTGTGCTGTTTATTACACAAAAAGTAGCGTTCATTACACTCCGGGAGTCTTGTTGTCTATATGTATTGACTTATTATCCCTTTTATTACAAAATAATAATATAGATAGTTCAAAAACCTCAGGGGATTTTTAATGCAGAAAACCATACTCCTAGTGGAGGATGAAGAAATAACCTCCAGGCTTGAGACAGCAATCCTGAATAAAGAGGGTTACCAGGTATTCCCGGCATTTACAGGCGAAGAGGCAATCGAGACTGCGGCCCGCATGCATGACAGGATTGATCTCATTCTGATGGATATCGATCTTGGCAACGGCATTGACGGCACCGATGCAGCGAAGACAATACTAACCCGCAATGACATACCGGTTCTTTTTCTCACCTCTCATACTGAAAAGGAGGTAATTGAAAAAACAGAAAAAATCACATCATACGGGTATGTAGTAAAAGGCTCGGGGAATATTGTCCTTATCGCATCCATTAAAATGGCAATGAAACTTCATAATGCTAACAGAGTGCTTGTCCATAAAAACGAAGAAATCCTTTCCATAAACAACTCCCTTAACTCAACTATCGATGAATTGGAAAACACCAACAGTGGACTCCTCAGGACCTGGGGAAAACTTCTTGAAAGTGAGAAGGATTTGATGGAGAGCAGGAATGAATTCATGGGTTATTTTAACATGAATACCGTGGGCATGAGTGTTATTTCACCAGAGCAAAAATGGGTCCGCGCAAATGAACGGCTCTGTTCCATGCTGGGATACACCATGGAGGATCTGTCCGGAATGACCTGGGTTAGACTTACGCATCCCGATGACCTCAACGACGATTTGAAATTATTTTCGAAGCTTCTCACCGGTGAGCTGAATAAATATGAAATCCGCAAAAGATTTATAAGAAAAGACGGGAGTTTGATGTATACGCTCGCCTATGTCACATGCCGCCGCAATACAAGGGGCTCGGTAAAATATATACTTGCGTCATTTGTTGATGTATCTGAGCAGAACAGGATTGAAAACGATCTCCTTGACAGGGAACGCCAGTACTCCGCCCTTCTCCAGAATCTGCCGGGCATGGTCTTCCGGTGCCGCCATGACATGGGACGCAGGATGGAATTTGTCAGCAATGGATGCCATGAGCTTACCGGGCATATGCCTGAAGACCTGGTTGACGATTTAAAGGTCTCCTTTATGGACATAGTTCTGCCAGAATACAGGGAGACTCTCACTGCTAAAAGGGAGGCAGCCCTGGCAGGAAGGAGCAACCTTATTGAAGAATATCTGATCCATTGCGCTGACGGCACGGTGAAATGGGTCTGGGAGCATGGACGGGTTATCCTCGACAACAGTGATAATCCGCTTTTTTATGAAGGATATATTGAAGACATCACATCAAGAAAACTGGACGAGATTGAGCTTCACAACAGGGAGGAAAAATTCAACAAAGCCTTTAACAATGCCCCGTTGTTAATGACAATTACTGAAATTGAAAAAGGGAGATACCTGGAAGTGAACGATTTGTTTGTAAAAGTATCGGGATTTTCCAGGGATGAGGCACTGGGAACCAGGTCAATTGATCTGGGATGGATATCACCTGAAGACCGGGAAAGGATCATTGAAGCTGTTAAAAAAGACGGGCGGGCTGCCGGGCTGGAAATAACGTGTACCTCAAAGAATAATAAACCTGTTTTCGGACTATATTACGGCGAGGTCATTTCCCTGGACGGGATGAGTTGCCTCTTATCAATTGTCCATGACATCTCTGATGTAAAAAATGCCCGGACAGAACTTAAGAAAAGCGAGGAGCGCTGGGAATATGCCCTGAACGGGAGCCGGGATGGAGTCTGGGACTGGGACATTTCATCGAATGAAGCTTTTTTTTCCAGGCGCTGGAAAGAGATGTTTGGATACAGCCATGAATGCATATCAGGATCCATGGATGAATGGAAAACCAGGCTTCATCCCGATGACAGGACAAAATGCCTCCAGGATCTGCAGGATCACGTAGAAGGGTTGTCGCCTTTCTATGAAAACGAACACAGGATATTGTGCAGAGATGGGACTTATAAGTGGGTCCTTGGCAGGGGAAAGGTTATGGTCAGGGGTGATGATAACAGCCCTGTCCGTGCGGTAGGAACGCTTACCGACATAGAGGAGCGGAAAAAACTTGAGAGTCTGCATATGGAATCCGATGCAAAATTCAGGGACCTTACCGAGAAATCCATCGTCGGGGTTTATCTTTTCCAGGGAGGTGTATTTAAATATGTGAATCCCAGGTTTGCAGAAATATTCGGATATCCGGTAGATGATATCATAAATAAAATTGGCCCCAAAGACCTCACCATGATGGAAGACTGGCACATTGCAGATGAAAACATCAGAAAAAGAGAAAACGGTGTTGCAAAATCCATCCACTATACATTCAGGGGCTTACTCAGAGGCGGCGGATCAATCCATGCCGAAGTTTATGGTACGAGGACAATCTATAACGGAAAGACTGCAATAATCGGAACGCTTATGGATATCACCAAGAGGAAAATTATTGAAGACAGGATTGCTGAATCCCTGAAGGAGAAGGAACTCCTCCTGGCAGAAGTTCATCACAGGGTAAAAAATAACATGCAGGTCATCACCAGTCTTCTGTCATTGCAATCCGATCTTATTGAGAATGAAACCGCCCGTGAACCTTTCAGGGAGAGTGTCAACAGGATACAGTCAATGGCCCTGGTCCATGAAAAGCTCTACCAGTCACGCGACATGGCTTCAATTAATTTCAGAGAGTACCTTAATGACCTTGTTGATAAAATTTTTATTTCCAGTTCCGGTAAAATAAGAAATATCAGCGCATCCATGAATATACATGAGTTGAGCCTGAATATAGATATAGCCATTCCCTGCGGCCTGATCATAACTGAACTTGTTACGAACGCCCTGAAGCATGCATTCCCTGACGGCAGGGATGGTCAGATATTTCTGGAATTAGAAAAAATTCAAAACGGATTCTATTCACTTAATGTAAGAGACAACGGAAAAGGAATGTCAATACATGCCGGAAATCATAAAAAATCTTCGCTTGGTTTCAGCCTCATTGAGGCGCTGGTTAAGCAGCTCAGGGGGGAAATGAAAATCAACGGGGAGAACGGGACAAATGTTAATATACAGTTTCCTGTCATGTAAAGGTTAATTTTGATCGACGGAAGAACTAAATAATTTTTTCCGGTAAAAACCGCTATTTCATATTGGATTTTATCTTTTTATAAAAAATAATGTATCCTGCCAGTTGTTAAAATTCCCGAAGGCGATGCCCAAATCGAGGGGAGAATAATCCACTTATTGAAACTTATAACAACCAAAGCACAATGAATCTATCATAAAAATAAGTATTTGACAAATTATTTTATGATAGTATAGATCACATAAGAATGTAAATTATGATGCAGGGAATTACTAACATATTGCTCCCCAATACGATGTTCTACAGGGGAAACCTTTAGGAATTGAAATGAAGCCAGGGATAAAAATAAAATCAAACACTATATCTTTAATTGTTAAATCTCTCGTAGCATCGCTGGACATCGATTTTATGCTGATCATCGCGAAAAAAATGATGGACGGATATAACATCCATGAAAGGACAGGCATAGAGGAGAAAATATTTCTGCAGAAAACCGCAGCAGCGCATCAGATTGTCCTTGATATAATTGATAAGAACCTCCTGCCCCATTTTATATCCTTCCTTGTGGATATTCACCATAACGAATATATGGGACGGAAACAGCCGATAAAAAACATCGCCAGGCTCATTGAAGAAATGAAATTTTACGGCTATACCTTTGATAAAATAAACAAGTTTTTTGTCGAGGACCCTGACGTGAGGATAACCAGAAACTGGGGGATTCTCCTTGAAGGCGAGGAATATATTATTGCTTTCATCCGTTTCGATATTGTGGGGAGCGCGAAACTTGTCAAGTTGTATCCCAGTGATTTGGTTCAGAGTGTTTACAGGGAAATCTACAATATTATCGAAAAAGCCTGCCTTAATCGTCACGGACGTATCTGGAGCTGGGAGGGCGATGGAGGCCTTGTCGCCTTTCATTTTTTCAAGAGGAATCTTCTTGCCACGCTGAGCGCCATCGAGATTATCAACAAACTTTTTATTTACAACAGGCTCAACTCAAGACTGGGACAACCTGTGGAGTTAAGACTGGCAGTCCATACCGGTCCGTGTGAATACAGCGAGAATGAAGAGGATATTAAAAATTCCGAGATAATAAAAAAAATTTTAGAAATTGAATCCCTTCATACCAAGCCCAACACCGTTACAATAAGCGATATTACAAGCATTAACCTGGACCATGCTCTCGTACGGCACCTCGCCCCACTGCACATGGAAAACAGTAAAAAGTATCTCCGATATGAAATGGTGCTGGAGAATTAATTGAAAATTATTATATTTACTGTCAGCGGAAAGATCGAAAACTCCTTTTCGGAAATTAAAAAATCTAAAGAATACGGTGTGGAAATTCTCCAGCCAGGGAAATTTAAACAAGAGATCAGGAAAGCCCTGTCCGGGCCACTGTATTTTATCGATATCGCCAGTTTCGACATTTCCGACAATATTCAATTATTAAAAATGCTGCGCCGGCTTGGAAACCAGCATTGCGGAATAATCGATACCAATGGGGTTATCGGCGATGTTGCTGAACTTTTTCACTATGGCATATGCGAATACATTGGAAAAGACCTAATTAAAACTATCATACCAAAAAAAAGAATTCACCGGATCTTCGATTTTCTTGAGGCAAAGCATCCGGCAATAAAGGAAAAAGTAACAGAAAACAAATGCGGGGAAATTTATATCCCCATTGAAAATGGCTGGAATGATATCCTCACGGGCAGGGAATATACATTCTGCTTCATGTATATCGGGCTTGACGGCCTGAAGGAATTTAAAAGCCACTTCAGCAGGGAGCACATAGAGGAAATTACCGGTTCATTCAGAAATTATATTGCATCCATGATTGCGAAAATTAACGGCAAAATATGGATGTGGACAGATTTTGAGGGCCTCATTCTATTACCTTTTGACGGAAAAAAAATAGACGCGATTCTATTCTCTTTTGAATTAATGATAAACCGGATGCTCATGAGCGTTGAGCACAACTTTGACCGATTAATTACATACAGGATAGCCCTTCATCTGGGTAATACTGAATATAAACCGAGGGGGGAAACCGGCAAAATTGTATCGGAATCGATAAATGCCATTTTTCATCTTGGACAGAAATATACAAAACCTGGAACATTTGTGCTGACGGAAAATCTATTCGAGTTCATTCCAATGGGTCTGGATGATTGTTTCTTCGATGACGGCAGTTTTGAGGGGAGACGAATAAAAAAAATGGTTAAAGTAAAAGGTTAGCCGTATAATATAGGAAAATATGCTGTATTTATGACGGATCATTTAGATCAAAAAAGGAGTAAATGAGTTGAAAAGTATATCTCCTTGCCCCTGTTGCGAATATCTGATGGTTAAGGCCTTCCAGTTTGGTTTATACGCTGTTTTAAAACACCCGGCCAGGAAGAAAATAAAAAAGCCGCTGGATAAAAATTTTATCATATGACAGAACCAGATATCAAATGTGCAGAATCACTCAGACACGTTGAGATTAAACCTCATCCGAATATATTTCATGGCTGGCGGATGGTATTAGGAGGAACCCTGATCTTCGTTGTCTCCAGCGGGATTGGATATTACGGGCACGGTGTTCTCCTCGATCCGCTTATTGCGAAATTCGGGTGGAGCAAAGGGGCGATATCAATATCCGTTACCCTTTATTTCATAACGGCGGGTTTGATGGGGCTTATCACTGGCCGCCAGATTGAGCGGTATGGGCCCAAACCCCTGCTCATTATCGGATCAATCGTCGTGGGGTTTGCCCTTATTCTCATGAGCCGTATCAGTGAAATATGGGAGCTCTATGCGGTTTATCTGCTCATGGCTGCCGGTTGGAGCTGCACATCGGTAATGACTGTGAGCAGTGTTATTACGAACTGGTTCATAAGGCGCAGGGGCATGGCCATGGGCTATACAATGACAGGCCTAAGCCTGGGCGGGATAATAATTGTCCCGATTTCATCTTATCTCATTAATTCATGGAACCTGGAAACGGCTCTTCCGGTGCTGGGCGTAATTTACTGCACGGTAGTTATCCCCATGGCATTTTTTGTTATGAGGCATAAGCCGTCTGATGTCGGTCAGGAGCCTGATGGGTTAACTGCCATGGAAATGAGGGATATTCACATAGGTTCGGCCGGTTATTCCTCACAGAGGATAAAATGGACAAGGCTTGAAGCCATGCGGACTTTATCTTTCTGGGCAATTGTGACGGCATTTTTTTTTGCACTTACAGGTCAAAATGCTTATTTAATGCACCAGATATCATTCTTGAGTAAATCCATGGGTATTGAGAAAGCGGCTACGGCAGTCAGTATAACTGCCGGCGCAAGTATAATCGGGCGTCTCATGCTTAGTTCCGTCATCGACAGATTCGATAAAAGATACAGCGCCGCAATTCTTTTTTTCATACAGTCACTGGCCGTGCTTTCACTCGCCTATATTGATCATGTAATCATTCTTTACCTCGGGACATTTATCTTCGGACTGACAATGGGAAATATTTTGATGATGCAGTCCCTGATAACCGGCGAATGTTTCGGGATGGTTTCCTTCCCGACAATCTCTGGAGCGGTGACTGTTTTTGTTGCAACCGGGGCGGCATTGGGGCCTTCAATCGCGGGATTTATCTTTGATTATACGGGGAGTTATCAGATTCCATTCACAATATTTGCCGCCATGAGCATGGTGTCTGTAATTACCATCCCATTCGCAAGGCCTCCTAAAAAAGCGGTGAACATTGCATAGAAATTTTTATGGTAATTCATATATATATAAACTGATAATTTATGAATTGGGTTTATGATAAGGTCATCCTGCGCCTTCCGCGGATCCTGTGGCCAGTGCCGAAGGCATACGGCCATGTGATCGCATTTACCGAGGACGGGAAGATCGTCGCTGATATGCAGGACCCCTCGGGCGCCTATCCCGAAACTACCGCGGTGACCGAGACACACGACCGGCTCTATATCCAGAGTCTGCATGCGAAGGGGATAGGATGGATTCCCAGGTGATTCACCTGAATCATGAAGGGGTTTCCCGGTATATCATAGTCAGCTATAGAAGGTTTTTCCTCTGGATACCGCGAAGGATATTCTCGGCATCCTTTACTATCCCCAGTACCATGTCGTTGACCATAGGCAAGTCATTGATTCGCTGAGCCGCTTCACCTGCGGCCATGAGCGCCATTTCCTTGTTCCCTTCATAAACTGCTTTTATGGATTCGTTTTCATAATCGATTAATGACATGTCAATGGTTGTGTAATCGTCCGGGATGCCCAGAAAAACGCCTGGAGATTTTTCCAGCGTATTCCTGGCGTGTTCAACGCTGCGGGGTGTCTTCAACCACCGTGCCGGGCCCACAAATCCGCGTGCCACAAGGGTGCCCCGGTCTTCAGCTGCAACAACTCCCTCTTTCCATAACTGGTGAAAATCACTTTCCTGCGTCGCCAGGAAACGTGTACCCATCTGAACCCCGTCGGCGCCCAGTACAAGGGCCGCTGCCAGTGTCTTCCCGTCGCAGAATCCTCCGGCTCCGACTACCAGAGTTTTATCATCGGATACGGCTTCAACCGTGGCAGGGAGCAGGATCATCGAGTGGACCGGTTCCCAGGAGGTATGGAAACCCCCTTCATGGCCGGAAGCCACAATCACATCAACACCCGCTTTCTTACACCGCTGGGCTCCCTTGACAGAGGGAACCACATGCATCCAGGTGAAACCTGCTGATTTTATTTTATCCCGCCATGGAACCGGATCGCCCGCTGATGTGAAGATCACCTTGAAGTGATTTTTTATATCTGGATTATCCTCGCGCACCTTGATGGCTGTATCAATCATGATATTCGAATATTGTACAAGCTCAGCCGATACCATAACGTTAATGCCGAAAATACCGCCCTTTTCTCTTGTCAATCGATATGTCCGTTTGAGTACCTTTTCCAGAGCAACGGCCATAGTATCGTCCGGATCGGCCTCACCGCTTTCCACAAAGGCCTTGTAAATCCATGGCTGATTATCCTTACTGAATAGCCCGCTTGTGGAAAGCAATCCCAGTACCCCGGCATTGCTCGCGGCTACGCAAAGGTTGTTGTTGCTGAAGGGTCCCATGCCTGCCTGGATAATGGGGTATTTTATTCCAACTAAGTCGCATAACCTTGATTTTAACATAACATTATCCTTGTATTCAAAAAATAAAAATCCTGCTGATGACTTTCAGGTATTCATTCTAATTCTTTTTGCTGAATATTTTCCGGAGCTCCTTTTTATCAAGCTTGCCCACGCTTGTCTTGGGAATAGTATCCATGAACTCATAGAGTTCGGGAACGCCATATTTGGGGAGCTTCCCTTCTTCGGCAAAGCGGTTCATGAATTCCTTCAGCTCACCCGGGGTCACCTTCCCCCGGTATTCCGGCCTGAGAGATATGACCATGAGCGGCCTCTCCCCCCATTTTTCATGGGGCACTCCAATGGCTGCGGATTCAAAGACGCCATCATGGTGGCTCATCAGGTTCTCCAGATCCAGGGAGGAGACCCATTCGCCGCCGCTCTTAATTACATCCTTTAACCTGTCCGTTATTTGAAGATAACCCTCGTTGTCAATATATCCCACATCCCCGCTGTGGAGCCATCCGTTACGCCACAACTCCCTTGTCCTCTCGGGTTCCATGTAATAGCTCTCGGTAAGCCAGGGGGAGCGCATCACCACTTCCCCGCATGACCGGCCGTCATGGGGGAGGGGCCTGCCGTCCCCGTCAACCACTTCCACCTCTGCAAGGGGGATTGGCTTTCCTGTTTTTATTATCACGTCCATGAGGCTCCCGTCATCCCAATCCAGCATGTGCTCATGGGGTACGGCCGTTGTCATTACAGGGCATGTCTCGGACATGCCGTATCCGGCGCAGATGTCTATCCCGAGACCCCTGGCCTCAGCCGCAAGCCCCATGGGGAGCCTAGCGCCTCCTATGTTAACCTTCCATTTTGAAAAATCTGCGTTCCTGGCTGCCGGGGCGTTCAGAACCATTCGCATGATCGTCGGAACGCAGTGGGAAAAGGTGACCTTCTCATCCATCATGAGCTTTACAATTTTATCCGGTTCATATTTTCCCGGGTAGACCTGTTTTGCACCAAGGAGGGTTGCCACAAAGGGGAACCCCCAGGCATGTACATGAAACATGGGGGTCAGCGGCATGTATACGTCATTGGACCTGAATCGAGCAATGGTGTTATACGCGCCTGATATAATTGTTACTGACAGCGTATGGAGCATTATCTGGCGGTGGGAAAAATAGACCCCCTTCGGGTTGCCTGTAGTGCCCGTTGTGTAAAATGTAGTTGCCTTGGTATTCTCGTCAAGGTCAGGAAAATCATAGGATGCCGGAGATGAATCCATCATTTTTTCGTATTCCCCGACAGGTTCATGTTTCATGAATGGGACCATGCCGTCTTCGGAAATGACCAGAACTGATTTTACGGTTCGAAGTTCGTTCCATATCCCGTCAAGGATGGGGAGGAATTCGGTGTTGATGATGATGAGTTTTGCCCCCGAGTGGTTTATGGTGTACGATATCTGGTCATAGGAAAGTCGCCAGTTAACCGTCTGCAAAACCGCCCCCATCATGGGTATGGCAAAAAAGCATTCCAGGTAGCGGTGGCTGTCATAATCAAAAACCGCAACCGTGTCACCCTTGGCGACTCCAAGCTTTTCCAGACCTGCAGCAAGTTTATGTATCCTCGTGTCAAGTGTCCTGTACGTATACCGAACCCTGTCGCTGTAAACGATCTCCCTGTCAGGGGAGTAGATAAGCGGTGTGGACAGGAGTTTTTTGATTATCAGGGGATAACTGTAATTAACGCCATCCTGAAATACATTTTCATCCATAAAATTATTTATCCCTTTCTTTTAATTCCTTCCCAAGGAGCTCCTCTGGCCTGAGGAGCAAAATGATAATATTGTGTATATAAAACATATTTTTGTCAATGAAATTTATAAAATTTGATTCAGGTAATATTTCTTCCGCATCCTCAATTGTGCTGTCAGAAATATCTCATAGTTTTTTAACGATATCCGGGGCCTGTTTTTCTCATATATTTGTGAAGTTTCACACTATATATTAATTACATAGTAAAGGCTCTCCCTTTTATAAGATTGTTATTGATACCGGAATTTTTTATCAATTCACCTCTGATGACTCTAAAAAAAAATTAAACCCTTAATAATTGAATGTGTCCGGTTTAACACATTTACAAAAAATTCATTGACATTAACCAGGAGTTTTGATAAAATTTTTTTGTAATAATATTTCCCTATATATGCAAAGGAGATATAAATGGAAATCAGGGAAGCAGTAAGTCTTAGAAGAAGTATAAGGTGTTTTCTGTCAAAGAGTGTCCAGGAAGAAACTATCCGGGATCTGATTAATGAAGCCCTCTGGGCCCCGTCATGGGGAAATACGCAGCAGTATGAGATAGTGGTCGCCACGGGTGAAGCCATTGAACGGTTTAAAAGGGAAAACAGGGAGGCAGTTCTTGCCGGGAAAAAACAGAGTCCCGAGGTCCCCATGCAGGAAAACTGGCCGGACTATTTGAAAAAGAGATATGTCGATGTGGGGAAAAGCGTTCTCACTTCTCTTGCAATCGCCAGGGATGATAATGCTGGAAGATTAAATTATTACGCCGACATGTTTTCCCTCTTCAACGCTCCTGCCCTTATTATTATGACAGCTGACAGGGATGTTCATCTTGAATATATCATGCTCGATGTGGGATTGTTTCTTCAGACATTCAAGCTCCTGGCCCATGCAAAGGGGCTTGGAACTATTTCCCTTGCAGCTGCCGTGAGGTATCCTGAAATAGCCAGAAACATCTTTAATATCCCGGAGAATAGAAAAATAATCATCGGTACGGCCCTTGGGTGGCCGGATAACAGTGCGCCGGTGAATAACTTTGAAAGGAAACGGGATACAATGGATAGCATTGTGCGCTGGGTAAGCTGAAATATCCGGCAAATTTACAGCAAGAGGCATTTATTTGCATATTTTTTAGAATAAGGGTTCAGATAAATTTTTTATGATGTGAAGGAGAGAGATGAAAGAAAAGAGTTGCTGTTGAAGGCATCATATTCCGGGCTTGATGACCTGATCAGGGGGGCCGACATAATCAGCCTCCATTGCCCTCTGACAGATGCCACAAGAAACCTTGTCGGCGTAAAGGAACTGGCTTTGATGAAAAATACAGGCATTATAATAAATGTTGCCAGGGGTGAGGTCATGGATGAAAACGCACTCTCAAAGGCCCTTGCTGAAAAAAAGATTGCCGGCGCCGGGATTGACGTATATTCCGGCGAGCCCATAGCCCCCGGCAATCCGCTCCTTTCTCTTTCTGAGGTAAACCTGATATTGACACCCCATTCCGCCGGCACAACCCTTGAGGCAAGGACCCGTATAGCCCATATGGCCTTCAGCAATATAGCAAAAGTCCTTGAAGGCCGGGAGCCTGATAATATAGTAAACTGAAAGGATTTTAAATATGAACGGAGCAGAGTCCCTCTTGAAAACCCTTGAAGCCGGGGGCGTTGATACATGTTTTGCAAACCCGGGAACATCGGAGATGCACCTCGTTGAAGCCTTTGACAGGGTAGCGGGCATTAGGCCCATTCTGTGCCTCCATGAAACAGTCGCTTCCGGCGCAGCGGACGGTTACGGGCGTATGAAACGTAAGCCTGCCATGACGATCCTGCACCTGGGCCCCGGGCTTGCCAACGCATCATCAAACCTTCACAATGCCGGGAAGGCAAATACGCCGGTCATTAATATTATCGGTGACCATGCCACGTATCACAGAAAAAACAACCCCCCGCTTCAATCCGATATAGAAGGACTGGCAAAGGTCTTTTCACACTGGGTCAGGACCTGCGAAGACCCTGTTGAACTTGCCGGGCTTGGAAGAGAGGCAATCGGTGCGGCAATGACCCCCCCCGGCCGAATCGCGAGCCTGATTGTCCCTGCTGATGTCTCATGGGGCGATGCAGGGGCATTGCCCGAAATAGACAAGATACAAAGCTTCGAACAGTCTGTGGGGGAGAGGCGTATTGGAGAGATAGCTGCAGTGTTGAAGGGCGGCGGGCGTGCGGCAATCCTCATGAACGGCAGGGCAGTGGCAGACGAAAAGTGCCTGGAAGCTGCAGGCCGCATAGCGGCGCATTGTGGTGCCGGACTTTTTACTGATACATTTTCACCGCGCATGGCCAGGGGGAGAGGGAGGGCAGTTATTGAAAGGCTTCCGTATTTAAATGATGCGGCAGCAGCACAGCTTAAGGGGTTAACGCGCCTCATCCTGGTAGGTTCAAAGCCCCCGGTATCTTTTTTTGCGTACCAGGGAAAACCTGTGCTTCTGGCGCCTGAAGACTGCAGCATTCATATACTTTCAGAGCCCCATGAGGACCCGCTGGGTGCCCTGGAGGGGCTTGCCTCTCTCCTGAACGCGCCTTATGGAATAGAGAAGGTTTATGAAGGGAAAAGCCCGGATCTCCCGTCAGGTGAGATGAGTATGGAAAAGGTTGGAGCAGCCATAGCTGCACTCATGCCGGTTAACGCAATAGTTTCCGATGAGTCGAATACCTCGGGCCCCCATATATTTAAAGCAGCAGAATTTGCAACGGCCCATGACTGGCTTTTCCTCACCGGGGGCTCCATTGGGCAGTGCCTCCCCCTGGGTGCAGGCGCATCAGCAGCATGCCCGGGATGCAAGGTAATATGCCTGGAGTCCGACGGGAGCGCGATGTACAGCATCCAGGCGCTATGGACCATGGCCCGGGAGAACCTCGATGTAACAACGGTCATATTTTCAAATCGAAAATATGCCATCCTCAATATCGAGTTCATGAGAATGGGTTTTAAATCCCAGGGTAAAAAAGCAAAAGAGCTCTTTGATCTAAGCAGGCCGGATCTGGATTTTGTCTCTCTTGCCCGCGGCATGGGCGTCACGGGGGCCAGGGCATCCACAGCGTCTGAGTTTGTGGACCTCTTCGGAAACGCCATGGAGAAACGCGGGCCTGATCTCATTGAGGTTATTTTATAATGCAACTTCGAGTGATTAACTATCGGGCATTATCTTTAAGGGGATGGTTATCTTCCTGTTGAATCGTTAATTTTATACATATATTTAGATATGTTATGATAATCAATAACAATATTGATTAAATTTCAGAAAATTTCGGGGCGACTGGATTTGAACCAGCGACCACTTGCACCCCATGCAAGTACGCTACCGGACTGCGCCACGCCCCGTTTCGTTGATTTATCAACCTGAAATGCATCATTCAGACTGCAAATCCTCAATAAAATAATTTTTTTACCAATGCATAATGCTGTCAAGCATTTTCCTGAAACAATATCGAAGGTATCCTGAATATTTTTTTATCAGTCAATACTTAATCATTATTGACAATTCTATAACTATTGACTATTTTTATGTAGTTGTCATATTATTAATGCTTGTAATTCATTATACAATATGGCTTATTCACTTTTATAAATATCAGAATATTAATAATTTGTTTATTGGAATGGGGATAAAATTATGAACAGCTCAGATACAGTTATTCTTTCAGGATGCCGGACTCCAATCGGGACTTTCGGAGGTTCATTAAAAGATAAAAGGGCTTACGAACTTGCTGCGCTAGTTATGGGTGAAGCAGTTAAAAGGGGAGGGATAGACCCATATGAGCTGGATGATGTGATATTCGGGGACTGCGTCCAGGTATGCGATGAGGCCAACACTGCGAGAACGGCTGCATTAAAGGCCGGTATTCCTTTTGAGGTACCTGCCGTTACCATCCAGAGGCAGTGCGCTTCCGGCATGCAGGCGCTCATTTTTGCCTCACAGCAGATAAAGTCAGGGGATTCAGATATGGTCCTGGCCGGCGGAGTTGAGTCGATGAGCAATGCGCCCTATGTCCTGAAAAAAGCCCGGTGGGGCGCCAGGCTGCAGCATGGTGAGATGACAGACTCCATGTGGGATATGCTTCATTCAGGGAGCGGACTCCTTGGCGAACCTTATATCATGGGGCAGACTGCTGAAAACCTTGCCGTGAAGTACGGCATCACAAGGGAAGAGCAGGACCAGGTGGCATTTGAAAGCCAGATGAAAGCTATTGCAGCGATTGATTCAGGAAAATTTGATGATGAAATTATACCGGTTGAGATTAAAGACAACAAAAAAAAGAATATCCTTTTTGATAAGGACGAACACCCGAGAAGGGAGACTACACTGGAGTCCCTGGGGAAACTTAAACCTGTATTTAAAAAAGACGGGACAGTGACAGCGGGTAATTCCTCGGGGATAAATGACGGTGCTGCGGCGCTCATACTTTCATCTGCCGGCGCAGCAGAGAAGGCAGGGATAAAACCCATGGCCAGGATCGTTGCCCATGCTCTTGCCGGTGTGGAGCCGCATCTCATGGGTTACGGACCGGTACCTGCGGTGAAAAAGCTTCTTGAAAAATCCGGCCTCAGCCTTGACGTTATCGATCTCATAGAAGTCAACGAGGCCTTTGCAGCGCAATACATTTCCTGTGAAAAAGGGCTTGGGCTGGACAGGAAAAGGGTAAATGTCAACGGTTCAGGTATTGCGCTGGGCCACCCGGTAGGATGTACCGGAGCGAGGCTTGTTATATCCCTTATGTATGAATTAAAGAGGAGGAAGGCCCGATACGGTATAGCCACACTCTGTGTAGGCGGTGGCATGGGGGCGGCAGTCCTTATCGAGAATATCAGTTGAACTGGGATATTATTTTTATAAAAATTGGAGCTTATATTATTTCATAATATTTATAGCATGATAATGCAGAATACTGAAGGCCTTTTCAGTTTTTCATCAGAGTTCAAATAATATTATTGACTGTAAGATTATCAAGCATGAGGATAATATACTGAAATTGTGGAAAAAAATTAAATTTATAAAAACAGCATGTAAACAATTTTGTATTAACATTTCTCTGAAAATCTGTTCTTATGCATTTCAATGCGAGTGCTTTTATGGTACTCAAAATCTATTCAAGGAGAACATATATGGGTTACTGGTCTGAAGTAAAGGATGTGATAACAAAAGGTATTGACCTCACAGTTGACGGGCTCAAAGAGGGTGCAGGAAAAGCCATAGAGAAGAGCAAGGAGGGGATTTCATTTGCCCAGCTTAAAAAGGATCTTTTTATGGAACAGAGGAAGATCCATGATCTCCTTGCTGATCTTGGCGACAGAACCCGCGATCTCTTCAGAGAAAAAAAGGATATCTATGTCGATGGTAAAATTAAGGAACTCATGGATAAGATAACTGAAGTTGAGGAAAAATGCAAAAAATTCGAGAATGATATTAAGGATTCAGGCTTTATGAAATAACTGATCATGGAGGATTATAGCTGGACTTCTTTTACGAACAGTGGGGAAGTCCGGTTATTATTCTGCGTTTGCTGGTAAAATAATTAAACCAACTGTTCTCATTATTCCAATTTACAATTGATACATATTTCCATGTAACATTTTTTATCTTTCGCAGGAATAGTTAATCATGCAATTTTATGATTTAATAGCGACTTCAGCTTTCGGCCTGGAGTCCGTCGTCGCCGGAGAATTAAAGGGTCTTGGTTTTGACACGGTAAAAGTCGAGAATGGAAGAGTGCTGTTTACAGGTGATAGCGCGGATATAGCCCGGTGTAATATCTGGCTGAGGTGCTCTGACAGGGTACTGGTCAGAATTAAAGAATTCAGCGCTTTTGATTTCGAGGAGCTCTATCAGGGTACCCTGAGTGTGCCATGGGAGAGCATCATCCCCGTAAATGGGAAAATGCATATTACCGGAAAATCGGTAAAATCAAAATTGCATAGCGTCCCGGACTGCCAGTCAATAGTCAAAAAAGCTGTTGTAGAGGCAATGAAAAGAAAATTCCAACTGGAAAAGTTTCTTGAAGACGGCCCTGTGTATAAAATTGAGATTTCCATGTTAAATGACACTGCTGAATTGACAATTGACACAACAGGGCCTGGACTTCACAAGCGCGGATACAGGCAGGAGCAGGGAGAAGCGCCGTTAAAAGAGACACTGGCAGCAGGCCTGGTATTAATGAGCAGGTGGGATCCTTCAAGAATTTTCTCAGATCCGATGTGCGGTTCAGGAACAATACCAATTGAAGCTGCAATGATTGGGAGAAGAATAGCGCCCGGGCTCAAAAGGGCCTTCTCATCTGAGGCATGGCCTTCAATACCGGAAGGTATCTGGAACAGAATCAGGAATGAGGCCGGCGGGATGATATTGCCCTCCAGTTTCAAAATATCTGCATCGGATATTGACAGGAATGTTTTTGAAAAAGCAAGGGAAAACGCGCGCCTTGCAGGCGTTGACAATGATATAGATTTCCAGAAGAAACCTGTTCAGGAATTCAGTTCAAGGCATAAATTCGGATGCATCATATCAAACCCGCCCTATGGAGAACGGCTCAGCAGCCTTACTGAGATAAGAACTCTCTATAGTGACATGGGGAGGGTCTTTTTGAAACTGGACAACTGGTCACTCTTTATCCTCACGGCTAATGATGATTTCGAAAAACTTTTTGGGAAAAAAGCTGATCGAAAAAGAAAACTCTACAACGGCAAAATAAAATGTAACTACTACCAGTATTTCGGCAAGCCGCCCTGGAAGGTGCAGATGAAAGAGAACGGTATGCCCGAGGTGTGAATCTGTGCCTACTGCTTATGAATCTCGAAATACCGTAAAAATATTATGAAACCAACGAGAAAAATCAATATGAGCATATATTCAAGGCCCTTGGTTTCAAATATATTCACAAACACATATGATTCTAACATCGCCACCTCCTCGCTTATTTATTTAATGATGACTTTCTTTGAAAACCGGCATTCTTGTCACTACCCATCTGAACACCCAGATCTGTATCGATATGACCATGAGAGCAACGATATATTCCTGCCATGAAGGATAGTAGTGGTTCGGATTATTCCAGTAAAAAGATATGACCGATATATTTAACCTGTTGAGCATGATTCCAACAATCGTTATTAATGATGCGAGCCTGATAAGGCCAATGCTCCGGTTTTTATATCCGTTGGCATACATGATGCATGGGAGCAGGACAAATCCGAATACTTCGATAAAATACCACACCCCCCACATATCGGTGATGTGGGACCAGTGACGGCCATGGATGAATATAATGGCCTTGAAAAAATAATAGATGAAAAGGGAGAGTGCGGCGCCCTTGGCAAGGCCGAAAACAATTTCTTCGTACAGGTGTTTTGATGAATGCTTCGGATATAAATCCTTGAATACCCTGCGGCTTATGGTTCCTTCAAGTATGACCATGGACAACCCTGCGGGTACGCTTGATGCCAGGAAGAGAATCGGGAGAAATTCCGAATACCAGAGGGGGTGAATCTTTGATTTTGCCATCATGAAGAGAGCGCCCAGGCCCGACTGGTGCAGGAGCGAAAGGGTAATCCCGAAGACCACGGCGCCCAGGGTAAGGGACTGGAGAAATTTTTTCGCTTTTTTCCTTTCAAGCCACTCGGCAATGGTGGGTGAAAATTCAACGAACTGCGCGATAATGTAGAGCATAAAATGCCAGGCAACGAGGAAGAGCACGGAATTGAAACCGAAGGAATTTCCAATGATGGGATTGATAATGTTCCAGGGGCGCCCGAGGTCAAGTATAAGTGCCCCGGCATAAAATACATAGGACAGAAATCCGTTGAGGACCGTAGCCTTAACGATGGAGTGATACTTTTTTATCCTCAGCACATACACCATAAAGGTGACGATGTAGGCGCCGGCGGCAAAAGCCACGCCGGTGACAACATTGAACCCTTTCCAAAGCCCCCAGGCAAAAATCTGCGACTGGTTTGTCACCGACCCGAGGCCATTGACAAACCGGTATGCCACGATGATAAGGCCCAGAGCAATTATCGGTATTGTAATAATGTTAAATGGAGTGAATAGTTCGCCCCTCGGTTTCAGTTCACTGATGATAAATTTTATCCCTTTTTTTGCAGTTATCTCCATAAATCCCCCAGTTATTTTTTTTCAGAATCTTCAGGTTCAGTTATATGATGCAGGCCATATAACAGCGGCGGAAGAATCAATATTATTGCCGGAACCGCGTAGAGGAATTCTTTTGTATATTCCGGGTAAGGTGTATTCCCCAAATCCGTTCTGAAACCGAGCTGTTCAAAGGGAACAGATGAAAGATAGAGCCAGCTGGCGCCGCCCACCTCATACTCTCCGTACACATGGGAAACATAATCCTTGGGATGCTTGTAAATCCTGGTTCGTGCAATTTCCATAAGGTCTTTTTTCAGGCCGAACATCAATGCCTCCGATGGGCAGGCTTCCACGCAGGCCGGTATTGCCCCCTGCTGGATTCGTTTCCAGCACATATCACATTTTAAAATTCTCGGATTCCATGATTGATATTCAAATTTCGGAATGTCAAAGGGGCATGATACCATGCAGTACCTGCATCCCATGCATTTATCACTTCTCCAGATAATTGGCCCTTCCTCAGTTTTGTGCAGTGCATTGGTCAGGCATGCGGCAGCGCAGGCCGGTTGCCAGCAGTGCATGCACTGCCTTTTAATATATACCGTCCCTTTGTCCGTTTTGTACTTGTTAACTACTGACAGCTGTTTTTCATCTGTCACTCTCTCCTTTTCAAGAGCGTTATCGTTTTCTATGTCAGGGACTTGCATGCCGTTCACTTCGCTGCATGCCTTTTCACAATTCCTGCAGCCGATGCACTTCGTAGTATCGTTTAAAACTCCGATGAACTGCTTGGTGGATGGAATCCCGGCCGCATCAGCTGATGTTATTAATTTTTCGGTTAATCCGGCAGCGCTTATCCCGGCAAGTTTAAAAAATTTTCTTCTATTCATTTTTTTTCTCCAAAAATGAAAATATCTTTGTATGTATTGTGACTAATAATTCGGGATCAGTTTCTTTTTGGGACCTGAATGACAAAACTTACAGTTTGCAGCGGCCTTTTTCTCTTTTCCCATGTCATGACACAGAGAACAGTTTTTATGAATTACAACCTTTGAACTTTGAGTCTCTTCGGCAAAGTTTGTAGTAAGAATTTTATGACAATTCCCGCACTTGTAATCCACTTTTTGATTTTTATCACCGGTGTGGCAATAGTTGCATCCTTTCCAGATATGCCGGGAATATTCTCCATGAGGAATATTCAGCTTGGGCGCATAAATCTCATGATGGCATGATTTGCATTCCACGCCGTATTCCTTGAAATGCTTGCCGTGAAGTAAATTGATCTCCCCGATAATTGAAGGTATTGTAATAATTTCTGGAAATGCGTTATGTTTATTCTGTGCATATCCAACATTCAGATAATTAAAAATAAAAAAAATTATCATTGTTAGCGGGATTTTCCACTTCATATGTTCCTCCTAACAAAAATTAAAAATTCTGATTTATTTATGTTACAATTACAATTTGAAAATATGACTTCAAAAAAAAAAAATTACAATTTCTAATTATTTTATTAAATATTTGTAAATATATGGTAAATATCATAGAATCAATTGTAACATAAACTGAAAAGATTAGATTTTATAATTGAATATTCTATAAAACAATGCATTAAATTGCATAAATAGCATAGTTTTTAGTCGATTGATTATTTGAGAAATATTAGGTTTTCATAGAGAACAGGCGAATTGTGTTAACAAGTTATAAATTAATATTGGGGATTGGTCTTGTAAGTATACTGAGTATAAGTGTTTTTTCCTTCATAAGTACTAAGTCCTCACGCAACGAGATGATCGCTCTCATCGAAACAAGCGGTCATCAGTTAAGTGAAACGATTAAAAACAGCACTAAATTCAGTATGCTTAAAAACCAGAATGAACAGTTGCACCATATTATTGATTTTATCGGAAAACAGTCCGGTATTGAAAAAGTCAGGATAATAAATAAAAATGGCGGAATAATATATTCTTCAGATAAAAAAGAGATCAACAATATGATCGATAAAAATGCAGAGGCGTGCTACGCATGTCATACCGCAGACAAACCCCTGGAAAAATTGGCAATATCCGAGACTACAAGGATATTTCAGGATACAAAAGGGGTAAGGTACCTGGGTATCATTAATCCCATTTATAATGAATCCAGCTGTTCAATCAGTTCATGCCATGCTCACGATCCGGAAAAAAAAGTCCTTGGCGTTCTTGATATAACCATGTCTTTAAAAGATGTGGACAATCAGATCTGGCTCAACCAGATCAAGTTGATGATTATGGGCCTGTCAGCTATTCTGGTGAACTGCCTTGTGCTCTGGTTTTTCGTCCATAGACTTATCGGAAGGCCGGTAAAGGAGCTTCTGAAAGCAACAAGTGCAGTATCGGAAGGAAATTTTAATTATAAGGTAGAAATGGATAAAAAACATGAAATGAGCAATCTGGCTAATGCATTCAATACCATGACCCGGAAACTTTCCGAAACACAGAAGCAGTTATATCAAAACGATAAGCTTGCCTCCCTGGGGCAGCTTGCTGCAGGCGTGGCTCATGAGATCAATAATCCCCTTACCGGGGTGCTTACATACAGCAGTTTTCAGCTGAAAAGGATTGAAGATGAGAAAATAGACCGCAATGATCTCAGGGAAAGCCTTGAAGTAATAGTCAGAGAAACGAAAAGGTGCAGGGAGATAGTCAAAAATCTCCTTGATTTTGCCCGGCAGGTCCCGGCTAAAAAAGTGAAGGTTAATATAAATACAGTTATTGAACATACCCTGTCCATAATTGACAATCAACTGATACTTCATAATGTCAATGTTGAGAAGAATCTGAAAAGCAATATCCCTGATATCGATGCAGACAAGAACCAGATTCAACAGGTCCTCATGAATCTTCTTATTAACGCGCTTCATGCAACTGCCGGGAAGCCCGAGGGAAAAATATCAATCACAACAGGGACGGCGGTTAAAAACGAAAAAAATTTTATTTCCATCTCCGTGCGGGATAATGGCTGCGGCATAGAAAAGGAGCACCTGGGAAATATATTCGAACCGTTTTTCAGCACAAAGGGTACCAAGGGGACAGGCCTGGGACTTTCCGTTGCCTGGGGAATTATTGATGAGCACAACGGTATGATAAATGTCGATAGCGAACCGGGGAAAGGGACAGAGTTTGTTATATATCTTCCTGATAGCGGCGGAGTGCCGGGGGAATCAGCCGGGAATACGGTTTAATCCCATGAAGAACGTTTTTGATATACTCATTGTGGAAGATGAGAAGGTAGTAAATGATACCGCAGGGAAAATCCTTACCAGCGAAGGTTATTCCGTTGACCAGGCATACGACGGTCAGACTGCGCTTGGAAAGATTGAATCGAATGCATACAGGCTTGTTATAACGGATCTAATGCTGAAGGAGATTTCAGGATTCAAAATTATTGAGCTGATAATAAAAAAGTTCAGCCAAATGCCAGTCATCATGATTACCGGTTATGCTACCCTGGCGAATATTTTTGAATCATTTAAAACCGGTGCATTTGATTTTATTCCGAAGCCCTTTACCTACGAGGAGCTTATCGATGTTGTCATGAATGCATTCAAGTTTTCAAAATCCGGCAATAAGCCTGGTGATGCTCTGAACCATTTTGCAAAAAATATTCCCGGCGGGAACCCGGGCAGGATATTTTTTGTTGGAAATCATGCTTGGGCCTGCATCAATGATGATAAATCAATTGATATAGGGCTTGGCAGCAATTTCTCATCTGCAGTAGGTGAAATATCAGGAATTGAATTTCCGGCAGAAGGAGATTATATGATTCAGGGGAATCAATTGATGGAGCTCATCTATGAAAATAAACAGAAATCCAGGATCTGGTCCCCGGTGAGCGGCAAAGTTACCATAAACAACCGGAATGTCCTTGATAACTTGGATCTGTTCAAAACTGAAAAATTTATCACCCAGTGGCTTATCAGAATTATGCCTGATGATATTGAAAAGGAGATTCAGCTTCTTAAGCCATACATAATGTACTGATCTGGAAAAGTTATGGCCGTCAGTATTATAGAACGATGAATATAAATTTGATAATTCCCTTTGACAGGGAAATGTGATTTATATAAATATTTATGGAGACTTATCAGGGGATACAATAGTTTCCAATAATTCAAAAGGAGGAAATATGGTAATAGGCATAGTTCTTGTAACGCTGGTTCTTTTTATCATTGTAGATCTGACAATAAGATATCTTCTGAAAAGGTATCGTGATGCCAAGCTGCATGAAGAAAGAAAAAAAGCTCTTGATATCGGCTTAAAGCTCCAAATAGCAGATGAAGCTACAACACTCAAGAGAGTCAAGGTGGACAATCCTAAGGCAAAAATTATAGCCGTTGATGATGAGGAGATCATTCTTGACAGCTTTAGAAAGATACTTGTCCTTGCGGGCTATTCAGTTGACACCGTTGAAAAAGGGCCTGAAGCGCTCATGCTTGTGAAGAAAAATGATTATGATTTTGTATTCACTGACCTTAAAATGCCGGACATGGATGGCGTTGAAGTTACAAAAGCAGTAAAACATCTCCGTCCCGATATAGATGTTGTGATGATAACCGGATATGCCACGATAGAGACTGCCGTTGACGTAATGAAGTTCGGAGCAATGGATTATGTTCAGAAGCCGTTTACAGAGGATGAACTTGTTGATTTTGTAAATAAGCTCCTCATCAAGAGGATGGACCGGATAGAAAAATCGGTTAAACCCTCAGTGCATCTGATTACTCCTTCTATAGCGGAGTCTGCATCGAAACATGACTTCAATGTTCCAGTCGGTGTATTCATATCAGAGGACCATACATGGAGCAGCTTTGAGCCGAACGGACTTGTAAGAATCGGAATCGACGATTTTGTCCAGAAAATAATAGGAACCATCGATGACATGGTTCTTCCTGAGATCGGGAAAAAAGTGAAGAAAGGAGAAACACTTTTTACCCTTATACAAGGCGATCGTAAAGCAAATTTTCTTTCTCCAATAAGCGGGGTAGTGAGGTACCAGAATGCTAACCTGGCTGATAATATTAACCTTATCAGCATTAAACCCTATGAACATGGATGGTTGTGCTACCTTGAAGCTACAAATCTGGGTGAGGATATAAAATCATTAAGAATAGGGGCTGATGCCGTTACATGGTATAAAAATGAAATCGATCGGTATATAAACATGATAAATACATTCAGCTCAAAACCTGATGAACAGGAATCAATTCACAGGACAAATCAGGAATTTACTTTAATGAGTGATAAGGTTTGGAAGGAGTTTACAAAGACTTTCCTGCATGCCTAGTATTTAATTTATAAAGGCAATGCACAAAAATGCCTGATTGACTATTTTTTTCTACCGAAAGATATTCATTTTATTATGAATATCTTTCGGTGCATATATTTTTCCTTAATTTGTCTGATAAAATGTTATCTTTAAAAAATTTAATTTTTTAAAAAGTAACCAAAATAAATCTTGAAATTTAATCTAATATATCATTTTTGACATTAATTTATTCAAAGACAAGCATTCAGGAATTAATTGCATGAAAAGGACAGATCTTGAACGTCATCAGAGGGAATTAA
This sequence comes from Spirochaetia bacterium, assembly GCA_009885955.1. Classification (GTDB taxonomy): domain Bacteria; phylum Spirochaetota; class UBA4802; order UBA4802; family UBA5550; genus VFJS01. Next base: position 57,950 of record VFJS01000009.1, on the reverse strand, counting down.
AAAAATCTGAAAAAAAGAAAGATACCCTTCAGAAAAAAACGGAATCCATGAGCCCCACCAAGCTGATAGGTGATTACATAGACAGGTTGTTTTCACTTTTCAGGTATGATTCTGAAAATATATTCAACATAAATACTGATACTAAAATCCTTGAACTTCTGGAAAGTATGAAACTTGAAATTCCTGAAAAACAATGGGATAATGTTATCAGAAAAGGTATCAAAAAAACCGGTATCTCAAATAGAGAAAAAGCTGTTAACGATTTAAAACAGCTGATTGGTTCATAATTTTTTCAAAAATTGATAATTCAGTTCTCACTATTCACAAAAATTCTCATTCCTGCCAATATTATACTCGTGAATAATCGTTGACTTCCCCTCATCCGGAATACCATTGGAATATTCTATTTTAGTTCATTTCCATATAAGTAACAATTACAAAAATATTATTTGATTATAATTACGCATTATGAAAAGAAAGTTAATACTTAATATATTTTACATGATAATTCTTATATTCCCCGGGATCTTGTGTAAAGAGAGAAAAGTCCTGGAAAAAGAGCCTAATGATTCCTTTGATACGGCAAATTTTATTGAAGTCAATGGCAGAATAGAGGGTTTCATAAACTCGGCAGCAGATAAGGATTATTTTAAATTCATCATAAAAAAAGAATCTATCCTTGACATAAATCTTTCCGGATTAAAGGGGGTTAACATTGCTTTCCAGATATGGAGAATGGAAAACAAGCCAAGGCTCCTGAAATATATTGATGATAACCGCAAATCCTCTCAAGAGAGGATGAATAATCTCTATGCTGAACCGGGAACATACTGTATCGCAGTGATACATGGCGCCAGGGACCCCAAAACTTTCAACCTGGAAACTCCATATTCGCTATCTATTTCTTCAAGGGATGCTACCATGGAAGAACATGAGCCGAATGACAGATCAGAGGAGGCCACTCAAATTAATGAGAAAGTTGAGTATTCCGGATATTTTTCCCCATCATATAACTTTCTCAATTCCGAAACAGATAATCACAACAGGGAAGAGGACTGGTATTCATTTAAAATAGACAGGGATTCAGAACTTCCGGTTTTGGTGAATATAATCCTATCGGGAGTTCCCGGCATTAACTCAGAGCTTTTTCTTTTCGATTCCGGCGGAGAAATGCTGATTTCCTCAAACAGCAATGAAACCGGTTTCGGAGAGGAGATACGAGGTGCCGGGATCACAAAGCCGGGGTTATACTGCATAATGGTATGCTCAAAGGGGAACAGCAGTAACTCTGAACAGCCATACAAAATTAGATATGAGTTTGATAAATTCAGCCCTGACCATGAAATGGAGCCGAATAATGATTTCTCAAAGGCTAATGCCATAACAGGCGACATCATGAAGGGCAGGATAGATCGTCCGGGAGACAGGGATTTTTTTCTCTACAAGCCGGCACATAAGAATCCGGGGTATTATAGAATTTCAATTCAATCACCGCCTGAGATAGATATAAAAGCTTCAATATATGATATGAAAAAAAATATCATTCATACAATGGATAATACAGGGAAAGGCGAAACTGAAGTGATGCCCAACCTGACAATTGACAGTGATTTTTACATTACAGTCCAGGGGAAACTGGAACAGTTTGACAGGGAAAATGATTATAACATAACCATTACCCATTTTGAAGATGAAGAATTCATGGAGACCGAGCCAAACAATACAAAAAATCTAGCTAATCATGTTAAAGGAGATTATATCAGGGGATTTATTTCATCTGCCAGAGATGTGGATTATTTTCTACTCGAATATGACAGGAGGGAGAGGATCCTTTTTGCTATTGAAGGGATTAAAGATGGCGAAATTAAGGTCTCAATAGCCGATTCCCTGGGATACATCATCAAGTCAATAACGCTCAGGGGAAATAGCAGAAAAAATCTCACAGAAATGATCGATAGGAAGGGGTATGTTATTGTTGAGTCACTCAGGGATAATTTTAGCAATCCCTACAGGATAGGACTAAGGAGAATCAACTGATGAGGATTTTCAAAACACTGCTGCCATCAATATTAATATTTTTACATATTTCCGGATGCACGGCAGGAAAAAAAGAAAATTCTAACGTTATAAATACAAGAACCTTTAACCTGAAATTTGTAGCCTTCAACATTTCCGTGGAAAACCCTGGTGACGACAGCCGGTGCTTTTATAAAATTTTTATTGATAAAGTGGAATTCGGGAGGACAACAATTGCCCTTGAATCCCAGAAAAAATTCTATGATGCGCAATTGACTCAGGATAGGCATCTGATAACTGTTGAAAAATGGGTGCTGGATGCCCTTCGTAACAGATATATAAAGTTGAACAATATCTTACAACCAAGGCCTAATTTTTATTATTTTGATCTGCCTGATAACCGTACTATTAATATCACTATGCTATCTGAAAGAGATGGCAAAACAACATTCGTTGCCGAATTTGACAACGACTTGAAGTGAACGGGATAAATGATATCCCAATTCACAATCTCTCTCTCTTCTGTTCCGTTTTAACAGGTTCCTGTTTTTTCAAGTAGAAGGACCTGGTGACATCCAGGGGAATATCATATACCTGCTGAGCATTCCAGAAGAGGAATCCCTTTATCCCTGCATCATGGACAGCGGCAATCTGATCCCTGATATATTTCGTATAGGGGATGTCGTAAAGTTTCATTTTAAATGCCTGGATATAAGATACTATTTCAGCTTTCTTTACCCTTTTTTTAGCATTCACTGAAGTTGTGTAAACAGTATAATAGGGATCAAGATAAAACTTTTTGCTCCATGTATAGTGCGATGGATAAGCCATTGGACAGATAATATCCACAACATTGTCGAGCCCTTCCATCCTTTGCCCAATAATATCCCCGCTATTTAACGGAATCCTCCCGAAAACATCTGCTGCAATTTTAGCATTATATTTCTGGAGACGTTTTCTGGCTTTAAGAAGGAATCCCTCAATAAAACTGTATCTTTCATTTAGTGTTAAATGCCTGTTCCGTTCGGAATCATTAAACCTGATATAATCAAACTGAATTTCTCTGAATCCACTCTGGCATGCTTTTTCAGCAGCCTCAATCCGTGCTTCTATTAAGCTGTTTTGGACTGGATAATTTTTAAGACCGTCGGCGAATACAACAATTCTTGCTATTGGATGAATACTATTGTCAATAAGGTATTTCACATGATCAGACGGGACAGAATAAGCATTTGTTCTATTACTCTGCACGTCAAGAACCATTGTGTTGATAAAGGAATCTTTGCACATCTTCACAAATTTTTCAAGTAGCGCCTTGTTCGTGGCTGAGCCAATATTAAGATAAATTCCCCTGTAAAATTCAGGAAATCTGTATTCAAGGTTTTTTAAAGAAGGAATCTGCTTTTTCTCATTATCACTGCCGTCACCCTGCTTTTCTTCTGCCATGGGCCCCGCTGTATTGCTTGCTTTGCTGAAATTATTCAGATGGTCCGTTGAAATAAAAAATATGCTGAATATTATTGTTGCAGTAATTATTCTTTTCATTTAGTCTCCATGCTTGGATTGAAAATATAGGGTTAAATTTTTCTGATAACTAACCTGATAATCAGAACAGAAAATAGTTTATTTTTTATATCGTATACTTCTGAAGATTTAAGCTCATAACTTCATTTATTATTCAGGTAAAATGAAATCCAATTTAAAGAAGATATTATAATATAATGCCTTCGGGATATTTCTAATACCAGTCAAATTGTACAATATATGAATAATATCGTCAAAACTCATACTAAATGTTTATATATCAAATATATTTTGTATAATTTAAAAAATTTTTTGAAACCGGTTGACAGTCATAATATTTTTTATTATTTATATATTATAGGGTTTATCTAAAATCAGAATATATGAAGATGAAATATTTTAATTACTGATTTCCCAGACATATACCCTCAAGGGAATCACATGATATCATAATCCGAGGTTCCCATTGAATAATCAAACATCTACTATTTTGCTTGTGTGTTTATTTTACTACAAATTTGAATATGAGAAAAAATTGTTAATACCAAGAGAAACCATTGATCTTATCAGAGAACGTACTGATATTTTAGAGATTATTAAAAAATTTGTTCCCACATTAAAAAAAAAGGGGAAAAATTATATTGGATTATGCCCATTCCACAAGGAAAAGACCCCATCTTTTACTGTATCACATGAAAAGCAGATTTTTCACTGTTTTGGATGCCAAACAGGAGGGAACATTTTTACCTTTATATCAAAAGTTGAAAGACTTAATTTTTTTGAAAGTGTAAAATATCTTGCAGGTTTTGCCGGAGTAGAAATTACTAATATTGAAACTGAAAAAAATCCTATTTTCGAACAGGGATACAGAATTAATAGATTTGCTCAGAATTTTTTCTGTAAATATCTGAATTCATCTGAAGGAAGAATAGGGAGGGAGTATCTGATTCACAGAGGAATTAAAGAAGGTTCAATAGAACTTTTTAATATTGGCTTCGCTCCGGATTCATGGGACAAACTCACCGGGGGCCTTAAAAAAAACAGTGTGGATTTACATATTGGTGAAAAAATAGGTCTTTTGAGCTCCAGTGATAAAAACAGGTCTCATTATTATGACAGATTCAGAAACAGGATAATGTTCCCGATTATTGACATCAACGAAAGGACTCTGGGTTTCGGAGCAAGGAGGCTGTCTGATCTTCCAACCGAACCTATGGCAAAGTATATAAATTCCCCTGAGTCTGAAATTTTTAGAAAACGGGAGATCCTCTATGGGCTGAATATGGCATCAGCCTCAATCAAAGAATTAAACAGGGTCATAGTTGTAGAGGGATATTTTGATGTAATAGCCTGTCATCAGGCAGGCCTGATGAATGTTGTTGCATCCCTTGGCACAGCTTTTACTGAGAATCATGCAAAGATCATTTCCAGATATTGCAGTGAGGCTGTTGTTTTATTTGACTCAGATTCAGCAGGGTTTGAAGCAGCACTAAAGTCACTTGAAATTTTCAGCAAAATAAATGTTGAAGTTAGAGTTGCCATGCTGCCGGACGGAGATCCTTTTGACTTTTTGTTAAAAAAATCCCTGAGAGAATTCATGGTTATAGTCGATTCTGCTGTTAAACCGGTAGATTTTCAGATCAAACGGATAATTGGTGAATTCGGTATAAAAGATCGGATTAATACAATGATCAAACTTTTTTCAGTCATTATGAAAATTGAACTTGAATCAGAAAAAAGTATTTATATTAACAAGATAAGCTCGTTGCTCAAAATTGATGAAAATTCTGTCAGAAAGGATTTTTTTAATTATGTTAAAAATGGGGCATTGGGGAGCGTAAAAAAGACCGGCAGCACGAAAGAAATATATACCGACCCGGTAACGAGAATACATAGGGATCTGTTGAAGTTGATCTGTAACTATCCCGAGCTTATAGAAAGAGCTGCTGTTGATTTTTCACCTCATGATATTTCAGATGTTATAACAAGAAATATTTTCATGAAAATCGCAGAGATCTACTATTCGAATCAGATTTTTTCTGTTGATAAAATGTTTGACTTTTTTGAGAATGATTTCGAAATGGAATTTTTAAATAAATCATTAATTGAAGGGTTTATTACTGAAAATCCTGAAAAAGCATATACCGAAATATATATAAAATTAAAACTTCATGAAATTGACGCAAAAATAAATAAATATGCGGATAAGATCAAAAATTCTTCAGGCCCAGACAATAACTATTTAACAGAAATTGAAATACTGAGAAGGGAAAAGGAGAAGCTTAACAATTTTGTTTACTATCAATAAACGGATGAAGTAAACTGTTCCAACAGCAAAATATTGGTTAATCATACTGTAATATAATTTTCAAGGGGTAAAACATAGAATGAGCAAGAATGACTTAGTTTTAGAAAATATTGCTGAAGTTAAAAAGTTAATCGAAATTGGAAAATTAAACCATGAAGTTACCTATGATGAAATAAATGATATAATACCTGATAAACTACTGAATTCCGAAAAAATCGATGAAATATTCATTCTGCTTAATCAGATGGGAATTGATGTTGTCGAAGAAGCCACAAAAAAAGTAAGCGGCGTTGTAAAAGCTAAAAAAGGTGCCACATCAAAAAAAGCTGCGGCAGCAGGCGACAGCAATGCTATTGATGATCCTATAAGACTATATCTCCGTGAAATCGGCCGGGTATCTCTTCTTTCAGGCGATCAGGAGGTAAACCTGGCAAAACGTATAGAGGATGGCGAGATTTTAATTGAAAAAGCTGTCCTGGATTCTACGTTATTAATCAATGAATTCATCAAAAACCATAATAAAGTAAAAAGCGGTAAAATTAAGCTTACTGAAGTTTTAAAAGTAAACAAAATGTATTATTTCTCTTCTGTAGATATGGACTCCCTCGAAAAAAAGTATAATGAGAAGATGAAAATTATTATCGAGGAAGATACCAAGGTTTTAAAGTTGAGCAGTAAGTTGAAAAAAGTCGACATGGAATCTGATGCTGCCAAAGACTATCTTGCCAAACAAAAGGAATCAAAGGATAAAATCAGAAAGGCCATTGAAGAGATTGGCGTAAATGAAAACGAGATTTCAAAACTGTCCAGTAAAATAAGATCAATGGTAAACAGAATTAAAGATACTCATTTCTTTTTTGATCTTGTTCAGGAAAAATACGGTCTTGATCTTAAGGAGCTTAAACATTTCGCCAGGAAAGTTGAAAAGGGCGAGGATATTCGTGACATATTAAAAAAGCTGGAATTGACAAACAAGGAAGATCTGCTGAATATAGTTAAAGATATCAGGAATAATGAGCGGAAAATTCGACGCATTGAGCAGGAGGCTGGAGCATCAGCTGACGATATTATGAGATGGGGTAAACAGATTTCCGAAGGATACAAAAAGATATCCATTGCAAAAAGAGAGCTTATCAACGCTAATCTCAGGCTTGTAGTTTCTATTGCTAAAAAATATGCCAACAGGGGTATGCATTTTTTTGATTTGATTCAGGAAGGCAATATTGGTCTTATCAAAGCTGTAGACAAATTTGAGTATAGAAAAGGATATAAATTTTCAACATATGCCACATGGTGGATACGGCAGGCAATTACAAGGGCCATATCTGATCAGGCGCGAACAATTCGTGTACCTGTCCATATGATAGAACAAATAAATAAGGTTATGAGGGAGACCAGGCTTTTTCAACAGGAATTCGGTCGGGAACCTGCCTCAGAAGAACTGGCCGACAGGCTTGGATGGCCCATTTCAAGGGTTAAGGCTGTAAAAAATGTTGCGCGTGAGCCAATCTCCCTTGAAACTCCGGTTGGAGAAGAAGAGGATTCTTTACTTGGTGATTTTATTGAAGATAAAGAAATAGATTCACCTGCAAATACAGCGGCTTATAGATTGTTAAATGAACAGATAACAACAGTTCTGAGCACACTCCCTGCCAGGGAGCAGAAAGTCATAAGGATGCGGTTCGGACTTGATGATGGATATTCTCATACCCTGGAAGAAGTAGGTTATGTTTTCAAAGTTACCCGTGAACGGATAAGACAAATTGAAGCAAAAGCCTTAAGAAGACTCAGGCACCCCACTAGAGCTCGAAAATTAAAGGATTATCTCGATTATATGTAGATTTTTCTACTATTTCATTTTTCATATTAAAACTTATTGACTTTAATTGAAAGTAATAATACCTTCAATTAATTTTATCATCTTTTCAGGGGAAACCATCTCAAATTATTTTTGTTGATATGAAATAAATAACATGACAAGTATTGGAAGCATCAAGGAAGTTTCGATTATTGGCGCAGGTTCCTGGGGCACATGCATTGCAATAGCCATAGCTGAAAATAATCCTGAAATGAAAGTAATTCTATGGGCTTATGAAAAGAGCGTTGTTAGTGGAATTAATAACCGGAAGGAAAATTTTCAATATCTTCCCGGTTTTCTCCTGCCCAACAACATCACTGCCACATCAAGCATTAAAGAATCTGTAATTAACTCAAATGCTATAATTATAGCAACACCGTCAAAGGTTGTCCATGATATATCATTGAGGATAGGGAAATATATTTCTGAAAAAACATATCTCGGTTTTTTGACAAAGGGGTTTTGCAAGGTTAATCATAAAACTCTTACAATTTCTCAAACAATAGAAAAAGGTATTCCAAAATTTAAAAATAAAGTCGTGGCTATTTATGGTCCAAGCCATGCTGAAGAAGTCAGAAATAAATACCACACCTGCCTTAATGTAGCATGTAAATCTAATCTCTCAAGAAAAGTATTCGTAAAATTAATATCAAATGATTATATGCAGTGCAGGGAGACCGACGATATACTCGGTGTAGAAGTTGGAGGAATATTAAAAAATCCTGCGGCAATAGCAGCAGGAATGATTTCAGTCCTTCCCAAATGTGGAGACAACCTTACCGGAGCCCTTATATCTGAAGCATTAAAGGAGATGCTAAGACTGGCTAAACTATTTGACGCGAGGCAGGAAACTATCATTGATATTTCCGGTCTTGGCGACCTGGTGGCTACTGCTTTAAGCAATCATAGCAGAAACAGAAGGTTCGGCAGAGAGATATCTATGCAGATCATGCAGAGAAAAAAAAGCCTGGACTTGATTGACAGGTTTATATTAAGATTCAAACCTGAAGAGATAATTGAAAAGATGAGTAAAAAATTAAATTATCTTGCTGAAGGGGCATATGCAATAGAGCCATTAATTGAACTTGCAGAAGAACACAAAATATCGATACCGGTATACAGGTCACTCTATGAGGTTCTCCTTAATAAAAAAAATCCGTCACTGCTGATCGAGACGATTAAAAATCCAGAAAAATTTGAGCAGATATACCTTGAGACAAAAATACAGATTTCTGACAGAAAGAAGGGGCTTGAAAATGTTACAGGTCATGCTTATGTAAATATAATTACACAAAGGACTTATCAAAAATTTATTCCTGATGGAGAAGAGAGTAAATATAAGGATAAAAAGGGAGAAGTTGTCGATAATCTTCTGCAATTCTCAAACTATTATTTAAAAAACAACTTAAAAAAGATTAAAAAAAATGAGTTAAATATTTTAAACAATCTTGATGATGATAATTATAAATCTTCAATTGAAGCTCTGGCACAACTATATGTTAAGAGTATTATTGATAACTATAATTCTACTGTGAGCTGGTTTTTTCTTAAATATGTACAGATCATTAACTTCATCAAATTCTTCTCATCCCCTGAAAACAGGATTGAAATCTCAGGAAATTTTGAAAAAATACATCAGATAAATAAATCTGCAAGCATGATATTTGTTTCCACATTCAAAGATTACCATGACTTTGTTTGCGCACTTTATGCAATAAAGAAAAGCAGATTTCCCATTCCCAGATTTTTTGTAAGCCGTGACATGATTACATCTGATTGGGATAAATTATACCTGCAACTTTCAGGCGGATTTATTGTTGATGCTGACAGGATATCAAATGTCGTTTACAGGGAATCGCTCTGTGAATATATTTCTGTTATGATAGAGCATGGTGTATCACTCCTTTATTTTCCACAACATAAACCAGAAGTCATAGATAAAAATATTATCGTCCCGGATGATTTTTTTGATATTCTGCTTGAATCAATCTACAAGAATACTGTTGAAATTGTTTTGATTCCAGTGGAAATACTATACCGGAAGAATAATGTGGCAGGTGAAGCAAAAAAAATCTCTATTTCGAAATATTTTGACAGTAAAATTAGAATTAATTTTTCAGATCCAATATATCTCTCAGATTACACAATGAATAATAAATCAGAAAATAAACTATCTGAAGTTATTGGTGAAATATGGCAGAATGATTCAATAAATAATGATTTCAGAATTAAAATTGAAGAAGGAGAAATGCTTTAATAATTCAAAGCCTGATATCGCCTGCAGAAATATAGTTATTGATAATAAAAACTTCATCCCAGAATTTATATATTGATTGAAAATCTTTTGTTTCAATCAATATTGTTTCATAAGGAATAAGAAGTTCATTATAGGTGAAATTTATTTTTGAATTCTTTTTCTTGACATTTTCATGTGAGACTTCTTCCTGGCTCAGAACAATATATTGTGTTAGTGAAAGGACGAATATTTTTGAATTTCTGCTGAAGTACTTTTTCAGTGTATTATGAATATTTCTGCTAATGTCATTATAAACAGAAATAGCAGAATCCTGAAAAATTTCCTTTAAACTCTGGAATACAAATAATTGAACTGATGTAGTCCCTTCGGTATTGATATATTCAATTATTTTCTTTGATATTATATCAAAGAAATCTATGAAACCGCCCGATGAAATATGTAACATTTTTTTATAAATAAGGCAGATAACTTTATTTAAAAAGAGGAACTGTTCTTCATTGAAAAAATGGGAAGATGTTATTGTTGCAGAAATCAGCTGAACATCATCTGCGCACTCTATTGTTTGCAGGTATAATAAATAGGTCAGGTTGTTATTATCATCTATAATAATTTTTTCAGGCTTGAGGAATGGGAGTACGCCTGCTGATTTTTTTTCATTTATAAATTTGTTGATAATATTCCCAAGTTGCACATCTCCAAAATAACAAATCTGATCTGCAGTATCATTTTTTGAAATATAAAGAGCTGTTATTTTAGAAAAATTTTTAATATTATGGTTATAAAAAATTCCCTTAAGGAAACTACCAACTGGATTTATATTTTGAAGTTTAATGATATTATCATAAATAGTATACAATTTTATATATTCATTCCTGATCTCAATAACTGAAAATTCGCCATCTATCCCTTTTTTAATGGTTTCCCTGATAGATATAAGAAGTGATTTAATGTTGTTATTATTCATAATATGAAAATATTACATACATAGAATTATAATTTCAATCTTTTTTTACATTCAATAGCAGTTTCGTACAATCTGAAAGAGCCTGTGAACAGGAACAGATCAAAATCTTTCAATTTATTATTTAGTATTTTTACAAGGCTGTCTGTGTTGGATGCTATGGTTTGTATCAATAAATTTCTATTTATCGAAGGCCTATAAACTCTATTATCATCTAACTCATAATAAATTATAAATGCCCCGGAATCTGTTAAAAGTTTAATAATTGTATCATACTCTTTGTCTTTCATAATTGATATAATGAGACATAATTTTATTTTTCTGTATCTCAGATTAAGAGTATCCATTATTACTTTTATTGCTCCAGTGTTGTGTGCCGGATCGAAAATAATTAAAGGTGTAACAGATAATATTTCAAATCTGCCTGGGATGTTGACATTTAATATGCCTCGTCTTATGCTTTCATGATTGACTTTATTGAGTTTCTCGGCAACAGCCAACAGCGAAGCGATGACTATGGATGAATTTTTTATCTGTGCAGATACAATGAGATTTATAGTAATTTTTAATATTTCAATTTTTTCAGATGGGTGAAAAAATTTTAGGTTATATATATACCCATTATCGGTATTTACAACATCTTCGGCAATAAAATCTTTATTAAGCTGAAATAAAGTCGAATCGGATTCAACACATTTTTTTCTGATGATTTCAATTGCTGAATTATCTGAATTAGATGTTACAACAGGAATGTTGTGTTTAATTATACCTGATTTTTCAATAGCAATTTCTCTAATATCTGAACCGAGAATGTTAACATGGTCCATGGATATATCAGTAATTATAGAACAGAGGGGGGTGATTACATTTGTTGAATCAAGGCGCCCGCCCATGCCGGTTTCCATAATACATATTTCGACACTATTTTCAAAGAAATATTTTAATCCTATGACAGTTAAAATATCAAAATATGTTGGGAATAAATTTCCTGAATTATCGATAACATCAATAATTTCTTCAATATATTGATTGAGTGTATTGTCGGATATCTCGACACTATTAATTTGAATTCGTTCATTTATACGAACAAGATGAGGTGAAATAAAAAGTCCTGTCTTATACCCTGAATTAATTAGTATATTATTCAGCATATAGGAGACTGACCCTTTTCCATTAGTACCGGCGATATGAAAAAATTTTAGTTTTTCATGTGGATTTCCAATAGCTTTTAAGAGCGCAATAATATTTGAAAGAGTATAATTTTTATATTCTGTAATATTTTCATTATTTATGAATCGGTTGAGTCTATTTATACTCATTTATTCTTCCCGAGAAATACAAAGTCATATACTCAATTATTTTGTTTTCCAAAGGTTTTATTCCTGTCCAAATTTCAAACTGTTTGATGCCTTGATAAATCAGCATATCAATGCCTTTAATTATTTTGCATTTTTTTTCGATTGCATCATGTAAAAATCTGGTTATTTCAGGAGAATAAACAATATCAAAAACAACATGGCTCTCGTCTAATAAATCTGAATCTAGAGGGGTGGAATTGATGTTTGGTCTCATCCCAATAGGGGTCGTATTTATTATTATATCAATGTTTTTCATAAAATTTTTATTTATTTGAATTAATTCAATAGTATCAACATGATCATAAAAAGATTTTAAATCTTTAGCTAAACCGGATACCTTATTTCTATCTCTTCCAGCTATAAATATATTTCCTGACTCTTTTAATAGACTAAAAGCAATGGCTCTGGCCGATCCCCCATTTCCGATTATCATAACATTTCTATTTTCAATTTTTACATTATTATTCATTAGTGCACGAACAGCGCCAGATCCGTCTGTATTATAACCTTTAATTTTCCCATTCTCATTTCTGAGCGTATTTACAGAACCGATTTGGGATGAAAGTGAATCTATTTCATCTATGTAATTGATTACTTCTATCTTAAATGGTATTGTTATGCTGGCGCCATTGATACCTAATGTCCTGAATGATTCAATACCTTTTTTGATAGAATCGATTTCAAAAGCAAGATATACTGCATTGATATTATGCAGAGCAAATGCATAATTATGAAGAATAGGCGAAAAGGAGTGCCGAGCAGGATTCCCAAAAATGCAGTAAAGTATTGTGTTGGAGTTTATAAGCATCTAAATAATCCTACTCGAGAAAATATTTACAAAATTTCTGGTTAAGATGAAAGCGTTCCCGGTACGTTTTTTTAACTACCCTGTCATTCCTGAATAGTTCAATAATATATTATCGTTAGAATTAAATAAAATACATTATGCATAAAAAATATTTATTTTATTATTTCAGGATGTGGTAATATAAAAAAAGAAAATCATTAGTATGAAATTAAAATCAACCAGAACTTCATACTTTAATGATATCAGGTAATTTGCATTTTTAATTTTATTCAATAAAACATAGTAATAAATTATATTGATGCTAAATATTAAAATAAGCATGTTATTTCTTAAAAATGCAAATGCTACAAGTGTCAGAATTGAAAGAAAAGATATTATTATGGCAAGGATGGTAATATTTTTTACTCCAATGAGAACAGGAATTGTCTCTCTCCCAAAAATCAGGTCGCTTTGAAATGCAATGACATCTATAAGAAAATGTCTGAAAAAAATTATACTCAAAATGAAAATAGAAAAGTTGATTATTTCATATATATCTATTGGATAGATAATGGAAGGCAGGAATATAATGACATATAACCAGCCCAGATAGGTAATTATTTTTGAGTTATAAATTTTTCGGAGTATGGATAAATGTAGCATTTTAATTATATATTTAACATAATCCGTTGAATATGCTATCCCAAAAATATATGAAGAAATCAGAACCATAAAAATTGTTATCCCGGAATCATATGAAAATTTAATTGATATGATCATTGATAAAATAGATAATACAACAAGTGGTATACCAAACCTGTCATAAATTTTAAATTTATTTGAATTGCATGTTTTGAGAAAATCCCTGTCAAAATAATTATTGATTGAATACATTGAAAAAATGTATATGAATGCAATAAGAGATAATCTATAATTGTATGTTATCCCTGCGAAGTATTGGAGCAGGAGGCTAAAAAAAAATGCGGCAACAGATGAAAGTAAGCTTGTCCTGACAACGAATTCCAATACATTTTTAATGATATTTATAATAAAATTTGCTTTTTTAAATTTGACATCATACAATTTCTCCAGTACATTATTTATTATCCAGCCAGGTGTTGATGCACCTGCGGTAACAAGAATATATTCTGAATTTTTAAAATCACTATAGTTTATTTCATCTTCTGATTCCACATATAATGTCTTAATGTTATGTTCTTCACCAATTCTGGCCAACCGTTTTGTGTTTGCAGAATTTTTGCCACCAACAACAACAAGAGTATCGATACCTCTTGCGATTCCATTTTTAACATCAACCTGTCTATTTTTTGTTGAGTTGCATATTGTATCAATAATCAGGATATCTTCAAATTTTTGCTGCAGAATCCTCACAATTTTATCAAAGAGGTCCCTGTCGAGGGTCGTTTGTGAAACAAGAAGGTATTTCTCCATAGATGGAATATTATCAATATCATCTAACATGGCTATTACTTTCACACCTGAAATTGCATAGCTCTTAAGTCCGATAACTTCGGCATGTTTCTCATCCCCCAGTATGATTGTAAAATACCCAGTGGATGAATATTTTTTTATCAATGACTGTACTCTGGCAACTCTCGGGCATGTTAAATTAATGATTCTTGATGCTGAGGATTTAATTTTTTTATTTTCGGCATTCGTTATTCCATGGGTCCTGACTGCAATTTGTTTATTTTTGATATCAGAAAGGTTTTCAATGGTCTTCAGGCCTCTTTTCTGGAGTACAGTGATTGTCTGTGGATTATGAATCAGTGGGCCGTAAACATAGATCTCATCATTTGAAGCATTTATCTCATCGACCATCTTCAAAATTGCATTTCGAACGCCGAGGCAGAAGCCGGAATGTTTGGCAAGTTCAATTTTCACTTTATTTTCCCTTAAGACTCAGTACTGCATGTTAATCCTCAGGATTTTGACTGCGTACTTTTTTTCGATTTCCACGTCTGGATCGTAAGGGTTCTTCGTCTGTTCCATCTGAAACCTTTGTTTTTTCCGTATTTTCATTTTTGATAATATTGCGTTCAGAGGTAACAGTTTGCTTTTGAATGTTTTCTGAAGAGAGATTTTGTTCTGATTTCTCATTTTTTTTAGGGTTGCTTTCAGAAATGACCGGTTGCTTTTCTAAGCTATCAGCAGCACCTGATGGTTCAATTCTTGGATTGTTCAATGTCCCTTTAATTCTAAATTTAATTTTTCCATCCTTATCGGTATATGAACCAAGTAAATCCCTGAATTCATTAAGGATTTTTGACTGGGCATCGATATTTGCCAAGAGATCAAGTGTTGAGTTTAGTACGAAATTAGTTATTGTTACGGTTCCGGTTATTGACCCTTTCACATCAGGGCCAGTTATAATCATATTTTCAATTTTTAAAATTTTGTTTATAATATTGGAATCAAAATTCAAAGTTGCATTTTTTATATCAGGAATCTTTACGGGCAGATTGCCAAGTTGAGTTGGAATATTAATTTCATTCAATTTTAAATTGCAATTTTGGACAAAAAATTTAATTTTACCTTTTTCAATAGTATTAAAATTTTTATCCATTTTAATATTTGCATTACCATTTACATTAAAATTGAACTGCATGTTTTTCATGATAAACTTCAATCCATTTATTGCAATATCACCAATAATATTGTTATTAATCATCAGTGTATAGGGATTTACTGACATATTTACAGTTATATCATTGATACTTATTTCACTCTCTTCTTTTGTGATGATATGAATACTTGTAAGGGTAGTCACATCAACAAAACTGGTCTGAATATCCCTTATGTAAATGCTTTTAAATATGCTTTGTTCCAATTTCAGCAATTGATTTCTTAGAAGGACATCATAGGGGAAAGTAAAAATTAAAAAAATTATGATTAGGGGAATGGAGACAATGAGATATGTTTTAATATAGGGAAGTTTAAAGATTACCTTGAGTATTTGGATCAATCTATCTGCAATTGATTTGATTTTATTTCCAAAATTGCTTAAATTCATCATTCCCCTGGTATCAATAATTAAAAATATCTATTCTATTTTTATGGCTGCTGCGGAGTAAAACTATCAATTCTCAATGAAACATCAAAAGTATTTTTTCCTTTTATAGCCTGCTGAATCCTGAGATCAGTGATCTTAATGATTTTATTTGAATTCTCAAGTTTATAAATAAAATTGAGCATGCTTTTCATATCAACGCTTTCAAATTTTACATCAGTAGAAAATTTTTTAAATTTGTTCTGTACAATGCTTGGATTGTCTCTGGTGTATGTTTTATTTTTTAATAAATTAGTTTCTTTTGAAAAATTTTCTATAAGAGTTGTAATACCTTCATTGTTCCTCAGAAGATTGAGATAATGTTCTTTCTGTTGAGTAATCTCGATATACTTTTCATAAAGATTATCAAGGCTATTTAGTCTTGATAGGTTAGTTTCATATTCTTTTTCTAGATTGTATTTAAAATTGATTATTGGAGATATAATAAAAAAATATAACATAACAAAAAGTAATATGGAAAATAATAATTTAACGAACTTGAGCTCCCTGTCAGTCAAGTTTATCATTTTTATTTCCTTTTTCCCTGGGAATTTCCGTTTTAAGCTTTATTGTCATTGTGAAGCGAACCTCATTTTTTTTTGAAAATTTTATGTTCAAAGAAACTGTATCATATTTATTTGATTTTATAAGCTTTTCTTTGAAATCATCAATAGCTTTTCCTGAACCTATAATGCCATCAATTTTAATAATGCTTTCATTTATTACCAGGTCCTTCATTTCAAAATATTCATCTGGAGAAAAATTATTCAATATATCAAGAAGCAGGTCCATAATGGAATTGTTTGCTGAGACAAGAGATGTAATGTTATCCAATTCGGATTTTTCTTTTTTTATTATCTTATTAGCCTCAACTATCGGATCATCAGTAATTTTTTTTGTATTGAAATATTTTTTAAATTTGTCTGATAAAATATCATTATATTTATTATTTGTACTAGAGACAAGAGCGCTGGATATTACTGCATTTAGTAGAAATATTAATACTGACAATCCACAAAAAAAAGCTGAAAGATAATATATTTTTTTTGTTGATCTTGATATGTCAGGGATAAATTCCCCTTTAAGAAAATTAATGGCATAGGATTTTCGGTTTATATGAGATAGAAACATGCCGAAAGCAATATGGAATTGACTCCTGACCGAAATTTCATTATTATAGTCAATGAAAGGTAATGCAATTACCGGCAGCTCAAGATTTTTTGACAATATAACTCCAATCCCCTCAATGTTGGACCCACCTCCTGAAATTAACACCCTGTCAAAATTAAGCTCAACTCCAGAGACTGTATAAGATTGGATTGTAAGAATAATCTGTTCAATTAATTCATTAAAAATACGGATAGATTCATCATAAATTTTTTTAAATTTATCTTTATTAACTTTTAATGTCTTGTATGCACCTTTATGAATATTGCTGTTTAGAGAATTCAGGTCTATATCAAGGCCTTCAAATAAAGTTATCGATTCCTGAAGAGAAAACTTCATTATATCCGCAATGGATTTATGTATCATGCATATCCCAGCAGATATTGCCCTTGTGTAGATAAGTGAATTATCCTTTATCAAATTTATAATAGTTTTTTTGTTTCCTATATGAAGCTGGATTACAGTTTCCTGCTGGATTTTATTAAAATATCGATAAGATTCAAAGAGGGATGTGGATTCCATTCCCATTTTTATAGGAATAAGGTTTTGTTCATTTAAAATTTTAATAAAATCCAGTACCGTATCTTTGCCGGCAGCAGCAAGGAGTACCCTTCCTTCATCTTTATTTTCGCTTTTTAAAGGCTGAAAATCCAGTACCAGGTCGTCGATATTGAACGGGATATTATCCTCTGCCTCGTATGGTATGGCATCAGCAATTTTCTTAACATCATTAAAAGGGAAATTTACATTTCTTATAATCGCCTTTTCCATGGGAAGGTTTGTCAGTATCCTGTAATTCGATAAATCCTCTTCCGATGCAATTTTTTTCAAGGCCTCATTCAAAGCATCTGAATAATTTTCAATATTGTAACTGATATTTTCATAGATAAATGACTTAACCTCAAAATCTTTCAGTCCTGTTTTAATCAAAACAACTTTAATTGAGTAAGTCCCAATATCTATTGCAGCAATATTCTCAAACAAATTCCATCTCCAGAATATTATTCTTCAGACCAGTATAGTATTTTTTTTTGATCCCTGTTGTAGATTGCCGTTATCTTTACCGCGGAATCCATTACTGTTGCTATTACTGTAATTTTAAATATTATTGATTTAACAGACAGTATATTATTTTTCAGATTTTCGAATGAATCATCTTTTATTAAATCTTTTATATCATCAATAGATTTGAATGGAAAATTCAGTCTCCTTTTAATAATCTCTGTCACTACATCATCAGTCATTTTTTCTGTCAATGCTGATATTACTCTGAATGGCGCTGTATTAATATTTATTTTATTCAATTCATCATTGAAGACTTCCCTTCTGCCATGTACCCTGAAGTAATCGGATAATCTTCTGCTTTTTTCTTTACCTATGGGTACATTGATGAGAGAAGATTTGTCTTTATCTGTTACATTTTTTGAGTCAGTTTTCCTCAGGTTTTTATTAAATGCTTTTTCGATACTCAATGAAAGATCACCCATGTTATTATCAACCAGGCCTTCTTCTATGCCCATGCCTCCTCCTCCCATGCCATAAAAGATCTCCGGAGTCATTTTCTTCAGCATGAGCAATTCATCAATGCTGTCCATGGCTGCATTTTTTGCAGAATAGGGTATGGGTAAGGTCATGTAATAGTCAGATGATTCAGCACCATATGGGAATGGGCTATCATCAATATCCACCCAGTCAATAATAATATCAGCAAAATCCATCAGAAGTCCCATGTTTACGAAGAACCTCTGGGTAATTCCATAATATGTTGTTTTATCAACAAATTCTGTTGCAAGAACACTCAGGTTTATTTTTGAATTCTCATCGGTAATGCTGACTTTGATTGAACCTTCGTCAATCGGGACTTCAGGAAATTCCTTTGCCCACAGGTCATGATAACTGTCTATGTTTTTGTCTGAATTTACACCAGGGAAAATTGATCCCGCTTCCCCATTTTTGTCAGCTTCCAGAAGAGATTTGCATAATTCAATACCGGACTTGGCAAGATATCCCGCTTTCAGCTTTTTACTGAATTTTCTCATATAGCCGATATTTGTCTGTGATGCTATTATGAAATCTGTTGTAATGGTAATCAGAAGGGTTGTTGTAATCAGGACAATAATAAGGACATAACCCCTTTCATTGAAAACATAATGACTTACTCCGCGGGATTTCAATAATTTTTCACGATGAATGTAACTCTTTACAGCATTCATCCTCGTGAAATTTTTTTTTAACCAGCTGACGATAATCCCAGTGTTGTGATTCTGAATATGCATATTAATTTTTCATTTTTATAAAAGAGATAAATAAAAATTCTTCGGTTGCATTCTTATAATTTTTTAAAATTAAAGTGGTTCTTACAGCTTCCGGAATTTTGCTGTTTATTCTCGTATCCCATTTCTTAACCCAGTCATTTCCGCTTTTGAATTCAAAAATCAGTCCGGTAACATTGTTAAGCAGGATATTTGATTCCCCTCCCTTTTCCGGATCTTTGTCAAAATGGGGGGATTCCCTCCTTATCAATTTCATCTCACCCTTCCTGTCAGCGCCGGGGAGAAGACTGTAGCCAACCTCTCTTATGTCACTATAGTGATATTCTTTTGTTATATCAAACCGGAGGTTAATGTCATTATGTATTACTGAAACAAAATTAATAACACTGTTGGCTCCAATGGTTTCAGAAATAAAACAGAGATTTTTATTTTCAATAGTAAAGTAGGTATTTGAGATATCTTTGTCTATTCTGTAAATTGCCATATTAAGATTTTCATAAAACTCCGTATAGCCGGTCATGTCTTCAATCGATGTTATTATTGATTTAAATGATGTCGATAGCATGGCCATGATAAGAGCAGAAATTGCAGTCGCAACCAGTATCTCAAGAAGGGTGAAACCATTCTCAGATCTTATTACATGTAAAATTCTCCGCAATAGTGGAGCAGGTTTTTTGAAAAATATCATTATAGTTCAGGGTATATATAGCTAAGGTTAAATTTTTTTTCTTTTCCCTTGTCTTTCCATTTTACAACAATCACAACCCTTTTTACGGGATACGGTCCAAGCAGTATGTTTTCGTATTTTTCAATTTTCCTGCTGTAATAAAATCCGCTGCTTTTAAAATCCGGTTCATCTGTTATATCGGACCCTCTCATTTTATCGATTATAAATTCATTGAGCTTGGTTTTAGCTAATATCATTGCCCTTGTAAAATTTTTTGAATCGAGGCTTACATTGATGCTGGCCGAAACCCCAGTGAAAACACTGAGGAGCACCAGGGACAAAATACTTACTGCAATAAGAATTTCAACAAGGGCAAAACCTGATTTATTGTTCATAGTATCAATTTAACTTGCGGCTTTAAAAATTATTTTCAAAAACAATATATCCTGGAAACACTTTAGGTTCTTTCAGATGTTTAAAAATTCTTATTGAAATTTTTTCATCATCATTTGCAATCAGATGTATTATTGCATTATCTGAAAATCCCTGCGGATAAAAAGGGATCATAATATTTCCGTTTTGAATATTTTCTCCACTGCCGAGGAGGACTTCTTCAATTTTAAAGGAATCATTAAATGCTTTATGACTAAAAATTTTTCTATTATTATCAATGAATATCCCATCTTTGAGATTTACTATTGAGAGGCCGTTACTTCTTCTGAATACATCATCATCAGATTTTAAAAAATTTTTACCTGCCCTATCCCCGCCATTGTACAAATGGATTACAAGATAATTGATCCTTTCATGTAAAAATGAATCATCAAAAGTTCTTGCTATTATTCCGGTGAATATTGCAACATTCTCTCTTTTGTTGCTGAAAATACCTGAAATTTTCGGAACTGCCACCATCGACATGATAGAGATAATAGTTACAACAACAATTATCTCTATCAAGGTCATTCCGTTCTGGCATTTGATTTTTGAGAAAACTTGAATAATTTTCCTCATAATGACATTTGTCATAATGCGTTATGTGCACTATTCATGATTTCTCTTTGCCTGTCATTCCCAGTTTTTTATATCAGCATTAAATCCTTCACCGCCAGGTTTGCCATCTTCTCCATTACTCCAAATTTCGTATTCGTTCTGGGGATTATTCTCACCTGGCGACCTGTATTCATAGGGGTGTCCCCATGGATCGTTGAGTGCTGTTTTTGTATTTTTTAATTTTCCGGTTTCAACAAGTTTTTTTAACCCTTCTTCGGAAGTAGGGTATGCATTGAATTCCATGTAATAGGTATCCAGTAATGTTGAAAATGTTTTTAAATCTGTTTTTGCCGCACTAACTTTTGCTTTTTTAACATTATCCATCAGACGCGGTACAACGAGCGTACCAAGAATGGCAAGAATTGATACAACGATCATAATTTCGATCAGGGTAATACCGGACTCATCCCTGAATATCCTTAAGAATCTTTTGGAAATTTTCTTAAAAAAATTAATCATAAACAGCTCCTTTAATATTTATCTCCTTTTATTGCACAAGAAGGTTCATCTCCATCATGGGGAGCATAACAGCCATCACTATTGTACCGATTATGATACCCATGAATATAATAATTATCGGCTCAAGCAGGCTTGTAAGACTGTTAATCGTCAATTCGATTTCAGTCTCGTAAACCTTGCCGATATTAATCATCATCTGGTCAAGTTTATCACTGGCCTCACCCGCTGAAAGCATGCCGAGTACCATTTTCGGAAGAAAATCCGACTTGGCAAGTGCGGTAGATACCGATGAACCTTCCTTAATTTTTTTTTCTGCTTCAGCAATTTTTTCTTCAATTATTGAATTATCTACTATTTTCCCGACAATTTCGAAGGATCTAATTATATCAACTTTGTTACTGAGCAATATTCCAAGATTCTGAGCGAATCTATAAACAATAATTTTCTTATAAATATTCTTTATCAATGGAATGTTAAGTTTAAATTCGTCAATTTTTCTTTTTCCTTCTATAGTCTTTGAATATTTTTTAAAAAAATAAATGAATGAAATAACAATAATGGGAATCATGAACCAGAATTTAGAAAGAAGATTGCTTAAAAATATAATCAATTGTGTTGGCATTGGAAGTTCTTTTTTCTGTTCAATGAACATGACTGAAATTGAAGGAATAACCTTCACCATCAGAAAAATTACTACGATAATGGCAAAAATAAACATGAATGCAGGGTAGTACAGTGCCCCCTGTATTTTATTTTTTAAAACATTATTTTTCTCTTCCATGTCGGCCAGCCTTTCCATTACATGGTCAAGTGAGCCAAGATTTTCTCCTACCCTGACCATGTTGACATACATGTCTGAAAATACTGTATTGTGCCGCATAAGTGCATTAGAAAAGTTTGAACCTTCCTCAATTTTACCTTTAACATCTGTAATGATATTCTTAAAGTGCTTGTTATCAATCTGCTCGATAATGTTTGATATTGCAATTGGGAGCTGCATTCCGGCATTAAGAAGCGTGGCAAGCTGTCTGGAGAAAAGCCCTACCTGTTTGGATATGAACCTGGTGCTGATTACGTCAGATATTGTATCTGCAAGAGTTCTTATTTTTGATGTTTTTTTAACAACGGTGCTGATTGAAATATCATGCTTTTGAATTTTAACAAGGTAAAATCCCAAACCCCTGATCTTCTGCCTGGCCGAACTTTCGGAAGCTGCATCAATAAAATCTGAAATCGTGTTGCCACTTTTATTAAGAGCCTGGTAATGAAATATCATGTTAGCATACTCTCAGCACTTCTTCAACAGTTGTTATTCCTTCCATTGCCTTTTTAATCCCGTTCTCCAAAAGAGTGACCATTCCTTCTTTTACCGCAACATCCTTAATCTGGCTTGCATCAGCATGGGAAAGGACAAGCCTCCTGATTTCTGCGGAGATGGGGAGGAGTTCGAAAATTCCCAGCCTCCCGGAGTACCCGGTGTTGATGCATTTTTCACATCCTTTGCTTTTATAGAGCTTCCCATCCATGAGCTGAGAAGGTTTTATCGATAATTCGTCGAGTAATTTTTTCTGGGGTTTGAATTGCTCCCTGCAGTTTGTGCATAATTTTCTCACAAGCCTTTGTGCCAGAAAAGCATTAATAGAAGAAGCAATAAGGTAGGGCTCGATCCCCATTTCAAGGAGCCTGGTAAACCCGCTTGCGGCATCATTTGTATGCAGTGTTGAAAAAACCCTGTGGCCGGTGAGCGCCGATTGTATGGCAATCTCAGCAGTTTCAAGATCCCGTATCTCTCCAATCATTATTATATCCGGATCCTGTCTCAATATCGATCTCAACCCCGTAGCAAATGTAAGATCAATCTTAGGTCTGACCTGCATCTGGCCAATGCCATGGAGCTGGTATTCTATAGGATCTTCTACAGTAAGAATATTCACATCAATATTATTAAGGCTCGTGAGAACAGAGTAAAGTGTTGTTGATTTACCACTTCCCGTAGGCCCGGTGACCATGATGATCCCATGGGTTTTATTTATCAGCTTGTCAAAGAATTCCAGATTGCTTTTATCAAAGCCGAGAGAACTCAGATCAAATTTCATATCGGTTTTATTCAGCAGACGCATAACAATCCGTTCACCGAACTGGGTTGGAAATACGGATACCCTTATATCAATATCCTTGCCGGATATTTTTAGCTGTATCCTTCCATCCTGAGGCAGCCTGTTCTCGGCAATATTAAGGTTTGCCATGATTTTGATCCTGGATATAATTGCCGACTGGTATTTCTTTGGAGGGGTGAACATCTGATAGAGCATGCCGTCTATCCTGAACCTGACCTGTATATCCTTTTCATAGGACTCAAAGTGAATGTCACTGGCCTGTTCGGTTACCGCCTGCTTGATAATAGTATTAACCAGCCTGATTATTGGGGCCTCGTTGGCCATGTCGAGAATATCATGAGTCTCGGCTGTATGTGCTGACAGTATCTCGAAATCGGATTCTTCAAGATCCTCTATGACATCATCAGTGGTTTCTCCCTTGAGTACATCATAATGTGTCTGGATAAGCCTGCTTATCTCATCGTCAAAAGTTAATACCGGTTCAAGCGCAAAGCCCGGGAACAGCATTTTAAGATCATCCAGTGGCTGGATGTTAAGGGGATCGACAATAGCCACATTAATTATTTTCCCGGAAATTCTATAAGGGACAATCTTATTTTTATTAAGAAAATGGATGGGAATTATTTTGAAGATATTATCAGGATCCTCAAAGTCAATGTGAACCATACATTTTATGCCGTAGTGGTCACCCAGCGCCTTGAGTAGCTCATTTTCAGAAACCAGCCCCTTTTTTACAAGAATCTGCCCGAGCCTTAGATTGCTATTTTCCTGATAGAGGAGGGCTTCCTGAAGTTTTTCAGGCTCAATAATTTTTCTTTCAAGCAGAATGGAGCCTAACTGTTTTACCTTAGCATTTTTTATCATTGAATATAATCTTGCATCAATTAGTCATTTTTTAAAATAGTTTCAACGCTACGTTTTTGATTTGTGATTTTATCAATTTTTTCATCTTTGGTAACAATATATGGTGTAATAAAAACCAGAAGGTTTGTCTTGCTGTACGTTACTGATTTATGCTTGAAGATCCAGCCAAGCAGCGGTATGTCTCCGAGCAATGGCACTTTTGTCTCAGATACAGATTTGTTATTTCTGATAAGGCCTCCTACAACAATTGTTTTTCCATCAAGAACGGTAATTTTTGTCTTGATATCCCTTTTCCCGAGCTTTGGCGGTTTATCAGTGGCAGAAGAATCAAGGACAGTGTTGACCTCCTGATACAGGTCTATTGTAATTCTCTGATTTTTAGTTATGTGAGGAGTAATTTTAAGTTTTATACCTACTGGCTTATATCCCCATGTATAATAGGCTGCATTTGTTTCAGTTATCCTTGCATTCTGCTGAACAGGGACCTCTTCACCGACGTTCAACTCAGCCTCCTGGTTGTCTATTGTAAGTATCTGAGGAGTTGAAAGTATATTCACATTGCTTTTTGAACCTGATGCATTCAGCAGGGCAAAGGAAAGGATGGATGTGTCACTCAAATAGCCAAGCTGAAAACCCGTTGATATTGGAAGAATCAGCTGTTTCTTAATTCCTGGCGGCTGGACGTAATTCGGAAAACCATTCATGATAGACGAGCCGCCAACGAGACTCGAGCCGACTTTATTGCCAAGCATCCAGTCAATTCCAAATCCCCATCCGCTGTCTACGCCGACCTCAACGATCAGCGCTTCAATGAGTACCTGTTCTCTAACGATATCGAGTTCTTTTATCAATCGCTGGATCTCTTTAAATTCATCAGGGCTTGCTGAAATGATCAGGGAATTTGTATCTTTATTCGATATAATAGAAAGTTTGCTCGCCTTGGGTGTTGTGGGTGTTTGTGTCTGGGTCACTCTTTTTGTTTTATCAGATTTTACAGCCCTGGGCGCAGTTTCAATCTTAGCAGAATCTGAAAAGGGTACACGCGATAGAACCTCGGCAAGCTGGTCTGAATTTGCATTCTCAAGATGAACTACATGTATGTTTCCCATGCTCTTCGGCTCATCGATCAGCTCTTCAATTTTTTTATCAAGGGCCTTCGTAATTTTAACCAGGCCATCCACTTCAGAGGAGGCACCGCTGAAGATTAGTGTATTCAGTGACTTATAAACAACAATTGTCATATATTTCGATTTTAAAGTAGCCAATGCCCCTGAGACTTCAGCGGCATCTGCAAATTTTAACTCAAGAAGGAATGTTACTGAATCCTCCCTTTCAGCTACAATTTCAGTCTTTTTCCCGTCGATAATGATTTCTGCATTTTTTTTAAGGGCATCGGTTATAGGTATGACCTTAATCAGGTTGCTTGATTCTACAATTGCCAGACCTTTTACCTCAAGAATTGATTTAAGTACATCATAAGCCTGGCTTATTGGAATCCGTTTTGCAGAGTTTATTGTAATTTTACCTTTGATCTTGTCATCGAGAATAATGTTCTTCCCGATGAATTGGCTCATGATATTCAAAAAATCCTCAATTTCAACATTCTTAAAGTTCAAAGTGAAATACTTCTCTTTTACAACAGGCTTCGGGGCCTCTTTTTTTTCTGCAACTTCCTTTATAACTTTACCCGGGTCTTTTACTTCCTTAACGTTTTCTTTGACATCTTGAATATTTTCTTTTATTATCTTTATGGACTCTTTTCCATCAGTTTTTTCGTTATCCTTCTCTTTTTCAGCCCAAAGCGGTTTAACTGTGATAAAAAACCTGTTGCCTGTATGTATAAATGAAAAGAGGAAAAAAATCTGGCAGATAATCAGGGAACGGGTTATTTTCTTTTTTGAGAAGTGCATTTTATTTTCCTTAAATGTATTTAATCTGTCATGTTTAATTCAAGTGTGAGGGGTTGGGTTCCCCTGTCAATATCAATGCTCAGCTTAGGCTCATTTTTTACTGCTTCCCAGAGCTTGTACAGCTTTTCGGTACTGTCCAGAACATGACCGTTTATTCTTTTTACAACATCTCCGCTTCGGGCGCCCAGTTTATAGAGAATGTTGTAGGGCCTGACTGTTTTTAATTCAAAACCGTCAATTGTATCCCCGGATCGGTGAGGTCCGGCAACAAGCCCCTTCATTGCATTATCAAGATTATTCAGGACATTCTGTTTTATTTCAGATCTGCTGAAGTTCTGTTTTAAAACTTTATCCGACGAGGCGGTCTCCTTCGGTTTTTTTGCTACGATCTCTGTCATTTTTCCGTATAATTCCAGTATTACTCTGCCTTCATTCGTTTTAAGATAGACCTTATTCTCAAGTATTGCAATCAGCTTTAACCCGTATACACTGCTCCATAACTTGAATATTTCAGGCTCTTTTTCCCCCTTTTTCAGAATCATGGCCATTGCAATATTTCCGGGACCGGTGATTGTTCCCATGAGAGTCAGATTTTCAGCTATCCCCGCAGTGATTTGCTTATCTGCAGAATCATCTACAACCTTCACTGCATCTACTTTTGGGAAAAAGCCGGAGTCTAATATTTTATTATAATATTCATAATTTCTGGGTATTTTTCTCACAAGAACTTTGCCCGATTTTTTTACATTCTTATTGTAAACAGGGGAGATGTTGTATTTTATTATCTGATTAATTGATGCTGCTGTTAAATAGGAAAACAACAGTACTGAAGTAATATTGATAAGATGATATTTTATGTTCTGCATTTTAATTATTAAATAAACAAATGATAATATACACTCTTAAGCTAGTATTATTGATTTTTAAAATAATAATTGATATCAATTATGTTGAAAATTAATAACTAAGTATTAGAAAAAAATTAAAAAACATTGTTACATATATTAAGGGAGCCGAATTAATAGAAAATTTTAAAAATTATTGATATCCTTCAAAATTTAATCTTGTCTTCATGAATTATAAATCAATAATCCTATTAAATATTAATTGTTATTATTTAATGATTACATATCTTACTAAAATTGTTAAAAAATATAAAAAAGCATGGGCGTCAAGTAAATTAATGATAATAATATTCTATGATTGAATTTTCACACACCAATAATTTCATCTTTGAACAATTAATCAAACAATTAGGTTACCAAGGGGAAAGTTTGGAATCATTCATTGTTCTATTCCACAATGAATGATTCCGCCATGAGGCCGGGCATACCTTTTTTGACCCAAATTTTAGTAATATACGCAGTTTCACCATTTTCAGAAGAAATTGTCCCCAGGTCTTCAATGCCGCCTATTGAATTAATTGGAAATTCATAAAATTTCTTCCTTTTTGAAAATGGGTTGAGAAGGAGAATGATTATATTATCATCGTTGGGATGTTTCTTGGGGGTCCCTTCAAAAGGGGAATGTGAATCTTTCAGGCTGATATGACTGTACTTCTCCAGTTGATAACTATTATGCATACTAATAAGCTTCTGTATATACTGTCTATCAATTGCGTCCTGTTCACCATTTGTTTTATTTATTGAATTTTTTGTTTCCATAATTGTTATAATGATTTACAATGATCTGATGAGATAATAATTTGATTCTTTGTATTGTAAAAACAAATTTACGTCCTAAATATGCTTGACTCACAATCAAAAAATATACGGTATATTATCAAGTTTTTTATTATTAACCTTTTATATCTAACATATAATATCCAGTAAACAAAAATTATTATGATTTTTAAAAAAAAATATAGTTTTTTTATCATCTCAGGGGCAATTCTCATCCTCATTGTCGTACCCCTTTTTTTCAAAATATTTTTTTATATTAATTTCAATGAAGGTCTGCTAAGAAAAACTGCCTCGGAATTCTGCAAAGAGTATCTTGACAAGGCAGTTAAATTTGATGATATTTACATTGATTATTCAGGGAATTTATTATTATCGAACCTGGACCTTTCCAACTCAAGTGATTTCAACGATAGCATGAGTCTGTTAAAAAGCGATAAAATTGTTATCCATCTTAATTTTTTTGAATTGTTAAAAAAAAACATAAAAATTCTTGATATTATTTTTAAAAATTCCATCATAACAATTCACAAACAATATGGGAAGGAACATTATGACAGCCTTAAAAACCTGCTGATTTTCAAAAAAGATTTCAAGGATATTAAATACGCGGATTTTAAAAATTTCAGTTTATCCTTTTTGAATAGTGAAATTCATTATACGGAGATATTCAAAGAAAAAAAACTCACCGTCGGATGCGCAAATGTTAATGGAAATTTCAAGTTTGCTGATGATAAAATTATTTATGATATCCATGGAAAATTAATACCTCATAAGCTGAAAGCCATCAAAAAAGGGGTCTTCCAGTTAAGCGGACACTTTTTTTCTAATAATAAAAATTCTGTTCACAACGTTGAAATTGAAAATTTCGATCTGGCATACATTAATGAATTCTTCAGTGAATACAGGATCATTACTAATTCAATAAAAGGCGGCCTTTCGTTAAATTTAAAATCTGCCGTTGATAATCAGATTACTACCGTTAAAGGAACAGTAGAAACTCACAATTTTGATTATACATCGGTTGCCCCGTCGCCATACAAAATTATATCTAATAAAACCATGTCCCTCGATTTAGATCTTGAAATCAATAATAAGGATAATATCTACAACCTGTCCAGGCTGACTCTCTTTGATGATAATTTAAGCCTTGAAGGTTTTGGTAAATACATAAGCAATAAAAAAGACGAGTCCCTGATCTTCTCATTCAAGTCTAACCACATGGATCTCAGCAGGCTTTCCGATTTTTTCACGCCTGTAAAAGATTTTACGTATAATGGAAAACTGCAGCTGAATGCTGAAGCTGATATCGACATTAAAAATAAAAAGGTTAATAATATCAGCGCCGGAATTAATCTTGAAAATTTTAATGTCGAATGGTTTAACAAGGGGAAAAAAGATAAAGTTTTTACAGATACAAAATTCAAACTTAACGCAGACACCAAAGGAGTCTCATGCAACGGTCTTATCAGATTATTTCATTCTGATTTTCTCTTAAACAGCAATACCACTGTCAAGGAATGGCATCCAATAAAATCAGAAACTGCTGCTCTTATTAATTCAAAAGTTGTTGAAATTGATCTGCTTTTCTCAGCACTTAAAGGTTCCCTGAACTATATTTTTTCCAGGGCATACGAGGACAGCAAGAGAGGATATGATCATGTAAATTTTCTTGAACTGCCTGTGGCAAAGACAATATCAAACAATGATATTCAACTCAGATTAGAGGGAAATAAGGTCAGATTTGAGGGAAATGCAAATCTGGAAGGGCTTTTTATGGAATTAAGTTTAAAGAACGGCCAGGTATCAATAAAAGATTTCAAAGTATCGGGATATGATGGAAAATATAGCGCTGAACTTTTCATATTCCTTAACAGAGATTATCCATTCTTCACATCCAGGGGTTCTGTTAAAAATTTTAATTTAAAGGAAATTTCAAAAGATCTTGGAGGGACATATGCATTGACGGGAACGGCATCATGTGAATATGAATTTGATCTGAATGCCTACAGGCCGTCACAGATGCTTGAGCATTCAGAGGCTTTGCTGAATATCTCAATTACTTCCGGGTCTATAAAGAATACAAATATCCAGAAAAGGCTTTACAAATATTTCGAACAGAATGGCCTGCATACAAGCGATTTTACAGATTTAAACTTTCAGAATTTTTCAGTGACCATGACCCAGCGGGGAGGCAATTTTTTTATCAGCAACTTCTCTTTGAACAGCGAGCCGGTCAACTTTAACTCTTACGGCCTGTACAACTACGCTGATGGAATCAGCGTATACATATATCCAATTATTACTGACAGGGAGAATAAAATCATGAATATCCCATTCAGAATCAGCGGCCCCCTTGTAAATCCTGAAATTTCCCTGATAAACAGGAAAGATGTAAAGAAACACCAGCTATTTCAGATCGATTAGCTCATAGATCCTTACCGGAAGCTCTTTCCCTTTTACCTTTATGAGATCAAGCTCTCTGACTATGACATGATCCCGCACATGTTCATAAGTAAATTCGCTGATTATTATATTTGTCCCGTAAATCTTATTGGTGCTTTCAAGTCTCGATCCGAGATTAACATTGTCTCCCATTATGGTATAGTCCATCCGTATAGCCGAGCCCATGTTGCCTACAACCATGGCCCCTGTATTTAACCCGATGCCGATGTCCAGGGGCGGTTTCCCTTCAGCCTTCCAGCTCTCATTCATCTTGCCAAGGACGACCATCATTTCGACGGCTGCCTTGCTTGCGTTAAGTGCATGGTTTTCAAGGGGTATTGGTGCTCCCCAGAAAGCCATGACCATGTCCCCGACATATTTGTCCAGGGTGCCTTCATATTTGAAAACTATATCGGTCATTGCCTGAAGATATACGTTGAGATGCTCAACAAGCTGTTCCGGGGTAAATTTTTCAGAGATTGATGTGAAACCCCTTATGTCGGAGAAAAGGACAGTGAGTATCTTTTTGTCTCCACCAAGCTTCAACTTGTCAGGATGCTTTAAAAGTTCATCAACGACTGATTTGGATACAAATTTTGAGAACGTGCTTCTGATGTATTTTTTTTCCCTCTGTTCAGTTAAAACCCTGAAAGCGGTAATGAGCGTAAAGGTAAGGCCGGTTTGTATTACAGGAGTGGCCATTGCAGTTATTATGCTGAATTTATCAAATAACAGGTATGAAATGAAAATATAGAAGATTGAGAACAGCATGGTAAAAATTACCGATATGATGATTGATGCTTTTGATACGATAAGTCCCATGATGATTGCAATTGCCAGCATTAATAGTAAATTCTGAAATTCAGTCATCTTGAAGAGGAAATCCTGGTTTAATATCGTATTGAGGGCATTGGCATGGTGTTCAATTCCGAAGGTGGCTCCATAGGGCGATTTTTTTTCATCAGTTGCTATACCAGTGGAGGCATAGGCAGCTACGAGGAGTATTTTATCTTTAATGGAAGTATTACCTTTTTTGGCATCGATGACATTTGCATGAAAAAGATTATATGAATGGTGGGTAAAACTGCCGGCTCCTC
Source organism: Spirochaetia bacterium (assembly GCA_009885955.1). Taxonomy (GTDB): domain Bacteria; phylum Spirochaetota; class UBA4802; order UBA4802; family UBA5550; genus VFJS01. Next base: position 26,083 of record VFJS01000009.1, on the reverse strand, counting down.
CGGTATAGTTGATATCCATAAATCCATATTCATCGATGGGTATTGCAATCTCCCTTTCTTTGTTTGGCTTTCGCATTTTTTCCGGTGGAATATTTTTGAGCTTGATATAATGCCCGGGTTTTACTTCAACATCATTCATCCCTATTCCATAGAAGTGCATAACTATCACCAAATCTATATTAGGATAGTACCATCCATTCAGCTTTAAAATCAGCGGCATAGTCCTGTTTACCTTGTCCCTGCCGGGGAAGACATTCGCATATCCAATCCCCTTGGCAGATTTGGTCAGGAGCGGGGTAGGGGGGACAGCCTCGGCAACAAGCTGTTTTGTATTATCTCCAGCCGGGACTTTGAATCTGACCCTGTTCAGGAGTTCCATTCTCTCTTTCTGGTCAATATAATCCTTTCCAATTTCCTCATTTTCAAAGGGGAAATCAAGAAATACATTTCCTGCCAGGCTTATCTCTTCAGCAAGCTCCTTTTCATAGGGTTTGTGATCCATGAACATAATATCAAAGAATATTGATTTGGGTTCCCCTGTACGTATGTTTTTTATTACTTTTGCATGGATATTCCAGTCAAAGGGCCAGTTCTTGCCTTTATCAGAAAATTCCCTTATTGTGCTTTCATCAATGCCGATTATAATTATATCTTTTCTTGCCCTCTGGTTGATATTTGTCCTTTTCACTCCCTTTCCCAGGCTCTGGCTTTTTTCAATGGGATCCCTCAGAAAAAATCTGAAGTCGATACCGCCATATTCCATTCCCTCCAATACTGTTGTAAAGGTGTATATTGTTGACAAAACAATAAAGACAATGATAGATATTAAAAATCCGACAAGATGATTTTTATCTAATTTAACAGAACCCATGGCATCCTCTCAATTTGGGGATAATAACATTTTATAATAAATTATAAATTCGTAATAATAATTTCAAGCTATTAATTTTTTATATGTATGTTTATTTGATAAATTCAAATAAACATACATATACCATTTCCAGATTTTTGGCATATGTAATTTTGAATAAGATGAATAATGGAAATATACTTACTCTCTATGAGATTATTTTGTTGACAAAAGCTGCTTTCATAATTTTCTAAAATAAACCGGGTAAAATTATGAATTATGATTTTAATTTTAAAGAAATTACATACAAAATATTATCATCAGCGGTAGCAAAAGCCATAGGTGAAGGCGCACTCCCCGGTGGTGTAGACTACCCGCAATGCAGAGTGGAATATCCCAAGGAACAGAAATTCGGAGATACTTCTTCTTCATTCTCACTGGAAACTGCCAGGCTTCTACGGAAGCCGCCCATGGAAATAGGCGCAACCCTTAAAGAATTTATAGAAAAGCATAATGAAATTGATAAAGTTGAGGTAGTCAAACCCGGGTTTATTAACATTTTTTTTTCAATTGATTACCTCATTGAAATGATGAAGGAAGTTACAATAAAAGATTTTTCCTTCGGCAGGTGTACAAAAGAAAAGCCGAGGCGCGTGAACCTGGAATTTGTTTCTGCAAACCCTACCGGGCCTTTGAATATTGTATCGGCAAGGGCCGCTGCGATCGGCGACACAATAGCCTCGATACTGGAAGCGAACGGTGATATTGTTGAACGTGAATTTTATGTTAACGATTACGGAAACCAGGTGGAACTCCTGGGGAAATCAGTCCTGGCAAGGATCCGAGAAATCAGGGGCGAAGATTCTCATTTCCCTGAAGACGGGTACCATGGAGCTTATGTAAGGGACATCGCTGCTCATGTGCTGGAAAACTTCAGTGAAGACCTCGGTTCAAGGATGCTTGAAAAGGAATTGAATGATTTTTCCTCTGAAATGGCAATCCGGTTTAATGTTGAAAGGCAGAAACAGGATCTTGAAAAGTTCAATGTGAAATACAACTGCTGGTTTAAAGAGAGCTCACTCCACCAATCAGGCGATGTGTCCGCAACATTAAAGGAGCTTGAAAGCAAAAATGTAATCTATTCAGATGAAGGAAAAAAATTATTCCGCTCAACTGATTACGGGGACGATAAAGACAGGGTTGTCATGAGGGATGATGGCAGGCCTACGTATTTGCTGGCTGACATAGCTTATCACAGGGATAAGATCAGGCGTGGATATGATTTAATCATAGATATATGGGGCCCGGATCATCACGGCTATATAAAACGTCTTGAAGGGGCAGTTAAGGCCCTGGAATACCATGGTGAATTTTTTGTTCTCATAGCACAGCAGGTTAACCTCGTATTGGAAGGGGACACCATAAAAATGTCCAAGAGGCTCGGGAATTTTTCAACGATGAGCGAGCTCATTGAAGAGATAGGGGTTGATGTTGCGCGGTATTTTTTTATCATGAGGTCCCTGGAGAGTCACCTCGATTTCGACCTTGCGCTGGCCAAAAAGGAGAGCTCCGAAAATCCGGTATTTTATCTCCAGTATGCCTATGCCCGTATCTGCTCTATATTCAGGGAGGCTGAAAAACGGGGTATACACCGGGATTATAAAGATATTGAAAATGAACACCTTAAAGGCCATGAATCAGTGGCATTGATCAAAATGATTCTTAAATACCCTGAAGAGATTGCCAGCGCTGCTGAAACCCTTGAACCGCACAAGATTGCCAATTATCTTCTGAGGCTCGCGCAGGTCTTCCATAGATTTTACACTGAACACAGGGTCCTGACCGATGATGCCATAAAAACTAATTCCTATCTTTTCCTCTCGGATTCAGTGCGCATCGTCCTGAGAAATGGCCTCCGGCTCCTTGGCATTTCCACTCCGGAAAAGATGTAATTTTCAGGATATTATGAAAATCCTATCTGTCATATCCACGGGTAATGAATTAATGTACGGTAAAATAGCTGATAGAAATTCCAGTTTTATCAGCAATGCCCTTTTCAGCTCAAACATTGAAGTGAAGTATCATTTTACCACAGGCGATAACATTGACGACTTGAAAAAAATAATTCAATTCGCAATGGCTAATTCCGACGCCATAATTATTTCTGGCGGGCTTGGCCCGACAGATGATGATATGACCATTGAGGCACTGAGGCAGATCTTTAATTTTTCCATCAACATCGATAATCATGCTTTTGATAAGATGAAAAAAGTTCTCCTGTCCCTTGGGAGATCATTCAATGAATCGGATCATAAAATGGCCGAAGTTCCTTCCGGCTCAAAAATTATAAAAAACAGGCTCGGACTTGCCCCCGGGTTCATACTGGAATATATCAATAAGTTAATCATAGCGCTTCCCGGAGTTCCTGTTGAAATGATTTCCATGTTCAATGAGGAGGTCCTCCCTTTTTTAGCTGCTAAATTTGGAAAAATAATCAGAAACAATGTCACGGCTAAAATTGTGGGGATGAAAGAGAGTGAAATAAATGAAAAAGTCAAAACCATGGGTGTAGTTATTAATGATTGCATCTGGGGAATCACTGCTGAAGGCGGGATAAGTACCCTCACTTTTGTCCAGGACGGAGCCCGGTTTAACGGGACTGGTATATTGAACAGCCTCAAACAGATTTTTAATGAAAATATTCTCAGAAACGGCCTTCTCCTTCCTGAAGAGGAACTGCTGGAAGTGCTGATAAAAAACCGGCTCAAATTATCTGTTGCTGAATCCTGCACCGGCGGACTTATATCAAAAAGAATAACCGACATCCCCGGATCCTCCCTTGCATATTCCGGAGGATTAATAGCTTACAGCAATGAAATGAAGGTAAAAATTCTGGGAATTCAGGAGGAGCTAATATCAAGGCATGGCGCGGTAAGCGAAGAAGTGGCAGGAGAAATGGCGCTATGCTCAAAAAAAATTTTTAAGACCGAAACCGCGGTTTCTGTAACAGGAATTGCAGGGCCCGGGGGCGGGTCATCGGAAAAACCAGCGGGTACAGTATTTTTCGGGTTTGCAATACACGATGAAATAATTGTTTTCAAACGGGAGATAATCGGTACGCGGGAGAGAATTAGAAACCATTCTTCACTTGTTGCCATTGATTTTCTAAGGAAGCATTTAATCAGAAAAATGGGAAAACCGGAATAAGCTGCCTTAAAAGAGTAATTTTTATTGCATAGATAAAAAATCTCCTTGAAATATATTTATAAATCCTATGTAAGTATACTTTGCCATTTAATTATCATATAATTAAAGACGGGAGCCATGGAAATACTAATCATAAACGGGCCGAATATCAACCTCCTTGGTGAAAGGGAGACAGGTTACTATGGGAGCCTTACACTGGCTGAAATTGACGGAATAATAATGGAATATGGCGGTAAAAAAAATATCAAACTCTCTTTTTTTCAGTCAAACAGTGAAGGTGAAATAATTGATTTCATCCATAATAATAAAAAAGCTGACGGCATAGTGATAAATCCGGCAGCATATACCCACACATCCATTGCAATCAGGGACGCCATTTCATCTGTTTCAGTCCCGACGGTGGAAGTTCATCTTTCAAACATTCATTCACGGGAGGAGTTCAGACGGCATTCCCATATTGCTCCGGTATGCATCGGGCAGATTACAGGTTTTGGATATTATTCTTATATTCTCGGGCTCATGGCCCTGGAAAATTTTCTTAACAGCAAAAAGAATCAATGAAATCCGAATAGTTAATATGAATATAGTCATTATCATAATCAAAATACTCTTTCTGATCCTCCTGTATGAGATAATCCGATCATTTATCAAGAGAGTACTGCTCCGCCAGCAGAGCAGATTGCTTAGAAAGCTGGTAAGCGGCTACAAGGTAAAACTCGACAGGTATAAGTTCATGAACAAGGTAATAGTAAAGCATGAACTCCTTAATGATAATGAAATTAACCAGGCGATCATCGATTATTCAAAAGAGAACGGCATCATGGTTGAAGAAGCGCAGTCAATGGTGGAGAAATATATCGATGAGATTGTCCCCTTTTTCAATATGCTTTCCTATTTCAAGTTCGGATACTGGATTGCCGGCATCTTTCTCAATATGGTCTACGAAGTAGTAATCGACCGGGAAAACGCCGAAAAGCTGAAAAAAATACCCAGGGACAACGTGGTTGTATTCGTCATGAACCACAGGAGCAATATTGATTATATCATTGTTTCATACATGCTGGCCAGAAAAATTTCGGTAAGCTATGCTGTTGGTGAATGGGCCAGGATTTGGCCCCTTGAATACATATTCAAGTCCTTTGGAGCCTATTTTATAAGGAGAAATTTCAAAGACAGGCTCTATCACATTGTCCTTGAAAAATATATTCAACAGATCAGTTTGAACGGAATTACCCAGGGTATTTTCCCTGAAGGAGGACTAACCCGTGACGGTTCACTGCGGGACCCGAAAGTCGGTATAATCGATTATATTATCAATATTAAAAAGGATAAAAATTTTACAAGGGATATCGTATTCATTCCGGTGGGCATAAATTATGATTGGGTGTTGGAAGACAAAAATCTGGTATCAGAATGGAAAAATAAAAAATTTAAATCAGGTTTTAAAGATCATCTGCTGTCCCTCTTCAAAATTCTTCTTAATACGCCCGTGATCATTATAACCAATATTTTTCGATTAATTTCAGGAAAGCTTAAACAGCACGGATATGCCAGTGTCAGTTTCGGAGATCCTGTCTCTGTATCGGCCTTTCTGAAAAAACAGAACCCACGGCTGCTGAACATTGGCCGTGAAAAGAGACTGGCCGTAATAAAAAAATTCGCAGCAAGGCTTATGAACCAGATTGGTGAAATAATTCCCGTTACACCGGTAAGCATAACATCAAGGGCCATCCTGAATATTAAAAAAGAAAATTTTGACAGGAATGATTTGGTTAAGGAAATTATTCAGTTAAGAAAAGAACTCAGGATTAAAAAAAGAAGAATTGTCCTTGGAAGGGCCTTTGAAAGGGGAATTAAAAGCCAGATAAATCTCAAGCAGGAAAAAAAAGACAGAAAAAAAGAGCTCGTTGATTTTGAAGAGGAATTTCTTGAAACCGGAATCGCAAGGAATACGGTAAAAGCAGGGCTTGAAATTCTTAAAAAAAGGAAAATTGTAATTCTAAAGAAAAATTCCGTCATGATAAACAGAAAAAAGGAACCCCTTCTTGAATTTTACTCAAATTCCCTGAACAATCTATTTTAAAAATCAGTTGATGAAATTACCACTATCAAAAAGAGTTGCCGGAATATTAATTGTTTTTTTCATTACCATCACCGGAGTCGCCGTATTCATGCAGAATTCAAATTCCTATAATACCAATTGGATTAATCAGGCCAGCGGAAAGGACTGCGTTGTTCTCGTTCACGGGTTGTTCAGAAACCAGAATTCCATGTCGAAAATTGCTAAAAATTTATCTGCAAAAGGATACAACGTTATCAACTTCGGCTATGATACCTGGTCAAAATCTATTGACTCCATCGCTATTGAACTTAATGCGGAATTAAAAAAACTTCCCGGCGGATACAGAACACTGAATTTTGTGACCCACAGCATAGGTACAATAATAGTCAGGTATTATCTTGCAAAATACCGGCCTGAAAAAGTTAAGCGCTTTGTTATGATTGCTCCTCCAAATCAGGGTTCGGAGTGGGGCGTATTTCTGAAAAAGTATATTCCCTTTGTCAGACCTTTATTCGGGTCTCTTTTTAATGACTTTCTAACAACCTTTTCAGGCAGGGAATTTATTCCCATATGTGAATTTGGAATCATTGCCGGGGGAACGGGAAGAAATATGGGATTAAATCCCTTCATTTCAGGTGATAATGATATGACAGTAGGTGTGGATGAAACAAGGCTTACAGGTATGAAGGATTTTATAATGATAAAAGGTCAGCACTCCCTGCTCCTGCTTCAAAATGATGTTGTGAAAAATATAGAATATTTTCTTGATAATGGTTTATTTATCAATACTAATGGTATTAAAATTAATTCCACTCTCCCTCTAAAACCCTGAACCTGCACATTTCTTTTTAAGGGAATCTGCAGGTATCATTAACTCTTACTCCCCGCTGCTTACACCTAATGATTAAATCAGGGTAGTGAGGGAGGGAATTAATTTTAATATGAATACATAATAATATCATAACAAAATTACAATAACAATTTTACTCTGACAACGGGTAAGGTAATGAACGCTATTTATTATGTAATGAATGACATTAAATTCGATATAATAGGGCTATGTTCCAAAAAAAAATGTAAAAAAACCAATCCCTTTAATGAAAAAATATTATAATATTATTCATTTTTATCTGATATTTTATTAAGAGAGTCAATGTATGTCTGATACATACAGCCATGACCTGGCAAAAATCATAGTGGAAAGTAAAGGAACTGATCGTTATCTGAAGGTCAGTTATCCCGTGATATACGGAATTAATTCAATTATCGAAACTAAAGAATATTCATATTACTTCAATCTTCTGGGTGAAATTAAGTATATTAAGCCATTGATGAAAATCTGGCCGGGGGATGAATGGCTGAAAAGAACTGCCGCAAATAAATGGGTCTATTACACACCAGGAATTTATACCGGGATATACAGTTATATAGGGGAATATTACCTGCCATGTTTTCAGTATGTATCAAATACAATTTTTGCATACAGACCATTTGAGAACACTGAAGTTTATAGAGCCATAGAATCGATGAACACCCTTCATGAAATCATTAATGTGATATTATCCGAACTATTACCGGGAAAAATCGATGAGTTTCTAAGGCAGGTGCAGAAAAATACTCCTGAGCATTTGATGAAGAAATCAATGAATTTTCAGGAGATCCTGGGCAATGAGATCAGTGTCCTTCCTCCTGATGCCAGGCATGTCGATTATGATGTGATTCCCATTATTATATCTGACGGCTGCCTGTATAATTGCGGTTTCTGCATGGTAAAGTCAGGTAACGCATATAAAGTGAGGAGCAGGCCTGATATAGAACAAGGATTGAGGGATATCAAAAAATATTATGACAGGGACCTGGTAAATTACAATTCCATCTACCTTGGCCTTCATGATTCACTCATGGCCGGGGAAGAAATAATCATCGATACAATACGCAAAGCATCGGGAATGTTCGGCTTTGAGCATTCCTATATTAAAGGGAGAAATCTATTTTTATTCGGAAGTGTTGAATCTATATTAAACTCCAGCGATTCTCTTTATCTGTTACTAAATCAAACGGGATATTATGTTTATATAAATACCGGACTGGAATCCGCTGATGATGCAACACTCAATTTAATTAATAAGCCTTTAAACTCAAAAGTTATTTCTGATGCTTTCCATAAAATATTAGAGCTCAATAGGAAATATGAGAATATTGAATTGACAATGAACTTTATTATAGGCGGCAATCTCACTGATAGTCATTACAGGTCGATCATAGACCTTTGCGATAGGCATTTGCCCGGAAAATACGGGAAATCATGCATGTATCTATCCCCGATCGCAGGGAATATGAATCATGGTGAAATGCAAAACAAATTCAAAGAAATCAAACATAGTATCAATATTCCGGCTTTCCTGTACCTTATTCAAAAAATGTAAACACCACTATCAATACCATATCACCAGAAGAATTATTGAATTATATAAAATCACATTTGAATTATTGATTTAATGGAATACAATCTTCACTGAAAATTTATCACTTTTCAAAAAAAAGATTGAATAATATTATAAAATTTAAATAAAATTTATTTGCTATTTAAAAGAATTTTGTATAAAATCTACATTGAGGAAAAAAATGAATATTGCAACAACGGAAAAAATAGTTAACAGGGCCCGTTTAATTCTGGCAACATTTGTCCTGCTCCTGGCGTTTTCATCATACAAATCCAAATCGGTCCCAGCAGTTTACTACTCGGTTTTCATAGGAGCTCTTGTATATTATGCCCTCTTTGCCATTAATTATATTTACATTAGATCCGGAAGGATCCCTCAAGAACTGATATACATCTCTGTCACAATAGAAACACTTCTGATTTTTCTGGTTAAATTCAGCTTTCACTTTGACCCGTATAATGGATATGGCCTCTCTATAAAGGAACCTGCAACATTTTTAGTGTATATGATTTTCGCAGTACTATGCGGATTGCGGTACAATAAAAAGCTCATCATATACTATTCAGTGATAGCATCACTCAGTTTTATTGCCCTTGTCGCCCTGGGCATCCTTGACGGAGGAATGCAGTTCAGCGAAGACACAAAAATGATTTTTGACCCGGCATTTTTAAGACTCCCCACTGAGCTTGGAAAACTCATATTTCTCCTAGCCCTCTGTTATTTTGTTTATCTGATGGCCGATTATACAAACAAAAACCTGAAGGCTATTGAAGACAGTAACATTCAATCTGAAAAAAATAATATGTCATTAAATGCACTGCTTGGAACTGTAAAAAAAACTGCCGAAGATCTTTCCATCAGCAGCACCGACCTCTCCATGTCCACGCGGATTATAGGGGATAGAATACAGGAAAGCAACAGTTGCATCAATGACATCACGGACAAGGCGAAGAATTTCAATGTTGGTTTTAAATCACTCAGAGAAAAAATATTAATTCAGAAAGAATCGATAGATGAGAATTTCGTCAGGATAAGGGAGATATCAAACCTCATGGAAGAAGTCTATAATGTAAGTTCTGCACAGACTGAATCATCGGCAAGGGCGCTTTCCCTGGCTGAGCTCAATGAAAAGTATATCAGGGAGAGCTCTGCTTCAATTAAAATGATGCAGGACAATTCCCAGAAAATTGAAGAAATTTCAAAAACAATTAACAGCATTGCCGATCAGACTAATCTTCTGTCTCTCAATGCTGCAATCGAATCAGCCAGGGCAGGGGAGTATGGGAAAGGATTTGCTGTTGTGGCAGATGAAATCTCAAAACTCGCAACAATCAGTATTGATTCATCCAAGGAAATATCCATGATTATTAGGAATACCGTGGATAATATAAATAATGTATCAAAGGTGTTTTCTGAGATGGCTTCAGGGCTTGATAAGATTACATTATTTGTTAAGGAAAATTCTGATTTTATAATGGATCTGAATATAAAAACCGAAAGGGAGGTCAGGGAAAGCAAAGAACTGCAATCTTCGACAATTGAAATAGACAAGACAACAGGAGAAGTCATTAATCATTTTAACAGCCAGGATGAATTGAACAGGAAAATTTTTGATGGAATGAATAAGATGATTAGTCTATCCCAGGATATCTCTAATGTTATACAGGATCTCCTTCAGTTATCATCAAGATTGAAAAACGATTCCGATGGGATGAATACATTGCTGTTCAAGTCTTAAAGAGCATAAAAATTCCGGAGATTAATTCTGCCGGGCATCATTGTTTTAAGGCTCTATGGCTTTTACAAGGGAGAGAAGAGTTCTATTATAGGGTGTTTCCACTCCAGCCTGGCTCCCGTATTCAATAAATTTTCCATTAATGAAGTCTATTTCAGTTCTCCTCTTATTTTCAATATCAATCAGCATGGAAGGCTTGTGATCTCCGGCTTTCATCATGTAATCAATGGCATAGGTATAAAAATCCCATCCCAGTGATATTTCATTCGCTCTTGCTACTTTTATGCACTCCTTTATCAGGGAATCCACAAGCTGGAATATTATGGGATCATGCATGGCCCTGGCCATGGTAAATCCGGTCATTGCACATACGGGATTCATGCATGCATTGAGTATGCCTTTTCTCCAAACCATTGAAATTATAGAGTCGGTCCTCTTTGTCCCGAGACCTGATTTGGAAAGGGCCTCTGCAATCGCTTCAGCGGCATCTGCCGATAAGGTATCAAGCTCCTGCAGATAATGGGGCTGGTGATGGAAAGCCATTTTTACATGACCTGGCTCCACAAGGCCGCATCCATAATTTACAACCGCGCGCATTACCGGGCGCTTTCCTAAAAACTTCGCCAAAGCTAGTTCTGTATCTATGCCGTTTTGCCAGCTTATAACATACATATCTTCCCGTAAAAATGTTTCTATTGCCGAAGCAATAAGCGGGGTGGCATTGGCTTTTACAGTAATAATTATAACATCGTGCTTGAATTCCGAAAGTTGATCCACATGGGTGCAGGTTCTTGTGACAGCCTGCTTAAAATTTTCAGCGCCTTCAATGATGATTCCCGGATCAAGGACAGGTTTTAATAGCTCCGGACTTATATCGCACAGTGTGACTTCGTTTCCGCCTTTGGCAAGAAATGCAGCCACAATGCAGCCCACAGGGCCTGCGCCTACAACTGCGAAAGATTTCGGATTGAACTCTGATTTTTTTCTCATAACGCAACCCCCGGTTTGATTTCAGGCCATGACAGATTTTATTTCATAATACCTAGCGATTCGGAATTGAGAATTCTAAAATTGTTTCTCTGCAGTATCTGAATAGCTTCATCATTATTGTTGAATTTAAAAATCATTACAGCGATTGATGATGAAAATCCGCCGATGGCATAGGTATAGAGGATGTTTATATTTGAATCAAGAAAACATTTCAACAGCTCTGAAAGTTTTCCGGGCTTGTCATCAATCTCTACTGCAACCACTTCTTCCACAAAAGCGGGGAGCATCATTTCCATAAGTATCCGGCGGGATAATGGTATATCGGATACAAGAAGCCTCAATTGTCCGAAAGCGCCTGTGTCAACCAGGCTAGCGGCCCGGAGATTAATACCTGCTTTGCCCAATGCATCAGTTACCTCATAAAGGCGGCCATGGGAATTTTCAAGTGAAATCGTAATCTGTTTTAATTTCATGCCATTACCCCTCTGATCAAGACTTTCATCGCACTTATTCTGCCGCACATTGTATCATATAACTGATCATAAAAAATTTTAAGCTGTAAATATCAGGATAAGTGATTTATATGTATAATAATCTGATTAATACATTAAGTCAAGAAAAAGGGGGAGGGAATATTATCTTTTCTCATTTTTTATATTCCTTGCCGAGATATGCGTTTTGAACTTCGTCATTCCTGAGAAGCGCGTCTGCTTTATCCTCCAGGACAATCTGCCCTGTTTCTATGACATATCCCCTGTCGGCAATCCTGAGCGCTGCTTTGGCATTTTGCTCAACCAGAAGAATTGTATTTCCCTGCTCTTTCAGTTTTATGATAATTTCAAAGATATTTTTTATAATCAAAGGGGCCAGGCCCGTAGAAGGCTCATCGAGCATGATCAATTTAGGCTTTGACATGAGAGATCTCCCGATTGCCAGCATCTGCTGCTCTCCACCCGAAAGGGTTCCGCCCAGCTGATTAATCCTGTCTTTCAAAACCGGAAAAAGGTTATAAATATTATTCAATTCACTTTTTACAATCTGACTATTTTTGATGGTATGGGATCCGATAAGCAGGTTTTCTTTTACGGTAAGCGTATTGAAGATCTGTCTTCCCTCAGGGACAAGTGAACAGCCAAGCTTTACTATTTTCTCTGCCGGAAAATTGCTGATTTTAGTCCTGTTGAATTCAATTTCTCCTGATGTGGCCTTTATGATTCCTGAAATAGTATTCAGAAGAGTGGTTTTTCCTGCTCCATTGGCTCCAATTATTGTTACTATCTCTCCTGGATCAATCTGCATCGATATCCCTTTAAGAACGCGCAGTTTGCCATAGCCCGACTCAAGGCTTTTAACCGATAGCATTATCGTCTCCTAAATAGATCTTTATTACATCACTGTTCTTCTGAATTTCTTCTGGAGTTCCCATGGCAATCTTTTCGCCATAATTTAAAACAACTATCTTTTCTGAAATATCCATAATGAGCGTCATATCATGTTCAATAATAAGTATGGTAATTCCTGAATTTCTAACATTTGTTATTACCTTTGCCAGCTCTTCAGTTTCATTCATGTTGAGTCCAGCTGCAGGTTCATCGAGAATCAGGAGTTCGGGATCCATTGACATTGCCCTGGCAAATTCGAGAATTCTCTGCTTGCCAAAAGGGAGACTATCTGCAGGCCTGTCGGCAAATTCGGAAAGCTTGAACTGTTCCAGAATCATTCTTGATTTTTCCAGGGTGGAATCCTCCTCCTTCCAGGACCAGGGAAGATTGAGTAGTCCGGTAATGAAGCCTGAGTTTGTTCTAACGTGCCTTCCCATCATGATATTCTCAAGAACAGTCATGTTGGAAAAAAGCTTGATATTCTGAAATGTGCGGGAAATACCTTTTTGGGCAATACTGTAGGGAGGAAGATTTTCAATATGCAGTCCGTTGAAAATAACTTCACCGGAATCAGGTTTTAACGCGCCTGATATGAGGTTTATCAGTGTAGTTTTCCCTGCGCCATTGGGCCCGATAATGGCATTGATGGTACCTTTTTCAACATCAAAACTGACATCAAAGACCGCCTGAAGGCCCCCAAAAGATCGATAGAGTTTTTTTATTTCAAGATATGCCATTGTAATTCTTTATCTTATTTATGCCTTTTTAAAAATTTTACTGAAAATAAAGTTCTTTATGCTGCCGAAATTCCCTGCTTTGAAAATTCCATCCGGTGTAAAAAGCATTATGAGAACGAGGATGACGCCGAAAATAGCCTCATCATAACTACCCAGGTATCCCCTGAGTGACAGGTAATTTAATATAATCCCCATGATTAGAGCGCCCCAGATATTGGCCATTCCGCCAACTGCAACAATCGCCACATATCTTACGGATTTGAGTACACCTGCCTCACCTGGCCCTATGCTGCCGCTGAAGTGGGTCATAAATACGCCGCCTACCGCGGCCATAACTGCGCTAAGAGTGAATACAAAGAGTTTATACCTGGCAGGATTAACACCAATGGAATTTGCAGCATGTTCATTTCCATGAAGGGAGCGGAGGGCCCTGCCTACCCTTGAATGTATCAGGTTGATTAACAACAGCATTGATATAACTACAATAAACCATGCAGCATAATAGTTTTCTATCCTGTCCGCATTATCGCCGTTAATCTTCAGCAGATTAAAAATATTGAATTCAGGAATATCAGATATCCCATCGGCTTCACCGAATATTTTGCCGCCCAGAAGAACCCTGTATATTATGGTACCGAATCCGAGAGTGGCCATGGCAAGATAATGCCCCTTGAGTTTAAGAATGGGAATTCCTATGATAAAGGATATGACATAGGTTATAACAACTGCCACAACAAGTGCGATCCATGGAGAAAAATGGAGAATCTCAATTCCATAAGGATTCACCCTTAATGATAAAAAACCGAGTGAGTTGAACAGGGAGATAAAAAAATTATCCTTGTCAGGTATGAGATTTAACGTTGTCAAAACAGCGGTTGTGTAACCTCCAATCGCGAAGAAGGCGGCGTGGCCGAGAGATATCTGGCCTGCATATCCCATGAGCGTGCACAGGGCGATGATAACCATAGAATAGTATGCGCACATGGTAAGCTGGATCAGCAGGAATTCTTTTCCCGAGAAAGATGAAAAGAGCTGGAATAATATTATGAAGGCCATGAGGCCAAAAAGCGGATAATATTTTTTCTTGTTCATCAGAAATCCTTTAAAGCTGATATTTCTTTCTTGCCGAAAAGACCGCTTGGCTTGACAAATAATATAAGAAGAAGGATTGATATTGATACTGCATCCTTGTAGGCGAGGGGGAGTATACTGATGCTCAGAGATTCCAGGAGCCCTATGACTATTCCACCGGCAACTGCCCCGATGCTGTTCCCCAGTCCTCCGAGAATGGCAACGGCAAAACCTTTAATTGCAAGTGAGGTGCCGCAGTCATATTGGGTCTGCGTTATGGGTGAAACCACTGCCCCGGCCAGCGCCCCGATGGCCGCGCTCAGGGTGAAAGAGAGGGTTATCATGTTTTTGGAGTTGATGCCGCAGAGCCTTGCTGCAATTACATTTGACGAGCATGCCCTCATTGACCGGCCGGTTGCCGTGTATTTAAAAAAAACCGTAAGGACTGCCACAATGATACTGCATATGAGCACTACCCAGAGGACCTGGGGAGAGATATATGCGCCAAATATGTTTATCGATGATATTTCATCTCCTGTAAAGAATGGGAGAGACCTGACTTTTTCGTCCCAGATATGAAGAGCCGCCTCCTGAAGAAGAATGGATAAACCAATAGTCACAATAATCATGAAGAGTATTGATTGCTTTTTAAGATTTCTTATTACAAGAAAATCGATCAGGGCACCGACAATAGCGGTTACTATTACGGCCAGTGCTACAGCTATAGGAAGAGGAAAATAACGGGAAAAGGTTATGGATGTCATCCCTCCAAGCATGAGGAATTCACCCTGGGCAAAATTTATAATTCCAGTGGTATTATAAATGATATTGAATCCGATTCCGGTTATGGCATAGATGCTTCCGTTTGTAATCCCGGAGAATACATATTGTAATAATTGTTCATAAGACATTATTATTACCTTAAAGTTAAAATGATAAAATACAGTTTTATTGAAATTATATTTCTTTATATTAAAGTCAATTATTAATTATTTTAGAATAAAGTCAAATAATAAATTTAAAATTTGTCCCATCATCCATTATAAAGATGATGGGACTACAGGTTTAGATTTAATTACAATACAGATTAATTAAATTTGTTTATTTCTTTTTTTCATATGGAACAAATTTTCCATCTTTTACGGTTATCATTTCAAAAGCATCAATGTCAAGGCCGTTGTGATCAGCTGCAGAGAAGTTGAAAATACCACCGGTTCCGACAACATCCTTGAGGCCTTCGATGGCATCCCTGACTTTGTCTTTATCTGTTGACTGGGCTTTTTTGATTGCCTCAACAATAACTATGATCGCATCATAGGCATGTCCGCCGAATGTGCTGACATCTTCCTTAAATTTTGCTTCATAGTCGGTTTTATATTTTATAAGGAGGGCTTTCTGCTTGTTTGTGTCCGGAAGTTTATCCGCGATGAGAAGCCTTCCGGCCGGGAATATGATGCCTTCTCCGGCTTTCCCTGTCTCTTTAACATACTTGATATTTCCGAATCCATGGCTCTGGAACAGGAGAGCAGTCATATTCATCTGTCTCATGTTTTTCGCAACGATGGCCTGTGCTGGAACTATAGACCAGTTGATGACTGCTTCAACATTCTTTCCTTTCAGCTTGTTAAGAACACCGGTAAGGTCTGTGGCTTTTGCATCATACACTTCGCTGATGGAAATTGTTACACCATAGTTCGGCGCAAGTTTCTCAAGTTGCTCTTTTCCGCCTTTACCGAAACCGTCTCCCGAGCTTACTACTCCTACATTCTTAATTCCCATATCCTTCATAGTCATGAAAATCCTCATTGCGGCCTGGCTGTCTTTCTGGGGTGTCTTGAAGACATATTTTGCAACCGGATTTACGATGCTTTCCGCTGCTGCGCAGGAGATGAGAATTACTTTTTCTTTTTCGCAAAGTTCTTTGATCTTCAAAGTCTCGCCGGATGTCGACGGCCCGATGATAGCAAGAACCTTGTTCTCTTTGATCAGCTTGTTTGCCAGTGAGAGCGCCTTGTTGGCATCTCCTGCTGTATCTTCAACAATGAGTTCAATCTTTTTATTGTTGATTCCGCCTTTTGCG
The DNA here is from genome assembly GCA_009885955.1 of Spirochaetia bacterium. Classification (GTDB taxonomy): domain Bacteria; phylum Spirochaetota; class UBA4802; order UBA4802; family UBA5550; genus VFJS01. The sequence goes on along the minus strand of VFJS01000009.1, from coordinate 9,525 downwards.
TTGATTTCTTCAACCAGCATCTGAGCAGTTTTCTGTTCAGGGGCTCCCAGGAATGAAGCAGGCCCAGTTACTGAAAAAAGCGCACCGATTTTGATCGTGTTGCCGCCTTTATCTCCGCAAGAAATTCCAATAAAGAGTGAAACCATTAAGGAAAGGCTGACAGTTAAAAATTTTTTAAAATTCATACATCCTCCGAAATTTTTTTTATTAAATGTTTGCTGTTACATTATAAGCTTAAATTTTTAATATTTGCCTATCAGTTTAGGTTTAAAATTAAAATTGATAATTTCAGCTTATAATCTTGCAAATAATTAAATTTATAATTCAGCTTAATAATGGCTGAATATGTAATTTATTAAATTATTAAATTATTAATTCCTAATAATTATCATTTTAGTCAAGAAAAATAAATTATTTTTTGTTAAAATATTTAAAATAAATTATATGGAATATGGTTAATGTTAATATTTCACATTGATATTGTAATACTTTTTTTAAATATTTGATATAATTAAAGTATTTACTAATTTAATTATAATCTCAGTCTCTCCATTTTGATAAAATTTAATTGCAATATAAAGGTAAAATAAATATATAATTTATTTTTTATAAGTACCTCATAAAATTACGTTGTTCATTTATTTTAATATCAAAATTCTGATTTTTACACTATTTTATTATATATGATTGAGAGGCCTGTCAATTGGCAGAATCGAAATTATTAAACCTGCAGGATGCTATTAAGAGGTACATTCCTTCAGGGTCTTCGCTGGTAATCGGCGCTACCCTGGAAACCATGATCCCCTTTGCAGCAGGGCATGAGATCATCAGGCAGGGGAAAAAAAATCTCACCCTTATCGGCCCGATATCAGATATACTCTTTGACCAGCTTATCGGCGCCGGCTGCGTCTCATCGGTGAAGGCCGCATGGGTGGGGAATGTCATAACCGGTTCGGGCTATAATTTCAGGAGGGGGGTGGAAAACGGGTCAATAACCGTTGAAGACCACTCAAACCTCACCATAACAATGGCGTTGCGCGCAGGCGCCATGGGCCTTCCGTTTATGCCGACCCTTACGGCGCTGGGGGGCGACCTCTATAAAACGAATACGGGGATAAAGGAAATTGACTGCCCCTTCACCGGCCGGAAACTCACAGCCGTTGCTTCCATAAACCCCGATGTCGCTGTAATACATGTCCAGCGGTCCGATGAACATGGAAACGCCCATGCCTGGGGCAATTTCGGAATAGCAAGGGAGGCCTGCCTTGCCTCGGAAAAAATAATCCTCACGGCTGAAGAGATAGTTGAAACTGAATTCATAAAAAGGGATCCCAACAGGGTCATCACTCCGGGGTTCAGGGTCAGCGCTGTTGTACACGCGCCCTGGGGAGCCCATCCGTCACCGGCTCCGGGATTTTACAACAGGGACCATGAATTTTTTCTTGAATACCGGGAATTTTCAAAAAACAGGGAATCGTTCAGAAATTGGCTTGAAACATGGGTTACACCGGTCCGAAACTCCGGCGATTACAGGAAAATTCTCGGAGCAGGGAGGATGGATTCCCTGAAAATAAAAAACCATATGCTGTCTGAAGGGGTTGACTATGGATACTGATATTGCCGGCTTTAACATGCGCCAGGTAATGGTCTCTGCCGCCTCTGCTGAAATAAAAAATGGCGAAGTTGTTTTTGTCGGGATGCGCCTCCCCATGCTCGCTTTTTTTCTTGCCAAAAGCCTTCATGCCGCTGATGCCGTGGGACTTTATGAGCTGGGAATAGCTAGAGATTCGGTAGCGCCAATGCCTCTGATGACCATGGGTGACCTTCCGAATCTCAGCGGATCCCTGTGGCTTGCCGACACCGGGGACATGATGGGCCTGCTCCAGCGCGGCCTCGTGGATGCCAGTTTCATTGGAGGAGCCCAGGTGGACAGGTTCGGCAACCTGAATACGAGCTATGTCCGCGATAAAAATGGAAAAGTAACCAGGCTGCCTGGCAGCGGCGGTGCCTGCGACCTTGCATCACTTGGAAAACGTCATATCATAATAATGTCCCATGAAAAACATAGGTTTGTGGAGAGGGTGGATTATCTGACTTCGCCCGGTTACGGCACCGGCGTGGAATGGAGAAAAGAAAAAGGCCTTACCGGCGGAGGGCCGTCCGCAGTAATAACAACCCTTGGAGTGCTCAGGTTCGATATCAAAACCGGTGAAATGTACCTTGCCTCAACCCATCCGGGAGTGACAGTTGAGGATGTATTAAAAAATACAGGATGGTCTCTGAAGATTAGCGATACATTGTCCGTTACCCGTGCGCCCGGCAGGGAAGAAATTGATATTCTGAAGAACCTGGACCCCGGGGGATTCTGGACAGGAAATTAATTTCAGGTGGAATGCATTCTTTTCTTGACATTTGAATATTACAGAAAAAATTAATGATCAGGAATATTAAATATTTAAACTTTACGCTACAAAATATGAGGATGTGGAAAAAATGAAATTAAAAGACAAAGTAGCCCTGGTTACAGGGAGCAGCAGGGGAGTGGGAAGGGCAGTGGCATTGCACTTCGCGAAGGAGGGTGCGAAGGTTGTGATAAACTATACATCCAAAGAAGAGGCTGCTCATGAGGTAGTTGATGAGATAAAAAAACTTGGAAGTTCAGCCGTTGCCGTGAAAGGCAATGCGGCATCAAAAACCGATGCCGAGATGCTGGTCAAGACGGCTGTTGATAATTTCGGCAGGATTGATATCCTCGTCAACAATGCCGGATTCACAAAACCTGCAATGATGCTCAAGATGACTGAAGAGGAATGGGACGATGTCGTGGATATTCACTTGAAAGGGCCCTTTTTATGCGCGCAGGCCGCAGCAAACCGCATGAAGGATCAGAATTGGGGGAGGATAATAAATGTAACATCGGTGGCAGGGATCGTGGGTACCGTGGGACAGATAAATTACAGCGCAGCCAAAGGCGGAGTCATCAGCATGACGAAATCCATGGCAAGGGAGCTCGCACGATATAATATCTGCGTCAATGTCATTTCCCTGGGTATTGTGGCCACGGACATGACCGAGAAGATAAGGTCCGATGAAAAACTGAAGGATATTTACATGAACAGGATCCTTCTAAAAAAATTCGCCGAGTCGGAAGATATAACACCTTCTTTCGTATTCCTGGCTTCAGATGAGAGCAGTTACATTACCGGCCAGCTCCTCTGTGTTGACGGCGGGTACGGGATGATATAATCCCATGATACTCTGCAGCGCCTGCCTCCTGGGCATACAATGCCGTTTTGACGGAACAGGCAAAGCGCATGCCGGGGTTATCAATTTATTAAAGAGTGAAACGCTGATTCCCGTATGCCCGGAACAGCTTGGCGGACTTTCCACGCCAAGGGACCGGACCGAGAGGATCGGAACCCTTGTAAGAACAAAAAATGGGGACGATGTAACGGAACAGTTCAGCAGGGGCGCAGGTGAGGTCCTGAGAATCGCCAGAATTTTTTCAGCTGAAAAGGTTATAATGAAACAGCGTAGCCCGTCTTGCGGATTCGGCGAGATCTATGATGGTACATTTACAAAAAAAGTAATAAAAGGAAACGGTGTAACCTCCGAGCTGCTTGCAAATAATGGAATTAAGGTAATCACCGAGAATGAGCTGTAGATGAATCTATATTTAAGGGCTTTCAAAATCATCATTCTCTCTTTTTTCAGAAAGAGGCTCGGCCCGCTGGAAACGGGCATTGTGAAGTTCCGGGTATGGCCCAATGACATTGACATCAACTTTCACCTGAATGATGGAAGGTATGTTTCGGTCATGGACCTCGGCAGGCTGGATTTGACACTGCGAAACGGCCTCCTGACGCACTGCATAAAAAATCGATGGTTTCCAGTTGTCGCTTCGGTGATGGTGAGGTATGTGAAATCAATAAAGCCTTTTCAGAAATATAGAGTGGAAACATGCATTCTCGGATGGGATGATGACTGGTTTTACTTCTTCCAGAGATTTTTATGCGGCGGTGAGCTTTTAGCCGCGGGAATTGTAAGGACAGTCTTCCTTCGCAATGGTTCCAAGGTAAAATCTGAAGACATTGTGACCTCACTTTACGGCAAAATGAAGTCCCCTGAAATTCCCGAATGGATTAAAGAGTGGAATAAAAGCGAAAACATGATGAAAAGCATGAAGTAAACGGCCATACTTCTTCAAATGTAATTCAATTTCCTCATATTTATTTTTAGGATTTTTGAGGTATGAGTAATTTTGTTAATATTCAATTATTGCCCAATAAAAATGTAAATTTTAAACATTGTTGGGCAACCAGTGGAGATGAAGATGAGTACTATACAAGCTGTTCTCAAGGAGGAGTATGAAAGGCTTCAAAAGTTACTGGGACGATATGAAAAAAAGATAGTGAAACTTCCTGTCGGATCTGTATCGATCAAGACCAGGAATGGTAGGGAGTCTTTATACAGGTCTTACAGGAAAAATGAAAAAGTAAAAAAACAGAATATATCAGTTTATCGGATTCTGATAATGCAAAAAAAAATAAAAGAGCTGATTGATAAAAGGAGAGAATTGGAAACTCTTCTTAAGACTACTAAGCTGAGAATTAACTAGTTAAAAAGGGTTTTTAAATAGTTAAAGAGCAATAATTAAATTTTGTCCGTAAATTATCCCAAAAAATCCCGATATTTCCCCCCCTAAATCGTCTACATATATGTATAGGACGCCATTTGTCATAGGTGCCACGTTATATTGTTACTATAGCAAGAGTATTACAGGGAGGGAGGATTTATGTTCTATTTTCCCTATGGATCCAATATGAGTCCGGACAGGCTTGATTCAAGGGGGATATCCTATTCTTCTGCACAAAAGGGAGTGCTCAATGGATACAGGCTGGAGTTTAACAAGATGTCAAACAATGGTTCCGGTTCGGGCTTTGCAAATATCGTTTATGAGAGGAAAATATGCTGCAATCTGTTATAAGGTGACAATAAATAATTATCATATATAAACATCTGGAGGCTTTTTTATGAATAAATATTCCGAAGAATTAAAGGAAAAAACCAGGGAGATTCTCTATGACTGCCCGGTAGAAAGCTTCATGCGTGATCTTAAGTGCCATCTGAAGAACATTAATGGTAAGTTCGGGACCATGCGGCTCAGGGATGCCATGGAATCCCGGTATGTCATCCACCTTCTCAATGATACAGAGGGGAAGAGTGAATCCTATGAATCCATTGACGATCTCCTTGAAGGAGGATGGGTTGTGGATTGAGGGATATGTATAGGAGTTCAATAAAATATCCATAGTAAAGCCTAATACAGAGTCCCTCTTTGTGGATTGATAGGCATAGACAATTTTGATTTGCAAAATTAACAATTATTAAGAAAATATTAACCTGAACCTTGCAGGTTTAGGTTATTAAAAAACTTATGTATAATATAGAAGTATAATATTAAACTCAGAATTTAAAATCTAATTTATGATAGAAAAGACAGGAGGATGAAAATATGACTCTGAATGAATTCATTGACAAGTATGATCTACCCGGGTCCGTCGTTCTTCTTGAAGGAAAACGTGATGTCAAAGACCGGGATATGGAAAAACTGGAAAAAATCGGGAGCCTTTTAACTGAAAAGACAAAGCATATCCTTTTCAGAAGCGGAAATGCCAAGGGGGCCGATCTCTATTTTTCAAAAGGGGTAGCTTATATTGATAAAACAAGGCTCCAGGCCATTGCCCCTTACGGGACTCACAGGAAAAAAGAAAATCTGGCTTACTCAACTATTTCATTGGATGATGTAAGTCTTATAGGCGAATCAAAAGTGGTATATCAATCAAAGATGAACAAGAAGACTGAAAAGCTCATCGACCGGTATGTATCCGGCGAACGGGACAGGTTTTCCATGAAGGCCGCTTATATCATCCGGGACACGGTTAAGGTTCTTGGAACCAAAGACGTGAAACCTGCTTCCTTCGGTATTTTCTACGACGATCTCGATGAACCTATGTCCGGGGGTACCGGGCATACCATGAATGTCTGTAAAAAGAATAATGTTGGATATATCAATCAAAGGACCTGGTTCGCATGGCTCAATGAATAATCGAATTTTATCATAAGAATGAAACATCAATAGATAAAGGAGGTATGTCGGGAATAAAATTATAAGTCATCAAAGAAGCACGCCGATTTGATCATGCAGCTTGCGGGCGTAAAAACAGCTAAAGCGCAGATGGGATATTTCCTGTCTGTGAGTAATGAGATACGGCCATGGCCGTTCAACAAAAAACAGGAGGAATATCCTATGGAAAATTATTCAGATAATTCATTGCCCTTTCCCTTTAAATCAGCCGAGTCTAACAGTCTCATTGATTACAAGCGGTTTCAAACTGCAAAGACATACATTAAACAGAATTCAGATAAAATTCCGGACCGCATAAAACAGACCATCTCAAGTCTTGAGCTCATGGAGGCCTGTGGATACAGGAATTATCAGAAGTTCAGGGATCACAGGAAATCATGGGATAATTTGGAAAGAGACATTTCATTATCCTATCTCAAGGCCATAGGAGTAGACCTGGAACAGCTGAACATCGCTGTAACCTTTGACCGCCATTATTATCAGCAGGCATTACGAGTGCCAAGATGCCCGAAGAATGCAATCATACGTTACATGGCATGCGTCTATGGGAATCACAATTTTCAGTATAATACTTCCGAGGAAGAGGCTATTAAAATTCTTCAGGAGAAGTATGTCAATAAAGGTCGTAGATGCTGCATCAACTATCCTGATATTAAATCAATTTGGCTTGAACCCAATGAGAATGTTTTTACCACATATTATTCGCCCGATATCCGGATTACTAAGAGTTGGGTAATTGTTACTGCATCCGGTCATGATATCGGAACTGTGAGGATAGGATGATAAAATCCGGATGTGTTTCAATGGTCTGTTGCAAATTATTATGAATGTGAACTAACAGACCATACCATTACAGATGGGCTTTTTAATATCAGCCCATCTTATAAAAACTTTTCAGGGGGATTCTCATGGCGCTCAAGATTAAATCACTTTTCGGTCAGAATGATCCGGTTCCAAAAGATGACAAATTTAAAGATTGGAAGTTGTATTGCAGTAATTTTAAACTAATTCTGAGACATTCAGATATTATCCTCAATAATCGTAGTTACTTCTATTGCAAGGCAGGCCCACTCAACCTTAATCTTGTTTTATTGGGAAGCTGGCAGCTTCCCCTGGGGATCCTGGTTGAATTGTGGAAGGAGAAGAAATTACTGGAAACATGCCCGGACTGCATGAGGAGGAGTGTCCATATTCATGGCATGGGAGGCTCGCCCTTTAGCGGGAGAAACAAGGTCGGAGGGATTTGCAGTATCTGCTATAATAATATTAGCATCACCAGCAAGAAGTTCGGACAGCATGTCAAATTTGTCATGGAGAAGCTGGACAAATATGCAGCTCCGGGGACTATCGTCATCGTACCAGTCAGCAGTGGACTTTCCGAAATCATAAGAAAGCAACCATCAAAGAAAAATGAAGAAATCATAGAGGCGGTTGATATGGAAACATTGATAAGAAAATTGAAGTATAATCGAGGCAGTTGATATGGAAACCCTGATAAGAGAATTAAAGGACCTGGAGCTGTAATGATCTATGGAAGAAGATTTTAAACAAATATTTGATAAGGCTGAAGCCTATTGGATCGCACCGGATGGGAAATTTATGGCTGTGCAGATCAATCATATCAACACAGTCATAGATAAACCAGAATTTTTTGGAATTCTATTGTCTGAAATTCAGGAAATATATAATGAAGAATCGGAAGAGATGGGAATAGAGGGGAAGGCCAGGGAGAGGATTATTCTGTCCCTGGTCAGGAAGGGATTTATAAGGATCAGGTATTACCGGAAACGGAGCAGCTGGACTATCAATGTCCATAGTCTTTCATATAAAGGGATGAACATTCTCAGAAACTGGGCGGTGCAGATGCTTGCTTGCGGATTTTCAGGACAGGATGCTGTCATAATCGATCTGCCTGAAAGGATAAAAGAAGAAACCCTTTCTAGCCTATCATCTGTAAACATAATATAAATTTAAGGAGTGTATGACAATGAAAGTTCATGAAATCGAAAATTTCCCTGAATCTTTAACTATCATGTTCAATCATTTCAGGAAGCATGATATGAAGTCAAGTTTAGCGCCGGTTGAGGATTTCGATGCATTGTACAAGGCCATAGTGAATAGTGAATTCCATGAGTATCAGTATATTGATTCATTAAATGACTATTCAATAGATTTCCATCTTGAAGATAGTTCCTTTATCAATAAGGTCTATTGGTTTATATGCAAAAATATTTCCGGGGAATCGGAATTTAAGCTGCTCATTGATTTTGTAAAAGAACCGGGGAGTAGTTTTCTTAAAATTGATTATTCACTGAATCAGCATCCGCCCTTCATAAAGGGGCTTCTGGATGTTAATGATAATATCATGATTACTAATCTTCATGATGGGGAAAAAATTCAGCATGTAACTCAAAGTGAAATCCTATCACTGGAAGCATTTGCGAAGTACATTGATGATTATTCATCTCCCGGGGAATTGATTTGGGTTAATGTTGATTGATTGAAGTTAAAAAACCTGTCTAAGATTATTATGGAAATGTGGTAAAATAAATGATTCCAAAATCAATGTTAGAAAATAAAGAACTCCTGTTTAAGAATAAGCAGGGGTTCTTTAAATTGTTCCAAGTGAAATTAGATGATTATTTTACAATCTATTTGGGTTTTGATATTGTAACATTTGATGAATGGCTTCAAACAACAGATGGTATAAGTACAAGAGAATTTATTAAAGAAAAGTATGGGGATGATGCTGAGTTGTTAGTATGCAAATTACTTAAAATGTAAATACTAATAAAGTAGAGAGGTAAAATGTATGTTCCAAAGATATAAATCAATATTTAAAAGATCAAGATTTTCAAAAGTAGATACAATTCTTGAAGAATCATTAAGTGTCTCTATTAGAGAAGTAAGAGATGAATGTTTTTTTGATGCTTTGAAATGGCATGGAGCATTTAGAGATTTTTCACACACTAGAAAATATTATAATATTGTTGGTAAAATATTATTAAATGAATCGATAACCCATGAATTTGATTATAAAGGAGGAATGATTATTTTTTCAACAGATGTAAATGCAGTCATTGATTCAAAGAATTTTATCAGTAGTATTAAAGGATTTTTTAAAAGTAAAATTGAAACAGTTATCAACAGACTTAAAAGACATGGTAAATTATTTGATGTCTTAAAAGATTTTGAAGTTGTAAAAGCATATTCAGTTGGTAATCTTTTTAGAGGTAAATATTTTGATAGGAAGGTAAGCGCTCGATAAACCCCATCTTCCCATAAGTCAAAATTCATGCAATAATCCCTCAAAAATATTTTTTGGAGGGACATGATGAAAACAAACGAGAAATTTAAACGGGGGATCGTATCTATTG
>VFJS01000062.1 GCA_009885955.1 Spirochaetia bacterium | reverse complement strand
GCATGAGATGAAATTCATAGGAAAGCCGTATGCGGGAAAACCGCACGTACGGTTTGACGAGGGGGCCCGGTGAAACTCATTATTGGGGGGATCCGGGTTCTACTCTACGCCGAGACAGCATAACTCGACATAGGAAAGGACCTCTGCTTCAATCACACGGGAGTATGAAGGTAAGTGATAGTGCATGATGAAATATCACAACACCGCTGATGACAGCGATTAAATCGTCACGAGAACTTCAACGAACGTTATATCTGGCAGCTAAGAGGAGCAAGGAATCGAAGATTCCATGCTCTCTGCGACCGAATTCACCGTCCCGATGTACTGTGGCGGGCGTAGTGTGAGGATTTTTCATACCGGGTGAAACAGGTTACAGACCTTGAATGCTGCGGAAAGAAGATTGGCGGAAAGCCGTGTGCGGGAAAACTGCATGCACGGTTTGATGTGGCAGGAGATGGAAACCGGAGTGATGCCAACGGCGCCATCTCCTGACCCTACTCACTTGAATAGAGAGCTGATTAGGGATAAGAAAGTGATGGATTATTTAACAGCTTATCGCAATATTTTTGTTATGAAAAAGTTATATGAATTTTTTTCCCCTCTTCTGTATTCTTTTAATTTGTTTTTTCCAAAATTGAACGAAAAAATAATTGACACTGTACAACTATTTTGTTACATTGATTAATGAATAGAAAAGGCTGTCTTGCATATAAAGGTATAATTTTTACCGTCGAGTGGTATTATAATGAATCAGGAAAAAGTCAAGCTTTTGATTATCTTATTAAGCTCAACCCAGAAATGCAAAAGAAAGTGTTTTATTTGATTAAGAGAATCGGTGATCATGGAAAGATAAATGATATCACAAAGTTCAGAAATGAGGGAGATAAAATATACGCATTTAAGCCACAACCTGATAGATTTTTATCTTTCTTCATAAAAGACAATACCATTATTATAACAAATGCATTCCGAAAAAAGACGGATAAATTGCCAGTAAATGAAAAAGCAAAGGCATTAAAATTTCGTGAAAATTATATTCTACGAGTTAAAGAAGGAAAATATTATGAAGAAGATTAAAACAACAGAACATTTAAGTACATTTGATAAACTTATGCAAGATCCTAAATGGAAAGCTGGATTTGAGAAAGGATATGAAAAATTTCTTCTTTCAGAGTTTTTAATTGAAGCAATGGAAGAAAATAAAATTTCCGTTAGAAAATTAGCCGAAAAAGCAGGAGTATCACCAACGATAATACAAAATCTTAGAACAGGAAAAAGATCAAATATCAGCCTGAATACTCTTACACCAATACTCTCAGTATTGCATTATAAACTTGAGTTTGTTAAAGAAAAACATATAAAGGCAAAATTTTAAGACAGAGTGCATAGATTTGCTTATTTGTCATAAATATGCAGTTTTGATATAATTATATATGTCTCTTGAATTGAGACTGTATGAAATTCAGTCTGGGTTTTAACGTTTCCCGGGATCTGTTTTTATCATTTATTTGTGGAATTTCCTATATGGACAGTGAAAGGGTTTTCTCTTTTTTCGCTTGCAGAAAAAAATGAGTATGATAAACATTTCCATGATACATGATCAGGCTGTCATTTATATGTCCCGGGATCAAATTGGCAGACTGAATATCAAAAGATTCCAGCCTGTTTGCTGAGAAAGAGGTAATATGAAAAAATATGTAATTCTTGCAGCGATTATCGCAGTTATCGTCATTGGAATATTTCTTCTGAGAGTGATGATTTTGCCCTGGGCCGCGGGCGACAACATAGTCCAGGTCAACGCTCAGGAAATGGTTGAATATAGAATGCGTCTTCCATGGACTGCCACCCTCATTAGCTGGGCAGTCATGTTTATCGCCGGTTTCGTTACGGCGAAATTGATGGGACGCAATTCATCCAAATCATAATAAACAGGACAGGCATTCAGCTCTTCCTTCTGCCTCAAAGGATAGTATATCTGAGTGCGGCATGTCCTCACTGCAGTTCATCCAATGATGTGTGAGGGGATTGCTAACACCGACTTTGTCAATCAAGCGGCCAAATTTTAAGACAGAGTGCATAGATTTGCTTTATTGTCATAAATATGCAGTTTTTGATATAATTCTATATGTCTCTTGAATAGGGTTGTATAAAATACTTTCTGGTTTTTTAACATTTTCCGGGATCAGCTTCACCCAATTACTAACGGAAATTCCTGGATATAAAATTTTTCTGTAAAATTTGGTACCGTGTAAATTTAAAAAACACATTTATAAAAAGCAAAGGTTTAAAATGCGGTTTTTATGACCGCCCTTAAGAAGGTTTAGGTTCAACCTGAAGAATTCTATTAACAATCAAATGTAAATTATAACTGCCATAAGAGCGAAAATGCGGGTGCGACGATAAACGCTTCCGTACAAATTACTCGGCTGTTGCCTCGTAACATCGCATATTCGCGAAATGTTGAATGATATGATGTACTGAAACTTTTCGAGATTCATAGAAGGAATAATATGCCAATACGAATAGATAATATAGAACTAGATGAGACAAATATTGAATTTTTTTTAGCAGCCGATTATGTTAACTTCTCAAATCGTTTAATATTCCTTACAGGGAAAGCCGGTACAGGTAAAACTACATTTCTGAAATATATTAAGCAGACAACTCATAAAAATTTTGTCGTTTTAGCTTATACGGGAGTTGCAGCCATTAATGCAGGTGGTCAAACAATACATTCCTTTTTTCAAATAAAACCGAGTATTTATTTTCCTGATGATAAGCGATTACGAAAAAAATCATCAATTGATGATAATGATAAAAGTACAATTTATAATCACTTTAAATACAACAATAACAAGCTTGAGATAATAAAGAATCTTGATTTAATAATCATTGATGAAGTTTCAATGGTAAATGTTGATTTAATAGATTTGATAGACCGTTTATTGAGAGTTTTCAGAAATAAAGAAGATTTAATATTCGGTGGAGTACAGTTAGTCTTAATAGGAGATATTTTTCAATTACCACCCATAGAAAAAAATGAATTATATAGATATTATGATAGTCAGTTTTTTTTCAGTTCAGATGTTATAAAAAATAACCAGCCAATTTATTTAGAACTTAAAAAGATTTACAGACAAAAGGATAATGAATTTATTGATTTGTTAAATCGTATAAGAGTAAATGAAGTTAATCAATCTGATATAGATATTCTTAATAATAAATATAATCCAGAGTTTGATATAACACTGAATCCGGATTATATACTTCTTTCAACCCATAATGATAAAGTTGATTCTATCAACAGAGAAAAACTTGAAAAATTAAATACAAAAATATTTGAATTTAAAGCGATTATTAAAGGTAATTATCCGATAGATAAAAGTTCTTTGCCCGAAAAACTTCTATTTCTGAAAGAAGGTGCAAAAGTAATGATGTTAAAGAATAATCCTTATAAAGGATATCATAATGGTAAAATAGGGAAAATTGTAAAACTTGAAGAAAATGAAATCAAAGTTCAATTCTCCGATAATACTATTATTGATGTTGAAAAAGAAACATGGGAAAATATACAATACAATTGGAATGAAAAAGAACATATAATAGAAGAAACGGTGTTGGGCTCTCTTACTCAATTTCCAATTAAATTAGCATGGGCAATTACCGTACATAAAAGTCAAGGTTTAACATTTGAAAAAATTGCTGTAGATTTAAATCGAGCTTTTGCTCCTGGGCAAGTATATGTTGCGTTAAGTAGATGTGTTTCTTTTTCAGGTCTTGTTCTAAAATCAACAATTTCACATGGAGCAATTAAAACTGATCCTCATGCAGTTGCATTTTCTAAAATTGAAAATGATGACCTTCCTTCTCAACAGGAAATCATAAAGTATAAATCAGATTATTACTTCCGAACTTCTATTGAAGCTATAATTAAAAATAAAGAACTAAAAAAATCAAGTTTGCAAATAATCTCTTCCGCCAACGATCTTTCAAAGAAAAATGAAGTGCTTAAAAACAAATTAATTTCATTTGAGAAAAAAAATGCAGAATATGTAGAATTATTAACTAGATATAAACATGAGTATATTAAAATTAAAGATGAAAACAAAATATTAAACGAAAAAATCAAATGGTTTAATACATCAAGTATTATGAAAATATTTTTTATGCGGTTGTATGATAATAAAATCAATAGCTGAACCAAGCTTCATGTCAATATAACAACACTTATAACACTGCCCTCGCGAAAAGACTCGTTTGGTATGTTGCACATTGTGGCAAAAAAAAGAGGGTGTCATGTACCAGGGTGAAACAAGGACATAAGTAACGAAATAACTTCAAGATATAGATAATACTTTTTATGAGGTACTGGCCATCTTATGAAAGGACATCAATGTCATGAAAATTTTTAAGACCGAGTGCATAGAGTTGCTTTTTTGTCATAAATATGCAGTTTCTGATAACCTTTATTCTGGTCCGTTCTGAAGCTGTCGTCTGCTAACTGGTGAAAGTCCAGTCCCGATAATTGCCAGAAAGTCGGGTAGCTATCCTCGGATGC
>VFJS01000067.1 GCA_009885955.1 Spirochaetia bacterium | reverse complement strand
CGATTGGTAGAGCAATGGATCGACTTGAGCATCGAATTATCGATTCTTAAAATACAAATTGACAAAAACAAGAGTTAAAAGTACTAACTAAACTCGGTACTCTCAAGTAGTAACTACTCAGCTATAAATAATAGCTCACGGATTTACGCGGATATTCACGGATTTTTTTAATATCATTATTAGAAACTTATTCTCATTATAGGTTTATTTTTTTAATGCAGTAATAAATTTTTATTTTTATCTCATTATTATCAGCGTTTATCCGTGCTAATCCGTGAGCAATTTTTTTCCTATTTTTTGGCTGAGTAGTTACTTTTTTTATTGTGTTTCGATATGTTTATAAAGAGCGGCAGGACGCAACAAAGACTCATCATTTTTATTCTTTTCCTTGATTCCTTCAATAAGAAAAAATAATTCCTGAAAATCGATAGGTTTGTTCAAATATCCTGCAGGGCCGGTCTTCATGGCCTCATTCCTGGTGGCATCATCGCTGTTTGCAGTGACATATATTACCGGCACTCTGCCGGTAAGGTTCATCTCCTTCACCGCGTCAATGCCGGTCATCTCCCCGGCGAGGTTAATATCCATTATTACAACAAGCGGCCTTTCCCTCTGGGCAAGCTCCACCGCCTCCTCCCCGGTGGGTACGCTTCCATAGATAGAATACCCTTTATTTTCCAGGATACTCATGATGAGCATCGATGTTATTTCCTCGTCCTCAACAATGAGTATCCTTTCATCCATGTCAGGCGCTCTTAGCCGCGGTTTCCAGTATTTCTTCGTTCGTAAGGATCCTGTCAACATCGAGCATGATGATGAGCTGATCATTTTTATTCCCGATACCGCTGATAAAATCGGTTTCAATTTTTGTGCTGAAGTGCGGCGTGTCCTGGATGCTGTTCTCCGAAATGGCTATTACATCGGAAACTGAATCCACAATCATGCCGAAGAGCCTCCCTTTGATCTCCACAATAATAATAATGGTCTGCTCGCTGTACGCTATCTCTTCCATTACAAATTTAAGCCTCATGTCAACAACCGGGACTACGCTCCCCCGGAGGTTGATGATCCCCTTCATGTAATTCATGCTGTTGGGGACATGGGTTATTTTCGTCATCCCGATGATCTCGTGCACCTTGGTGGCATTGACGCCATAAAATTCATCGCCAATGGAAAAGGTAACATACTGTGATGTATTTGCTGATTTATCCCCGTCAATTCCTTTATAAAGTAAATTATCCATGATCTTCTCCTTTATTTTGTCTTTATCAGTTTTTTCATTGCCCCGATGAGATCAGACGGCTGAAAGGGCTTTACCAACCAGCCCGATGCTCCAAGCTCCTTTCCCTCCTGAACTTTCCCGGAACCGCTTTCCGTTGTGAGCACAAGGATCGGCGTGAACCTGTCGGTCTTCCTGAACTCCCTGATGAACTCAATGCCGTCCATGTTGGGCATGTTTATGTCCGTGATGCAGAGGGCCACATCATCCCCCTTCTCTTTCAGCTCGCATATCTTTTTAAGACCATCGAGGCCGTCCTCGGCATTCATTATGGGGAAGCCCTGGTCCTCGATGGTTATTCCTATGCTCATCCGAATGGTCGGGGAATCGTCTATTACCATTATGTAATTCATTTTTCTGTTCTTCCTTCACCTGGTATATTTCAAAAATATAATACTGCCATAGAAACTCAAAGACACTGAAATTATATTATAAAACATTATCATACTCTGTGCCTCTGTGCCTCCGTGGCTGACTTTTCCCCTGTCACGGGACAGGTTCTATTCTACGACTTGAATCTCTTCTCAATAAAATCCGCCAGGTTGAGCAGATTCCGGGAAAGATTTTCGAAATTATCCTGAATCCTCTGGAGCTCGGCGATATCCTCCTCTTTCCCGGAACTTGAAAGTTTTTGAACAAGCTCATTCATATCATCCTTCACCTTCTCGGGATTAAAGGAATTAAGGGTATCAGAAAGCTCTTTCAATCTCTCCATCGTATTTTTCATATCATTGGCCCCGGCATGGTTTTAAAACTCCTCAAAACCTTCTTCAGTCATGGCCTTCTTTATATTAACGTTCTCATGTTTTACCGGAGCAGTTTTATGACTCCCCTTTCCGACAACCGCGCCGGTTTTTTTCCCGACAGTGGCGCCGGGGACATGGTGTTCAATTGTCGCGAGATGTATCTGTTTCTTTCCGGACCCGTTTCCTCCGCCGTCGCTCACCTTGAACTGCTGTGTCAGGGTCATGAGCTCCTGGGCCTGGTTGGCCATCTCCTCGCTTGCCGACGCTGTCTCTTCCACAAGGGCCGCATTCTGCTGGGTCATGTTGTCCATTTCGGTGATGGCAATGGTAAGCTGGTCCATCCCGGATTTCTGCTCGGAACTTGCCGCGTTTATCTCGCTCACTACACTTGTGACAGATGTAATTGCTTCGATTATCTTATTTAAAGATTCTCCGCTTTTATTCACCATGCTTGAACCGGCTTCAATTTTGCTTATTGTCTCCTTGATAAGTCCTCCAATCTCTTTTGCCGCATTTCCCGACCTCTGGGCAAGGTTACGGATTTCCCCTGCAACTACGGCAAAACCCCTTCCCGCTTCCCCGGCCCTGGCAGCCTCAACAGCGGCGTTAAGCGCAAGGAGGTTTGTCTGAAAGGATATCTCGTTTATAACACTTGTAATATCGCTGATCTTCTTGCTCACCTCATTTATCTCATTTATGCCCTTTACCGCATCAAAGGAGAGTTTCCCTCCTTCTTCCGCCAGTTTGAAAGTGCTTCCTGCAAGGCTGTTGGCTTCATTGGCATTGTCGGCATTCTGCCTTGTTGTTGCCGAGGCCTCTTCAACAGTTGAAGCAATCTCTTCAAGAGATGAAGCCTGCTCCGATGTCCTCTGCGACAGGTTCTGGTTGCCGCTGGATATCTGCTCCACGGCCTGTGCCAGGTTCTGTGCGCCTAAAATTACATTGGAGACAAGCTCTTCAAGATTCTGGGCTGAGGCATTGAGGGCCTTTCCAAGCTGTCCCAGCTCGTCCTTCTGATCGAGATCGATCCTCACTGTTAAATCTCCTTTGGCGAATTTCTCGGCAAAGGCAAGGCCCAGGGCCACGGGCTTTGTCACCGACCTTGCAAGGATAAAGGTGATGAGCATTCCGAATAAAATCGAAGCTGCAAGTATTGCAATGGATTGAATAAATACTTTTTTTGCAGTGCTTTCCTGGTTTTGTTTCAATATATCAGCCTCTTTCTGCTGAAGATCCAGCAGTTCTTTTGTCTTATCCCGGAGGGGCCTGAATTCGACAGCCCACCGTGCCAGTAAAACTTGGCTTTCCTTCAGTTTCTTGTTTTCAAGTGCTTTTGCAAATTCTTCTCTTGTATGTTTCGGAATTTCTGCAAGTTTTTCCCATTCCTTGGAAAGCTTCTCCTCTTCCTTCGTGAGGGTTGTTGCCATATATGCTTTCCATTCCTTGTTATATGCATCAGTTATTTCTTTAGAATTTTTTTTTCGATTTTCGACTTCTGTCCAATTTCCCTCTTCTGCGCTCAGCTGTTCCTGGACCATATTTATCCTTATCTGCAAAAGAGACGCAGTTATCCGGTTGAGCTGGCGGACCGGGATGAACCTGTCAGCATAAAACTCGTTGAAATCATGTGTTGCCCCATTCATCGACATTATTCCCTGAAAAGAAATAAAGCCGATTATCAACATGAATATAAAGCACGAAAGAAAAACCTTTACCCCCACCTTCCTATTGTTAAACCATTTCATAAATTTACCTCAAACAATTAAATTTTTGATTCTCTGATATCCCCTGCCGAAACAGCTGAGGACTATAAAACACCTACCACCTTCTTAAAAATCCGAAGATTGAATTGATATATATAAAGGCGAATATCATCGCCAAAACTACTTACCGAAAATATTAATATTGGCATCAAGCTGTACTGTAACCTTCCATTTACCATTGATAGCCTTTTCATTGAATTTTATTGCTCCGGCCATAAGGCTCACATCCTTATTGAAAAAATAGTAGATTCCGCCGCCGCCGCCGCCATAGGAGTTTTTGCCCGATGCATAATCAGCCCCTAGTATTATCTTGTCATATTCTCCTGAACCGTCTTTTACGCTGAAAAAACCGTGGTCATAGGAGGCCATGTAGCCCCGGTTGGCTTTGTTTCCTTTGCTGTCAACAAGCAGCTTGTCATTGCCTGTATAGTAGCCTGCAGTGAAGCGGCCTAGGTAGGGAATGGACTTTCCGATGTAACCATAGCCGATGTTGTAATTTGTTTTGTCTTTTTTTGTTCCGGCGTTGAAGATCCCGGCTCCCAGTCCCGGGGCATGTTTAAACAGCCCATTTTCCGGTGATCCGATCTTTCCATTGAAATATACCGGCGCATTGTTCGCATCTTTCGGATACAGCCCGTCCACGCCAATCTCCACCTGAATCTTTTCAAAGGGAAGAATTCCAATGGTTCCCTGCACGTCAGTGGGTAAGGAGTTCACGGGGTCTTTGCCGTTCTTTAAAACGGAAAAAAAGTTGTCCACGCCCAGATGCAGTACTCCGAAGGGCTGTATGTCCATTACCGTCGGGGTCCAGAATGTTGTTGAAGGTGTTGCCGGCAATTCTATTGCAGAAAACATTATCAAAAAAATAAATGTGGAAAAAAATAATTCAGCTAAAATTTTATTTACACATCTCATTTGTAACTCTCCTTGTATGTTTTATATTACTAATTTTTTTTATATTGCTCAGGATAAAACAATGTATTATTTTATCTCTCAAATTGAACTGACAATCTTCATTATTTAATTTTATTTTCCAGAAAATTACCTCATAATTTAAAATTTTTTATTCTTTGATATCCCCGGCCGAAACAGCAGCGGACTTTAAAATTCCAATCACCCTCTTAAAAGATCCGATGATTGAATTGATATATATAAAGGCGAATATCATCGCCAGTAACAGGGAAACTGATACTGATACAATTGTCTCTCCCCTGTCAGCATGTGCGCCGTGCCCGGCATTCCTGTATATCTCCCATACCATGACAAATCCAATGGAAATAATGATGACAAAAAATGAGGCAATCATCCTTCCCTTCACCTGGACTCCTTTGACAAGGCGGTTTTTCCCGATAAATAGAAAAAAGCTTATGAGAAATATCCCAAGGAGAATACCGTTGAAAATGAGCTGTGATTTGTACTTTCCGAATGTTAGATGCCCGTCTGATTTGTGGGTTATGAGCGACGCCTGTCCGGGATGCTCGCCGAGCCACTCCACCTCGCCGTTTTCAATATTGTAGAGTGCGCCGACTATCATAAGCTTTTTCCCTTCCACAAGGTGGCGGGCCTCTTCGCTTCTTTTCAGGAGATCTTCAATAGACTGCCATACATTCTCACGAATGGAATCGTCAACCAGTTTGACACTGAAAGCGCTTCCCGATTTCTTCTTCGCCCTCTCCACGGCCGGGACTATGTTGTCCACGAGCTCAGGGATGCTTCCGTGTACCTTGTCGCCTTTTACCACTGCCGTGACTGCGCCGCATTTCGTGTGCCCCAGGACTACGAGCACCGGGGTATTCAGGTGGCCGATTCCGTATTCCATGGTACCTATCTCATCGGTGTCTGAAACATTCCCGGCAACACGGATGGTGAATATCTCGCCGACCCCTGCGTCAAAGATATGCTCCACCGGCGCCCTTGAATCGGAACACCCCAGCACCGAGGCAAAAGGAAACTGTCCCTTGTCCGCGGTATTTTTTCGAGTCTTTGAATCCTGATTCGGATAAAAACGCTTCTCCGAGACATAGCGCTGGTTTCCTTTCTTCAGCTTATCAAGGGCCTCGGCAGGAGAAATCCCTGGACTTTTCAAATCTGTACTGGCATTTCCGCCTGCAAGGGGAACCAGTACAAAAAGCATGATTCTAAATAAAACTTGATTGAACGGCTTTTGCATAATTGTATCCTTTTATTAAGATTTCCTATTATGTCTGATGGTATTATAATTTAAAACTTGAGGGCTGTATATGACTAAAAACAAAAAAAGATGTATGACTAATTCAGTCACAGGGTAACGTTTTTAGTCATCAGATTTTATTGAAATTAATCATTGTATTACACTTTACAATGTAGTATATTATCTTTTAAAAAAGGCATTCAAATTACCATGAATTCAAAAATACTGATAGTTGAAGATGAAGCGATAATTTCCGAGGGGTTAAAATACAATCTCATCAATTCGGGATATGCAAATGTCAATACGGTTCAATCCGGCGAGGAGTGTATGTCATTTTTACAGGAAAACCCCACGGATCTGATATTGATGGATGTAAAACTTTCAGGCGACATGAACGGCATCCAGGCATCCCTTCTTATTAAAGCTATGTATGAAATCCCGGTAATTTTCATTACCTCCTTTTCCGATTGGAACCTGGTGAATCAATTAAAGAAAACAGAGCCCTACGGATATCTTGTAAAGCCCATAGACCCCTTCCAGCTTATTTCAAATGTTGACATTGCCCTCTATAGAAGCAGGGTTGACAGGCAGCTGGCTGACAACAGGAAAACCATGGAGGTTCTCCTGAACTCATCTGAAGATTTTATCTGCCTCATGGACAGGAAAGGAATAATAATGGAGGCCAATGAAAAACTGGCAGTACATTTCGGGAAGTCCCGGGCAGACATCATCGGGACAAGTATGTATGAATTCAATGCACCTGAATCCGGCAGACTCCGGAAAGAGGTAAAACAGATCCTGAAAACATGCAAAAATATATTGTACGAAGAATCGGCAGATATAAAGACCCAGGAGTACAGGCTCTTTTCGATACTGGATAAAAATGATACAGTGATGAAAATAGCTATATTTATAAGAGACATCACCGAATTGAGAACCATGGAAAAGGAATATCTCAATACCGTAAATATTGAAAGGAAAAGGATAGGCCAGGATCTCCATGACGGCCTGGGCCAGAAACTCACCGGGCTCTCCTATCTCATGCAGGCCCTGAGCATGTCAGTATCAGATGACAAAACAGAAAAAAGTAAAACCCTGGAGTCACTGAAGGAAATGACAGGAATTGTCTCCGACCTCATTTACCAGACCCGGCAGCTCTCCAAGGGCCTTAACCCGCTTAATCTTGATAACCTTGACCTCATATCGGCACTACAGGAGCTGGCAGAGGAGACGGAAAAAATATTCAAGGTGAGGTGCAGTGTAATCCAGAAGGGTATTTTTTTTAATAATGATATGGAAATTTTAACAAACGTATATTATATTATCCGTGAATCGGTCAATAATTCCATTAAGCACGGGAATCCGGACGAAATTATCATCACTGTCCATGCGGATGACAAAAATTTTAAAATAGAAGTTCTTGATACAGGGAAAATAAAGGTGAAAAAAAGCTTGCTATCCCAGGGGATTGGCCTTAAAATCATGAAATACAGGGCCCACGTCATTGGAGCGAATTTCAGCGCCGAAATGGGAGATAAAGGGTTCGTTGTAACGATTGCAAAATCAGGAGAAAATCAGGCCGTTAATCAGCCGTTGCGTGAAATTCCCATAACCGATTAATATACATTATTTACATTGAATACTATGACAAAAAAAATTAAATTAGTTATCATTGATGACCACCAGGTTGTTCAGCTCGGGCTGAAAAAATTTTTCGATACTATCGAAGACATGGAGGTCACAGGAGAAGCCTCTAATGCCAATGACGCCATCAGGCTCATCAACGGGACAAACCCGGACATCGCCATAATCGACATATCCCTTAAAGGTGATATTAACGGCCTTGAATTGACAAAATCGATTAAGGCGCGCTTCAGCACAAAAATCATCATATTGTCCATGCATAATGAATTCAATTATATTGAAAAGGCCCTCAGCTTCGGAGCAGACGGGTATGTCACCAAGGATGATCCATCGGACCTTCTTGTGGAGGCAATCAGGCAGGTCATGGGAGGCAGCATTTATCTGACCCCGCAGATTTCGAATAAAATGATTAATAAGATCTACAGCCCTGCAAAAATGAGCGATAAAAGCGACGCCATCAATCTCTCCGGGCGCGAAATGGAAATTTTGAAGCTCATCGGCAGCGGTTATTCAACAGGGGAAATGGCAAAGATGCTCAACATCAGTTCATATACCATTGAAAGCCACAGGAGAAATTTGAAGGATAAACTCAAAGTAAAAAACGGCTCGGCGCTCCTGAAATGGGCCATACAATGGGCAAAGGAGAACAGGGATATCTCCTAATTCACCAGCTTTTTGAATTCGGGCTTTTCCCTGAGCCTCTCAAAATCGGAGTCCTCCATGGCCCTCTTCCCCAGTGACCTGTCCATGGAAACTGCCAGTTTTAAAAATTCAAGCGCTTCCTTCTCTTCTCCGAGCAGGGATTTAACACAGGCAATCTGAAAAATTGTTTCATAGTCGTCCGGTTCTTCCTCGGCCCTTTCCTGGTACAGGGAGAGTGCCTTTTTAAGAAGGGTGAGGCTTGATATATCGTTTCCCGCAAGCCCTTCAAGCTGCGCCTTTATATGATATGCCTCCCCTGCCTCCATCCCGTTTTCTAATGCCATATCAATGTACGCAAGGGCATCAATATTATTTCCCCGCTCCTTGAATAGACTGGCAAGGTTATAGCAGGCATCGCAGTTCTCCGGGTCTATTTCCACTGCTTTCCGCCAGGCTTTTTCCGCTTCATCGCTGCTTCCCATGAAATCATGGGCATTCCCTTTTTCAAGCCATATGTCTGAATCGTCATTTTTTATCTTTACGAGGCGGTCAAGAATTTCCAGGGCCTTTTCCGGGTCATCCCTGTCCCACAGGTATTCCTGGGCCAAGGAATACTGTTCATCCATTTCCAGTTCATCCATCTCATTGTCATCCTGGCATTCTTCAAAATCCTCGTCACCGGCGGAATCAACCTCCACCCCGTTGTCAATCAGCTTCCCTATGGTGACAGGGTCATTGATCGAATTGTTGTCATCGGTATCGACATATACAAGTTTTTTGAGTTTCAGGAGGGGGCTTGCATCGGTAACTTTTAGGAGAAATGTGAATTCCAGCCTCTCGAGGTTTTTCAGGAGAACTGCATCCTCAAGGGTGTCAACGGTAAAAAGATCATCTTCACCGTCCCAGTTATGCGCGATGAGCAGGTAAATGTCGTCCCCGCCGTCAAAGCTCAGAGAGGTTATTTCATCGAGCTGTTTATCAGTAATGTCCAGGTTTTTAAAATACTCATAAATTTCAGGATGGGGACCGCTGTATTCCATTTTCGAACATTTTTTGTAATATTCACTGTATTTCCCGCTCTCTATCCCATCTTCTATTTCCTCGATTTTCTCAGTAAAGTAACCAAGAATAATAAGCTCATTTATCACAGCCAGTTTAAAATTCAGTGATTTGAAGTTAACCATAGTATCTGTACTTTGTCCTTATAATTTCTAATCGAGCCCCATATCCCTTTCAAGGTCTTGTATGAGCTTTTCCATCTTCAGCCTGTCGTCGATGGAAAGGGTTGTATCTGCAAGCTGTTTTTTCATTCCCAGGAGAGTCATCTCCATCCGGTAATCTGCACAGCCGTAGGATTCATTTTTTTTGTTCATTGATAACCCTGAAAAAATATGCATGATAAATCAAAACTCAATTAAGTACAATGTTATCATGTTTTAAATTTATGTCAAGGGATTATTAACAGTGTCATTATTGATAAAAATATCTTTGACATTTTTCATAAAAAATTATTCATTGATTAATGATGTTGCATGGATGTGACAGCTCAGATTGGAAGGAAAATATTGCTCACGGATTTACACGGATAAACACTGATTAAGATTCAATACGAAAATAATTTTAGCAGCATTTTTCAAGTATTATGAAAAACATATAATTTTTTAGGTCATGGTTTTTAAAAAAGTTTATATTAGCGATATTAAAAATCCGTGAAGATCCGTGTTCATCCGTGAGCATGAATCTTGAGTAGTAATACAGGAATACTGCATGCCGCGCATCAGGCGTACAGGCCCATAGGCCAGCGCGCATATTTTGTATGAGAGAGGGTCATCACATGTCAGAAACACCAAAAGTTGAAATATACTATTCCCAGATGTGCGGCCTGTGCCACAGGGCCATGGACTATTTTTCTGAGAGAGGCATCCCGTACAAGTCCTATGAGGTCTTCTGGAAAAACGACAGGCTTGTTGACGATGAGAATTCCCGCGAACTGATCCGCCGCTGCGGTGAGGTGGATTTTGTCCCGCAGCTCTTTATAAATGACAGGCACATTGAAGGATGGAAAACACTTTCACACCTCATTGATACCGGTGACATTGACGCCCTTTTGAAGGGATAAAAGATATTATTCATCGGGCACACATTTGACAATTATTCTGAAAAGGGAATAAAATCATTAAAATATTCTGATGTACAGTTGAAATGTTCATTTTTTTTGTTACATTAAATCTATGACCGTTATCAACAATTCGGATTGAGATATATCCTGAAATATACGGATTAAAATCAAAGAGAGGTTCTATAATGAATAGATTACTGATTTCACTTTGTGCCGCACTACTCGCCATGTCTATGGGAGGATGCAAGGGCATAAAGGTTGATAAAGAGCTCATGGACCTTATCAATGCTGCCGCTGCAAAGTGCAAAATTGATATGCGCTATGCCTTTGTTTCGGACTGCGCCGAGGCCGGAAAACTTTCCGAGCTTACAATAAAAAAAATGCCCGAGGCCATAGCAACGGTCAGCGCCGCCCTTAACGACAAGAACGACAAGGTAAGGGTCGTGGCCTGTCAGCTCATGTACAGGGAGGTAAAAGACAATATCAGCAAGGTGAAGGCTAAACCCGAGGTTCTCACCGATGCCGTGATTGACGGCCTCATAAACGGCACAGGAGGCATTAAGTCCTATGTTGCCATGTACGCGGCAGCATCAACGGTTTACGCGGCTTCAATAAAAGGGAAGACCAGTGAGCTCTACAAGATGCTCCAGGAACACCCCGAAAGCGCAGTACGGACAGAAGGATACAGCAAGCTCATGGCCTACGGACGTCTGAAAACCTTTGACAAGGTGAAAGACCTGGCAAAAAGCAGCGATAAAAGCATAGTCTATGCGGCACTGAATGCCCCGAGGGACATGTACGACGTTACTGAAGATGAAAACAGAGCAATCTGCGACTGGGCGCTCCCATTTCTCAGCAATGATGATACGCAGGTCTCATATCAGGCTGCGGCAATTCTTAACAGGTACAAGGGAAAATATATCGACGCTGTCCTGGATATGGCTGAAAAACTTGCGAAGGACGGAAAACTGACAAGCCCCTTCAGCCTTGCGCTTACGAATTTCACCTTCAGCTGCAAGCCGTTTATGGGAACACCGCCCAACGGAACAAAAGATCAGTGCGACCGGAAAGAAAAGCTCATTAAGCTGATCAAAAAATAGTTACGGTATCGAAATGTCAGGAATTATTGCCCTCACCCCCGACCCCTCTCCCGAAATAGGGAGAGGGGTGGTTGTTTTATAAAATTCCTTGATATATATAATTACATAACCAATTGAAATCAATTAGATAATAAATAAATATTTTTAGGAAAATAAAATTATAAAAAAATTATTAAAGACATGTACAAAAACCCTCGCCCTACTGGGAGAGGGTGCGCAGAGCGCGGGTGAGGGCATTATATTTTCCGGATACTTTCTTACTCAGGTGTTTGCTGCATAAAACTCCTCGTAGTCTGCAAGGTTCCTTTCAAGCAGGCCCGGGGTGTCGATGCCGTAGGGGCATTGGGCAAGGCACTGGCCGCAGTGAGTGCAGTTCTTTATCAAGCCCATTTTCCCCTTCCATTCATCAGTTAGAAAGAACTGGTGGGGCGCCCTTCTGAGCAGCAGGGACATCCTTGCGCACCAGCTTATTTCGATGCCTTCGGGACACGGCATGCAGTAGCCGCAGCCCCTGCAGAAAAGCCCTGAAAGTTCTGCCCGGTCCCTGGTGATCTCGTCGAGAAGTTTACCGGAAAGGACAGGCGGGCTGGACTCCAGTTCGATGAGCTCCAGCAGTTCGCTTTCCCGCTGTATCCCCCAAATGGGAATGACATTTTCATACTGCCGGAGAAATGCGAATCCTGCGGCCATGCTGCTGATGAGACCCCCGGCCATGGCCTTCATTGCGATGAGCCCCAGGTTTGACCCGCGGCATGCATCAATGATTGCCAAATCCTCTCCCGAGGATATGGAGCTGATGGGAAACTGAATTGTATCGTAAAGTCCCGAGCGCGCCGCTTCCATGGCAACACTCCGCTTATGGCATGTTATCCCGATATAACGGGCCATCCCTTTTTTCCGGGCATCAAGGAGACCCGCATAGGCCCCTTCGGGGTCTTCGAAATCAGGGGTTGATGGAGGATTATGGAGCTGAAGTATATCCACATAATCCCGCTCAAGTTTTCCCAGGCTTTTTTCAATATCGGATAGGACCCCTAACCTGGTGAGTGAACCGCTTTTTGTAGCTATAACGAGCCCTTCACGGGTCCCGTGGAAAGCAGCTCCCAGTTTCTCTTCACTGTCGGAATAGGCCCGGGCAGTATCAAAAAAATCGATTCCCGATTCATAGGCCTTCCGGAGGATCCTGACGGCCTCATCAATGGGGATGCGCTGTATAGGGAGGGCGCCAAAACCGCTCCTGCATACTTTTAAACCGGTTCTTCCAAGAAACATCTTCTCCATAAAAAAGACTCCTCAGCCCCGGTGCAATATTATCGGACGCATCTGACATAGTAGTCGTAGGATTTCTTATAGTGATAAACATCCCCGGAAGAAAAATGGACAACCATGGCAAAAGCTGTATCTCCAATATATGCATTTGAAGTCCAGAAGGGGTCTCTTTTACTCAGCAATACATCGTTGCCGCTCTTGTATGCCGCTGAAAGTTCATCCAGTGTCGGCAGCCTCGCCTTTTTTTTTGAACAGAAATCCACGGCATCCTGCCAGTTCATTGTCGAAATATTCCTGTCCCATTGAAGACCGTTCACGGTTATCATGGTGCCGCCGCAACTGAGGAGCACTGTCGCGAAAATCTGGAAAATTAGCAGGTAGGAAATTTTTTTATTCATAGTCAGACTCCTGTAAAAAAATACGTACCGCTGAATCATGATTATTGGAATAATAATTTCAAGCAATTATTTGCGTGCATAATTTTTTTATGTAATTCATCAGTGAAAAAATTGTTGATTTTACAGAATTTTTTTATTATTATTAAATCATTAAATCATATTTTATTCCATTAAAAGGGTATCTCGAATATTCAGATTATGTAATTCCCTTGAAGGAACAAATTTTGAAAAAAAATTAACACCAAGAGGTTCGGGGATGATAAAAACATTTCTTCTGCTATTGGGATTAACCCTGTTCTTCATCGCAATCGGCCGGATTCTAGCCGGCAAAAAAGGGATGATAGCCGCCTTTATACTGGCACTGATCATGAACGGGGTATCATACTGGTATTCAGACACCATCGTACTGAAAGCCTATAAAGCAGTGCCGGCGCCGGATTCCCACAGGCTTGTGCACATTACCAGGGAAATTGCTGAAAGCGCCAACATCCCCATGCCCGGGGTCTTTATCCTGCCGTCAAATTCCCCGAATGCCTTTGCCACCGGAAGGAACCCGGAACATGCAGCTGTAGCTGCAACTGAAGGGATACTGGCGCTCATGAACGACAATGAGCTCAAGGGCGTCATTGCCCACGAAATAGGCCATATCAAAAACCGCGACACCCTCATTTCCACAGCAGCTGCATCCATAGCCGGCGGCGTGATGATTCTATCGCGGATGGCGCTTTTCTTCGGCGGTGACAGCGGGCAGAGCTTTATGAAGACCGTTGCCGTATCCATCATTGCGCCCATTGCGGCCACTGTTATCACCATGGCAATTTCAAGGGACAGGGAATACGCGGCCGATGAATATTCCGCGAGGATAACCAGGAACCCTATGGCTCTGGCATCGGCGTTGCAGAAGCTTGAACAGGGAGTGATGAAAAAGCCGATGCCGGGACACAGCCCGGAAACGGCCCATATGTTCATTGTAAACCCGTTTTTCGGAGACGGTTACCGTGAAATGTTTTCCACCCATCCTCCCATTGAGAAGCGGGTTCAGAAACTCAAGGAGATTTCGGCAAAATATTAATGCTTCCCTGTTGAGGATGCGCCAGTACTTCCGTATATTTTTATCTTTGCAGATTTCCCCTTCAATTCTGTTACGCCCAGGAACGTAAAGCGGGACTTCAGGAGATCACTCAGGTTAACATATACCGTTTCGCTTATGATGAGATCAGATGAATGAACCTTGCACTGGGCCTCAAGCCTCGAAGCTATATTCACGTTATCACCGATGACCGTGTAATTCTTTCTCTCCTCGCTGCCTATATCCCCAATGATGACTTCACCGAAATTTATACCAATGCCGATCCTGTTTATGACGGGCTGGTTCCTGCTCCTGAGGCCTTCTTTAATTTTATCAAGATTGGCAGTCATTTCCTGCGCGCATTTCACGGCATGGCTGGAGGCGCTTTTTTCATCGCTGATTCCGAACAGCACCATGATGGCGTCTCCAATGAACTTATCGATTACCCCTCCATGTTTCGTGACAATCCTGTCCCATTCAGTGAAATAATAATTCAGCATCTTTGTAATTTCATCGGGAGTATGGTTCTCGCTGATCGTGGTGAAATCCCGTATATCCGAAAACAGTATGGCAATGTTTTTTTTCTCCGATTTCTCCCCGGTTGAAGAGAGGATCATGTCCCGTATCCCCTTATCCACATACCTTCCGAATAGTTCGTTTATGTTATCCTTGAGCCTTATTATTTTGACCCTGCCTACTGCGAGTGAAAAACTGAGTATGCCTCCGCCTATCAGCAGATAGGTGTGAGTGATATCAGAGAAAAACATTGAAAGGCCCTTATTCATATGATAAATTTCCAGAAAATCATCATAGGCATCTTTTGATATAATCCCTTTTTCCAGCTGCTCGCCGTATGCCTGGGAAAGATCAAAATAAAAATAGAGGAAAATAAAAATCGTAACGTTTAACGTAGTTACTATAAATTCCAGGGCAATTTTAACCCCCTGCCTCCTGGTCTTCAATTCAATGGCCTGGAGGAGGCCAGTCATCAGGGAGAATATCCAGAAAAAAATATGTCCGATATTGATGGCAAATTCCAGGCCCTCCCTGAGTTCAATCAATGTATATACCAGGGGGGCAATCAATGACCCCAGGAACCGATACAGGGGGCGGCTGCCGAATTTCACGAGAAAAAGAGTCTGGATAATAAGGATAATCAGGAGCAGGGTATGGCCAAGGTTTAAAAAATATTTTGTCCCGTCCTTTGTGAAATTCATAATTATGTAGAACAGGGCATACTGGCCCGAAAAGAGGAGTATCTCATTAAAAAAGTCGGAAAGGAGATGCTTTTTTTCTTTCATGTAGCTTGCCCCTTTTATTTTTTTACGGCAAAATTGTCTATCAATGTAAAAATTGAGAAGAGTAGTATATTAAAATATTATTTAGAATCAGTTGTCAAGCAGCAATTTTTAAGTAGTTTAAATCAATTAGAGTTGTCCGCTCAGTTCCTTGTAGAGCATTTTTGCTATGCCCATATTTGAGCTTTTGGCCATTTTCGTGGAATATTCATCAAACAGCATGTCTTCAAAAATCTCCTCGGCAAAACCCCCGTTCATCATACCGCCCTTATGGACGGTCTTTCTCATCTCTTTCAGCATCTTCCCGATGAATATCGATTCCATTTCCACACAGGCATCCATCAATTTTTTTTCAGCCGCTTTTTTCCTGTCCTTTGAAGCGCCTGCAATTTCCCCCTTCAGCCTGTTCATAAAAGACTCTCCCTTAACAGCGCCCTTTTCTTCGGTCCTGTTTCCCTGGAGTTCCATTTTCGTTTTGTCGAGAATACTGTCTATAGATACCATGAAATCCTCACTTGATAATAAGTTCCGCGTGAAGGGCCCCGGCGTCCTTCAGTGCTTTGAGAATAGATATGATGTCCCTTGTTGAAAGCCCGATGAGGTTAAGTACATCCATGAGGTCCTTAACCGTGCCCGATTCCTTTAAATGGGCCACGGACCCACGCTTATCGCTTTTTGCAATTTCAACCGTCACACCCTCCTTGCTCACAATGGCCTCGGATATTTTCACATTCCCGCCTGTCACTATGGTGCCTGTCCTTTCATTGACAACAACCCGTGCGTTATATGCCGGCGTTATTTCTATGTTCTGAATGGCCGAAATAAACTCATGGAGCTTTACGTCTTTCGGAAGGTTT
This sequence comes from Spirochaetia bacterium, assembly GCA_009885955.1. GTDB lineage: Bacteria > Spirochaetota > UBA4802 > UBA4802 > UBA5550 > VFJS01. Next base: position 35,887 of record VFJS01000067.1, on the reverse strand, counting down.
ATCTTTATTTTTCCGTCTCCGCTCTCAGGTTTGGATTCCGGGAACTGCTTTTCAAGCGACTTGATAATGCTGTCGGCAGCGCTGTAGTCCCAGTTGCTCAGAACCAGAAAGATTGCATTGTTCTTTACAATATCGGGAATTATCTCCTTTTCTATCACACCGCCGCCGGTTACAACGGCTACGGTTTTTACGCCGCGGACCTTGCCGTCACCCCCCTGAATGGCAAGAGGCCCCTGAACCACGGCATAGGTTATGTTGTCGCCGCCTTTGAGTGTAGACTGGATTAAAATCCCGCCCTCCAGCGACTTGGCATCGCCGATTGATGAAACGGTAATGTCGATCCTGTCGCCGATCCTGACAAATGGCGGAAGCTGGGCCGTAAGAAGAACTGCGGCTGTATTTTTTGAATTTGCATCGTCTCCTTCAAGGCCCAGGGACTTTAGTGTATTTTTAAGAGACGACCTTGTTATCATGGACCTGGAGTCCCCTGTACCCTGGAGCCCCACAACCAGGCCGAATCCGTATACCTGGTTAGGCTTGAGGCCGTCAATGAACGATATGTCCTTGAGTTTTACTGAAACTTCGGATCGGGATACCGGCGGGAACATAATCAGCAGAGCCGCTGTCATGGAAATAATAAAAATTCTCATCATGCCTTACCTGGAAAGCTCCCTTATCATTTTTTCAAGATAATCCATTATTAACCTCTGTTTTTCCCCCTCGGTAAGGGTTGTGTTCGCAGTCTCTTTCTCCTTTAACGGGGGCCTTTTTATCTCCAGCCCTTCCATGGAACCCTTTATCTCCACCCTGAAATCGGCAATCTTTGCGGAATCGATGCTCCTTCCCTTTATAAGGTAGGGGTCTATGGAACCCGAAACAGAAATCCTGTTTGTAACGCCGTTGAAGGAATAGGTCCTGGAGCCGTTTATGGCATAGGTCCCTTTATCCCCCTTTCCCGTAACCTTTGCCGCTATAGATACATTCACCTGTCCTTTCTCAGAGAGTGTTGCAGAATCCCTGAAGCTCATGTTTTTGCTCGATGAAATTTTTGGAAGAAAACCGGTTATCGTCACATCGGGATTTGATGTGAGATCATTTGAGGTGCGTGTATTCATGTTGATGCTGAACCTCATATCAGACATGTCGTTAATGTTTACGATTATGATATCCCCCAGGTTCATGTTGCCGTCAGAGGAATATATATTCCTGTCGACCCATATGGTTTTGGAAATGAGCAGAGACGTACTGAAAAACAGAGTTACAATGATAAGAGCTGTTTTCATGATTCTTTTCACAGCCGGGCCTCAACAAGCCTTCTGTTAACAATGACCCCTTGCAGGCTCTTCCTGTTTTTTACCTTCACCGTTATCATATCGCCCTCGGAGCCGCCGTTTACGGCAACTCCATCCACCTCGATCCGTATCCCTCTTTTTATAATGGCCAGGACTACCGGGTCTCCGGATTTTACAAGGCTGTCCTCTTGTTTCTTCTCCCTGCCGTCCAGTGAAACAGGGAGAATAATTTTAACAGCATTCCCGTATATGTGTATTGTCTCCCCGGTCATTTCCCTGAGGAGTTCATGGAGCCTGCTCCTGTCGAGGAAACCATCGGAATAAATCCTTTTTTCAATTACTGCGCCACGTATCATCTCCACTTCATTGACCGGGCCTTCAAATTTTGCCACATCCTCCATCCTGAGCCCATCCTTACCGGCTTCTGCTTCAGGGAATAGGTAGACCCTCACATCACCATGAAGGATTGATGAATAGAGAAGAATTGCCAGCGCCCCATATCCCCATTTCAGCATCATTATCTCTTAAGCGATATGGCTGTTCCGAGCATCGAATCCGAGGTCTGTATTGCCTTTGAATTGATCTCATAGGCCCTCTGCGCCACTATCATATTAACCATCTCCTCCACCACTTTTACATTGGACATTTCAAGAAAGCCCTGGTGGAGCTTTGCCATCCCATCGATGCCGGGCTGTCCCGGAATTTCCTCGCCCGATGCCGGAGTTGTCTTATAGAGGTTCCCGCCAATGCTCCTGAGGCCTGCAGGATTCACGAACCTGTATGCTTCCATCTGGCCGATTTCCACCGGGTTATCGTCCCCCGACACCTTTACGGTGATCCTCCCGTCCTGGCTTATGGAGAACGTCTCCATATTTGAATTTTCCGGGAGCACCATTGGCGGCTCAAGCAGATAGCCGCTTGATGTTACAATCTGCCTGTTTGAATCAATTTTAAAAGAACCGTCCCTTGTATATGCAAATGTCCCGTCATAGAGCTGAATTTTAAAAAAACCGTCTCCTTCCATTGCCAGGTCGAGCTTATTCTCCGTGGACTGGAGGCTCCCCTGGGTGAACATCTTCTGAGTCGCCGAGACCTTTACTCCATGGCCCACCTGGATACCTGTAGGCACCTCTGAAACTTCAGTTGCCGGTGTGCCTGCAAGAAGCACTGTCTGGTACAGGAGGTCCTCAAATTCAGCCCTCTGCTTCTTAAAGCCGGTGGTATTTACATTCGACAGGTTATTTGCCAGGGTATCAATATTAAACTGCTGCCCAATCATCCCGGATGCTGCTGTCCACAATGATCTCATCATAACGACTTACCTCTTTTGATTTAGTGATACGGTATTTCATCAACCGCATTGCCGGTTTTTACCGGTACCATATAAATTATTCCATATTATATTTTCGGATGATTTATGAAAGCGCTTAATAACAATTTATCAGCAACAGCATTGTAATGCCCTCATAATTGAGTCAAAATGATAGTATAAACGGGATAAAAAAGGGGGCCGTATCAGGTAATTTTCTCTTATGAAGATAATTTCTGATACGGCCCGTATATGATGACTATTCTGCAGGATACATTGAATCGATTAATTTCTGATATTTCTGTTCAATAACCTTTCTCTTCACCTTCAGGGATGGCGTCAATTCACCTGTCCCCTGGGTCCATTCAGCATCGAGAAGGGTAAACCTCTTAATCTGCTCCACCCTGGAATATTGCGCAGTATGCCTGTCTAATTCCGACTGAATAAGCTTTTTAACCTCATTTTGAGTGATCAGATCGCCATTATCGGTATAGGTAATGTTCTCCTTCCCGGCCCATTTTTTCAGATCATCAAACGACGGGACAACCAGGGCAGTAAGGTATTTCCTTCTGTCGCCAAGTATTGCCACCTGTTCGATAAATCTGGATTCCTTGAGGCTGTTCTCTATGTTCTGGGGGGATATGTTCTTTCCGCCGGAAGTCACTATGATATCCTTTATCCTGCCGGTAATTGACAGGAACCCGTCACTGTCAATGACTCCTATATCCCCGGTTTTAAAAAATCCATCCTTTGTGAATACCTCTTTCGTTGCTTTCGGGTTCTTAAAGTAACCTTTCATAACCTGGGGGCCTTTTATCAGGATTTCTCCGTCATCAGAAATTTTAATATCAGTTTGAGGTATGGCCGGGCCTACTGAGCCGAGTTTAATGTTGCCGGGAATATTCGCGTTCGTTACCGGTGTAGTTTCAGTGAGGCCGAACCCCTCCAGGATAATCACCTCCATCCCGAGAAAAAATTCCGCATCGGAGACCGAGAGGGGACCGCCGCCCGATACTGCATATTTAAGTCTGTCAAGTCCGAGCTTTGCTTTGAGCTTGGAATATACCAGTTTATCAGCAAGGTTATATCTGATTGCAAAAAGCCCGGATCTCTTCTTCCCTTTGCAAATATAGGGAAGATTTTTTGCAGCAGTCTTCATGGCAAAGCTGAAAATTGCCTTCTTTATCGCCGATGCCTCTGCCACTTTGCCGAATATTCCCGCATGAATCTTTTCATATATCCTCGGAACACTGATAACAACCGTGGGCCTAACTTCAACAAAATTCTCCATAAGGGTTGATACATCCTCTGCAAAAACCACCTTTGCCCCGATGACTATGGGGTAATATAACCCTGACGTTCTTTCAAGGGAATGGGAAAGAGGGAGAAATGATAAAAATATTTCACTATCATTAAAATATCGGTTAAAAATAGTATGAATATTCTTTACATTGGAACAGAAATTGTCGTGAGTAAGCATTACACCTTTCGGATTTCCTGTGGTTCCCGATGTATAGATAATGGTTGCAAGATCTGAGGGTTTAATTTCCTTAATCCTCTTTTCAAAATCGCCCTGTTTTTTATATGCCCCCCCCTTTTTCATTACTTCTGCAAGGGTCAAGGCATTCTTACTTTTTGATTTCTCATCGAAAATAACAATATTCTTCACTTTCGACAGTTTCTTTTTAACTTTTAAAACCCTTTGAAGATGATCTTCCGTACCGACAAAGCAGAGCTTCGATTCTGAATTATGCAGAACATACTCCGTCTCTTCCGGTGAATTTGTGGAATAAACAGGGACATTCACAGCGCCTATAGAGATTATTGCAAGGTCAGCCACCCACCATTCATATCTGTTCGGAGAGAAGAGGCCTATCCTGTCCCCTTTTTTGATGCCGAGGGAGAGCAGATAACAGGCAAGATTCTTAACCATTCTGTTCATCTCCTCCCATGAAATATCCTTGTAAGCCCCGTCTTTTTTGTACGCGACACAGGCCTTCCCCTTCAGCTTCTCCGCCTGGTTCTGAAAAATTGCAGCCATTGAATTTTCTTTATATTTTCCCATACATCCTCCTGTAGATTAAACTATTGAATCTGAATGTTCGTTTTTATTGCATGCTCAATGAAGCAGGGCCCCATCCTGTGCCCGGCAGGCTGCCGTATTCAATCAGAAGCCTGATAATTAATATATCAGTATTATTATAAATCATTCCAATATTTTATCCAGCACTTTTTTTAACAGTCTCTACTAAAAGTAAGAATTTTTATCCCTACTTTAGTTTTCCCGCAAATAGCGGTTATTATGAAAGGATAATTCATATTTTACCTGAATTAAAACTTTTTGGGATCTGAAAATTTTATTAATTCGAGGTTCCTTTAAAACGATACGGGAAAAAAAAATTAATAGCCGATTATTCAGAATTTATTTACTTGACACCTCCCTTCCCCATATATGGACAATAAATAATAACTGTATGAACAGGAGCACTAAATTGGCCGATTCAGGAAATGTAAAAAAGAAGAAAACAAAAAAACCGAATTCAATAAAAAAACCTGAAAGATCAGGGGGCAGAGCCATAAAAAAACCGGCACCAAAAAAAACCGGCACTGCCGGTATGGGCGCCAGCAGCATCAGAGTTCCAGGCAGGAATAAAAAAATCAATAAAAAAAAATCTCTTATCCCTGCTCTTATAAAGGAAAGCAGGAAAGCAATTCCCCAGGAAAATAAAACTCTCCTCTATGAAAAAAACAGTGAGAATGAAGTTATCACAGAGGAGGATCTGGCCGCAATAAAAAGAGGCGACCAGGCAATGAGCCTGGTGGACCATCTCGATGAATTCAGAAAAAGGCTGATCTACTGCCTGGGCATCCTGATTGTCCTCATAATCACCGGGTTTTTCCTGTCCGATCAAATATTGAGTTATATCAACAATCCGATTAACGACACCGGACACAGGCTCAATATATTTAAAATGACAGGCGGGTTCATGATACGGTTTAAAACATCTATCATCTTCAGTCTGATACTCAGCATCCCGATAATACTCTATAATATCTGGAAATACATCATGCCGGCTGTTTCAAAAGAGTACAGAAAATTTTCAATAAAGATAATTTTTTCTTCTTTTTTCCTTTTTTATTCCGGTATTGCCTTTATATTTTTTTTAGTCCTTCCCGGCGCCCTCAGGGTTTTACTGGGATTTATCGGCAATGAGATGGTAACAAAAATCGGCGCCGATGACTACGTAAATTTTATCCTCCTCCTCTCCATCGCTGCAGGTGTGCTTTTCGAATTCCCTCTGATAATTTTAATTTTTTCAAAACTGGGCATTATAACACCTGCATTTCTTATTTCAAAGAGAAAATATGCCATACTTTTCATCTGGATCGCTGTTGCCGCAGTGTCGCCGCCTGATATTATCACACAGATCCTCATTGCAGTCCCGGTAATGTTTCTTTATGAAATATCCATTGTAATATCAAAGATAATTTTTTTAAGAAAAAGAAGAATGATGATGATAAAAAAATAGGATGTTCCGGAATCCACAGTTTTTTAAACCCGTAAATGAGTATCCGATTCACAATCAAACATAAGAAGTGATAAATACTTTCTTGACAGATTTATTACCGTGGTTTTACACTATGATATGTATCCCTTTATAAAAGGAAGACGTATAAGGGAGCTCCAATCAAAAAACTATTAAACAGGTAACGGTATGACAATAAAATATTTAGATCAGATGGATGTTTCAGGAAAAAGGGTTCTTATCAGGGTGGACTATAATGTCCCATATGATAAGAATATGAAGATTACCGATGATACAAGGATTACCGCAACCATTGATACCTTGAACTATTGCATTGAACGGGGGGCAAAAGTAATCCTCGTATCTCACCTTGGAAGGCCCGACGGCAAAGTTGTTCCCGGTATGAGCCTTAAACCGGTGGCAGAAAAGCTCTCGGAACTCATGAAAAAGAAAATTCTCTTCATTGATGCAGAGCCGGGGGATAAGGCGAAGGCCATGTCCGATACAATGATGAATGGTGATATAGCTCTCCTGGAAAATATCCGGTTTTATCCCGGTGAGGAAAAAAATGATGATGCCTTCGGAAAAAAACTGGCGCTGCTGGCCGATGTCTACATCAATGATGCTTTTGCCACTGCCCACAGGGGCCATGCATCCAACGATGCGATTACAAAATATGTAAAAGATTGCGGTGCCGGTTTTCTCATGAAAAATGAAATAGAATATTTTAAAAAAGCCATGGACAATCCGGCCAGGCCCATGGGAGCAATAATCGGAGGAGCAAAGGTGTCTTCCAAGCTTGGGATACTGAAAAATATTATCGGGAAAGTTGATTTCATTATTATCGGCGGTGGAATGGCTTTTACCTTTTACAAGGCAATGGGACTGAATACCGGCAAATCACTCATGGAGAAGGATCTTGTTAAAGAGGCAGGTGAAATATTACGCCAGGCAAAAATCAGCGGGATTGAGATCCTCCTGCCGGTAGATGTGGTAGTTGCATCAGAATTCAAGGATGATTCTCCTAAATCTATTATTCCCTTTGACAAAATTCCCGATGACAAAATTGGTCTTGATATCGGCCCTGAGTCAATTAAACAATTTTCAGATAAAATCAAAAATTCAAAAACAATCGTATGGAACGGGCCCATGGGCGCCTTCGAAATGCCGAATTTTTCAATTGGAACAAATTCCATAGCCATGGCCGTGGCCGAATCAGAATGCCTCAGCATTGTCGGAGGCGGAGACAGCGTCACAGCAATAAACCAGCTTGGAATTTCGGATAAAATGTCCTATATATCCACGGCCGGAGGCGCTTTTCTGGAACTCCTTGAGGGTAAAATCCTGCCGGCTGTTAAGGCGCTGGATAAGTAAAAATCCTATTCAATTGACCTTTTAATATAATCTTTCAAGGTCTTTCCTTCAATCGGCTTCGGCATAAATCTGGAAGCGCCAATGCTTAGAAGATCCTGGACATCATGTACCGCTATGATGCCTGATATTATTATTATTGGCAGTTTGGTAAATTTTTCCTGTCGTCTCAGCACCTGTATAAGAGTTCTCCCGTCCATTCTCGGCATCATCATATCAGCGATGAGAAGTGAAATATCAGGATTGTCAAAAAGAACATCCAGCGCAATAAGACCGTTGGAGCTCTGGATTGCTACATAACCCATGGATTCTACAATTTCCGCAATAATCTCTCTTGTTATAAAGTCATCATCTGTTATTAAAATTTTTTTCATATATTATTCCTGAACAAAAAAAAATGATAAATAAAAATAATTGAGCTATCAAAAATTCATCATAAATAATATTGATGAACTTGATGATATAAAAATAATTTACTCTAATTAAAAGTACACCAAATGAACATATTACTCGCACATATATTCTAATCTACTATAAAATACATAAACGTCAATATAATTATTAAAATGATACTTTTTTCTATTAAACAGCATCTGCAATTCCAGAAAAAGCTTGCTGAATTGATTTGATTATATTATGCTAATGATATGCCAATTGAAATTTTTCATTGCAAGCAATGCGGTGCCGGTTTAAAACAGGCAAAATCTTCCGGTTTTTATGAATGTCAGTTCTGCGGTACTATTTTTGAGGAGACTGACGGGCAATCCGAGCTCATAAAAAAGGATATCCTGTCATATGCCGATAACCTCCTGGATAGAATTATGAAGGGGGAGGATCCGGTCAGGCTTGCGGCATGCATGGATATACAGAAAATTCATGATTATAGGATAATTTTGCCAATTGCCGGGGTTCTGCCTGATTTGATGAAATATTCCGATCGTGCCAGAACAAAAACAACCGGTGATGCAATAGATGCCCTTTCCAATACCATTAAAAATATTGGAGATCCTAGAGCTGTAGATATTCTGATAGATCTTCTACAGAATAAAAATTCCTATTTGCATCAAATCGCAGCATTTGCTCTGGAAAAACTTCCTGATCAAAAAGCGCTGATTCCACTGCTCGAGGCCCTGAACAGCGGAGACCGCTATTTACGCTCCGCTGCTGCCGGGGCCCTTGGGCCATTAGGTGACATAAAAGCCGTAGAACCACTAATGAACGCCCTGAAAGACTCAAGTCATTACGTTAAAAATTCTGCTGCTGGCGCTCTTGCAAAAATCGGCGATACAAGGGCCATTCCGGAATTAATTAAACTGCTTAAAAATAAAAAAATTGATGAAAAAGATGAATTTGGAAATATTGTTTCAATTAGACTAACCACAGTACGTGCACTTGGAGATATTGGTGATGATACCGCGGCTCATATCCTTCTAAAAATATTCAAAGAAGATGATCCAGGGATCCGCAGTGCCGTAAATTGGACTCTGTGGCGTATTGGTGACAGATCCAACGATCAATCAGTTAAAAGAAAAATAAATAAAGTTGTAATTTTATAAAAAAGGAGCGGGTTTTATCCCGCTCCTTTTTGTTACACATAATGAAAATCCTTATTTACTATCTTTTTTCTCCAGGTTTATCTGGGCAATGGCAAGCTTTGCCAGCGGTACTGAATATGCCGAACATGATACATAATTCAGGCCTGTTTCCATAAGAAACCTTATATTGTCAGGGTTTGCCCCATGTTCGCCGCAAAGGCCCATTTTTATATCCGGACGCGTCAGTTTGCCCCTTAAAGCTGCGATGCTGATAAGTTCCTTCACTTCATCACCAAGCACCTTAAACGGATTATTCTTTATCAGGTCATAAAGTGAATAATCGGGGAAAAAGGAGTTTGAGTCGTCCCGTGAAAGCCCATAGGTAGTCTGGGTCAGGTCGTTTGTGCCAAAGCTGAAAAATTCAGCATACTTGGCTATATTCCCTGCACAGAGCGCTGCAGCCGGAAGCTCGATCATGGTGCCCACGGAATATTCAATATTATCAATCCCGTATTCTTCAAGGACCTGGTCTTTTATGTCACGGATACCCTTGACTGTTTTCCCCTCTATCGTCTTGCCGTTTTTCACAAATTTTATCTCATCCTCGCTCATGACGATGGGTATCATGATTTCCGGGATAACATTCAGTCCTTCTTTTTTCAGCATGCATGCCGCTTCAAAAATTGCCCTGCACTGAATTTCATATATCTCCGGGTAGGTAACTGCAACACGGCATCCCCGGTGGCCGAGCATGGGATTCATTTCACTGAGGTCCTCGCACCGTGCCTTTATCTCTGATGCTGATATATTTTTTCTCTTGGTCTTGAGATATGACACGAATTCGTTCATGCTGGCATCACTGCGGGGGAGAAATTCGTGCAGAGGCGCATCGAGAAGCCTGATGGTTACCGGGAGCACTCCCATGATTTTGAAAAGGTCATAAAAGTCAGATCTCTGCATCGGAAGAAGAAGATCGAGAGCTTTTCTTCTCTCAGTTTCATTCTCGGCAATAATCATCTCCCTGAATTTCATTATTCTTTTCTCATTAAAAAACATGTGCTCTGTTCTGCATAAGCCGATCCCCTTGCAGTTGAATTCCTTGGCCACTTTGGCATCGCGTTCCAGGTCGGCATTTGCCCGCACCGTAAAGTCGCCGATGAAATTCTCCACGACGTTCAGAAAATCAATGAGGCCGTTGTTTTTGAAATCAGGTTCGATAAGGCCCACCCTGCCGAGGTATATTGTCGGATCTTCATAGTAAGGCACATTCAGTGATATGTAATCGCCCTCTTTGATAGTCTTTCCGCCCAGGGTCATGGAATTCCCCCTGACCTTCATCTCGGGCTGTACCATTGCGACTTTTCCAAGGCTCCTTGCAACTACCGGCGCATGTGATGAAAAACCGCCTTCAGAAGTAATAACGCCTTTGGCCACCTCTATAGCCTTGACATCCTCTGCGAATGAAGAAGAAAGAATAAGAATGAGGTTGGTATCCCCACCTTTCATGATTGCCTTGCGGTATTCCTCAAGAAGCTTGGTCGTAGAAAAATATGCCCTGCCGATTGCGGCTCCGGTTGAACCGGCAATGCCTCCCTTAATACTCTTGGTACCCTTGATAGTCCGTGGATCAATTACCGGATGAAGAAGTTCGGTCAACTGGTTGGGCTTGATATTTTTAACAAGGAACTCCTGGGTAATCTTTTTATTTTTGCAGAGTTCAAGAAGGCACTTCACCTGTGACTGAGTGGATTTCTCATCAACCTCACGCTGTTCAACGAGCCAGAAATCACCCTCTTCTATCGTAAATTTAATATTACGCACTTCCTTGAAGTTTTCTTCCAGGCTGCGGCCTATTTTTATAAATTTCTCGTAATATTTTTTTTCAATCTTACTTATATCCTTATAATTCTGCGTGGTGAAGTCAAAGGCATTCTGAACGAATTCACCCTGTATCTCAGATTCGCCTGTAACAATATTCCTTGTGAAATAATTTCCAGAATATGAGGTTGTCCCGAAATTTCCGTAAACCATGGCCTGCACCATGATTGACAGGCTGTTGTCAACATCTATGTCTGAATCACAGTATTTCTCAGAGGAGGCCTTCAATATAAGGCTTAACTGGTCATAGACATCCTCCTGGAATTTGTCTCCGTAATATTTTTTATATCCGGCTATTGCTTTTTTTATATCATCAATTTTTGATTTTTTTGCCAGGTCAGCTTCCAGTGACTTTTTATCTTCAGCAGGAATATTATACAGCTTCAATCCCATGTTTCGTAACAAAAAGAGGTATTCTCCATAGGCGAAATCGGCCCCCGTATTTTTACTGAATCCCTTAACAGTCTCGTCGTTCATTCCGATGTTATGAATCGACGGAAAATAGGGGACATTCAGGTCTGAGCTGATAACAATTTTCAGCATAAGAGGTTTCACAGGATCGCCGAATTTTTTCTTAACTTCTTTTTCTATGCTCCCTATATGCGTTTTGAGCAGTGCCTTCAGATTAACCTGAGACAGTTTTCCGGTCATATCTGAATCAATGATAAACCCGGGAGCAATCGGCAAGCCCATCTCTGCCAGGTCTATTGCCCTCCTTCCCCTGATTCCGAACTTTTCCTTCATCTTGGAATCAATCGCTTTCATGTCCTTGTCAAAATATATAATGTTTTCCATATCTATTACTCCAAATTTAAATTATTTCCTGATTAAAACAGGTTAAGCACCTGTCCGAGACCGACCTTTAAAAACTGCTCATATCTGTGGCTGGCCCCTTCGTAGAGGTATTTTTTTAGTTTGGATACACCCTGTATATTTTCCCCGGCCACCTGGAAAAATATGGAATCCCCATGTTTCACTTTTCCCCATTTGAAAAGGGCATTGATGTCATTGATGAGGGCACCCTGGTGAAAGATTGACACTTCCTGATCTGGAAATTTTTCCTTGAAACTCTCAATAATCTTTTTCCATGCCTCTACATTTCCGTTATGGAAGAGCTCATTGGAAACCTGAACAGGATACTTAGGGGTAACATTTTTTTTTGAATCAGAGACCGGCTGCGGAGCAACCTTCTGCACAGGCTGAACCTTCGCTACCTTGGTCTGATCTATGAAATCCTGATTAATGAAAACGTCTTTTCCTGCGATCATCTCTTCAACAGCGTTAATTGCATCCATCTGAACCTTTTTGTTTTCACCTTTCAAGAATTTGGTGTATACAACAAGAAGCTGGTCCTTAATCAGTTCACGGGCGTTATTCCAGTGATTTATATTTTTAGGGTTAATGAGTATAACCTGTCCGATTGGGCTGTAATATGTAATCACAATGTCAAGGGCAGTCCATTTTATTGTTTCGGCATTGAGTTTACTGAAATCGGATATGGTACCTGGAATATTGTAGGAATCGTAGGAATATCCGAATTTATCCCTGATAATGGAGCCGACCATGGGAAGTATCTGATCTTCGACTATTTCTCCTTTGGTAAGCCAACCGTTTATGACATCGGCTATGTTCCTGTCAGATTCAACTTCATCAACGGCATCATTGACGCTGAAAAAATGTTTCAAAGCCTTATTGAAATTATTCTTCGATGCAAGAGAATAATATGTTGTTTCCATAATCTATAACTCCTGAATGGTATTATTGATATCAGACTGTATTTATCATGATCAGTCTGCTGTTCCCGCAATCTACAGCTTTGCTCAACTGTTTCCTGAAAAAAACGGTTTATACATTAAATGTCCGAATGATCGGTGAAAAAACTTTTATTTATGTGAACGTCTTTCACATAAATAAAATGAAATCATAAATTATTATTAAAAATTTGCAAGTACTTTGTATAAAAAAACAGTTAAAATTAAAAAAAAAGGATGCATATATGCATCCTTTTTAATAAATCAAAGTCTATGTTTTTTATAACTCTTTTAATCCCGTACTCTTCTTCTTAGGCCTGTTCTTTCCTGAAAGGTCAACTGCGCCGACAGCTTCTGCCGGAGATTCACCACCAGGCTTCTTGAATTGAGACTCAAAGAATTCCTCTTTCACTTCATCTTCGGTGAAAGACTGCTCAATATCGGATCTCACGGTTGATCTCCTTCTGCTGTATGTTGCGAATGCAGCATCGGCAAATCCTTTTGATATTCCGTAGAGGAATTCGTTAAGAACGTTTGCCATACCTTTAAGCATATAGAGTTTTCTCTTTATAGTGGTTATGTCTATATCAAGAACAACTCCGGGCTGTATATGATGAGGATTTACAAGATAGGTAAAATCGTTGAACTTGAGTGTGAGATAATTGATCCTCTCATCCAGGATAACCCTTTCAATCGGGTTCTGGAACTCATGCATCTCAACAAGAATATTTCTCAGATACTTGAGTTTGTTTTTAAGATTCTTTATCCTGTCCTCATAGGTCCTGTTATTCTTCTCTACAAAGGTATTTTCATTATACATCTGCCCGATTTCATTCCAGAGAACATGCTCGGGATCAGCTTCCCTCGATTTCCTTTCATTTCTCCACTCTTTGGTCATGAGCCTGCCTGCAAGGTCATCCAAGTCGATAAGGGATCTGAATCTCTTCTTTGATTCATAATGGGCATGAGTTACATCCCAGAGCTCCGCCACCTGAACAGAGAAGGCATGCATCTGCTTATCATACTCTCTCTTCTCTTCTCTTAACTGGTTCAGGTCATAATATGCAAGCCTCATCCTGTACCTTTCATCGGGTAATTCAGCCGGGTCAGTTGATTCATACTCCCTTACATGGCAGACCCTTGCGTTTTTCAGGTTGTCGCATACCTGGTAACCGAGCTTACTGGTGTCGAGGATTGATGTCAGCGAGTTTACGCTGGTATTATATCCCCTGTTCCTTATATTCTCCTGGTCGATGATGTACTTGATATTATCCCTGATATTCAGAGGATCCTTGTCCTGCTCATCAATCTCGGCCCTGAGCCCCTCAATCTTGTCAAGGAATCTCTTTGCAAGGATGGTATATCTCTTGGACTTCTCATCCTCTTTTTCATCGCCTGTGTAATTCTCAATCTTCTTAATTCTCTCAAACATCATCTCACTTGCATTCAGGTCTCTTTTCCCCTGATCGATAAGGTCCTCATTCAGCGTCTGGACCTGGTGGTCAATGAGTTCATGAATATGCTTCTGAATGGCATCTTTCATGAGAGTCTCGAGAGTTGCCTGGTAATGATAGACCGGGCTTATGAGCTCGCTGTCCAGTATGTTGATAGACAACTTTACATCATAAACATACTTGGGCCTCATTGCATTATCTTTAAAAACGCATTTTAAAACTGAATATGCGTTTTCACCGCGGACAAAAGCTCCGACATCGGTCTTCTGCCTTAATATGGCATTGGTTTCAGTCTCAAGGTCGTTGACACCCCTCTGGATGTGGCCCTGAAGGTGACCATACATGTTTACAATCGATTTTTCAATCTCACCAGTATGGAACTTGTCTGAACCGCCTATTTTATCAAGCATCTCGGTAATCTCTTTCGGAGTATACCTGTTGAGGCCCTTTGACTCTTCCTTGTCAGTGAAGTCCCTGACTTTTTTCAAAAATTCGTCTTCCATGGTCACGGTATATCTATTGAACATGTTAACATAGTGCTGGTTAACATAACGGTAGAGCTTCTCTTTAAGGCCCCCCATTACATCAAGTTTTTCCAGTACTTCGGGAGCAAGTTTTGTCTCAATATGATTCAATACCTTATCGGTAGTCTCCTCGAGAAGAACTCTCTGCTCATCAATTTTATCCCTGCCCTCCTGTACTATCGAATTTCTGGAACCTACAGCACTGGGCGTAGTAGGGTGAAATTTATTAGGACTTTTTGGAAATTGACCACCTGCCATTGAATATTCCTCCTAGAAAAATTTAAAAGATTATTTACTTAAACACTTTTTATTTTTTATATGGATAAATATCATATAAAAAATATAATTGTATATGAACATACTAATTTGGATTACTTTATCAAATATATTTATAATGTCAAGATTTTATTTCTTAATTTATATAAAATCTTCCAAATTTTGTATACTAGGTTTGTGTGAAACATCTGCTTTTACCAGTGCCTATAAGTTATTTCGACAAATTGACAATAATAATTAAGGGCATTCCTAAAATCCGGTATATTCTAAAAAATTAAAATTAAAAATACCTGTTTAAACTGATAAATATCGTTAAACCAGGTATTATTACCTTAGATCCTGAAACCTGCCTTAACCGGCAATATACTTAAAGCCATAATTCCCGGCCTGGAATATGTCCCCATCTGTCAGAATACCAGATGATTCCTTATTTTTAAACATCACATCAACGCCTGTTTCACCCTTTATTGATAACCTGACGGGGTTCTTCAGGGCAATGATGCTGAAATTCCCGGAGATAGTGATATCTCTGATATATAAATGGCATTGCGCTTTTTTTCCTATAACAATCTCACCTGACATTTTCTTTGTCAGGTCAAATTTTTCAATATATGGGTCGAGAATCTCTATATTCCAGTATTCCAGCCTGCCTTTTACCTTTGGTCCGCCTTTCTTTGCTATTCTGATAATAATAATCAAGAGTATGATAACTGCAGCTGCAATAATAAGGATGGCCCGCCATTGGAGGCCTTCCTGGGCTTTCATGGATTTCTGCATGTCCTCAATCCCTTTTTCAGGGACATCCTTGGCATCAATAAATTGGCTCTTGTCAGAAACTTTTTTAAGCTCCTTCTCAAGCTCCCCCTTTAATTTCTCGTTCTTCTGGAGGTCTGCAAAACTTATAAAATAAATCCACCAGTCCTTTCCCGAGTACTCGCTTGATACACTCTTGATGTCAAAAAGATCCTTCCTGTGTCCGGGAGGGGGGTCGTCGATTCCATCGGTCATGATTACAATTACTGTTTTCCTGTCTTTTTCAGCCTTTGAAATCTCCTCTGCCTTCTTGAAGACATTTTTCAGCATATCAATTGTATATGTCCAGAGCCCTTTCGCCTCGATTGCGGAGATGTATTTTTTAGCAATATCACGGTCATTCTTATCATCGATAAGAATTGTAGGGTAGATGGTCACTTTTGTGTCAAAAGTGATGAATGTGACTTTATCGCCATCTTTCAGCTTATCGATATAATTTTCAATACTGGATTTCACCTTATCCATGATGTTATTCCCGCCAAAGCCGATCATGCTCATGGAGGTATCAAGAACAAGTATAACATTTTTATTCGGTTCAGCTATTGCCCTGCCTGAAGAAAAAATTATTAAAGCAGCTGTAACCGCAAAAATGCACAAGGCTGATTTGTTAATTTTAAATTTCAAAATATGCTCCTGGCTATTATGATAATAAACGGTAATTATTTAATAACTATTGAGGTGTCGGCAAATGTCAAGAATATTATTTTACAATTGCAGAGAATTTTAGGCTTTATTTCATATATCAAGGCGCACTTCAATGATATCATCGTCATAAAAATAATTGGTTTTAAAGCCCAATTTTTCTGTAAGCCGTATCATTTCGCTGTTATTGTTATTGACTATTCCGAAAATTGTCTTCATTCCCTTGTCCCTGCAATAATGAATAATCTTTTCCATTAAATATCTGCCGAGCCCCTGGCCCTTCATATCGGACCGGACAAGGATGGAATATTCGGCTATAAACCTGTCATTTGTCGCATTGATGTTTACAACTCCCAGAATGTCAAATTCCATCTCATTTTTCTTTAAAACGGCTACGAAGGCCATTTCCCTGTCATAATCGATATGGATAAGCTGGGCAAGGAGCCCCTTGGGAAGATCCCTGGTTTCACTGAAAAATCTCATGCGCAGATCCTTCTGACTGACAAGGGAAAGGAGCTTGATGTAGTTCGGCTCATCCTCAGGTTTTATGGGGCGGACGCTCAGTTCAATGCCGTTTTTCAACGCGTATGTATCTTCAAGCTCTCTTGGATAGGGCCTTATGGACAGGCGTTCATCCTCTTTGAATGAGGGCTGCACAGACATCCGCGCATCAATGATGACCGTGCCGCTGCCGTCGGCCAGGAGCGGGTTGATGTCCATGGCCACGAGTTCCGGGATGTCGATGAGGAGGTCGGAGATCCGCACCAGCATGGTCCTTATTTCATTATCATTTATTGGACTCCGGCTATTCCTCATGCTGATCATTTTACCCACATTTGTCTGAGCGATAAGCTCCCCTGCAAGGCTCATGTTAAGGGGCGGCAGGGCAACGGCATAATCACCGGGAATCCCCGTGGGAGCCCCTCCCCTTCCAAAGCGAATAAAGGGCCCGAAAAGGGGGTCATTGGATATTCCCATGGAAAGGAGCAGCGCCTCGGGACGGCGTGTCATCTTCTGCACAACATATCCCGGATGCGGCAGTCCCTGATACCGTTTATAAAACCTTTCATCCATACCCTCTGCCGCTGCCTCCACGGCATCCCTGGAAGAAAGGTCAAAGGATATGTTCCCCACGGAGAGTTCCCTCCTGAGCGTTGGCGACGAAAGCCTGAGGGAAACGGGATATCCCTCCCTATCGGCATATTCAAGGACATCATCAATTTTATTCAGCAATTGTGTTTCCAGGGTATTGATGCCATAGAGGTTGAGGACCCTGGAGGTCTCCTCTTCATTAAGAGACTTTCTCCCTGCGGAGAGTACTGCTGTAACTATCTCTTTTGCCATCCCCCTGTCGGCGCTCCTTTCCTCAGGGAGCATAAGCGGCGTCTCCATGAGCATCTCCTGGTTTTTTCTGTACCGGATGAGATGCAGAAATGCCCTCGTGGCCTCATCTGGGGTGACATAGACCGGTATTCCGCACTGAGTAAGAATATTGTGCCTCGGATCCCTCCTGTTTTCCCCAAGCCAGCAGGCAATCAGATTGCCGCGGCTTTTCCCGGCAACTTCGGAGATGGCCGCCGCGATCTCGCTGCTCTGGGTCACGGGAGTCGGGGTGTACATTACAAGAACAGCGTCAACCTCCGGGGCGTCGAGAAGTATTGAAACTGATTCCCTGTACTTTACCGCGTTGGCTTCGCGGCCGAGATCTATGGGATTGGTCCTGAACAGCTTCTTTGATATAATCACCGAAATCTTCTGGACGGTCTCTTCAGAGAGCTCCGCAAGTTTTCCGCCGCCCTGTATGAGCGCGTCTGCCGCCATGTCCCCGGGGCTGATGCCGTTGCATACGATGGCAAGGCTGTCTCCATGGATCATACGGCCGTAGGTGAGGGTCTCCACCGCGTCAAAAAGTTCATAGGTATTATACACCCTCAGCATCCCGGCGCGCCGTATTGCGGCGTCATAGGCCTCGTCCTCCAGAATCTGTGAAAAATCGTGGTCACCGCGGATACCGATCTTTTCAAAGCGCCGCGCGGCTTTTATGACGATAACAGGCTTTATGCGGGCCACGGCCCTTGCAGCAGAGAGAAATTTTCTGGGGTTTTCAATGGACCGAATATTCAGGAGAATTGAACTTGTCTGGCTGTCAGTGGCCACAAAATCGAGGATATCTCCAAAATCTATATCAACCGTATCCCCTGTGGATATTACATTGGAAAAGCCGATCCCGTTCAGACTCGCCCATTCCATGACCGCGGCGGTAAAAGATCCGGACTGTGAAACAAAGGCCAGCTTCCCGTTTTTAACTGCAGTGCTTATCCAGCTTGCGTTGAGGCCTATCCTGGGTACCTGTATCCCCGTGGAACTTGGCCCCAGTACTCTCATGCCGTACTTTCGCGCAGTGGTCAAAATCGATTTGAAATTATTCTCCCCCTTTGAATCAAACATATTGAATTCAGTTGTCATGATTATGACAACCCGTGTCCCCCTCTGCCCCAGTTTATCAATCAGTGTCATTACTGTCCCTGGAGGGGTGCATAGCAGGGCAAGGTCGGGCACAATGGGGAGATGTTCAATTGATTTATAGCACAGTATTCCATGAATGGAGTCATAGCCCGGGTTTACGGGCAGGATGGGCCCCTGGAAATTACCGCTTATCAGATTCCTCATTATCGGCATTCCGAGGGAATTGGGCCTTGCCGTTGCCCCGATTACCGCAATGGATTTAGGGTTAAATAGAGCATTTAACCGGAATGTGCTCATTAATTCATCCTTAATTAAGTATATTCAATTGTTGTAATGCCTGAATTAACGAATTATTAATGATAAAGTCAAGAAATATAATATGGAGGCAATTATTTATTTTTAATTCATATGATAAAACTGGATAAATATAAAATATGTGTTACACTTTTACATTTAAAATATTTTTTTATTTGCATTTTTATCGACATTGATTTAAATTTATAAAAGAAAAACAAAAAATTTAATAAGGAAATATCATGAATGTATCCCGTTTCTTTAAATGGAAAAAAGAGGTAAAGGATGAGAGGAATGAATTCCTGGAATACAGGAGCAGGCTGGAGAAAGAGATCGATACACTACTGGGAACCATTATCAAAACTCTTTATTCATTATGCCAGGGTGACCTCTACCAGACCCTGGAAATCGATACCGGAGGGGAATTCAGCGATATTTCAGAAAAAATGAAAAATATGATAAACACCGCCATCACAAACCTTAGAGAGGTGGTAATATCAGCTAAAAGCTCCATCAGTTCAGTTCAGCAGTCGACGAAAAGTATTGACAGCTTTTCCAGTGAAAAAATAAAGGTAATCTCTGACTTGAATGACAAAGGCCAGCTGGAGCTAGCAGGCCTTACAACAATCATGAATGAAATAGAAGAGTATGCAAAGAAAATATCATCCATAGGAGTCAGGATAAACGACATTTCAAGAGAGATCGAGATACTCTCGCTGAATGCAGCCATCGAATCGGCAAGGGTTGGCGAAGCAGGCAGGGGATTTGCTATTGTAGCCAAGGAGGTGAGAAGGCTTGCCGCGAAAACAGACGACCTCGTACACCAGATTTCCGAAGTCACGGATATCTCCCATGAAAAAATAAGCGGAAGCTTAACCCAGGCGGGAAAGGTGAGGGACAAGATGACCGAGGTGTCAGAATCGGCCTTTAGCATGATAGAGGTGATTCGGGAAATGTCCTCGGGCCTGTTGAAGAATGCCAATGATTCATCAACAATCATGGATATATTCCGGGTCGAGGTGAATTACAATGAGAACTTGACGCACGGGAAGATGAGAATGCTGGCAATGGAATATGCCGTCAAGATTACCAGGCTTTTCGAAGAGGCGATTGAAAAGGGCGATATAACCGGGGATGAACTCTTTGACACAAACTACAAGGAAATCCCCAACACGAACCCTAAAAAATACAATACCGCATACATAGATTTTGCCACAGACAAACTCCCGGGGATCCAGGAACAACTTTACCGGGAGAATACATTCATCGTCTATTGCATATGCGCGGATCAGAACGGCTATGTCCCCCAGCACAACCTTCTGTTCTGCAAACCGATTACGGGGAACTACGACAGAGATTTCATAGGGAACCGGACAAAGAGGATTTTCGGCGATCGAGTCGGCAAAATGGTGGGAAAACACCAGGAGGAGCATCTGCTCCAGATATACCGGAGGGACACCGGCGTGCTCATGTATGATGCCTCGGCCCCTATCTATGTGAACGGAATGCACTGGGGAGGATTCAGGATAGGATATACTCTCAACCCGAGATAAACGCTCCGCGGAAGATGATGATACATCATCCGATACCTTGAATTTCTAATGCTCCCACTTGATCGACCTGAGGGCCAGGCCCTTTTCTTCAAGGGAATCTATCAGCCTGTGGGAGATCTTGTCTGTTATTCCCTTGTGGAATATCTTCACGAAAAACCTGCACGTGGTGACGCCGGACTCATAATTTTTTTCCAAATCAAAATATACAATCCTGATCTCGGTTATCTTTATTATTTCTATGATATCTGAAGGGTCCACGCTGTTTTCCACGGCAATGACGAGCGACCGGTAGGAATCCCGCCGGTAACTTTTTTCAAAATAGTTAAGGCCCACAAGGCTGAAAAGGGTTATTGCCGTAACTGAGGAAGCCAGGAGATAGCTCCCGGCGCCTGCGGCCATCCCGATTCCCGAGGCCACCCAGAGGCACGATGCCGTGGTCAATCCCCGTACCGTGAAGCCCTCCTTAATGATAGTCCCGGCTCCGAGAAAACCGATGCCCGTCACCACCTGCGCGGCTATCCTGCCGGAATCACCCCCCGAGGCGCCTGCACCGATCTGTTTTGACAGTATCATGAATACTGCAGAGCCCATGCACACAAGGAGGTGGGTCCGCAGGCCCGCGGCCCTGCCGTGGATGTCCCTTTCCAGGCCGATGAAACTGCCGAGGAGCGCCGCCACAACGATCTTGATGATGATATCGAAGGATCCATTTGAAAATTCAAAGGTCATGGGCATGCTCCTGTGTACATAATTGTTCAGCCCGACAATTAACGGACATACTCAATAATTATCGATGAATTACAGGGATAATGTTAAATCTTTTATTCACCCTCCCGGAATCTTAATATACAATGAAAAGTTTTCCGGTTTGATTATTGATGAATAAAATGGGGAAGGAATCAATGGCACTGTCTACGGCTCAACAGTAAAAGTGAAGGTAAAAAATACGGGGAAATTGGAAATATAAAAAAAAGTTAAAACCCACCGAATATCCCATTTATGTGTGGGGAAAAACCTCCCCCATGCATTGGATGGCATCCAGTGCAGCTGAACCCCCCGCTATGCGTTCCATTATAATAAGAGTGGCATGTCAAACAATCCCCGGTCGAAGGAACAAGCCAGTTCGGGGTATTGGTAGCATTATTACCGGCAAAGCCAGCCCCATTATCAAAATTTCCATGGCACCAGGAATTGCTGCATGAAGTTGAACCTGGATTCCATGTTGTCTTTGCCGGTACAATGTCGCCAATCCTCGAAGCAAGATCGCTGTCATCGGCCTTAAAGAGTACATCAGCATTGACGCCGGAATCGCTTATTGAAAAATCCCCATGGTTAACGGTATTATAGCTCCCCTGCGTACTGGATGCGGTAAAGCTCTTATCCGAATCAGTTCCAAAATTATGGCAGGCATCACAGCTTTCAATGCCTATAGGATTGCCGAAATATGTTTTATACGAACCCGACAAATTCCTGGTATGCATGCTGTGAGTCGCTGATGAATAATTATTACCGGCATTCCCATGACATGTCCCGCACAGTGCGGCCGACGACGAATTCCATATCGGATTGTTTGCATTTCCGGGATTCGTGGTAGTTGCATTATACATCACCCGAGGGAAATAGCCATGACAATAAACATAAGAACAGGTTTTTGAAGCATTTTCATAATCAGGCATCCCCCCGGTATTTTCCTTTATGGGATACCCGAAAGATACATCTCTGATTAAATTTACATGGTTTTCAGAGGTTGATGCAGCTGTATATCCCTCATGGCAGTAGACGCACTGCCCGGGATAGACAGCAAGATGTTTTGCATGTTTTACTGATATCGGATTTGCACTGTGGCATGATCCGCACCATCCCGAATCATTCTTAGATTCAGCCCAGCTAACTGTGTCAATATTACCGCCTGAAAAATTTCCATGACAATAGGTATTCTGGCATTGGACCGGGCTAAAGCCTGAAAGAGTCCAGTTTCCCCCTGTTGACGTACCCATTGCTCCCTCGGGATTCTGGTAATTGAATGTAATATCAGCCTGGCTGTTGACATGGGTGCCTGTTCCGTAACCATGACCACTGTGGCAGACCGGGCAGGATTCGGTTTTCGTATATTTTGACCCGGTTCCCGGGTTGGTTATATTCGTTATGGCTGTGACATGTGTTCCATGTTTTGTATCCGGATTATTGGATTCAGCCGGATTTCCGCTTGCATCGCTGCCATGGCATGCATTCGTCGCACAATTCACCATCCCTCCCCACACCGGGTAGATTGAACTATTGCCGCCGGTAAAGCTGCCGTGACAGTAAATCCCTGAGCACTGTCCGGCGCTGTATCCCCCGGACGGGTGTCGTGACGGATTAAATTTTAACATCCCTGGATTTGCCGCCGGGATGTCCAGCGTACCGTTGATATGGGTCAATAGATTCCTGTATCCTGAGTGGCATTCTTCGCAGCTAATCCCGGCAGATGAAATATGCCCGGGATGGCTTCCGGTAGATGCATCTATTGGAGAGGGTCCGATTCTGCTTCCCGCTGCATGGCATGAATTGACGCAGGACGCGGAAGATGAGGCGTACCAGTTTTCGTAACCGGTCCCTCCGTGGCAGGAAATAGCACTGCAGTATCCGGGATTCGGATTGTTAAAGGCAGCAGAGACATTATAACCATTAGACGGCCACTTGCCGCCGAAAAAGACCAACAGGCCTGGTTCTGCATGCCCATACTGGCCGTTCATGTGCCGGGAGTTGTTTTTATAGTCATAATGGCAGGAGACGCATTCAATCCCCCTGTTAGTGACGTGCTCCACATGTTTTCCCGAGGCCCCGCTGCCGTTGGTTATAATAGGATTTATATTACTGGAGGAATGGCAGGCCATGCAGCCGCTCGTGTCGCTGTACCAGCCTATTCCAATCGAAGTGCCGTGGCATGAAATATTTTCGCATAATCCAGTATTATCATTAAAGGTAAATGAGACATTACTGTTTTTAAAAATGCCGTCATAATTTACAATGGATACAACCTCATTCTTTCCATAAATATTATTCATATGACCAGAGTTTTTCTTATAATCATAATGACAACTATCGCAGTTAATATTCTGATTTACCACATGGGCGATATGCTTCCCTTTCATCCCCTCTCCGCTTGTTAACAGGGGGTCAATGGGGCTCCCTTCAGAATGGCAGACAGTACATCCGCCAGGCACATCCCCATACCACTTAACCGGCACGGAACCGCCGCCATGGCACTCAAGATTTGAGCATTCGCCCGAGGAATAAAACCATTTCCCTGCACTGCTGTATGTATCAAACTTCACGGCACCGGTGTCCGATGAAATATCAACTACGCCGTTTTTATGTTTGGGATTACTGTCATAATCCTTGTGGCAATTCTCGCATATCAGTCCGTTAACAAGATGCAGCGCATGCTTCCCTGATTGAGGAGGGTACTTATTGAGCTGGGACGATGCATGGCATTCCGAGGCATTGCAGGTAGAAACCTGTTTGGGGAGGAGGCTTCTCTCCTTGCTGCAGTTACTAAGGGCAAAAGTAGCAAGGGGAATTATAAGGATTGATAGTCTGATAAAATTTCTTATTGTCATGGACTTATGCCGTATAAACAAAAAAACAAATTGTGGATATAATTTAATAAATCCTACCTTTTTCGTCAATAAAAATAAGTATTAATACTGATTAAATATTTCACAGAATTTTGATAGTAGAAATTTAACCATAATAAAAAAACCAGCTACTCATTTGCCGGTGTATGCCAGTATGAAGACGGTCCAGCCATGCCATGGCAATTTATATTACAATAAATTGGATAACTTTTCATTACTGGATCATCAAAATTCGTGTCTGGCACCAATGTCTTGTACAAATTCCCTCCGTCGCTGAAGGCAGTTATCCCAAATTCACCATACGTGCTCCTGACAGTTCCAGAAGTACCATGGACATTATGACAGGTCGTACATGACGCCCTCCCCGTCTGGCCTGCATCGCCTCGGTATGCCCACACATCCTGCATCCATCCATCAGATGATAAAAGGTGATAATTATGAATTGGAGTATTCGGATCGCCAAAAAAATTATCATCATAAGGTTTGGGCCCATAAGTGTAAACATCACGGAAAAGGCTCTGGATACTTAATGTATAATAGGGGGTCGGTGCCCAGGAAAGATCATAGTTTCCCCCCTGTTTGTATCCAAGAACGACCTCTTTAGAAACTGCCGGGTAATCGTTATGGCAGTCAAAACAGAGTTGAAAGATATTATTTATATAACTCACATATGCCGGATTTGACGGATTTCTTGGAAGCGGGTCGCTTGACGATTTAGGAGCAGGAAGCGTCAGGTTTTTAGTGAGAATGCCTTTGGATACGGAACCGTGTATATTCACTACCCCATTGCTCCCGTGGCATCCGGTCCCGGCCTCCCCGGTACCGGCGCATGTGAGACCTTTGTCCTTGTGGACGGTATATGTATTATTCCAGTAGCCCTTGATTTTATTGCCTGCTACAAACAACCCAGCGCCAAGCGTCTTCCCGTCATGGAAGGGATCGGTGCCGGTCGCTGTGCCGTCGGGCGCATAATAGGTTGATATGGCTCCATCAGTATCATGGCAGCTGAGGCAGAAGGCCTCAAGGGCCGAGGGTGTTGATGAACTGTATAATATGGGATTCCCGGTATCGGCATTTTTTAATTTAACAATGCCTCCCATGTGAGTGCTCATATAATGGCATACCTTGCACTGCTCAGCAGTCGGATCATTACCGGCAGTACTGGTGGCAACATGGTGCGACCTGATGCCTGGATTTGCGCCGAAATCGCCGCCGCTCCCCGTCACCTGCCGCCTCGTACCGATGGATGCATTGTGACAGGTATCGCATGACGGCAGGGTCCATGCACCTGACCCGTACCAGTCCAGTGCTGAAGACCCATGACACTGAAGCTGTAAGCACCGGCCCGTTCCCGGACCTGTATCATTGGACCATTGCCCTGAGGGGTTTGTGGAATCAAATAATGCAGCAATAACTGCCGGATTACCGGTGTCCAGGGTGCCATTGGCATGTGCAGCCGCAGCCTTGTAGCCGTAATGGCATTTTTGGCAGGATATTCCTTTATCCGATACATGCGTTGTATGTTTTCCGTTCAGGCCGGACCCGTTTGTTGTCACGGGATCTACTGCACCGGTTATATTTCCGGAAACATGGCATGCCCTGGCATGTCATTTCTGCAGCAGTGTACCAGTCTGCGCTTCCGTGGCAGTTCATGCTGCTGCATGTGGTATTACCGGCATTCCAAACGGCCAGGGGATTCAGTGAATTAAAATAGACAATGATGCCCGGTTCGCCTGTTCCATAGGCTCCGTTCATGTGGGGCTCGCTGGATTTATAATTGGAATGGCAGGCCTGGCAGTCAATCCCCTTCCCCACATGGACGATATGCTTGCCTGCGGTACCGCTCCCGTTTGTGGCGAGAGGGTCAATGCCGGTTCCCGGCGCGTGGCACAGGGTGCATCCGGTATCGGAGCCGTACCAGCTTGCCGAAGGTGCAGACCGGACAGTAACCAGCCTGAAAACATTTTTCACCGATGGCACTAGAGTGACATGGCATTGAATATTCAAACAGCTGCCGCTGGAATTATTCCAGGCTGTGCCGCTGTTTGACTCATTGAAAAAAACAATTCCTGTATCCGTATCCTTATCATAGATACCGTTCTTATGCCTTTCATTACTATAATAATTTTTATGGCAATTTTCACAGGTATATCCCCTGTTCAGGTGAGCCTCGTGCCTTCCTGAATCAGGTGTGATACGGCCAAGCAGGGTTGAGCCATGACATTGGGACGAATCGCATTTTGAATCTTCAGGGTTATTCGTGGTACGCAGGTCACTGCACTTTGTCAGGACAAAAGGCATAAAGAGAGAAAAAAGTGATGTTAGAATGATAAATTTTATTTTGCTCATTAATATAATTATTAAAAAATCAAATTTTTTACAAAATACTAAATACTGAGAACAAAGTCAATAAAAAATATGTATAAACCCCTAATACTATGTCATTTATCATTAAATGTATCTATTTACTTAAATTTAAGATAAAAACATGCCCCTATACCATAATGAAACCTGTGAAAATTAATGAATAATAGAAGGGATAGTTGCCTGATTTATTGGATCTGAATGAAACAATGTATAGCTTATTATTGTGAAAGGTGCAAATAAAAATTTCAAGACCTTAAAAAGTTATTGCATTATCCTGAAAAAATTAGAGAATTATTTCATTAGTATTAATATTTCAGAAAACTGCTGGAGAATCCGCCTGAGTATCAGACGGATTCCGGACAATATGGGACACAGAATGTCCAACCATGTAACTGGATAATAAAATCGGGCTGCCCTGCAGCCTTTACTGCGGACTGTTTAATAAAAATATGTGCGGAAGATTTGCTATCATAGATGAAGTGAGTAAAATTGCCGAACTATTTTCAATTGACGATATTCTTGCTGGCTATCATTCAAGCTACAACATCCCGCCGGGAGTCAATGTCCCGGCCATTGTGAAAAATGAAGGCAGGAGGAGCCTGGCCACATTCAGGTGGGGCCTCATCCCCTCCTGGGCAAAGGACCCTAAAATCGGCTACAGGATGATAAATGCACGTTCAGAAACCATACAGGAAAAAGCCAGTTTCAGGGGCCCTTTTAAAACCAGGAGGTGCATAATCCCGGCCAGCGGATTCTTTGAATGGGAAAAAAAAGAGGGGAAAAAGGAGCCAGTCTACATCTACATGAGCGACAGGGAACCTTTCGGCCTTGCAGGAATATATGAAAAATGGATCTCCCCGGCCGGGGAAGAGATTTATTCCTGCTCAATTATCACGGTTGGCGCCAATGAGCTTATAATGCCGATCCACGACAGGATGCCGGTGATTATTGAAAAAAATTCTGCAGACCTGTGGCTGAGCACTGAGAGTTCTATTGAACGGGACGTGGCCCCTCTCATGAAGCCTTTCCCGCCGGAACGTATGGCTTTTCACCATGTTTCCAGGGCAGTGAACTCACCGAAAAATAATAGTCCTGAATGTATTGAACCTGTCGGGTAATGCCACCATGGGGCTATGATTGGGGCAGCAGCAGGCTGCAGCCGAAAAAAAACTTGATTTGATACATGCATTATATTTATTAATCATATTTGCAACAACACTTATAAAAAAATAGATAAGCTCAGGTCTTTGCACGGATAAAAATTAAATACGAAATAATTTTCAGGTTGCTTAATTATTGAAATAAACCTGAAATTAGAAGGAAAGTTTATGATTATGATATTTAAAAAAATAAAAATCCGTGAACATCTGTGTGAATCCGTGAGCAAATATTTATAACTGAGTAGCCGCAATACAATCGTTAATTGCAATAAAAGAAAAAAATAAAATGAATTTAATTATCTTATAATAAAATGGATTTAGCCAAAATACTTGTAATGGAAAAAAAAACCTCCATTGCCAGGGACATCAGGGGCAACCTGAAACGCCTGGGACATGAGGTAACTGCCATCCTCCAGACAGAGGATGAGTGCATCAGGGAAATTTTTAAAAACAAGCCCGATATCATCCTCATAGACATCGACCTGAACGAGGGGAAGTTCGGGCTTGAAATCGCCGAAAATTTTAAAAAAAACTTCAGCATCCCCGTGATATACATCATAAGCGAATTCGACATGTCCTACCTCCTCCGCCTCAAGAAAGTTGAGCCCTATGAATTCGTCCTGAAGCCGGTGAATGAAAAAAACCTCTACAGTTCCGTTGAGATCTCACTCTACCGGGACAAGATGGATAAAAAACTCCAGGAGAGCGAATGGATTTACAGGACGATTTTCGAAAATACCGGGAATGCCACCATATTCATAGAGGAGGATACAACCATATCGCTTGCAAACCGGGAGTTTGAGAAGCTCTCAGCATACAACAGGGACGATATCGAAGGAAAAAAAAGCTGGACCGAATTCATATCCAGGGACGACCTGGACAGGATGAAGGACTACCACAGGCTCAGGAGGATTGACCCGTCGGCAGCCCCGAGAAACTATGAGTTCCAGTTTGTGGACAGGTACGGTGACATAAAAGATATATTCATGACCGCGGACATAATCCCAGGAACAAAAAAAAGCGTCGCATCATTCATGAATATCAGTGAGCAGAAAAGGCTGGAGAGCGAAATATTAAGGATAAGCGAACAGGAGAGGCACCAGATCGGCATAGACCTCCACGACGGCCTGGGGCCCCACCTCGTGGGAATAAAATTCCTGGCCAACCTCCTGAAGCAGAAACTCGAGCAGAAGAACATGGAGGAAGCAAAAAACGCCGATGAGATAAGCGGCCTGATTACCGATGCGATAGACCACACCAGGCAGATGGTAAAGGGGCTGAGCCCTGTGGACATAGATGCCGACGGGATCTCTTTTGCCATTGCCGACCTTACCCGGAATGTGGAAAAAGTTTACGGGATAAAATGCAGCTTTACCCAGGGCGGCACCCTCAATATAAAAAATAAATTCGTGGCAATACACCTTTTCCTCATAACCCAGGAAGCGGTGAACAACGCCGTAAAGCACAGCAATGCAAAAAATATCGGCGCCGAGCTGATTGAAAATGACGGGGCCATCACCCTCACGGTCAAAGACGACGGCACAGGAATTGAAAACATTCTTGACAGGAGAGAAGGAATGGGAATTAATATTATGAAATACCGGGCGAGGATAATCGATGCCTCGCTGTACATCGGCCCGAATGATACAGGCGGAACCAGGGTTACCTGTACCTATAGAAAGGAATAAACCGGATAAAATGTTATGCCCGATTCGACGAAAGATAAAAAAATCAGGCTGTTTCTCGTGGAGGACCATCCAATATTCAGGAAGGGACTTGTCCAGCTGATTAACAATGAAAAAGACATGGAGGTCTGCGGGGAGGCTGAAGACACCTTCATCGCCCTGAAATCAATGATCAAAATTAAGCCCGACATGGCAATCGTTGACATCTCCCTGAAAGACCGGAGCGGCATAGACCTCATTAAGGAGACGAAGGGCCATCTCCCGTTAATGCCTATCATAGTGCTCTCCATGCATGACGAAAAAATGTATGCCGAACGCGCGCTGAGGGCCGGCGCAAAGGGATATATCATGAAGCAGGAGGCCCCGGAGATAATCATAAAGGCAATCAGGCGAGTGGCACAGGGGAATATTTACGTAAGCGATGAGATAGCGACAAGGATCTTCAGCTTCATACTAGAAGGAAAGCCCAAAATCGATGCTACGCCTGTGGACCTCCTCACCGACAGGGAACTGGAGATCTTTGTCCTGATAGGCCGCGGGTTCAGCTCAAGGCAGGTTGCGGGGAAGCTCAATGTCAGCGTTAAGACTGTTGAAAACCACAGGATCCATATTAAAGAGAAACTGAATCTCAAGAATGCCATTGAACTTGTTCAGAGGGCTACGCTTTGGATACAGGACGAGCAGCAGCAATGAACGAATTACTTAACCAATACATGTCGCAGTACCCGGAAAAATTCATTCCCATGGCCGATGTCTTCAGGAACATCCGCAGGGGCGACAGGATTTATATAGGCACCGGGTGCGGAGCCCCGCAGTACCTCATTAAAGCGCTCATTGAATATGTGGAATCGAACCCCAAGGCCTTTGCCGATGCCGAGATCATGCACGTCTGGACCCTGGGCCTTGCCCCTTATGTAAATGAAAAATTCACCTATAATTTCCGGCACAATTCATTTTTTATTTCCGACAACACCAGGGACCCGGTAAACCGCGGGCTGGCTGATTATACTCCCATTTTCCTCTCCCATGTTCCGGGCCTCATCCATTCAAAAAAAATTCCGATTAACATCTCCCTGGTGCAGACATCCCTTCCCGATAAAAACGGCTTTGTGAGCCTGGGAATCAGCGTTGATATAACCAAAGCCGCAATTGAAAATTCCACCCTGACAATAGCCCAGTTAAATTCAAATATGCCCAGGGTCCATGGAGACTCCTTTGTACATATCAGCAAAATTGACTTCATGATACCCTATGATGAGCCTCTCCTTGAATATAGACCCGTTGTCCCGGATACCATAGCGGAACAGATAGGCAAATATGTCGCAAGGATTATAAATGACGGTGATACGATTCAGATCGGCTACGGAAGCCTCCCCAATGCGATTCTGAAAAGCCTGGAAAACAAGAAGGACCTGGGCGTGCACACCGAGCTCCTTACGGACTCCATCATATACCTTATAAAAAAGGGAATTGTCAATAATTCAAAAAAAAATATAAAGAGGGGGAAAACCGTGGCAGCTTTCTGCATGGGGACGAAGGAGACCTATGCCTATCTCGACGATAATCCCGAGATCGACTTCAACCCCATTGACTTCACGAACAACCCGATGATCATTGCCGGGATAAAAAATATGACTGCAATTAACTCTGCGCTCCAGGTGGATCTCACAGGCCAGTCCACTTCGGAATCGATTGGCGACACATTCTACAGCGGCATCGGCGGGCATGCCGATTTCATGCGCGGCGCCATCCTTGCCCCGGGCGGTAAATCAATCCTTGTCCTCCAGTCCACGGCCATGTACGGGGCCGTTTCAAGGATTGTGCCCCTGCTGGAGAGCGGTGTCGGAGTGACCCTGAACCGGGGAGACATCCATTACATCGTCACGGAATTCGGCATCGCCTATATCCACGGGAAAAACATACGGGAACGGGCAATGGACCTCATAGCCATTGCCCATCCCAAATTCAAGTCCTTCCTGATCGAGGAAGCAAAAAAACTGAAGCTCATTTACAGCGACCAGACGATACTCCCCGGGGAGAGGGGGCTTTACCCGGAACACCTTGAGACATACCGGTCCCTGCAGGACGGGACACTGGTGTTCATGAGGCCGGTGAAAATTAATGATGAACCGATGATAAAGGATTTTTTCTATTCCCTCTCGGATAAGAGCCTTGAATTCAGATTCATGTCAATGAGGAAAGATATCCCCCATGACATGAGGAAAGTCTTTACCACTATAGACTATACCAGGGAGATGATAATCCTTGCGGTAGTAACCGAGAATGAACATGAAATTATTGCAGGGATGGGGCAGATGTATAAAAATGAAAATACCCATACCGCTGAGGTGGCCTTTGCCGTGAGCGACCAGTTCCAGAACCGGGGTATCGGATCTGAACTCATGGCCTATATCATCCTCCTCGGGAGAAAAGAGGGGCTTCACGGCTTCAATGCCGAGGTGCTCCTGAACAACCAGTCCATGGTCCGGGTTTTCGAAAAATATTTCCCTGACATGAAAAAGAGGGTTGAAGACAATTTAATTTCATGCACAATGATTTTTAATGATTAAGATCAATATCCAGGAATTTCCATTAGTAATTGGGTAAAACAGATCCCGGAAAACGTTAAAAAACCAGAAAGTATTTAATACAACCCTATTCAAGAAACAGAATAAAGGTTATCAGAAACTGCATATTGCCTCATTCATAAAAGTACTCGAAACACCACCTGCATATTTATGACAAAAAAGCTTTAGCTGCTTGATCTTCTAAATTTATTTATCAGGTATTTCTCCTGTATAAGTTAATTCATAATCATTGAACAGTTTGATTGTTACGGTAACCGGACTCTTGAAATTCTGCATGGTGACAGGTGCATCAGTTTTCATAATCCAGCGTTTAACTAAAACTTCACCCACGTTGTATCCTGGAGTGTTTCTGCTGGAGAAGGTTATTTTATAATCCATCTCCAGGAATCTGACAGCCTTAATACTTGTGCCTACAGAGTCAGTCATTGAAAACATAAAGTCATCTTTGCCGAATTTACAAGTCTTATGATGGTTGATCGTGAAGACAAAGAATCTGTTTGGCTCATAGAGGCCTTTTTTCGCCAAGAATTCTTTCCATGCTTCCTGGCGTTTCTCAACCGGCAGGCCTAGATTATCAAGGCGCAATTGTTCATTTACCTGATTGCTATTATCAAAATCCCGCTCTGTAATATGGCCGAACGCCATTGATTGTTTCTCTCCCAGACGCTCTGTTAAGTTCGCTCCGTTCCCGGTTGTTTTCGTATTCTTCATTACATATGAAGAACAGGAAATAAAAACAGCATTTACAAAAATTAAAAAAGCTATAAGTACTTTTTTCATTGCATTCCACTCCATTATTTTTTAAAAAATTTCACAGTAAACAGAATTATATCTGAAACTTTTGTATGAGTCAACATATTTTTAGACAGAATACAAAATTAGTAACCATGCATTCTGCTCAGTTGTCTTTCCCGGAAAAGCATTTTTAAAAAAATTTCCTGACACCTTGGTTTCAAGGATAGAAAAATGTAAACAATCCTGCTATCTTGCATCCAGCATCTGAATTGCTTTTTCAAAATTTTCCCCGGATAATTCAACATGGCCTTTGCCGGGTTCCTGCAAATAATGAACACCCCTGAACATCTGGCGCTTGAACAACGTTGCCATGTTATAAGCCTCATCCCTGTTATAGTCATAATCGCCTGCAGAAACTACTATAGCGGTTTTCTGCTGTGCATAATTGAAAGCATCGATAAATCCGGGTTTTCCTGTAACAGCCAGCTGAGAATCACATCCGCCGCTTGCAATTCCGCCTTTAAAAATATTCGGATACCTATGCAGAATTGTACCTGTAAGGCGCCCTCCCCATGATAATCCAGCCATGTAAATTCTTGATGGATCAATATTGTAGCGCTTCATCATATTATAGACCATCCCCAATGTAAAAACCTCATGAGGAGCTTTCCCTCTCAATATGTCATTCAGGTTAAAACTGTAACAGTTGATCCCAGCCCAGATCATATTGTTTTTATCCATTACCTTTTTATATTCCTGATTAGGATAAGTACCCAATATGTAAATCATAAGGCCTGCCGGTTTATCTTTCTTATATGATTCCGGAACATAAACAGACACAGGAAGATTTTTCAGATAGGGATCTGGTGCTTCTTTTGTATATGGGGAAAACTCCTTCATTGTAAAAGTATAATATCCCTTCTTTCCGGTGAATTCGTCTGTGTGCTGCGGCACTGATATAGGCCGGCTGTTTTTAGTGATGTATTCTGCATATCTTTCCCTGTTACTTTCCGCTAGTTTAATCAGTTTTGCGGAATCTTCACTGCTTTTCCCGGACTTCTCAGCGAGGAAGCCAGCAATATCTGAATAACCGAAATTCGTCGCTATATCAATCAATGTATCTTTTTTCTTTATAAATTTTTCAGAATACGGATATAATTTTTTTACCATATCCAGTCTGCCCGTAGCTATCGCGTTAACCAGAGCATTTGAGTTGTCAGGCTTTATTCCGGAATTAAAGAGGATTTCTATTATTTCAGGATCTCTGCCAGGAGCGAAGCAAAACGGTGATGTACCGTTTATATTGGAAGCATTCGGGTCAGCACCGTTTTTAACAAGAAATTCAGCTATATCCTTCCGGTTATTCCATACAGCTATTAGAAGAGGTGTTCCTTTAAATTTATCCGGAGCATTCCAGTTAACTTTCAGTTTGTTCAGCACTTTTAAAACATCCATATCACCCTGCTCAACAGCAAGATGAAGAACGGTTGAAGGTATTCCGTCTGATGTGCGCGCCTGAATTTTTACAAATTCATCAGGAGGGTAAGAGCCCAGTAATTTTATGTCCTTATTGAGTACTGCTTTGCATAACGGTGAATCATTTTTAGCAGGATAAATCGAGATGTGTGTTTTACCGCCTTTCTGTTTCAGCAGCTCAAGTATCGGTCCCTTGGCAAAATACATGGGAGCAAGGCCGTCATCATCAGCGATATTTATCTCGGCATTTCGTGAGAGAATATATTTTATCATCTCAATGTTGCCTGCAGTATTGTCTATTTGTACCATATCAGTAATTTCATGATTTTTATCTGAATATGTTATTACCGGCTTGGAAATTCCAGGATTGTCTGCCAGTACATGCAGAAGAGTAGTGCCCGATTTACCCGGAGCATTCACATCTGCTCCGTTGTCTATCAGCAGCTTTAATAATGCAATCTTGGAAGGATTGCTCAATTTCGACTTTACAATATATACAAGAACACTTTGTCCCCAGTAATTCAGTAAATTAGGATTAGCCCCTTTTTTTAAAAGATATTCTGCTGCTTCAATGTTCCCTGATTCAGCTGCCTTCATAAGCAATGTTGACTTGTTGTAATCCATGTAAAAATCAGGAAGCATGCCGTTGTCAAGTAGGAGCTTTATCAATGCTGCATATTCTGAAATCGAATAAGCATCACTCTTCCAAAGAAGAGTTTGAATAAGTCCTTCTTCATTGTAAATGCCGCTTTTAATTATCTTTGCAGCAAACTCTTTCCATTCTATTCCCTTTTCGCTTCTCACACTGTATTTGAGGGGATTCAAATATTGTTTATCTTCAGTTTTAGCGATAACACTTAAGGTGTAATCACCTTGAGCGGGCATCCGTACCCAGACAGTATAGCTATTATTGTTATTCCCGGCAATAACGTGTCTCGTATCATCAAACCATGTCAGATCGCCTGTTGCCTTGCTGAAATAGCCGTTTACTTTTTCTCCGCTGGAATTACGAATACTTGCTTCTACTTTAAGCTTAAGAGAAGAGTTGAATGTGATAACAATAAATCCGTCGGAAGATACAACATTATATGCAGAGGGTTTTACACTGCGGGCATTAATTCCGGTTGCCTCTGCTGCTGAATCCTCAACAGGCGAACTTTTTTCATTTCCTCTAATTATACTATTTGAAAAGACAAGAGCTGCTGTCAAAATTAATATTGTACCTGCTTTTACCTGACAGATCATGTTTCCTCCGTAAAGTGACTGTTAATATTTAATATCCAGGAATTACCGTTTGTAATTGGGTGAAGCTGATCCCGGAAAACGTTATAAATACAGTAAGTATTTCAACATAGGAATATACACAAGTAAATGATAAAAACAGATCCCGGAAAACGTTAAAAAACCAGAAAGTATTGTCGAGTAGACATGTCGCTACCTCCATATATTTAATATGTAAGGTAGCGCATGCCCCTCACAGAACCGTACTTGAGGTTTTCCCTCATACGGCTCTTCGATAATATTCACATCAATAGCTGAATCCAGTGTAAAAATCATGATGTATTTTCGGT
>VFJS01000059.1 GCA_009885955.1 Spirochaetia bacterium | reverse complement strand
GACTCTGACCAAAACTTCCGTGCTCTTCCGTGTACTTCCGTGGTTAAAAACTCTTCAAAGAGAATAACCACGGATAACACGGAAAGTCACGGAAAGGGAAAAGACTCTAACCTCAACTTCCGTGTACTTCCGTGCACTTCCGTGGTTAAAAAAATCTTAAAAAAATTATCCACTGATAACACTGATTCACATGAATGGGAGAAAGACTCTGACCTCAACTTCCGTGCTCTTCCGTGTACTTCCGTGGTTGAAAACTCTTCAAAAAGAATAACCACGGATAACACGGAAAGACACAGAAAGGGGAATAATAATATGAAAAACGAGCTAATATATGAAAATGAAACGCACGAGATAAGGGCCGCGATCTTTGAAGTCTACAAAGAAATGGGCTGTGGCTTCCTCGAAAACGTCTACCATGAATGTCTTGAGAAGGAATTCGTTACCCGTAAAATCCCCTACCAGTCAAAAGTAGGTCTTGAGCTATACTATAAAGACATACCTCTAGAACAAAAGTATGTACCCGACTTTATATGCTACGACAAAATCATCATCGAAATAAAAACGTCGAAAGAACTTGCCCCTGAGCACCGGGCGCAGATACTGAACTACCTCAAAGCCTCAAAACTGCGGTTAGGACTACTGGTGAACTTCGGGAAACACCCCAAAGTTCAAATAGAGAGGTATGTATTATGAATACACTCATCTATAAAATAAAACATTTATCCCGTCAAAAAATAAAAGCCCCAAGCTTACGCCCGGGGCCGATGATAAACATCCAACTCCAGATACCTGGATTGATGATAAAATTAATAGTCTAAAAGGATATTGCAACTGTTTTTTATATTATCAAAAATTATAAATCATTAATCCAATATGCACTGATTTTACCATTTTAATGCATATTTTCATCTTATGCACTGCTTCAGTGTATATCAAAATACGAGGCAAAATGAAAGAACTTCTGGAAAAAATTGACGGACTGAAACGGCAGATAGATTCATTCCGCCCTTTGAGCGCTGAGACACTGAAGTCCCTTCGTGAATACTACCGCATCGGCCTCACCTGGTCGTCAAATGCCCTGGAGGGAAACACACTCACCGAATCAGAAACCAAAGTGGTCATAGAAGACGGCATCACCATAGGTGGCAAGCCCCTCCGTGATCACCTTGAAGCGTCCGGACATGCACGGGCCTTTGAATATATGTACACCCTTGTAACGAGCAATGAGATTTTCGAAAATGATATCACAACTCTTCATCAACTTTTTTACGGCAAAATAGATGAAACGAATGCGGGGAAATATCGGAATAGCCAGGTCTTTCTATCCGGTTCACGATATCCGCTCCCTTCTCCTGAAAAAATACCGGTACTCATGCGTGATTTAATCAATGGCATTAATGAAAATCGTAAAAATGAACATCCCGTAATTGCAGCTGCCAGGGCGCATAAAGATTTCGTATTCATTCATCCCTTTGTCGATGGAAACGGCCGTGTGGCGCGTCTTCTCATGAATCTGGTGCTATTGCAGCACAGCTATACCATAGCGCTCATACCGCCGGTCAAAAGAGCGGAATATATAGCGTCCCTTGAAGAAGCCCATGAGAAAGATGAAAGCTTCATAACACTCATCGCCGGCGCATTATACGAAACAGAGAAAGATTATATCAGGCTGATAAAGGGATAAAAATGATATTTAACGAAGACCATATATCGCAAATCCCTGCGCTTAAGTTACTACAGAAGCTGGGATATACCTACCTGACTCCTGACGAGGCTTTGTCCTTCCGGGACAACAAGGTGTCCAACGTTCTACTCGAAAACATCCTTGTGCAGCAGCTCCATTATATAAACGAATTCACCTATAAAGGCCGCCGTCACAAATTCACCGAGGGATCCATTCTCTCGGCCCTTCAAACATTGAAAACATACCGCGACGACGGGCTAATCCGTACCAATGAGCATATCTACGACCTACTCTGCCTTGGGAAAAGTTTTGAACAGACCATCGACGGCGATACGAAAAGCTTTACGGTAAAATATATCGATTGGGAGAATCCGGAAAACAATGTCTATCATGTAACCGAAGAATTCGCCGTGGAGCGCAACGGATCCTACGACACGTACCGTCCCGATATTGTTCTCTTTGTAAACGGGATACCTCTTTCAGTGATAGAATGTAAAAAACCAGAAGAAAAGGACTCACTTACTCAGGCAATCTCCCAGCATATCCGTAATCAGAGAAGCGGCGGCATACCGCGCCTCTTTGTCTATTCCCAGGTACTGCTCGCCTTGAATAAAAACGAGGCAAAATACGCCACGACAAATACACCGGTAAAATTCTGGTCGGTATGGAAAGAAGATAATATTGACAGCAAAATTGATGAAGTTCTTAAAAAAAATATTTTAAAAGAAGAAACGGAAAAGCTCTTCAGTGGCCGTTATCGTTATGTTGTTAAGGAATTTGAAGCGCAGGAAGAATACGGAACACGCAAAGTGACTGAACAGGACAGGACTATCTACTCATTGTGCCGCCCCGACCGTCTTCTCGAATTCACGTATAAATACGTTGTTTTCGACGGCCCGGACAAAAAAATCGCGCGCTATCAGCAGCACGGCGCCATACAGAAAACGATTAAACGGATAGTACGCACGGATAAAGACGGAAAACGCGCCGGCGGAGTCATCTGGCACACCCAGGGCTCAGGCAAGTCGCTCACCATGGTGATGCTTGCAAAAGCTATAATACTGGAACCGTCCATAAAAAACGCCAAAGTAATTGTAGTCACCGACCGCGATGATCTCGATAAGCAGATAGCGGACACCTTTGTGAAATGCGGAAAGGATGCAGTCCGGGCCACAACAGGCAAAAACCTGACTGATATGATAACGGAAAACAAAGAAACGATAATTACCACTCTGGTGCATAAGTTTCAGGCCATACTCAAAACCGGGAAAGTAACCGATCCCTCTCCTAATATATTTGTTCTCGTGGATGAAGGACACCGCACGCAATACGGCACCTTTCATGTATCCATGAACCGTGTATTTCCCAATGCCTGCTATATCGGTTTTACCGGAACCCCGCTTCTGAAAAAAGAAAAGAACACCTCTGCCAAATTTGGGGGGATATTCGATGTATATAACATCTCGCAGGCGGTAAAGGACAAGGCAGTGCTTCCCCTCCTCTATGAAGGCCGCTATGTGGAGCTTGAGGTCCATGAAAAATCTATCGACGCGTGGTTCGATAGAATTTGTAACGACCTCACGAAAGAACAGCAGGCCGATTTAAAGAAAAAATTTGCCCGGGCCGACCAGCTCAACAAAGCCGAAAAAAAAATACAGCGCATAGCCTACGACATAAGCGAACACTTCAAAAAACATTGGCAGGGAACAGGATTCAAGGCACAGATTGCCGCTGATTCGAAAATCTCTGCGATCAAATTGAAAAAATATCTCGATGAATTCGGAATCGTCGCGTCCGATGTCATCATTTCCCCTCCCGACCAGCGCGAGGGATATACCGAAACCGATGAAGACACAACAAACGAAGTCCTTATCTTCTGGAAGAAGATGATGGATAAATATAAAACCGAAGATGAGTACAACCGTCAGATCATCAGTAAATTCAAATCCCCGGAAAATCCCGAAATAATAATCGTCGTTGATAAACTCCTGACCGGTTTCGATGCTCCGAGAAATACCGTGCTCTATATCACCCGCAATCTAAAAGAACATACCCTGCTACAGGCAATAGCCCGCGTGAACCGCCTTTTTGACGGGAAAGATTTCGGATATATAATCGACTATTATGGTGTACTTGGCAATCTCGATGAGGCAATAAACATCTATGGCTCCCTCGAAGATTTTGATAAAGAGGATGTTGAAGGAGTGCTAACGAAAATTGATGAAGAGATTAAAATCCTCCCCCAAAAACACTCCGACCTTCTCGATGTGTTTAAATCAGTTAAAAATAAATTTGATGAAGAGGCCTATGAGCAGTTACTTGCCTATGAAGATATACGGGATATTTTTTATAAACGTCTCATTGAATTTTCCAAAACCTTAAAAATGGCCCTCTCCACATTCAGGTTTATAAACGATACGCCTGAAAAGACCGTGGAAATGTATAAAAGAGACCTTAAATTCTTCGTCGAATTACGATCAGCAGTGAGCCGCCGATATTCCGAAACCATTGCCTACAGCGAGTACGAAGGGAAAATACAAAAACTCATCAACGAATATGTCGATGCCCATGATATAACCAGCATAACAGATCTCATCAGCATCTTTGACAGAAAAAATTTTGAAAAAGAATTGGAGAAGATAGAAGGGACAGCAGCCCGCGCCGATACCATAGCCACAAGAACAAAGAAATCCATAACCGAGAAGTGGGATGAGGATCCTGCATTCTACAAAAAGTTTTCAAAAATGATCGAAGATGTTATAGAAGAATA
Organism: Spirochaetia bacterium; assembly: GCA_009885955.1. GTDB lineage: Bacteria > Spirochaetota > UBA4802 > UBA4802 > UBA5550 > VFJS01. The sequence goes on along the minus strand of VFJS01000059.1, from coordinate 56,403 downwards.
CCGTCAAAAACGGATAACAGAAGCCGAGTATCTCGAAAAAGTAAAAGCCATTTCCGAAAACATTATCAACCGCAAGGAGAACGACCTTCCACCAGAGCTTCATAATAATGAAAACGCCCGCGCCTATTATGGCCTTCTCCGGGAAGTATTGAAGGAATATTTCGAAAAGCCGGATACAAATATAAAATATTCAACTGAGATCGGAATAAAAATCGATGAAATAATAGAAAGCTTGAAAATTGTTGATTGGCAATACAATCCCGATGTTCAAAAACGCATGGAACAGAAAATTGACGATTATCTCTACGATTTTGCCGAGGAACACAACATCAGGATTGACATTGAAAATATTGACAATGTGATGCAGCTAATTATTCAAACGGCAAAAAATAGAAGCAAAAAATAAATAATGGACCATTCAATACAATACGGGACAAGAACAATACGATTCTCGATAATAAAATCAGAGCGCAAGACTTTCGGCGTTACGGTATATCCCGATAAAAAAGTTGTTGTTCTTGCTCCCGTGAAAAGAACAACACCGGAAATATTAGAGCGTTTTCATAGGAAACTGCCATGGGTAATCCGTCATCTTGACTATTTTGAAAAGATAATAATACCATCACAGGAAAAAAAATATATCTCCGGCGAAACCCATTATTATCAGGGGAGACAATACCGTCTAAAAGTTATATTAAGTATAATAGATCAGGTGAGTATAAAAAAAGGATTTATTACTGTTTACACGAAAAAAATATCAAATAATGAAAAGACAAAAAAAATTTTAATGGAATGGTATAAAGAAAGCTCGATCAATTTATTTACTAAGCTTATAAATGAATATTTGCCAAAGTTTGTAAAATATGGAATTATCAATCCCAAAATAAATATCAAACCCATGAAAACGAAGTGGGGAAGCTGCAACAGAAAAGGCACATTAACATTAAATACCAATCTTATACTTAATTCACTCCCTTTAATCCGGTATGTCATAATTCACGAGCTTTGCCATCTTGTATTTTTTAACCATACAAATGAGTTCTATGCTCTGTTATCAAAGTTAATGCCGGGATGGGAAAGGAATAAGGAAATGCTCGATCATTCAGAATTTTAAATATTCAGCTTTTTGATATGATGTTGCCGCAGGAAAGCGATGGAAAAAACTATAGTCAGGGGTTGAGTTTATTTATTATTTCAATCTCTGTTTTGTTAAAAACCTTTTTCTGCGCATCGTTCAGTTCCCTGGCAATCTCCTTTCCGAGATAGGTTATCCTTCTTGAGTAGGGCTTGTTTTCATATCTGTCCACCCATAGGATGATTAATGTCTTCTCAGAATCCCATGCCATGGCTCCCTGGTTGTTGGTGATCACCTCGCTTGTTGCCTTTCCGAATTTGGACTCAAGCTTGTTTTTTACATCATCCAGCGATAGATAGGGGAATGTCATCGAAAGGTAGAGGAATTTACCTTCAGGTTTTGTGCTTTCATGAAAAAAACCATACCGGTATTCAAGATCGCCGTCCTTTGAAATTATAACCTGCCTGTCATCGGAATAGGACAATTTTCCGGTTATCCCTTTTTTTACGTCACTCAGCAATGAACCCCATTTAATTGCGCCGTAACCGTCGGGAATTGAGCCTGATACCTTTTTATCCTTCTCCCTGGATTCATCTTTAACTGCTTTTGAATCCTTCTCTTTTTCCTTTTCCTTTGTCTGGGAGTAACTGATATTTATTATTATTGCAGATAAAAATATCGAAATAATAACTACAAATTTTTTCATCGACCTTTCCTCTTTTATAATGTCATAGTCTTTTATCGGCAAGGCTGATTAAAAAAAGTATTTTTATATTTGACATAAATACCAGTTATACTGTCTTATAAAAAAATTTCCAATTCAATTATCATATAATAATTAAGGAATATTTGTGCCTAAATACAATTTTATTTTATTATTTTTCTTAACATTATCTTTATCTTGTTCAGGATTCAGGGAAATCGAAAAAAAGGACAATCTGGGAAGAATTACGAATATGGCCTTCTATAATGGAAACACGCTCAATAGAATAGAAGAGATGAAATATTATGGAAACTCCCACAACCCGTCACAGGTGATATACAAAAAAAGGGCCGGGATGGATATGGTTCCGTATAAGGAGGAGCAGTTTGAATTTCAGAATAACAACCTGTCAAAACTCTCCTTCTTTATATTCAGGGACAGTAAAAAGATAAATACCGGTATGATTAAATACCTTTACTCGGATAATAAACACAACATCATTGAATATCATTCATTGAATGAGGGCCTGAACAAAATGTTTATCTTCGGGCTCGACCAGTATATCTACCGGGACGATACATTAATCACCCGGAGGCTTATTGAATATGATATTAACCCTGAAAACAACCAGCCGATGCAGATCGGCCACTTTGTCATTTCTTACAGGGATGAGAAAATTGAATCTATGAAATTGACCATAATGGACAAAGACACGAAAAAAATTATTGAAAAATATGTCAAAGAGTCGGACTTAGTTTTAAAAAAGATAGAAGATATAGAAGATTATTATATACAAAGATCAAAGGGAAAAGAGTTTATAAAAAAATAGGAGAAAATTATGAGTTCAATAAAGGAACTGAACACCGAATCTTTTGAAACAGATGTCATTGGGGCATCAGGAAAAACATTAGTCGATTTCTGGGCCCCATGGTGCGGCCCCTGCAGAATGCAGACTCCCATTCTTGAAAAAATTGCCGGAGATAAAAGCATACAAGTCACCATTGCGAAAATCAATACCGACGATAATCCTTCAATAGCCCAGAATATGGGCATCATTTCAATTCCAACACTGATTCTGTTCAAGGACGGGAAGGAAGTTGACAGGTTTATCGGGGTCCAGCCTGAAGAAGTTCTGCGTGAAAAACTGAAATAGGTATTCCCGGGTCCTGATTCCACATGCCTGCGGTAACCCAGAGAGTTGCATGAAATTCCTTATTCCATTTGCCATTGTACTGACACTTACCCTCCCGGGCGGATGCAAAAAGGGGACAAAAAGTGAAAACGTTGACATAGATCAGATTGAGATCGACGGCTCATCAAATAACAGGTATATTTTCCGGAAGGAAATTAACAGGGAAAAATGGAAAGAAAAACGGTATAAGAAAGAGGACTTTTAACATCCATACCTGTATCATCTTGACATACATTATTTTCGGGGGATTCATCATGAAAAAAAGAAACATGTTTCTTGCAATCATTTCTTTCACTGCAATAATACTTATTAATAATATTTTTTATTGTCATAAAAGCGATGGAAGCGGGTCAAACCTTTTAAGCAACTCAGAGCAGTCTCCGCTCAAATTGGAAAACCAGTCTGTAAAAGCTGTGGAAATTCAGGACACCTTCAGAAAAATCTTTGAACTCTACAAAGACAGCGTTGTATTTATCACAACAGAGCAGCTTGTGAGGGTCCCCTCGCATCCCTTTTACAATGACCCCTTTATGAAGGAATTTTTCGGAGGCAGAGGGTCAACGGTACAGAAAAGGACAGGGCTCGGAACTGGGCTCATACTGTCAAAAGACGGATATATCTGCACCAACCACCATGTCATAAACGGAGTTGACAAGATTTTTATCAACATTATGAACAAAACCTATGTGGCAACTATCGTCGGTTCCGACGAAAGGACAGACATCGCCCTCTTGAAAGTTGACGTAAAGGACGAACTCAAGGGCGCTTACTTCGGAAATTCCGATGAGGTCAGAGTCGGAGACTGGGCTGTCGCCATTGGAAATCCTTTCGGCCTTGACAGGACTTTTACCGTTGGTGTCATCAGCGCCATAGGAAGAAATGATGTCGATTTCATGGGAGGCTCTCACATCCAGACTGACGCTTCAATCAATCCCGGCAATTCTGGCGGGCCGCTCATAAACATTCATGGCGAGGTCATAGGCATAAACAGGATGATATATTCGAAGAACGGCGGATATATGGGGATTGGTTTCGCCATTCCCATTAATACGGCGCAGAGTGTTTTGTCACAGCTTAAAAAATTCAAAAAAGTAAAACGCGGATACCTGGGAATCAGCATCATTGATCTTACGGAGAGATACGCCTCACAGCTTGGCCTCAAAACAATGGAAGGGGCGCTCATCGGCGAAGTTCATCCCGGCAGCCCGGCTGACAGGGAGGGGATACGGGTCGGTGATGTTATACTGAAAATTGATGATAAACAGGTTGCCAATTACCGCGATTTACTGAACAAAATAGCCGATATTGAAATAGGCAGAAGGATTAAAATTTCCCTTTGGAGGGACAGGAGGGTTCTGAATCTCAATGTAATAATTGCTGAAAGGCCCTGATTCAATTGGGTTCCGACAGCAGTATCCAGAAAATATTCTTAAAACTTACCGGGCTGAAGGTTATAGTACCCCTCTCAGGGATGTTCAGATTAAACACACCCTTCACATCATGCTGAAGAACTGCTAATAATTTTTCAGCATAGGGGTAGTCCCGGTAAATGATTGCATGGTTATGTGAAATCCTGTATTTCCCGTCCCTTCCAATGATACTTGTCTTTTTATCAAGCAGATCTTCTATTTTATCAGTTCCGGTCTGAAGAATAAAAATTCCCGGAAAAGTATTTTGCCCCGATACTTTTGTAGAAAAAAATATGAAATTCCCCCTGCCCATTGATTCAAAATCTGTTACATCCTCCACATGTATGTCATTACTTCTGTTGTCATAACATCTTCCCAGAGCAGTATTCTTTAAGTAGGATTTTACATTCCTGCCGAATATTTCTTCATTGCGCATAGTGTAGATAACAGTCCCGCTTTTATTGATGAGTATGAAATCAAAGTAAACATTTTCTGTTACGGCTTTTATCATTTTCGTAATGTTTTCCCTTTCAAGCAGATAGTACCTGTCACCTCCGGCATTCATATTCTGAAGATGGGTAAGATTTTTTACAAGATCGCGGGATATGACGATCTCCCTTGCTCTGGCAACATCTCTTTCACTTCTTCTAAAAAAATCATTCACACTCTTAACGTCAATAAAATCCTCAGTAACTTTTTTTTCATCAACCCTCTTTTCACTCTCTGTTATAACCTTTGTAGTGCAGGCAGTAAAGACAAAAAATATAATAATGAAAGGAATAAAAAATTTAGTCATTGCAATCTCCAGGAATGAAGTAATTCATAAATATTGCCGTATAATATACGGGTTTCCTTAATTGTCCATGTTTAATCAGGAAATTAGTATATTTTTTTATAGTTTTACAAAATTTATCATTGATTTTATTATTCCATTTTATATAATTAAATTAATATTAAGGCAGTCAATTTGATATTAATGGGTATCTAACAGATAATGAAATACTGCCGGGTGAATATTATTTAACCTGATTGTAAATCAACAATTCAACGTATATATTCTTTTTCTTAAGTTAAGGGGGTAATGATGAAAATTGAAATTACCATATTGGGATTATTAATGGAAAGTAATCTATACGGATATGAAATAAAAAAGAAAATTGTTGAAAAATTAGAGGATTACGTTGATATCAAGTTCGGTTCAATCTATTATGCGATAAAAAAAGCCCTGAAAAACGGATGGGTAAAAAGGGTCGATACAAAAAAAGACAGCGGGAATCCCGAAAGGTATATATATGAGATCCTGCCGGTTGGGAAAAAGCAGTATAAAAAATTATTAAAACAATTCTTTGAACAGAACCTGATTCATTTTAATATAGATATAGTATTGATGTTTTTAAATTCAATGTCACCGGAACAGAAAAAAGAATTTGTCGAAGACCGGCACCAGCTCATTTCAGAAAAACTGGAATCAATAAAAGTAAAGATAGATGGTGAACAGGGAAATCAGAGTGAAACCTCAAACTATTTTGTACTCACCTACATAAAAAATCATTTAAGCGCCGAACTTGAATGGCTCAACAGCATAAAATCAACTCTTACCGTCACCTAAAATCTCTTTGATGTAGTCAGTGTTCTTCTGCCTGTTCAGATCCTCAAGGCTGCTTATCATGCCTGATAATTCAATCTCTGTCTTATGCGACCCCGGTGATTTTTTTTCCCCGCCAAGTTCGATCTCCATTGCTTTTTCAATCAGGGTATGATTGGTGCTCTCTATTTTGATTATATTGTAATAATGCTTTTTCGCAAGGGAGACGGTGAGCTCTTTTAAAAAATCGGCCTGCTTTTCCGCTATTTCCTTCAGATTCTCCCTGGTGATCTTAGTAACAACAACACTGTTTTTTGCGGTAAGCGTTGCAGTCCTTGGCTCATTTAACAGGAGCGCCATCTCGCCGAAAATAGTTCCGCTGTCGTCAATGGTAGCCACCCTGTTCCCTTTAATCTTAACATCAATAGCACCGGACTGAAGGATAAACATCTCCTCTCCCCTGGTATCCTCTTCGCATATGACAGTATTGATGGGGTACTCAACCATCTTATCGGACAGGTTCGTAGTTGCAGAAATTTTTGTGGGTTCAGATGAGCGGTAAAATGCCTCGCCCCTTTTATATACAAGCGATGTTTCAAATTTTTTTATGAATTCATTGAGCCATGGGAGCTTCCTCTTATTGTACTCAGCCTTCAGCCTGTCCATGACAACAAAATACCGTATTGAAAGCTCCCGGTTTTTATTCACTTCACCGGTGAGCTGGTTAAGGTTTTTATTGATGATACCATTTGTGAGCATTACCTGTTTTGCAATAACCATGGAAACGTTAATGGCAAAGGAGTAGGAATCCATTCCTGCAAGAAATTTCTCAATGGACAGTTTCTTTATCGTGCTCTCCCTGTCGGTTATGGCCGTTTCAATCCTTTTTGTCCCTGTATCAAGAAGGTGGGTCATAATAATTTCAGTGGCGCCGATAACGAGATTTTTTCCCTTGATGGCATATTTATCATTATCAGAGGCATAGAAATAGACTGTGCCTTCATTCAGGAGGAAGGAAGATTCGGGCTCTTCAGAAATGGAGTAAAGCTTAATAAATGTATTGGTCATTCTGTATTCTGATTATCTTTTAAGCATCGTGTTTACCGCTTTGGCCAGTACAGCTTTTTCAAAGGGTTTTGTAATAAATAATGCGGGATTTACATCTTCCTGTGATGACTTAATCAGAGTCTCGTTCAGGGCGGATATGATAATAATTTTGGCAAGGGAATCAAATTTTTTTATCTCCTGAACAGCAATCAATCCGCTTTTTCCCCCCATTGTTATATCCATTGTAATAAAATCGGGCCTGTGCTTCTTATAGGCATCGATTCCAGCGCCCCCGTCTTCAGCCTCAGCAATAATTTCATGCCCGCTCTCTTCAAGAACATCACGGATTATTTTTCTCATAAACTTTGAATCGTCAACTATAATTGCCTTAGCCATATAAAACCCTCATCGGATAAAATTGAAACAATGTCACATATTTCAGTTCATATATCAATTACTTTATTTTGCGCAATGACAGAAACCGGTATTTTTCTATTAATAATCCTTTTCTCATTTTATAATGCATAAATTTATCATGGAAATGCTTGACAAAATCAAATAAAATGAAAGATCATAAAATATTATTATAATTATTGGAGCCAACTATGGAATCACGAGACGGATTCTCTGCAGAAGAATTATTCACAAAAAAAACAGGGCGGGCATACAACGATTTCATAATTCTCCCCGGGTACATAGACTTTCTCCCTGAAGAGGTTAACCTGGAGACTAATCTGACCAGGAATATATCCATAAAAAACCCGCTGGTTTCCAGCCCCATGGATACGGTTACAGAGGCCGGGATGGCCATCGGCCTGGCTCTCCTGGGCGGCATTGGCATTATCCATTACAACAACACCATTAAACAGCAGATGGACGAAGTACGGAAGGTGAAACGGTATGAAAACGGCTTCATCACCGATCCCATTGTTCTTGCGCCGGGCAACAGGATCACGGATATCGACAGGATAAAAGATGAATACGGTTTTTCGGGCATACCCATAACTGAGAATGGAAAACTCAATTCAAAGGTCGTGGGAATAGTTTCAAACAGGGACATAGATTTTGAGACAGACAGATCGAAGATGCTTTCAGAGGTAATGACAAGGGATATACTCACGGCAAAAAAAGGGATATCCCTTGTAGAGGCGAACAATATCCTGAAAAAATCAAAAAAAGGAAAACTCCCAATCGTTGATGAAAAGGGATGCCTTGTGGCCCTGATGAGCAGAAGCGACCTCCAGAAAAACCGAGAGTACCCCCTGGCGTCAAAGGACACGAGAAAACAGCTCCTCGTGGGAGCCGCAATCTCCACTAAAAAGGATTCAATAGAGAGGCTCGATGCGCTGGTTGAGGCCGGCGTGAATATCATCGTAATAGATTCAGCCCAGGGAAATTCAATATTCCAGACAGATATGATACAATACATAAAGAAAAATTATCCTGAACTTGAAGTCATTGGAGGGAATGTCGTTACGGAAGAGCAGTGTGATGTTCTTATCAGGGCGGGTGTTGATGCCCTCCGCATAGGAATGGGCCCGGGATCCATCTGCACCACACAGATGACCATGTCAGTGGGAAGAGCACAGGCTACTGCTGTTTACAAAACGGCAGGATACGCAAAAAAATTCAACATCCCGGTAATCGCGGACGGAGGGATCTCAACCATCGGGCATATCTCAAAGGCCCTTTCACTCGGCGCTTCAACGGTCATGATGGGTTCCATGTTTGCGGGAACAGCAGAAGCACCCGGTGAATATTTTTATGAAAAAGGGGTACGGTTGAAAAAATACCGGGGTATGGCTTCCCAGGAGGCGATGGAAGCCGGAGGAAAGAAGAGGTATTTTGCCGATGAATCGAACATCATGGTTGTCCAGGGAGTTTCAGGCGCTGTTGTTGATAAAGGGTCACTTTTTGATTATGTCCCTTACCTCATTCAGGGTTTAAAACACTCGTTCCAGGACATTGGCGTTAAAAGCGTCAGGCTCCTTCACGAAAAGCTCTACGGCAATGATTTGAGGTTTGAACTCAGGTCTTCCTCTGCCCAGATGGAAGGCGGGGTCCATGACATGTATTCATATAAAGAACCAAAATATATTTAAGGAAAATAATTTTATGGAATTTTCAGAACTTGTACTGAAAAGCAGAACATACAGAAGATTTTACAACGGCCATGCCATAGAAACGGGGGTACTTGAAAGCCTGGTCGCCCTTGTCAGGCACTGCCCTTCAGCCTCGAACATGCAGCCTTTGAAATTCATAGTATCAAACACGCCGGGAAAAAACAGCCTCATCTATCCCCACCTGACATGGGCTGCATACCTGAAAGACTGGGACGGGCCAGCAGCAGCTGAACGGCCCGCGGGGTATATCATAATCCTCGGCGACAGCGAATTAAGCAAAAATATACTATGGGACCATTCCATTGCAGCCCAGACTATTAACCTCGGGGCCAATGAAAAAGGCCTGGGCTGCTGCATCATCGCTACCATTAAAAAAGATAGCCTGAGAGAAGCGCTCAAAATTCCGGAAAGATATGAAATTCTGCTGGTCATAGCCATGGGGAAACCGAAGGAACAGGTTGTTATGGATGAAAAAGGTAAAGACGGTGAGATCAAGTACTGGCGCGACAGGGATGGCGTTCATCATGTGCCGAAACGTCCGGTTGAAGAATTGATCCTGAAAATTTAGCAAATATTTATCATGGATAAACATGATTATATGAAACTGGCGCTGGCAAAGGCTGAAGAGGCTTTTAAATCCGGAGAAATACCCGTTGGCGCAGTAATTGTGAAAGACGGGGAAGTTATATCATCCTCCCATAATACCAACAGGCTTGAAAGGAATCCCCTGAAGCATGCTGAGATGACAGCTATTGAAACAGCCTCCAGGCATTTTATGAATGAAAGGCTTGACGGCTGTGACTTATATGTCACAAAGGAACCCTGCGCCATGTGCGCAGGGGCGATAATCCACTCCAGGCTCAGGAAAGTTATCATCGGGGCAAAGGATATCAAATACGGGGCATGCGGGACCGTTCTTTCCGTCCTCGGCAACAGCAGGCTCAACCATGTGCCGGAAATTGAATTCGGTGTGATGGAAGACGATGCATCACAGATTCTCAAAATGTTCTTTAAGGATAAAAGAGGGCGGGACCCCGGGCATAAAAATAAATCTCATGAAAATATACCCTGCGACAGATGAAAATATACTCAGGGGAGCGGCCCTAATCAAATCAGGCGGTGTCGTCTCCTTTCCCACTGAAACGGTTTATGGGCTTGGAGCCGATGCTTTTAATCCCGCCGCTGCCGCGAGGATTTTTGAAATAAAAAACCGCCCTTATTTTGACCCTCTGATAGTCCATATCGCCTACCTGTCGCAGCTTGAAATCCTCTCCGGCGATATTGATCCCATGGTCTGGAAACTTGCCGGAAAATTCTGGCCCGGCCCGCTCACGCTGGTAATAAAAAAACTTGATTCCGTCCCTGACATTATAACAGCGGGGCTTGATACAATAGCCTGCAGGATGCCCGGACATCCCGTAGCGCTGAGGCTGATAAAGGAAGCCGGAACTCCCATAGCAGCGCCGAGCGCAAACCCCTTCGGATATTTAAGCCCTACAAAGGCTGAACATGTACTCGACAGCCTGGGTGACAGGGTGGATATGATACTGGACGGCGGTGAATGCCCGGTGGGAATAGAATCCACCATAATATCCCTGGTAAACGGAAGGTCCCTCCTGAGGCCGGGAGGCATCCCGCTGGAAGAGATTGAAAAAATTACAGGAAAAATAATAAGGCCCGGTCCGGAAATTTCTATTCCCCTGGCGCCTGGACAATTCCTGTCCCATTATTCACCGTCCACACCTGTCCGTATTGAAAAAAAAATAAATTTTACCGAAGACGGGGCCGGGTACCTCCTGTTTCATCAACCGGAAGGCTATTACCCCGGGGAACGCACCGAAATACTTACAAAAACCGGAGACCTAAAGGAAGCTGCCGCTAATCTCTTTTCCTCCATGCACAGGCTTGACAGGTTACAATTAAAGGTCATCATAGCCGAACCGGTTGAAGAGGCCGGGCTGGGACTCGCCATCATGGACAGGTTGAAAAGGGCATCAAAAAAGAAACAGGGGTAACCATATGAAACAGAACAATTTATTCAAAGACGGCGCGCAATTGAAGGATTCCTTTGCAAAGGGTTTTTTTGCAATGTATGGATCTATCTCTACCGTATTGAAGAACACCGAACTTATCAGATACTTTATCATCCCATTTCTATTAAATATTATCATACTCCTCGGAGTCGGTTATTTTGCCTATACCTATCTCTATTCATGGATATCCGGGTACATGACCGGTGAGTCCTTCCTTTTCAAGATGCTGGGATTCATGATCAGGATAATCCTGGTTGCAATGATTCTGCTGATATCAACGCTCATATATTCAGCCGTGGGATCCATTGTAATCGCCCCCTTTAACGATCTCATCTCCCTCAGGGTTGAAGAGAAGCTCACCGGGGTTAATTTCAATGAAAAGTTTTCTTTTGCGGCATTTGCATCGGACATGATACGCATATTAAAAAATATCATCAAGTTACTGCTCCTCATTGTTGCCCTGAATATCCCGCTCTCCTTCATAAACCTGATCCCGGTGGCAGGAACGATTCTGTTCAGCATAATCAGTTTCCTTATCACTGCTTTTTTCTGCGGTTTCAATTTTTTCGATTTCCCCCTCGACAGGAGGAGAATGGGTTTCTGGGAGAAACTAAAGGTAACGATGAAATTCAAATTTACGGTTATGGGCCTGGGGACAGGTTTTTTCATCTTTTCATTCATCCCGGTAATAAATTTTCTTGGCCTCAACCTCGGGGCTGTGGCTGCGACATCAATTTTTATTGATACCATAAGGCCCTTTCTAAAAAATGCCGGTGAAAAATAGACAATGAAGCCCTGCTTTATTGTTTTTGAAGGGATTGACGGTTCAGGGAAATCGACCCAGTCTGCCATGCTCCATGAATATTTTCTTACCAGGGGAATATCATGCATGAAGACCATGGAGCCTTCAGGGGGAACATGGGGCGTAAAAATCAGAGAAATACTGAAAGGGGATTTTTCGCCAGGCCCCGGGGAGATGAACAGGCTCTTTATCATGGACAGGGAGGATGATGTAAAAAAAAATATTCTGCCGGCGATGAACATGGGAAAATCCATCATCATGGACAGGTATTATTACTCCAATGCCGCATACCAGGGCGCAATGGGGCTATCTCCAGCGGAAATATTAAGTGAAAACAGGGTTTTGAAATTCCCGGAACCTGACAGGGTCTATTTCATTGACATACTCCCGGAAACAGCAGTTGACCGCATAGGTAAAAGGAACAACCAGAAAAGGGAAATTTTTGAAAAAATTGATTTCCTGAAAAAGGTAAGAGAAATATATCTTGAATTTAATGGTACAAACTTCAAAATCATTGACGGGTCAGATACAAAAGAAAAAGTTTTTACAACAATTCGAAATGATATTGAACCTTTCCTGTCATGAAAAATTTTAACAGGTAATATATACTATTACCCTTGGGAAGAAGAAAATGAAAAGATCAAAATGGCAGATTTACATGGGAATCATACTGGTATTGCTTTCAATAATCGTTTATATCATCCATTACCTCATATTCAGGGATATGCACCAGATTTTTCTCTACCTGGTTCAGGACATTGCCTTCCTCTTTATCCAGGTGCTGATAGTGGGCATGATCATAGAAGGGTTCCTGAATGAAAGGGAAAAGAGAGAGAGGATGGAGAAGATTAAAATGGTTATCGGGGCATTCTTCTCTCAGATTGGGACAAGGCTTCTCAGTCTGTTTTCTGCCTATGATAATGCTTCAGTTGATATAAAAAGGAGTCTGAAAATAGAGGGGGGCTGGACAAAAAAAGAATTTTCGGCAATTTTCGCCAGGCTCCAGGCCCATGACTTTACGTTTACCGTAACGGCCGGAAATCTTGAATTGCTCAGGGGGATGCTTGTTGAAAACAGGGATTTTCTCCTGAGGATACTGGAAAATCCGACACTCCATGAACATGAATCCTTTACTGAACTGCTGTGGGCAATATTTCATCTCATTGAGGAACTCATGGCCAGGATAGATCTCAGCTCACTCCCGGAGGCCGACATGGAACACCTCAAAAATGATGTAAAAAGGGGATACAAACTCCTGGCCATGGAGTGGATAACCTATATGGAGCACCTTAAAACCAATTATCCCTATCTCTTTTCCTTTGCAATAAGGACAAATCCCTTTGATACAGCTGCAACCGTAATATTTCACAAGTAGGACAAGGGTTTCTCCAGTACTCCGATTTAAAATTGATACCCGGATTAAGGAATGATACATGAATAAAAAAATCTTACTAGTAATGATACTCTTATCGGTAATTGCAAAATCCCGGGGATACTGCGCCCTGGATAATCCTTTTCTCCTTTCGCCGGACAGCGGTTCGGCAAGCTATTCACAGGGCCCCTTTGCCCCGTTTTTTAATCCTGCTTATAATGATGTCCCCGGGAGTTCGCAATTCGGGTACAGATATTTTTCATACAGGGAACATAGTGATATTGATTCCGGGAACCACTATGTAATGATGAAACTCCTCGGATTCTCCCTTGGATACACCCGTTACAACAGCTTCTATGATACAAATAAGAATGAATTGCTTGATGCCAATGCTAATCTGTTCAGCATAAGCAAGGGGCTCTATATAAATAATATGGCAGGGATAGGGGTCGAATACTCCTTTTCAAACAGGGGTGATGAAAATTACAGCGGATACAGGTCATGGTCTTTCGGTTTCCTATTAAGGCCGATGAAGTACCTGTCGATGGGTGCCTTATTAAGGGATGCGGGAGCCGGTATCGGAAATGAACGGATGAAAAGAAACGAGATTTATTCCCTGACCCTAAGGCCTTTTACCGATCGCATAACCCTGTCCGCTGATGCATCAAGGATCACCGGAACAAAATATTCAGAAATGGATTATTCATATTACCTCTCTTTTAGAGCGCCCTATGAAATCTCCCTTACGCTGAAATTTGACCATGACAGGAATGTACTCTTCGGATTCCAGGCTCCGCTTTATATCAGAAATGACTTTATGACAAGGAACCTGGCTATTGACGCATATGCATCTCAATACGGCAAAAGCCGCAGCAACTTCACCAGCATCGGCATATCGAGCCCCGTGGAAACGAACAAATCGGCAGTAGCTGTAAATATCTCGGATAACCTTCTTCTTATTAAAATTAACCGGGTCATAAATGAAAATCCCGTGAAGAAACTTTTAAAGAGCAGTGAATTCTCATTTTTCGAAATTTTAACCGGCATACGGACAGCAGCTGAAGACCCCTTGATTGACGGAATAATCCTGCAGATCGACCAGGCAGGGCTGGAGTTTACCCAGATACAGGAGATAAAGGATGAACTGGCCGCATTCAAATCCACAGGGAAAAAAGTCTATTCAATATTATCCACCATAGGAAATCTGGAATACTACCTCGCGTCCCTGGGAGATAAAATCTACTTCACGCCAAACAGCCATTTCACCCTGCAGGGGCTGAGCGCCAGCGTCTATTTTTTCAAAGAGCTGATGGACAGCGCGGGCATAAAATTTGAATCGATACGGAAAGGAAAATTTAAATCCTTTAACGAACCCTTTGTACGGCAGAACATGTCGCCTGAATTCAAGGAGAATATGCAGACCCTCCTTGCAGACCTGAATGAACAGTTCATCGGCGACATTATGAAAGACAGGAAACTGGAAAGATCAGCCATGGACATGCTTTTCAATTCCGGCATCATGACTCCTGCCGAAGCCAAAAAAAACCGGTTTGTGGATGAAATCATGTACAGCAGCAGCGCCATCAGCGATATCGGATCATCGGCAAACATCATCAAGATCGAAGATTACATAAATGAAGTTGACATGAATCACACCTGGGGGGCCTTCCCTGAAATTGCAATAGTGTACTTAAACGGAACAATTACAGACGGGGAATCAAAAGGCTCCAATTATATAGATGCCATGGGTGATGATACCTTCAGAGAGATCATGACAGAAATTTTTAAAAATTCCAATATCAAAGCAGTTATCATCAGAATAAATTCCGGGGGCGGTTCAGCTTCGGCTTCAGATAATATGCTGAATACCCTCAAGGAGCTAAAAAAAGAGCATCAGAAGCCTGTAATATTCTCCTTCGGCACCATGGCTGCTTCAGGCGGATATTACATAGCCTGTACAGGTGATGAAATATTTTCAAGCCGCGGGACCATAACAGGCTCAATAGGGGTGATTTTCGGTAAATTATCAATGAAAGATTTATATAAAAAACTGGGTATAAGCAAGGAAGTCATAAAGATGAGCGAATACGCGGATATTTTTTCCGAATCAAAAGACCTGAATGAAAATGAAAGAAAACTTCTTCAAGACGGGGTGGATTTTATGTATTCCAGATTTACCGATATGGTTATGGGCGCACGAAAATACAAAAAGGAAGAAATCGACAGCGTTTCGGAAGGGAGGGTTTTTTCAGGCAACCAGGCCAGGCCAATCAGGCTGATTGATGAAATAGGGGGTCTCTCCACAGCTGTGGAATTTGCCAGGATGAAAGCCGGAATTGAAGGCGAATATAAAATATCGGAATACCCGGTAAAGGAACTCCCGTTAACCGAGTTTTTTTCACCATTGGAAAATTCTCCTCTGGGACGCCTCATGAAAAAAATGAGTAAAAACATCAATATTCCCATGGGCCAGAGAAATTCGGGCCAGTATATGATCCCCTATAAAATTGTGATAGAATGACGGGATTATTTATTTAGTTGACAAATTCCGGCAATAAAGCTATTATATTTTTAATTCTCCGTCTCTATATAAAGGAAACCCCGATTACATTAGTCGGTTCCTTTGAGGGGATAAAAATTAAAGATATCAGAAATTTTTTTTGACGATTAATTTTTTTGATATTGCGATTTACCCTATCAAGAATTTCAGGTGTGAAATTTTATGGAAGTTCTTTTAATTAACAGCACTCAAAATTCACTTCTTGCAGTTAAAAAATCATTATCACATTCAGATTATTCCATCAGTTCCATTGATGCTTATGAAAATGCTGTTGAAAAAATCAGAGATGATAACATCCAGCTGGTCCTGATAAACTGGGGAAAAGAGGATTACGACTGCGGGGATTTATGCAGAAAGATAAGGCATATAAAAAAGAAATACTATATCTACATCATTATCATTGCTTCAAGGGAAAGGGAGAAAGAGCTGTATCCCCTCATAAGTGCCGGCGCTGATGATTATATATTCAGGCCTTTCAGCACAGAAGACCTTTTTCTCAGGGTAAAAAAAGCAAAAAAAATAATTGTCCTTGAGGATAAAGTCGTAAAATCCAAAAAAAAGCTGATGAAACTTGCAAAAGAGGACCCCCTCACAAATCTGCTGAACCGCCGGGCGCTTATGGATGAAGCCCTCCATGAAATGGGCCGGGCCGCAAGGGATAAAAAAAATATTTCTGCAATCATGTTCAACATATCAAACCTTGAAAGTATCTCCGATTTTCATGGAGGTATTGAGGGAAGCGGTATCCTGATGGAAATTAGCAACAGGCTGAAATCAACCTGCCGGCCCTATGATAAAATAGGGAGATATGACATGGCTGATTTTCTGATCATCCTCCCGGATTCAGGAACAGATAATGCTGTTAAAGTTGCGGAAAGGATTCTATCCTCCCTTTCAAAAATGCCGATTGCGATTAATGAAAAAAAGGTGATCCTGGAATTGTCCTTCGGTATCTCGGAAATATCACCCGACGATATTATGATGGAAACAAAAAAAACTTCCGGCGGCCTGGTCATGAATGACTTTCTCCTGGAATCGCTGATAAAACGCTCTATGAAAGGCATTGACAGAGCCGCATCAAAGGGCCCCAACCATATAGAAACTGTTACTGAATAGGGCAGGATTTATTTCAGAAGCCCCGAGATGAGGAATGCCATTTCCATGCTCTGAGTATAGTTAAGCCGGGGATCGCAATACGTCTCATAATTCTCATGCAAGTCCTTGTCCTGAAGATCCAGCGCCCCCCCGGTACATTCCGTCACATCCTCGCCGGTGAGTTCAAAATGGACACCGCCGATATGTGTGCCCGATTCCCGGTGAATTTTAAATGACAGGCTTACCTCTTTAAGAATATCATCAAAATCCCTGGTCTTCATGTTTCCGACTGTTTGAATGATATTCCCGTGCATTGGATCGCAGCTCCATGTGACCTTAAGTCCGGATTTTTTTATCTCTCTGATAAGCCCGGGCAGATGCCCTGCCACTTTTTCTGAGCCGTACCTGGTTATCAGAGTAATTCTCCCTTCTTCATTACGGGGATTCAGATCGGAGATTATATCCATGAGATGCCCGGTATCGATCCGGTGGCTCACTTTCATGCCTATTGGATTTGAAATGCCCCTGAAATATTCCACATGGGAACTCCCTTTAAAGAGGGTCCTTTCTCCTATCCAGATCATGTGTGAACCGAGATTGTAATATTTCCCTGTGGAAGAATCCTTTCTTGTCAGCGCTTCTTCATAACCGAGAAGCAGCCCCTCATGTGATATAAAAAAATCGACCTTCCCAAGGCTCTCGGGATTAAGGCCTCCGAAAGACTCCATGAAATTAATCGCATCGAGAATCCTTTCCACCGTCTCATTATACATAGGCCATTCCCTGGTCTTTTCTATGGAATGAAGGTTCCAGTTATAGGGATGATGGAGGTCTGCGAATCCGCCTGAAATTATTGCCCGGATGAAATTAAGGGTTGCAACAGAGTGAAAATAAGCAAGGATGAGCCTTTCAGGGTCGGGCTCCCTTTCGCTGTCTGCAGTCCCGTACATGTTAACAGCATCGCCCCTGTAGGTTGGAACAGATTTTCCATCAATGATCTCGGTGGGACTGGACCTCGGCTTTGAATACTGGCCGGCAATCCTTCCGATTCGAACCACCGGTTTCCTCGCGCCATATGCCAGAATGACGCTCATCTGCAGAAGTATCTTAATCTTGTTTATGATGAGCCTGTCGCTGCAGTCGATGAATCTTTCAGCGCAATCGCCGCCCTGGAGAATAAATCTCTTCCCCATGCCGGCATCGGCAATCTGCTTTTTGAGATTTTCGACTTCGCCAATAAAAACAAGAGGGGGATAGGAGCCAATTTTTAAAAGGATGTCCTCATATGCGCTACTGTTGCTGTATACAGGCTGATGCAGGGATTTGCGCTCTTTCCAGCTCCCCCTTTCCCATCCCGTGTTTTTTGAATTTTCCAATCTCTATTCCCGGGTATTATTTTATAAATTTTTTTTCTCCGGTTTCCCTGCCTTCACTGATTCTGCTGCAGTCTTCAAAATCCATGTTGAAATGATATCTATAATTTTTGTCCTCTCCGCGCCGGATTCATTCATGGGTTCATGGTAGAAGCCGTCAATGACATGGAGTTCGCTTTTATCTGAGAATGCCCGTTCATAAAGGAGAAGGCTCCCGCTGTGATCAACAATTTTATCATCCTTCCCATGAACAATGAACAACGGGAGGGTAAGTTCATCTGCCGATTCCATGCAATCCTCCATGGCTTTTTCAACTTCAGTGAACCACCGTGATGAAGCCCTGTCATGAACAAGGATATCATTCTCATAGTCATCAATAACATCACTGTCATGGCTCAGGTCTGCCGGGTTCAGGCCCGTACGCATGGAGAAAGACGGGGCTATGCGCGACAGGATGCGGCCGAAAAATTTTTTCCACGATGGGACTTCAATTGCAAATTTCAGAAGCGGGGCGGACAGAACAAGGCCGGAAACATCATCCTTATGGATTATGGCATACGTAATCGCGATGAGCCCGCCCATGCTGTGCCCGAGCATGATAATTGGCATTTTATTATAATTGCCCCTGATGATTTCAATATAAATATTAAGGTCTGCCACATAATCCATGAATGAGCAGACATGCCCCCTTTTCCCGCGGGACTTTCCATGCCCCCTCAGATCCATTGCGTAGACCGAGATATTCTTTCCTGCCAGCCCATGTATAATATTGGTGAACCTGCCGGAATGCTCCCCAAGGCCATGGACTATTACAACGATACCCCTTGGTTTTGCAGCCTTCCAGCACTGGAAGAATATCTCTAATCCCCCTTTGCCGATAAATGTGCCAGATTCGCGGTTGTAATGTTTCATCAATTTTCTCCGGTAGTATGTGAGAATCATTTTCATTAAAACAAAATTGATGTCTATCAAAAAAATATACTGAATTTACCGTTGTTCCATAAAAAATTATTCCTTTTTTATTTGACATAAAATGGGGCACAATTAAATTCGTATGTGGAGAATTGTCCGAGTGGTCTATGGAGGCGGTCTTGAAAACCGTTGAGCTAACTGCTCCGGGGGTTCGAATCCCTCATTCTCCGTATTAAATGAAGTATTTCATTTAAGTAATTTTCCAATGGAGAGGTGTCCGAGAGGCCGAAGGGGGTTGCCTGCTAAGCAATTGTACCGATTAAGGTACCGGGGGTTCGAATCCCCCCCTCTCCGAAAAAATTATGGCTGAGATTATCAAAAATCTTAAATTCATTACCTATCTGCCGTTCATTGGCTGGATTGCGGTAATGACATTAAAAAAGGATGATATTTTTCTCATGAGGCATGCCAGGCAGGGTTTTGTCCTGGCGGTAATTTTTGCGGTGCCGTCCATTCTCCTCTCCTTCTCAATGGTATTCATTCCGAGAAGTTCGGGGATTCTTAAGCTGGTCATGGTATCAATGATTTATTTTTTATACCTGGTCTATTCCGGAATATGCATATACGGAACGCTGATGATAAAAAATAGCAGGGAATACGATTTTCCATATATCCGGAAGATCTCGGAAAAAATAGATATATAAGGAAAACTCGAATAAAAAATGCGTCCGTAGCTCAATTGGATAGAGTACCGGACTACGAATCCGTAGGTTGGGGGTTCGACTCCCTCCGGGCGCGAAGGAAAGTCCTGAATCATTCAGGGCTTATGAGGCTACCGGTCAACCGGCGCTTCTTAAAATCTCACAGGTGTGACATTAGTGTGACAAAATCCTTTGTTGCACCTGTACAAGGGGGCTTTAAGATGCACGGAAAACCATTCTCACTCTTCAAACGCGGAAAGGTCTGGTATGTACGATTCAAGACCGCCAGCAATACCTATACAACTGCAAAAAGCACAGGACAGACAACACGAAACAGAGCAGAGAGCTTTTCAATTGACTACCTGCATAATGGGCAGATCGTTCTTCGAGAAAATGTCATCTTTGAAAATTTTTCACGGGGATTCTTTGATTGGTCTGGCAGCTGGGCCACCGATAAGCGCGTTCGCGGCATGCGTATAAGTGAGCGTCACTGTATTCAGCTTGACCGGACAATGAAAAACCTTATCCTTCCGATAATCGGAAAAATACGTCTGCAAAACATTGACCGGACTGTTATTAAAAACTTTCGCAATGATCTTTTTAATAAGCAGTATTCAGGCGCGACAATCAACCATGTCCTTTCTATCATAAAATTAGTCCTCGAAGCTGCTGAAGAACAATCTCTTATTAGGGGAATTCCGCGAATAGACCGTGCTGCAAATAATACAAAGCATAAAGGAATACTGACTGTTGATGAAGTGAGAAAACTCTTTGATGCAGAGTGGCAGGACTTTAGAGCCTATGCCGCATCTTTGCTTGCCGCCTCAACGGGACTTAGACTCGGTGAAGTTTTAGGGCTTGTTTTATCCGATTATCATCTAAAGGATAAATACATTCACTGTCGAAGAAGCTGGGACCATACACTACGGAAACTCAATCAAACGACAAAGACCGGACGTGCCCGTAATATCTTTATTCCGCGAACAGTTATTGATACACTTAATAGATTGATCGCGTCGAATCCTTATCCGATGACTGACGAATCATTCATCTTTTACGCCAACAAGTCCAGCGCCTACCCTACCGAGCCGAAAATCATAACAGATAACTTGTATGACGCTATGGCTTCAATCGGTATCACCGAAAAAACCCGAAGGGAGAGAAATATCACCTTTCACTCTCATAGACATTTCCTTAACTCACTTTTAATCAATGCGAACATTCCGCTTCAAAAAATTCAGAGTATCACCGGACATCTTACGGCAGAGATGACGCAGCATTATTATCACCTGGACGATATGCAGGATGTTCAAAAAGTACAGGAAAGCCTTTTCGCGTCCCTTTTAC
This sequence comes from Spirochaetia bacterium, assembly GCA_009885955.1. Classification (GTDB taxonomy): domain Bacteria; phylum Spirochaetota; class UBA4802; order UBA4802; family UBA5550; genus VFJS01. Next base: position 35,074 of record VFJS01000059.1, on the reverse strand, counting down.
TGGAATCACCGAAAGTATCAGGTGCCAGACATTGACACCGAAGCGCCCCTCCCGGATATAAAAAATGGTTGACATTACATCTTAAAGGCGGTATATTGAATTATGACAGGGAAACAGCTTATTAAATTGCTCAAAAAAGAGGGCTGGGCGCTGGACAGGATAAAAGGTTCACACCACATAATAATTAAAGGTACAAAGACCCTTTCCGTCCCTGTTCATGGAAACAAGGATTTACCAACGGGCATTTTACACAGACTAATGAAGGACGGAGGCTTGCAATGATTCAATATCCCGCAAAAATAAAATATTCCAAAAGCGACAAAACCTTTTTTGTCGAATTTCCAGACCTTCCGGGGTGTCATACTTTCGGGGATACGCTTCAAAATGCCCAGGAGATGGCAGCAGAGGCTCTTTCCGGGTACCTTGAATCAATAGATCTTAGAAAGATGGATATTCCGAGACCGTCAAAAATGACCGGAAGGGATGTCCATTACATTGCGCCCGAAACAAGGATTGCCTTTGCGGTATGGATGAAGCTGAAACGGATTGAGAAGGGACTCACGCAGCAGAAAGCGGCTGAACTGCTTGAGATAAATTTTCAGAGCTACCAGAAATTCGAGAATCCTAGAAAGGCAAACCCGACATTGACGACGCTCAAAAAAATCGAAAAGATATTTCACGAAAAGATCGTTTTAGTGTAAATGGTATTATTTTTATAATACATATCACGGGATAGGAAACGGCTGATCCCCGTTTCCGATAAGGCTGATCCTGAAATGTCTCTCAGGCTTTTTTCCCCTGTCATGTGGGCATTTCGTAAGCGCTCTCGTGAAATTGTGTCGCATTCAAAATATTTAAGTGAGAAAGTTTGACTTCTGAATAACTCACTTTGACTCTATGTGCTTTCCGAGGTTTGCGATGAAACATTTTTTATTTTTAACAATTAAGAATACAGAAGTAAGGAAAGAACTATTTTTCTTTTTTAGGGAGAATATTTTTATTCATAGCATACTTTACGGCATTGTCAATAAAATCCTGGTCCTTGACATCATGCTCAAGGCAGTACACCCCCAGCCGCTTTAATTCTTCTGGAAGCAACCTACGCCGGTATAATTGATGACCTCATGCACTGTGGTCATTTCTCCTCTGGGTTGGGGTTGATAATCACCTTTATGGAATCCTGGCCGTCGAGCACGAGTTTGAAACCCTTTGCAGTCTCCTCCAGGGGAAGCCGGTGCGTGATCAGGTCTTCAATGATTATAGACCCCGAGCCGAGCATCTCAATAGCTGAAGTAATGTCGTCAGGCCCGCAATAGTACGATGTCAGGACCCGTATCTCCTTGGTCCAGAAATCGTTGATGGGAATGGTGACCTGTTTCCCGGGCGCCGGGACAGCGAAAAAAACGACCACCCCGCCTTTATCCACGCATTTCCATGCCTGATCAATGGCAGAAAGAGCTGATGTGCACAGGATCACAGCATCCGCCTTCCTGCCGTTTTCCGCATACAGCCTGTCAGGCACTGCCTCTGTGGCATCAATGATGATACTTGCGCCGGACTTTTTTGCCAGGGCAAGCCTCCTTGGATTTACATCCGTTACCGCTATCGTGCAGCCTTTTGCCCTGGCAAGTTTGACATGAAGAAGGCCCGACATACCGCATCCCATGATAAGGACAGACTGGTTACGGGCGATCCCGCCGAGCCGCTGGGCACGGATGACACAGGCAAGTGGTTCAATAAAGGTGCTCTGCTCATAGGTCATTTTGTCCGGCAGGCGGTAGGTCCCTTTCTCCACAAGGGCTTCGGGGACAAGGATAAATTCAGCATAACCGCCTGGAAGCCGGTCTTTGATATTTGAGCAGACAGGATGATGGCCATTGCGGCAATATTCACACTCCAGGCATGCAACCTTGGGAGCAATGAAAACACGGTCTCCTGCCTTGAATTTCTTCACAGAACTTCCGGTTTCAACCACCATTGCGCCGATCTCGTGCCCCTGGATAAGCGGCGCGCGCGGCAGCCGGTACCACTCGACAATATCGCTTCCGCAAATACCGCACGCAAAGACCTTGACCAACATCTCTTTGGGGCCGGGTATTGGAGTTGGAGCCTCTTCAAGCCTGATATCAGCGTTATTATACCAGCGGGAAACTTTCATTGCCCAGTCCCCGGGTTATTTCTGATTCTTGAGCGTGTTATACAAATCAAAAGCCTTTGACGGTGTCTCGTTGTTGTGTACCACGGCACGGACTGCTTTGATCATGGCAACCGGCGCCTCAGACTGGAAAATATTCCTGCCCATGTCAACCCCGGCAGCGCCTCCCTGCACTGCATTGTACGCCATGGTCAGGGCATCGAGTTCAGGTAGCTTTTTTCCACCGGCCATAACAATTGGCACTGGGCACGAAGCGCACACAGTATCAAAACCCTTATCAACATAATACGTTTTCACATAATGAGCGCCAAGTTCAGCGCAGATCCTTGTTGCCAGCCTGAAATAGCGCGCATCGCGCGCCATGTCTTTCCCTACAGCTGTGACGGCAAGTGTGGGGATGCCGTATCTGGTCCCCATATCAACCATTTTCGTCATATTGGTAATGGATTGGCGCTCATGTTCTCCGCCAATAAAAACCTGGACTGCCATAGCGCAGACATTCAGGCGCGCGGAATCTTCTATATCCACTGCTATATCCTCGTTGGACAATTCCTTGAGAATGCTGGTTCCGCCGGACACCCGGAGTACAATTGATTTTGAGGTTGACGGCGGAATGACGGTCCGGAGTATTCCGCGTGTAAGCATGAGCGTGTCTGCATAGGGCACAAGAGGAAGGATTGAGATATCAACTCTCTCCAATCCCGTAGTGGGGCCCTGAAAATAGCCATGATCAATGGCCAGCATCACGGTCCGGCCTGATTCCGGGTTGAATATCCGCGCAAGCCTGTTTTTCATGCCCCAATCAAGAGAATTGGAACCCTTGAGAAAGAAGGCCTCGGATTTCTGGGGTATATCAGTGTGATAATTTTTCGCTTCTTGAACGTCATCAAGGTCTGCCATTGCTATTCTCCATACTTAATAATTATTATCTGCTGTAAAAACGAAAATATTTTGACTTAGAAATCTAATATAATTTTTATCAATGCTTTTATAGCAAAAAAACTTTCATTATGTAATGTCAACATTTTTTTGATCATTAATAAATCCGATTATTTCAATCATGAAGGTATTAAATTTCAGTTCTCTTTTTTTAAGGAATGAAATAACCTTTGATACTAGTATGAGTCTTTTCCAGCTTTCGCTGAGCGCATTGCTCAGAGTAATAAAATACTCTATGAAGAGATCATGGGCACAAACTCTGCTAAATCCATTAAATATGTATGGAAATAGATCCTTTTATAGAAATAAAAATCTGCAGAATAACAAACCATAATAATACTGTTAAAACATAGTAATTTACCTGTCATGAAAATGAGAAATAATTGTATTATCATTAATAGATAAACTTCAATATTTAATTCATGAAAGTTATCTGTTGCAAGGTAAAATAATTCCGATATGGCCGATCCTGCGGCATCAAACAGTGTATAAATCTGTTTCTGAATTAATCATTATTTCCTGAACCAGATTTTCTCATATATTTGCCTGAACCACAGTAAAACAAAAAAGGAGTAAGTCATGAAATACTTAAACACAACAATGTTAATCGGTTTTGTTTTCATTCTCTCTCTATCAACCTGCATGTCCACACGGATTACTGTTCCTGAAATCCAGGAAAAAACCCCGCGCCAGGGAATCACACTAAAAATTGAATATAAGAATATTCCCGGTGAAACTTCCATTGCAACGTATACGCCTCAGGGAAAAAAATCCGGAGTCAAAAATGAACCTGGAAAACTAGACACCCTCATGATTCCGGCAATTGAAAAAATCGTCAAAAATAAGGGGTACACAATTGTCAATTCTGCTGACACAGCAATTGCAGTGTTAACAATAGATTTCGCAGATTTCGGGATATACTGGATGACGTCCGTCTTCTCAAGCGCAAGCGGCGAAATTAAGGCCAATATTACTCATTCCATCAGCCGGAAAAACAGCCCCAACATAGCCTGGAAATGGGACTATGCCGGCAGCAAAAAGTATGGGAAACTTCCAGGCAATTGTTTAGTTTCATGCCTGTCCTTTACTATAATCGGCGCCATACCGGTTCTGATATATATTAACAGCCAGGGGGGGTTTGAAGACACGCAAATGACAAAGGCCGGGAATGAAATGTTAAAGGAATATTTTAAAAAGCTTGATGAATCTCTTCCGGATTCCGGTGTTTTAGGCCAGAGGCTCTAACAGCAGGTTTTTTTATCTGTACGTGAAGGATGAGCATATTACAGATTCACGCTTTTCGATAAAGGCAAAATTTTTAGTAATACGTTCCAATCAGATATGAGGCTATATATTCATTCATATTGAATTGGAAACTTTCATGTGTAATATATATACCCCATAAAAGGAATATTTGTGTTGATGGCTGATTTATGGGAGTCTCGTATAGCTGCAATATACGATTCCCTCAAATTCCAATGTTGGCAAGAAAGTTACAAACCGAGTTTACCGCAGCAACAAGCGCCGGATGGGAGACTTCAAATTTCTTGACCGATAAATTCAGTCCCTCCAGCGACAGGGATTTCAGCTTGTCATCGGGATTTTCCCTCACCGTCTCGTGGGTCGAAACTTTTGCAAAATTGACTATGGACTCTGCATTATCCATGTCGACAGCCGATAGATCCACCACTTCCTTTTTCAGATTTGAAATAAGCCCCAGGAGTTCCGTTTTTTTCTTCGGATCGATATTTCTGGTTTTTTTAATGTTCTCTTCGATTTTTTGTATTGTATCAGTTATCATAACAACCCCGCTTTAAAATACATGTTAATAAGAATTAAGGTAATTTTCATCCATTCAATTACCTTTTACTGAATAGAATCCACTATTTATAATTTAAATAACTCAAATATAACTATTTGTAGATTTGATTTTCTATCTCCATGATTAATATTAATCATTTATTTAAGAAAAATCCACAATAATTGCATTTAATATTATCAATATTTATATTCAAATTTTGGCTCTATAATTCCCGATGCCAGATATTATTATCAAAATTGTATCTATCAACCTGCAGATATAAAAGATATCCTGAATTTATCAACACATTCCATCTCCGCCTTCCCGTTTCAAGACATCTCTTGAATCAGGAATCCCATTTTCAGCATATCACTCCCTTCAGGAGGATGAACATCACTTTTTTTTATAGTTTATCCATTATAAGATATTTAATAAAACATTAATGGAGACATGAAATGAAAACTTCGATTATCGGGAAAAAGATGATCATCCTTTTTACTATAATCAGCATTATTATCTTTCAGAGCAATCTGCAATCCAGGGTATTTTCATCAAAGACCAGGCTGCTGATATTTGATTTTCAGCCCATCGGCGTCTCAGAAGACGATGCCAGGACTATAACTGAACTCATATCGGCAAAAATAGTTAAGCACAATGTATTTACCGTGATAGACAGGACCCATCTCGAATCCATTATTAAGGAACACGAGCTCCAGAAAAACGGTTTAACCACCCATGAGGAGAGGATGAAACTCGGAAGGATGCTGAATTCGGAAAAACTTATGCACGGTTCTGTGAGCAGAATGAACGGAATATATTACATAATAATCAAAATCACAGATATTGTCAAGGGTACGATTGAGTGGAGCGATGCTGTGAAATTAAAGGACCTTTCCATTATAGATCAGCATATATCCATCTACCTGGAAAAGATTGTCAGGGACGATGCCATTGATGGGAATATATTCATGAAAAAAACGCAAAATCCGGTGGAAAAAAAGAATGACGAGAGCAGCGGAGTTATGAATGATAATAAAATAAATGATCCCTCCGCTATAAAGATAAATGATAATAAAGGGCCATATAAATCATCATGGTACATCGGTTCCGGAATTGGAGGAGGTAACGGCACAATCAAATATGCTGATGGCAAAAAAACCAGCATAAAAAAATTTGAAAGCGATAGAGATGACAGCAAAACAAAATATTATGGAAATACTACTCAAAATTTTGGCATCGGATTTATATTTAATCAAAACATACATCTTGGATTTGATGTATCCTTCATAGACAGTACTGCTGATAAATATAATGGTTCCAGGATTGTTGAAGATGATCTTTTTATAACAAACTATATATCCTGCATTACCTATTTCCCCTTTTCCAAGGGGCTCTTTTTCAGGCAGGGTGCGGGGTTTTCAACTTTTAGCAGAGATATAAAAGGAACTGATGAAAATACTAAAATAAAGAGTTCAGGTATCGCTGTGCTGGCAGGCACAGGTTATGCCTTTTCAATTTATAGATCCTTCAATTTATGCATCAATCTGGATTATTCCAGGCAGTATTATGCCAGGAATGTAAAAAGCAGCGATTTCTGGAATTTATATGTTTCATTCTACTGGTTTTAAGTTTATTAAAGGTTAATAATATATTACAGAATAACAAATTACTTTTCACTTTCCTGAACCATATCTGCCTTGATAAAAAATACTTGACTTTTAATTTTACTGATATACCAATTTCTGAATTCGTATAGCTTATTATAAACTTGATGCATAGGCATGGCAGGAATGAGTCATAGGATCCAGTTCATAGAGGAAACAAGTTGCATCGGTAAAAAAACATATCGTGAAGGGAATAATTAATCTGCATCAAAAAAATTTTATTCCACTAAAATTATTATTTGTTTCTCTCACTTTCCTGCTCATTCTGCAATCCGGTGCCCATGCAGACAATCAGGCTCCGGGGATCCTGCTTCAGGATTATGACAAGGGAATTGATTTCACGAATCAGAAACTTATTCTGATAACCAACAGCGACAGCCCCGATTACGCCGGATTGAAATATAACGATTCCGGCTGGAAAACCGTTTCCCTTCCTTCAAACTGGCGCGATTTTTTTCCCGAGAATCCCCGGGTATGCTGGTACAGGATTCATGTTGTATTCCCCGGGGAACTGCCCGTTCAATCGGCAGGATTAAGCCTTGGAACCATTTCCGACATTGATGAATTTTATTTCAATGGGAAGCTGGTTGCAGGGACCGGCAGTTTTCCTCCCGGAAGGGTATCGGCATATGATAAAAAAAGGATTTATGAAATACCGACGAAACTCATCATCCCGGGCGGTGATAACGTCATAGCCCTGCGGGTTATGGGGCTCTTCCCCTATGAGAACGGTCCTCATAAGGGGATCTTCCGGATCGGCAATTATTCCCTTATGCAGAAAAAATTTTTGACAGAGGAAATGCCGGATATCATTTTTATTGCCCTGTACCTCATCGTTTCCCTCTACTTTGCACTCATATTCGTTACCCGATCCATTGACAAGGAGTATCTCTTCTTTTCCCTTTTCACCTTTTTCACAGCACTCTATCTTTTTCTGAGAACTCAGGTAAAGTATCTTCTTTTTGACAATTTCTTCATCCTGAAACGGATTGAGTACCTTGCACTCTTTTTCATTCCCCTTTTTGCAATGGAGTATATTTCCCATTATTACGGGAGAAGGAACAGGACTCTGCATATCATCTATTATATATTTACCGGTACAGTGGCAACTGTAGTAATTGTGAATCCCGGCATCCCCCTGTGGAACGATATTCTTTTTTATTTCGTCGAACCCTCGTGGGTCATCCCCTTCGGATACTGCTTTGCCGTATCCATAAAGGAATATAAAAATGTCAATGATGCAAAATATCTCCTCATTGCATTCATTGTTGCCTGGATTGTTTTCGTCAATGATATGCTCTTCGACAGGGGAATAATCGGTACCGCGAGGCTGTCAACCTACAGTTTCATTGTCATAATCATCGGCACTGCACTCATCATGCGGAAACGTTTTACGAGGCTGTACGCAACGGCTGAACTATACAATAACAGGAGACGGGGTGTATTCTCAATAAGCGATGAAAACCGGGAAAAGCTGGATAAATCCATCGGATACATCAAGGAAAATTTCCGTGATGACATCTCCCGCGAGGGTCTTGCGGAATTTTCAGGAATGCACTATGACTATTTCGGGAAACTCTTCAAGCAGTATACAGGAATGAAAATTGGCGATTACATCAATGAACTCAGGATAGAGGAAGCGGCTGATAAGCTGATTACAACGGACATGAAGGTCATTGACATAGCGTATGAAACAGGATTCGAAAGCCTGTCTACATTTTACCGGGCCTTTCAAAATGTAAAGAAGGAGACACCCACCGACTGGCAGGAGAAACACCGTAAAAAATAGGAAATCTGTATCAGATACAGCTGATTCCGCAATCAACCCCTGTTTTTAATCCTCTTCAGATCCTTTTCCCCGGCCCTGGAAAATATTCCGTCAAGCCCGTCAAGGCCCCTGGTTATAAGGTCATTGATATTTACAAAGATAATACCCCTGTCAACACCAAGGTGTTCCGATACGGCCTCCATGGGCCAACGCCCCATGCGGACAAAAATGCACCCTGCCCTGCCTGAATCTGACAGGGAAAGCGCCAGGGACAGGTTACCCAGGTCGTTGTCGGTGCAGAGAAATACAGCGGCCCTTTTGCAGTCACCCAGGCCCACATCACCTATATCCTTTTTCTCGCAGGTGACCCGGCGCGACAGCCCCAGGCGCCTGGCATTAATGACACCATGGGGCGATATGTCGCGCCGGTCGATTATCGTGAACCTTACCTTCCCTGAAATACCCGGTTCACTGCCCAGGGCCTCAAACACTTCGCTGCCGAACTTTCCGTATCCGATAATTACAATTTCATCAATTTTTTTCATCATACCGGCATCGATGCAGTTTTTTACCATACGCCGGGCTGCAATGTGATAGGTATCAAAAAAGCGGATCCCCAGTCTCCCTTCCGTAAGGACAGCGGATCTCAGCGTGTCGGCAAGAGAGTCATCGGAGATATGCGTCCAGATGAGCCTGACTTCCCCCTGGCTGGTCCGGTATTTTCCATAGGCGGTAAATGCCGCATCGATGTTCAGGATGTCATCGGCTGTAGTGAAAATTATGGCCCGTGCCCCTCCAGCTCCGGCCCTGGCCAGTACATCGTGATTCTGGAAATCTCCCGATACCACGGGTATGCCGTGTTCGTGGGACCACTCTTCAATCTCCTCACTGAACATAGTATCAACCGCAGCAGCAGAAACCCCCTTCTCTTTCAGAGCTTCCCCGATGAGCCTGCCGAGCCTCCCCAGGCCGCATATGATTACATGCCCGCTCATCCTCCTGGTCTTTAGTGAAGGCGTGAGCCTGAACAGGTAGGAGATAAGTTTTCCCAGGGCTGACAGGGTAACCAGGGGAGCGGCAAAATAAATGACAATGAGGGGCCATGCGGCCGGAAAGGTGGGCAGGTCCCTTTCGAATACGAAAAGCCGGAGGATGCTGTAAAGCGATTCCCAGAACCCCGGCCTGTCCTTTTCCATGGGCATGAAGTATAAACCTGTTGCGATAATTAGAGCAACAGAACAGATCCAGAGTATTAAGTTTAATTTATTCTTATGGTTCATTGAATTGTAATTGGAAACAATATTTTTTTCGGGTCAAGTATTTATTTTTTCAGGGAAGGAACAATAGAGATTCACAATCAAAATTTTTGTTGAAAAAGAATCAAAAATTGGATATTATGGCAAATAAACGAACTGGCCATTTATACATTCTATTCTGCATGGATAAAGAAATGAAAATGATCATGCTCAGAGTAAATCTGCGCAATGCCCTGATACTTGCTGCGGCAGTATTTTGCTTCCAGTTTTGCAATAAAAAAATAGATGGAGCGGTTATGTCAGAAAAAGGGAAAATGGAAATAGTGAATAATCTCGAAAGACATGTGGAGTTTCTGACAAAAAAAATCGGTGAACGGAGCGTTGCCATACCCGGAAATCTGGAAAAAACAGCCCTATACATAGAATCAATTTATAAAAAAAACGGGATAAAAACCGTCAGGGAATCATATGATTTTGAGGGAATCAGAGTGAACAATATTGTGGCCGGTTTAAACCTTGAAAAAAATATCAGCGGCTATTATCTGATTGGAGCCCATTACGATTCCGTTACCGGGACTGTAGGCGCTGATGATAACGCAAGCGCCGTGGCGGTGCAGCTTGAGACTGCAAGGATCCTGGCAGAGGAATTGAAGAAGGGAGGTTTTACTATAGGGATTAAATTTGTCTCCTTTGCCCTTGAGGAGCCGCCTGCATATAATTCAGGTTACATGGGGAGCAGGGTCCATGCGAAAAAAGCACGGGCAGCAGGGGAAAATATCCTGGGTATGATATGCCTGGAAATGGTGGGGTATACCTGCATGAAACAGGGGTGCCAGGATTACCCCCTGCCCCTTAAACTGATGAACTATCCGAAAACAGGGGACTTCATTGCAATTGTCGGCGACAGCGATTCCGAAGATTTTACTGAATCCCTTTACAGGGCTTTTAAAAAAAACCGGGGCCTTCCTGTTATCAGGCTTGTTGTACCTTTAAAGGGACGCTTTCTTCCGGATATCAGGCTGAGTGATCATTCCTCTTTCTGGGACGAGGGGTTCAAGGCTGTCATGGTAACGGATACGGCCTTTTACAGGAACCCCAATTATCATATGGCCACTGATGTCATGGAGACCCTGGATTTTAATTTCATGTCCGGTGTTGTGGAAAGTCTTATTCTTTTTTTTAACGATTTAAAATAAACTTCTGGTGGATTATTTTTGACCCCCACAGGGCATCTTCATACTCTTCCGTAAACCTGAATCCGTAGTTCTCATAGATGCCCCGCGCCCGGTCAAGGCCCTTGAACGTCCAGAGAAAAATTTTTCTGTGGCCGGCTGCTGAACAGAAATCCATTGCCATTTCAAAAAGTTTTTTCCCCATGCCTTTACCATGGCATTCTTCCGAGACAATGAACCATCGGAGCCTGGCGCCATCGATTTCTGTACCGGAACCGTGGATGGCAATGGACCCCGAAATTCTACTGTCACAGGATGCTGCCATGAAAAAATCTTTATTCTCATCAAACCGGATAAAGAATTGAGATAGCTCTTTTGCAACTTCTGCTTCAAAGCCCAGTCCGAACCCCCAGTTCCTGTGATAATAACCGGCATGCATCTCTGTTATGCTGCCGATCATACCCGGGATATAACCGGAAAACTTTATCAGGTTCCTGTCCGTGATTTCTGACATCAATACTCGACCCTGTTCCTTCCGTTTTCCTTGGCATTATACAGAGCCATATCTGCTTTTTTAATCAGTTCAATTCCAATTGTTTCTACATCGTTGCAGTGTGGGGTTATCGCTGCCGCTCCCAGGCTGATTGTTACGCCTATCTCTTTCCCGCCATCAATTAACGTTTTATGGTTCTCAACCATGCCCCTGATTTTTTCTGCCACCAGGACAGAATTGTTTAAATCGGTCTGAGGTAATATGATGATAAGCTCCTCACCGCCGAACCTTGCAGCGGCATCGAATTTTCTGCAATTTTCCCTGATGATTGATGCAACATCTCTGAGAATTGAATCCCCGGCCAGGTGCCCGAAGGTATCATTGATTTTTTTGAAATGGTCAAGGTCCATGATGATGCAGCTCACGCTGTGTTTGTATCTGAAAGCTCTCTGAATTTCTTCATGCATTTTGTCGAAAAAAAATCTTCTGTTATACAGGTTAGTCAGGTCATCGGTGCGGGAAAGGGTCTGTATTTTTTCATTTGCGGCATTAAGTTCCCTGAACAGCTTGCTAACCGAAGAATAAAATACAAATAGGATTGTCAGAATGGTAATTACTGAAAGGAGGATAATTATTGTTCTGTTTAATTTCAGGTTATTCTCGACGCCGGTTATATCCATCTTAAGACTGATTCCCCCCCTGACATCCCCGGTTTTATAGTTGAAGGTATCATGGCATTTCAGGCAGGTTTCATCAACGATCAGGGGGGCCATATATCTGAAGTAGGATTTTTCTTTTTCATAACTTATCAGGGAGGTTTCCTTTTCCCCTTTTTCAAACCTTTTTAGCGAGTCCGTTTCGAATTCATCAGGTTTATTTGCCGGGTTTAATAGTTTCAGGCTGGTTATGTGCAGAGATAATCCCCCGTCGCGATTGAAATATTCAGATATCTCCCTGGTCATTATGGCCGGGTTTCTTAAAGTAAAGATTCTCCCGTCAGTGGTTTTTATATCGGGATTTTTCAGGTAGGGATTGGACTTTACACCGTCCTTTTTTTCCACATAAACACCGCCGTGATCAGAATTCCATAGCCTTGTCTTCACTATGGTGTTAAAATGGGCCTTTGCCTGTTCAAATATTACCTGGTGTATGAGCTGGCGGTTTCTGTATAACAGACCTATAAATATTCCAAGAACTATCAGCACCATGGTGAGGCTGATATTAATAATGAATGGGAGCCATATTTTATCCTGAAATATTTTAAATTTAAACATTTGTCACCTGTAAGATGTTCATAATTTTTATCAAGCAATATTGTAATTCTGATTATGAAGCAAGTACAATATTTTTTCATCTCAACTATAACATAATTCTGCTTTCAAATAAAAAAGATCAATGCAAAAAGTTTACAAATCAAATAATAATATTTTATTTTTTATATAAATAAACGGTTAAAGAGACTGTTGCTTATAAAAAATCCTTGCTTTAAGATGGAAAAGATAATAATCTAGCAGTTGTATTATTATATCATCAACTAAATAAATAAAACATTCAAGATACCATATACAATGTCCTTTACAGAAATTATTTCAAGTAATAAATTAAATTTTTTAAAATACAACAGCCTGAAATTTGAGCGTTTCCAGGAGTTGTTCCCCAATAAAAATGTGGCAAGGATCATAAATTCAATACCTCTTTTATTATCGGTGAATGATAAGAAGATCCCCGGATTCGTCGAGGGTGACGTTCCTTACGGGATCATGAACTATGAACCTGATGCCGAATCGGTAAAATTTCTCCAGGGGAGGTTCCGCACCAGGAGCTTTAAATATGAATATAAGGCTCCTGTAATCCGCCTTCTTGCAGTGATGGGCAGCATCGGCACAATAGCATACAACAAAAAATCTGATTTTGATTACTGGATATGCGTGTATCGAAAAAGTATAAAGCCGGCACAGTTTGAAAAATTCGAGAAAAAAATAAGTCTTATAACAAAATGGGTAAATGATGAGTCCAGGGTTGAAGTGAATTTTTTTATAAACGACATTGATAATATCAAAATAAATAAATTCGCCGATACCGAGAGTGAGTCCCTGGGCAGCACCCTGGGGTCCCTTTTAAAAGATGAATTTTTCAGGAGTTCCATCATCATCTGCGGATTAACCCCTTTCTGGTGGGTAATCCCGAGGTTCATTGGAGACAGTGAATATGCCAGGCTCTATGACAGCCTTACTGATGAAATGAAGGAGAATGAATATATAGACCTGGGCAACCTTTTTGATATATCAAGGGAGGAATTCCTCGGGGCGGTGCTTTTCCAGATTATTAAATCGCTTGGAAATCCCTTTAAATCAATTATAAAAATAGGCGTGCTGGAAAAATATCTCTTCGAGTCGGAATATTCCCCCCTCCTGAGCCATAAGATAAAAACAAAAATTCTGAGAGGTGTTTTTGATAATGACATCCTTGACTCATACATTCAAATGTTTGAGGAGGTATATCAATATTACAGCACTGCCGGAAGGGATGCCAACCTCCTGAATATTCTGAGGGAAAACCTCTACCTGAAAATAAATCCCCATCTTTCAAAGTATATCGTAATCAGGGAAAGCAAAAATCTCCCCTATAATGTAAGGGTCATGTTCAAATATGTCGGAGAATGGAAATGGCCGATGGAAAAGATCAGGGAACTTGATAATTTCAACAACTGGGATTACTCCAGGGTCATGTTGTTCTGGAACGGCGTGAAAAAATTTATTCTTTCCAGCTACCAGAAGATAGCAAAGGAACTTCCGAATTTGAATATAAAGGAGAAGATATCGGATACCGATTTTCAGATCCTGAGCAGAAAAATTCAGACGCATTTTTCAGTCAGGGAGAATAAGATTGACCAGTATATAACCTTCAAGGATACTCCCTATGAATCGGTAATTTATATTGAGCCGGTGAGCCTGGGAACCAGGGAGACTGAATGGAAGTATATTAAGAATGCGACAAATGACAAAGATGAAATTACCCAGGTCGTTGTCAAAGCCGAAACCAGCATGGTGAAGCTTCTTGCCTGGCTTTCAATCAACAGGATATTCGATCCGAAATTTTCCAGGGTTAAGATAAAGTCGGGGTACCAGAGGCTTGACCAGAACCATGTGTTAAATATGCTTACCGCTATTTGGGAACTTTTCAGCGATGATAATATGGCATTGAACAATGAATTTTATCAAAAACCCGCATTCAGCCTGGTCAACCTTATTATCATTAATTCTAATACCGAGAACCAGAATGAAATAAAATCGATCCACCATATTTATCACACCAGCTGGGGGGAGTCATTCATCGATGAATACGATTCGGGCCAGGAATTGATGAGTATGTTACGGCGTATCCTGGAGGATGGAATTAAAACAGGCAAATCATTCAGCCGGTTCATGGCGGTTGTCTATAATCAGCAGGGAGGCAGGTATTTCAGGAGTATTGAGAAATTATTCCAGAACAGCTACGGGTTCATTGTGCATGAAGGGGGGAACTCCTGCCTGTCCATGATTGCAAGGCAGGATGAAAGCTATTACTGCATTACCCGTGATGACAAAAACGGAATTGAAATTAATTCCTATAAATATTTCATACAGCTTCTAACCTACCAGTCGCTTAAACCTAAAATTGAAATGAAATTCAGATTTTATGGAGAAGATGAGCAGCTGGTGCTGATGGATTATATTATCAGCAGGGGAAAAAAGAATCATATCACAATTGTATATGAGGAGAAGGGGGGATATATTTTCCTTTATCTGATAAATGAGAGGGGGAACCTGTTTACCTATGCCAGGCCATCGGGCCTTAAAGAGAAGGCCCTTGCCTCACTCTATACATTTTCCAGGAATTCCATAGGCCAGCTGAACAGCTTCCGGTATTTTCCCGACATCAATTCAACCATTCCAGTATTCAGGGTCTACAGAGACAGGGACGGGGAGATAACCTCGGATTATGAAACAGATATCATCGAGAAAAGCATCCTCGGAAGGAATATAAATCAGAATGCTCTTGATGTTGAAATTTCCAGTTTTATGACAAATGAAAATTTTTACCGGATTATATTCAGCAATGATAAATCAACGGAGCTGCTCCCGCTTAACAGGATAGGTGATACCCTTAAAACATATGAAGAACTTGCGGCCGGCACTTTTATCAGGAAAATTAAATTCTCAGATTATAAGAGGGGATATTTTTCAGGGGGAACAAACCAGTTCTTCCTTGAGAAATACAGGCTGGAGCTGATAATGGACAGGCTCAATAAATAATTTTTCCGGCTGCTACTCGGCAGGAAAGTTTTCCCTGAAAAATTTGACCTTTCTGTCCCTGGTTTTTGCGATTTCATCCTTGTTCAGGGTACCGTGCTCAAGTACAGTGTCGAGAATTTTTATGCCCTGGTCATCATTTGCCAGCGCCGCGCTTATTTTTTTTTCCTGGGAACTGCTCTTTGCATGATCCCTGGTCTTTGCCTCATCTTTACTCTTATCCTGGGGCTTATTGATTTTTATGCTGCTTATTTTTGCATCAATCTGGTCCTGGGTGAGCATGGGGATGTCATCGATGGAATTGATTTCTATTTTTTTTCCTGTGGACTTTCCCGCTGCTTTTTTTATATTTTTGGTTGATCTGCTTGCATTGTCTTTGTCATTCTTATCATCTGCGGCCCCTTCAATCTGCTCTACCAGGGACACAGGGGGATTTTCAACCTTGAGTTCCATGAGCTTCACTTTTTCGTTGACCAGAATGTTTATCTGTTTTTCTATGGATATGTAAATGTCCTTGGAAAAGGCCTTGTCCCTGTTCAGGCCCTTTTCCATTTTCCTCAGTTCCCGTATATCTTCATCTATGGTCTCAATCCGTTTTAAAACGTGAACAATTTTCATAACAACCCCTGGTAAAAAAGTATTTAATAGTAAATAAGTTATTATCATATTTAAGTCAATAATTTTTTTTTGGCTGGCAAAAATTCCATGAGTACAAGATCTTTCTGTTTTTGTAAATCTAATGCCCTCACCCGCGCTCTGCGCACCCTCTCCCGGTAGGGCGAGGGTTTATTATACAGAACAAGGTGCTTAAGCTCCTTGTTCTTGATTGCCAACACCCCTCTCCCTATTTCGGGAGAGGCGATGCACTGAGCCTGTCGAAGTGGGCCGGGGGTGAGGGCATTTATATCTAAAACTCCAAACATTCCGGAAAGAGCCAGATATTTTAATTGATAATAAATCCGGATTATTATTAATAGTATGATGGTTATTAATTATTCGAGGTTCCCTTAAATCAGACTGATGAAAAATTTATTCAGATTTACAGCTGCTGTCTTTCTCATTTCCATGGTTGCATTGCCCCTTTTTGGAGCCGGAGCCGGAAAGGAGGACTGGTCTGATCTCTTCGAAGGCGAGAAAAAGGTCTACGGGAGCGAAAAGGAGGAGAAGTTCCCGGTAAACATGGGCCCCTTCGGTGAAAAGGAACAGTGGGCAGATCATTACTCCTGCATGATATTATCCTTTTTCAAATACTCCGATTATCCCAATTATTCAAGAACCTATGTTCTCCCATTTTACTATTCAATCAAAAGCAAGCTGGATAACAGGGAAAAGACCTGGGGCTTTTTGTGGCCCGGTCTCTATTATTATCACAGGATAGACGGTGCCAGAGAACTGACCGTACATGTCCCCTTTTATTACTCCAGCCTTACAGAAACTGAAAAGGACCGGTCGATTCTTTACCTTATCTGGTGGGGGAGTACTGATAATAAAAATGACGGCATTAATAATTCCTATTATGGGATATATCCTTTATTTAACAGGAGCATTAATAAGAATGTTAAAACAGGCTATGAAAAATCAAAAGTTGCAATCTACCCCCTGCTCTTTTACTGGAGGCAGACCACAAATACGTTTAACGGTTCTTCATATTCCAATACCTTCAATATATGGCCTTTATGGTTTTATAATTCTAATTCCACGGCCGATTCAAAGATCGACACCACAACTTTCGGGTTCCCGGTAATTCCGCTTTTTTACTACCATTCATCCCCGGATAGGGGGCATGTGAATTTTCTGTGGGCACTGGATTTTTCATGGAACCGGAAAGATGATGAAAGGAGCTTGAAGAGGTTCTGGCTCATGCCTCTTTTCTTTCACAGGGCCGGGCCCGACGGCTATACCCATGTAATCCCGCCTGTCCACCTGAGCCTCAGGTGGCCTTCAGGGGAGTATTACTGGCACCTCCTGCCGCCCCTTTTATGGTCAAGGAGGAGCATAGATCATAAATATAATTATAAGACTGAGAAATCGGACACCACGTATTATGACTCATTCCTCTCCCTTCTTTTCAGCCATTATACCGTTCATAAGGGTGAGAAAAAATGGGATGAAAAACCGGTAAGCAGGACCTTCTGGTTCCCGCTTATTCCGGTGTACTATTATCATACAGAGCCTGAGAAGACCCATGTCAATGCCCTGTGGCTCATAGACCTGGCGTGGAGAAAAAAGGAGAAGGGCGATGAACTCTACCGGTTCTGGGTGATGCCATTTCTCTTTCATAAACCTGGGGATAACGGCTATACCCATGTGCTTCCGCCGGTTTTTGTTAACAACAGGTATAAAACAGGAGAGTACTACACACATCTCCTGCCGCTATTCATGAGCTGGAAGAGCAGCGACACCGAGTATAGCTATAAAACCAGGAAAAATGAGAAAGTCTATTCAGATTCATTCATGTCGCCTCTTTTTGCGGATTTTAAAAATTACCGCGGGGTGAAAAAATGGGAAGACAATCCGGAAAGCAGAACCCTCTGGGCGCCGCTGATTCCCCTGTACTATTATCATACAGAGCCCGGGAAGACCCATGTCAATGCCCTGTGGCTCATTGATTTGGCCTGGAGGAAAAAGGAGAAGGGCGATGAACTCTACCGGTTCTGGTTGATGCCTGTTGTTTTTCACAAACCCGGAGATAACGGCTATACCCATGTACTGCCGCCGGTCTATATATATAATAGATATAAAACCGGCGAGTACTATATGCATGGCCTCCCTGTTTTTATGAGCTGGAAAAGCATTGACAGCACATATAATTCAGCATCACGGAAATATGAGAAGGGGTACTCCGATTCGGTAGTATCCCTTGCCTACGCGAGTTTTAATGATTACAAGGGGGATAAGAAGTGGGATGAGAAGCCTTATAACTCAACTTTCTGGGCGCCGCTGATTCCTCTTTTCTATTATCATACAGAGCCCGGGAAGACCCATGTAAATGCCCTGTGGCTCATAGACCTGGCATGGAGAAAAAAGGAACAGGGTAATGAATTGTACCGTCTATGGGCAATGCCATTCCTCTTTTACAAACCCGGCGACAGGGGCTACACGCACGTGTTTCCGCCCCTCTTTGTCTGGGACAGGAACAGGGAGGGAGATTATTACATACATGCTTTCCCCTTTTTCATGAGGAATAAAAAGATTACCGATACCTATAACTACAAGACCCAGAAATACGACCGAACCTACAGCGACAGCATCATATCTCCGCTCTTTGTGAGCCTTGACAAAACCAGGGGCGGGGAGAAATGGGATGGCGAATCCGTGCAGTCCCGGTTCTGGGCCCCCATCATCCCGCTCTATTATAAATCCAAAAGCAATGAAGGGACGCACTACAACATCGCCTGGATCCTGGACTGGAAGGAGGACATGATCGGTTCCGTGGAACGATTCTGGCTTTTCCCCTTTGTTTTCAGGAAGAGCGGCGAAGGGGGATACAGGCACTACATCCCCTTCTACATGCGCCCGGCAGGCTGGACTGAGGAGCGGGGCTTCTCCTGGGGGCTT
This sequence comes from Spirochaetia bacterium, assembly GCA_009885955.1. GTDB lineage: Bacteria > Spirochaetota > UBA4802 > UBA4802 > UBA5550 > VFJS01. The sequence goes on along the minus strand of VFJS01000059.1, from coordinate 15,976 downwards.
TTCCATTACAACTCGTGGTCTCCAGAGAAAAACGTTACCTGGGCCTGGCTCTACTACAACCGTGACAACCTGAAAGGCAGCACCTACTACACCCATCTCCTTCCATTTTATCTTTCATGGAAAACAAAGGAGAGGCTGATTCACTACAACATCGCCGGCGTCCCCTGGCAGTTCAGATGGGAGGATGAAAAAAAATCAGTAAGGTTCAACATACTCGGCTTCAGCAAGACAGCGGCCATCAACCCCTTTACGCCAGGTGTTTCCCTGGATTTCGGCAGGATTGAAGGGGACTGGTATTTTGATACAGATTTATCCTGGCTCTATAATATTGTAAGCCTGTCCAACCGCATTACCATAACAAATCCCTTTAAGAAAAAGGCCGACATCAGGGTAACCGATCTTGAGAACCAGGAAAAATTGACTGAAGAGCTGAAGGTGGACGACAGTAAGCCTGATAAGATAAAAGGCCCTGAAATCGGGAAGAAAACCGAAGTCAGCCGGGACAATTCCAGGTTTTTCTTCGGGTTTGAGCTGATTTTCGGATGGTTTGCCTATGAAAGGGCGGATACGAAAAGGCACCTGCGCCTCATACCCCTGGGCTGGCTCACCTGGGACAAGGACTCAGATGATAAGCTCTTTGTAATACCACTTCCCGTGCCCATTGTATCCTATAGATCGCAGGAGGGCGATTCCAGTTATCTTGTTGTGTTCCCCTTTTTTGGAAACCAGGTTGTGAAGAAATCATATAAATATGCCGCTCTCCTCAATGTCTTCTGGTATGAGTACGATGATGATGAAAAAGAGACCGAGGTCACTGCCCTGTGGCCTGTATTCAACTGGTACTCTTCGCCTAAGAGAAGCGGCTGGAGGATATTCCCCCTCATGTGGAGGAAAAAATATTCCGGCAAGGGCGCATTTGCCAGCACTTTCATCAGCCCCATTCACTACAGCCGCTACAAGACCGATGAATCGGGGAATGTGGACCTGTATAAATTTGTATTAAATCCGGTATATCATTCAAAAATGTCGATTGAAGGCGATTCCACCTATGAAAGGAGTTTTGTCCCTGCAATCCTTCCGATATTCGGACACCTGAGGCATGAAAGGACGAATGCTCCCGAGGATGTGAGCAATAGCATGATAAAAAGCGGCGGCAGAAGCGATTCCCTGATTCAATATGAATCTACGGACAGAAAATGGTTTTTCCCCCTGGCCTATAAGAGCGAAAAAACCGAGGTCTCACTGTCGGGCAAAAGGCGCGAAGAGTTCTCCATGTACGGCCTGCCGTTCCTCTATTATTCCAGCCTGAGTCAATCAGTTTCAAATGATGAAGATAAAGTATTGGATATAAAGAGTAAAAGGGATGATAAAAAGGCCGATACCGGTTACCGGAAAGACTACACGTTTTTCCTCCTGGGCTTTTACCGCGACAGGACATCCGATGTAACCGAGAACAGCCTCTTCTTCGGCCTGTACAGAAATACTTACAATGCTTCCACCGATGATACCCTGCACCAGCTTCTGTGGGGGCTTATCAGGCATGCCAGCACAAAGGAGAGTACCAGGTTCTGGCTGCTCCCGCTGACGTATTACTATAACTCGCAATCTGCCTTTGAATTCTCAATTCTCATGGGACTTTACAAGTATGAATCCCTTGAGCCTGCAAAGAAGCAAAATCCAATGATGATGGAAATGGGCCACTCGTCATGGAAGTTATTCTGGGGGCTGATCTATACTAGCAGATCATATGAAACCGTTTCCGACAGGATTACAAATTTCAGCGCTGTGGAAGTGAAAGACCATACTTCATGGTTTATCCCCCTCTATTACTACAACGGCAACGAGGGGCTGAAGAAAAAATATTCCTACTCAAAACATGTAACCCTCTGGTACAAAAAATATGAAGAGTTTGAGGACGGGGGGAAAACTGCCTTTTCATCGACCTTCTGGTTTCCCATCATACCCCTTGTTTACAGGCATGCCACACAGGATAGTACCCACTGGAACCTGCTGGGCCTCATAGACTGGAAATCATCGCCTGGATACTCGCGGACCTTCTTTCTTCCATTCTTTTACACCAGCGCAGATAAAACCAGGAGCCATACAAACGTCCTCCTCTTTATCGATTTTGAAAAGGAGAACGGCAACTGGGACAACCTCTGGGTCTTCCCCTTTTATGTAAGGTACTGGGGCGCAAATAATGAGGATACGAAAGTGATCCTTGGAACCTACTGGTATACATCAAAGGACTATGAAAGGCAGAACCTGCTGTATATCTTTGACCATAAAAGATATAACTCCCGGGATTTTGATTCCTACGGGCTGCTGTTTCATTCAATAAAATATGAATCAAGCCCGGAACTCACAAGGATGAGGCTACTCTGGGGCGCTCTCATGAGCTATGAAAAATTCACCAAAACCGGATATTATGACCACTACTTTGCCCTGGGACTTTCAGGGTTGGAGAATAACAGCAGGTTCTATAAAAACTATATATTCCCCCTCTGGTATTACAAGAAGTATCATGATGAATCCCGGGGGTGGTACTGTGTGAGCCCCGTGACCCTTTCATATTTCAGCAAAGACAAGAACGGGGATTTTGACCTGGGCGTCCTGGGCCTCCTCTATTACCGGAACAATAATATTCCGGCAAAGGAAGACCGGAGGATGATACTTCTGGGCACCCTGTTTAATGAAGTGAGAAGCCCGGAGAGGGGCTACCATTCCATTGGAAGCTTCTGGGGGCTTTTATGGGAGCATGAAGTTGAGTCTGAAACTGATTTCATTAAAACTACCGTACTGAAAGGTCTGTATAAACGCGTTGAATACAAGGGAGAAGTGAAAAATAAATATTTCTGGATATTTTAATTTCATGATATTCCTTTTCCCCCTTGTGAGGAATCTAATAGAGAGGCTGGCACGTATTGGAGATAAAATGAATACTCTGAGCAGATATACCCATTGCATTATTGTTATATTCTTTCTGATAATTCTGTCCCTGCCTCAATGCCGTCCGGCAGCTGTTGTTGATCCGGAATCTGATATTGCCGCTTTTGAAATAAAAAAAGGTGAGCGGGTTATTGATCTCTGCAGGCGCATGGAAAAATCGGGGGTTTTATCATGCTCAATCCTGAAAGATTTAGCGGAAAAGAGCTATCCCCGGTTTACCTTTCTTCCCGGGCCCGCAGGTGATATCAGGCGTTTTGAGGGGATATTCAGCCCGGGGTTATACAGGATCAGCCTGCCGCCTGGATTTAGCCCGCTGCAGAAAGGTGAAGTTATTCTGGATTACCTGCTGGACAAATGCGGGCAGAGATATTCCAGGCTGAAGGACCCGTCTCTGGCACTTTTTCAGAAGATAATCCTGGCAAGCATGGTGGAAAAAGAAGCTGCAGGAGGGGAGGATTACCAGCTCGTTGCATCGGTTTTCCGCAACCGGCTGAAAAAAAAGGGGACACTCGGATCATGCCCCACGGTGGAATATGCCCTGGGGTATCATCGCCCTTTCCTTCTTCATAAAGATCTTGAGATACAGTCGCCCTATAACGTCTACAAAAACCGCGGCCTCCCCCCGGGGCCCATAGCCTTTTTCAGTGATGATGCCCTTCTGGCAACAGAGTACACACCGGTGACATCATATTATTTTTTTGTCCTGGACTGGACCACACTGAAGCTCAGCTTCTCAATTACCTTTGAAGAGCATGAGAGAAAAGCAAAAATTGCCAGGAAAAAATTTATAGAGAAGTACGGGGCCGGGGAGATATACAGGGTATTCCCTGAACTCTACTATGAGCCGATACCGGTTCCGGAAGAGAAATAACATACCTGTTTACTTAGAACTTTCCGTGAATAAATGATAATAACAGATCCCGGGAATCGATAAAAACTCAGAAAGTATTTCAATCAACCTCATTCAAGAGATATATAGACATATCAGTATCAATGTTCCTGAGAAAAATAAAGTTTTATATACTCTGTATTAAAAATTTTTCTTTTGAATGGCCTTCTTGACAGTTTCCAAATCAGTGATTGGATAGCGTTTGGTCAGCAAGTACGGAGACTGGGTGTTTAACCTGAAAAACAGGATGGATGTATCGCGGTCCTTTTTCTGATTATATTCCTTCACCCACTCTTCGTGTTTTTTGAGGGCGGTTCCAAAGGAAAGGGTACGATCAAATGCCTCCCTGATCTCTTCAGAAATCTCCATTTTATTTCCCGGGACAAGAATGATGTGTTTATGGGGAGGATTCAAGAGCACCTTTTCAATTTTAAAGGTCAAGGTTCGCTGAAATGCAATAACATCTTTTTTGGATGCGCCAGCGTAATTCGGATCCCCATCCTGTGCCGATGAATTTTCAAGAAATTCTGAAACCAAAGGGTGATCTTTTATGGATACGATTTCCCCTGAGATGATCGCCGTATCGTTTCCAATATAAAATTCAGGGCCGCGCATTGCTTGCATTCCCACGTAAGCCACCCCTGGGATGATTAGAAAATAGAACATGCCGATAAAAACCAGTGTCTTCATTAGTCCGTCATCCTTTACTCCCGTATCAGAAAGCGACTGAGCCGCTTGGGCTTCATGCTCACCATCAGGGTCTTGTTCGGTACATCATACAGGGATCTGCATAAATAAATGAATGGATTTGTCAGAAAAAGTTGACATTAATTAAATTTTTTTTTATTATATAAGCATAGATAGAAATTATATGTTAATATTTTTATCAGGAGGTACATCATGAACATAGAGTTTACGAAAGACGACGCGGACATTATTGTGGAGCTTCTCACCTATGAAGCCAATAGACTGCCAGTGGAAATACATCACTGCAGAACTAATGATTATAAAGATATGTTGAAAAAGAAGAAAAAAATGGTTGATGATCTGATTGAAAAAATCAAGATTATTCAATAAGCTGATAGCTGAATTTAAAGCGACTGGTTTTTTCAAGTTGTTACTGTCCTTTATCCGAACAACGGTCCAGCCGGAGGAGTATGGAATTTTATGCATATGTCTTTCGGTGAATAAATGAAAAAAAGACCCTGTGAATTGTTAAAAAGTCACAGGGTCTTTCAATCAGCCTCATTCAAGAGCGGGAACAAATATCTTACATCATTGAAAATATAAATTCCTGAATATAACAGCCTATCTTCTTCTCTTTGTCCTCTTTTGTCCTGCATCCTCTGCAAGAATGTTGCTGTCGTTGTCCATGGACTGGGCAATGGATGCGAGCTCGTCAGCTTGCTGCCTCAAGAAAGATGTTTTTTCAACGAGGCCGTCTATCTTATTTTCCAGGGCATCGATCTGCTGCTTGTTCCCCCTGTCCTTGATCCCTGCGCTCGTTGTTTCAATGTCTGTCGCCAGTCTTCTGAGTTCAACGGTAAACTTGTCCAGGAGTACGGCAATATTCTTTGCCTTGCCTGCGTTTGCATTTACTCTCCGTGCCACATCTCTGCTGTTCTCTCTTCCGATGATGATAAGCGGCAGAGCTACCATCAGTATGACAAAACTTAATAAAATTCTTTTTTTCATAATCCTCTCCTTTAAATATTCTTACATCAAATGTTTTGATGTATGATTTTATAGATATGAATAGTTCATATCATTCCCATTTTCTTGTCAATCAATTTAATGGCCCCAAAGTAATCGATTTTATACATAAAAAATCGTATCAATGTTAAATGTTTTGTGAAACTGGGACCATAATAAGAATATCCACGAAATATTCGAACATCCAAAAATTTATTACTAATGCAGTTAAACATAAAACTTGACAGGTGTATTACAAATTATTAAATAGAGAAGTATTTTTTGAAGGATTGGCAAATCACGGGATGAACGGTATGGCGAAATCAGCGGTAATTGACATCACGGTATCCCCTAAGTCATCCAGGAGCAAAATATCCATGGGGAGTGACAGCAGCATCAGGGTTTACCTTAATTCTCCGCCTGTTGATGGAAAGGCGAACGCGGAATGCATTGAGCTTTTTTCAAAAAAACTGAAAACCGCCAAATCCAATATATCCATAAAATCAGGAGAAAGGGGCCGGAACAAAAGAATTATGATACATGGTTTTACCCTTGATGAAGTGATGAATTTTCTTAAAGAGGCCGGTGAAAAATGAAAGCGGGCAGATATCTCGGAGTTCATGTTTCCATTTCCGGGGGGATGCATAAGGCACTGGTGAGGGGGATGGAACTGGCGGTAAATACAATCCAGGTTTTCCTTAAAAATTCCAATCAGTGGGAGGCCAAGCCTTACAGCAGCGCAGAAATAGATAAATTTTTGGCTTCAAAAGGAGACAAGGGTATAGAGCATATATTTGCCCATTCAGGCTATCTGATTAACCTTGCCGGCGCAGGCGACATGCTTGAAAAATCGGTACGGGCGCTTTCAGATGAAATAAGAAGGGCGCATCAGCTCGGCATCGGTTCGGTTGTAATTCATCCCGGGAGCCACCTTGGAGCCGGGCTTGATGAAGGGATAAATAAGATCGCAGGCTCCATGGACCGGGCTTTTCAGGATGCCGGTGCCAGAGATGTAAAAATTCTCCTGGAAACCACAGCAGGCCAGGGGAATGCAGTGGGCTTCAAATTCGAGCACCTTCGGAGGATTATTGACCTTTGCACACATAGGGACAGGATTGATATATGCCTTGATACATGCCATATTTTTGCAGCAGGGTATGATATTTCATCGAAGAAAGGGTACATGGAGACTATGGATGAATTTGACAGTATCATAGGCATTGACCGGCTTAAGCTCATCCATCTGAACGACTCAAAGAAAGGCTGCGGAAGCCTTGTTGACAGGCATGAGCATATAGGTCTGGGAATGATTGGTGAAAAGGGGATGACGCATATATTACATGATTCCAGATTGGCCCATATCCCCATGGTTCTTGAAACACCCAAAGATGATGACGGGTCTGATATGAAGAATCTTAATGCAGTCAGAAAATTGATTAAATGAGAGTTTTGAGGAATAAAATCTTATTTTAAGCAGCCTTTATTCCGATTAATATAATTGAAGATTTTATTTTTGAGGGAGAGCTATGATACATAGGATTCTTGTTATTATATTTATTTGCATGCCGGCTTTTTTATTTTCCCAACCCAAGGATGAAAAGAAAAGCGAGACCCAGGGAAAAACAACCATACCCGTTCTTTCACAGTACAGCAAGAATTTTAAGCTCCATGATGTAAATTTCAGTAAAAGGTCTGATTTTGCCGGGAAAGGAGAGGTCCTGGAAGTGGAGATGAGGCTGACAAACCTGACTGATGACCCGGCCGATCTCTATATATTCGTTATTGCCACGTATGAGATCCCGGCAAATAAATCGAGCCTGTCTGCCCATTTGACTGAAAAGGATAGGATGAAAACTTTTTCACCTTTTCCCAATGATTTAAAAAATTTTGATTACCCGGATACCGATGAAAAAGGAAATGTTAAAAAGGAGATATCCGGAGCAGATACGGTGAAATATCTGAAATTTCCGAAGAATACCAAAGCCGGGATAGATCCCGTCACCGGGAAAGCCTATACCTTGAATAAATTGCTGGTAGTGAGAACAACACATTTAAGCAACTATAAGCTGCAATTTTATTTTTTCAATCAGGTTACTATCATTGTTTTTGACAGTGAAGGAAAACCTGTTTACAGGCAAAAATATGAATTAACCGGCACGAGGAGATAGGGAAAACCTTCAAGTCTAATGGCTGTTGTTTTTTAACTTACCCTATCAACTAATTGAATTTTTTTTTGCAATTCTGCTTCAATTTTATTAAGTTTAATCTACATTGACAAATCATGAAATGCTGCATAGTGCCTGGTTTTTCAGGTATTATCTGTTATTATTTTTGATAATAAAAATTTTATCCTTTATCAAATAAATTTGTTGTAATAAAAGACTCCATTTTCATCTTAATCAATGCATATCAAGAAGAGAATACTATTGAATATTTATAAATATTTTATCTGTACAATACTATTATGCGGCGCCCTGCCTGTTTCTTCCACAGCCGAGCAGAATAATTTTTTTTCAGATGATTATGCTGATTCTCATCACACTGAATCAGTAAGCTTCAGAAGCATAAACGGCAAGCTCTATGCATACATTGTGCTGCTGTATAATGAGAACCCCCATTTTGTTAATATAATCCAGAAGTTCAGCATACCGCTTAAGATAATGGCAATTGAGGGATTCCATATAAGGGAATATCAGAATTATCTTAATACAATCAGCGACGTGAGTATAAAAAACATCGCTAAATCCATGCTTGATATCTACTTTGAACCGGAAAAATTCGACAATGCGATGCTCCAGAAATTTGAAAAGCTCCTTTCAGACAGGAATATCATATTAAAATTTTCCAGGGATAAAAATCTTGTGAATAAAAAAATTATTCTGGATTACTGTATTTACGGGAAAAAGACATCGGTGGATATCACCCACCCCCTTTTGACAATAAAGGATAAGATCTATAACATTCAGCCATTCATATATTATGATGAATTCTCTACGAGTAATTCGACCTTCTATTATGATATGATCTACATAAATCCCGACGAAGTTCAGAACGATTTCATTATCGCAAAAAAAATATTAAACGGGCTCGATGTAAAATCGATGTTTTTCGTAGGTTCCAAGGTTACCGATGATATGAAATTCTGCATCATAAAGGCATTTGGAAGCAGTTCAAACATAAAAAAGAAAATATGGGAGATGTTCGTAATCCACGAGCTGACTCACAAGTACATTAATAATAAATACAACCATTATGACCAGGTCAACGGAGAGGAACTTTCCCTTGCAAGCACCATCTTTACCAATCCCTACCTGGGGCTTTCGGTAATGTACAGCTATCTCAATTACAATTCTATTAATCCTCACCGGGTTGCCGCTTCCAACTATGTGAAATTCATAGCAAACAAATCTAATAATGCAAAAATTCTTGATGAACCTGGATTGATAAAACAGTTTGATGAAAGCTGGCTTAAGAATGCCTCAAGGGAATTTTTTGAGGCAATAATCAAAAAATTGAATTAGCGGCCACTAATACTTGAGGTAAAACCTGAGGGGATTTTTTTTCTTCATATCAAAAAATCCTTTTTTTCTCTCGCCGGTAAAGGCATTGACACTGAATTCGTTTATCACATCGGTATCATTTTTTGCCCAGAGGCTGGCTTCAACCCTTTCCCAGATGTCTACAATTTTTTCGCATGAAATGGTCATGAGGTTGTCGATTGACTCATACCTGACGCCTATTTTACCCGCAGGGTTTTCCCATCTATCCATATGCAGGTTCAGCAGATGAGTATTGACCCTCCTGGTTTCCGGATACCGGATGATAAAATCTGAAAAGAAAATATTTTTCTTTTTTATAAACTTCACTAATTTTATAACCTTACTATTGTTTGATCTTTTTATTTTATACGCAAATCTGATAAAGTATGGAATAAAATCGATATTCCCGGTGGATGAAAGATAGTCCTTCCTGTTCAATTTATTTTCTTTCCAGACAATGTCCTTATATATTTCGGGATAGGTCTCGTTCAGATTCTGGAGTATATAGTGTTTTATCCCGGGATTCATTTTTTTAATCCCCTTCCTGTTTGTTATGGGAAGCATTGATTCCAGATCGAATTTGAAGCCGTCCACACCCGCAGTAGAGAGGTAATAGTTGTCAATATTGTATGTGAAAAGGAGGTTCTGCTCCCGGTAATACCGGCTCTCCTTCCTGTCAAATTTTTCAGGAAACCCGGACCAGTAGTAAATGAACGGGTGGTATATGGAATCAGCTATGATATGTGATATAAATCCGTAAAGATATGCCCTCTGGATCGAACTCCATTCAGTATTTTTATCATCCTGTGAATAAAGGTTTTTTATCATTGATTCCAGCAGGTTATGTGAGCCGCCATTGTGGAGAAAAAAGGAGGCATTGTGTCCGAAAACGCTGTTTTTCCCCCTGCTGGGAATATAATCAAAAATATTGGGGCCGATTGAGCCGAACAGCGCTGCCCTGTAGTTTTCAGGTGAATTGAAAAGTGTCTCAAGGGATCTGAGAAGAAAGGTCTTTTTTTTTCTCTTTGCAAGGAGCCGGAAAGATTCATGAAATATTTTATTATGGGTGATAATACCTGGCATGAAATATTATTTTTACAGCCAGGCATTTATGTAAAGAAAATTTTTAAATTGAACCAGTGAAAAATTAGAAATTTTGTGTAAATTTTTCCCCGGGTTTTTCAATGAAAATAAGAGTCCTGCTTTCAGACCAGTACTGGCCGTCTCCTTTAAAATATATGAAGCCGACGTGGCCTCCTGAATCAGGAATTTCCAGGGTTATATTTTTATTTTTTAAAGATTCTTCATAGGGGTAGCATTTCCCGGTAAGAAAGGGGTCATTCATGGCATTAATAATCAGAGCAGGCACCTTAATTTTATGTAGAAGCCTTAAGGAACTGCACTTATGCCAGTAATCTTCCGCATCCCTGAATCCATGTATAGGAGCAGTATACCTGTTATCGAAATCCTTGAAATTTTTAAGCAGATGATAATTTTTATCATCTATTAGGCCAGGCATAATGTTCATTTTTGCCCTTACTTTCTTATGGAGAAGGCTGAGGAAGCGTTTCATGTAAAGCCTGTTTTTAAATTTTGCAAGCTCATATGAGCTTGCTTCAAGGTCACAGGGTACTGAAATTGCAACTGCGCTGCTGATCAGCGGGCTTATTTCCCTTCCTTTTTCACCAAGATACAGGAGGTTCAGGTTTCCGCCCAGGCTGAATCCAATGAGGGTTATATTTTCATATTTTTTCATCCCTTCAGCATGTTTTATTACGGTATCCAGGTCATCGGTGGCTCCATTGTGATACATGCGGAGCAGCCTGTTGGGCTCCCCGCTGCAGGTCCGGCAGTTCCAGGCAAGGGCATCCCAACCGTTACTATTGACGGCTTTTACCATGGCCATTACATATTTTCTTTCTGAATTACCTTCAAGCCCGTGGGATATCACAGCCAGTCTTTTTTTTCCGGTATAGGACCAGTCAAGGTCAAGAAAATCATTATCGGGAGTATCAATCCTTTCCCTGATGTAAGAGGGGCGGGGAATTTTTCTGAAAATCGACGGGTAAATGGTCTGAATATGACCATTGCTGAAGAATAAAGGAGGTTTGTATATTAATTGGTTCATAATAGTTTAAATGATAATATTTTAATATAAAAATCTTGACAATAAGGACGATATTAATATAAATAAATGCAATAATAAAATTTCGTGTATAATTATATTATCAATCACATATTCCAAAAAAATTTAGAGCTTTTATGATAACCGGAAAGACATCTGAATTATCTTCACAGGTGGAGGCTGGAAAAAGAATCAGCCTCTCTTTCTATTATCACAATAAGAAAATTATCAATTTTCTTAATTCCCTCTTTACCAAAATATTGTCAAGAAATAACCAGCTTTTTCTCCAGAGCACCCTCATCACAATTATCAGGGAGCTGGTTGTCAACGCCGTAAAAGCCAACAGCAAACGTCTCTATTTCCAGGGCACCAGCTTTGATATCAACGACAGCGGGCAATACCGCGAGGGGATGGAGAATTTTAAGAACTATATTGTTAAAAACCAGGTCAAGTGCGAGGAGGACTTGAAAAACAGCAAGTACAGGATTAAACTGAATGTTGATAAGAATGATACCGGGATGATGATTGAAGTGAGCAACAATGCTCCTATTCTTCCCGAAGAGATCGAACGGATAAATGATAGGATGTCCAAGGCAAAAAAATTCAATGATTTTTCCGAAATTTATGCCGAGGTCCTTGATGAAAGTGAAGGAGAAGGCCTTGGTATCATGCTCACCCTCCTGTTTCTAAGAAATTCGGGGATAGGAGAGGATTCTCTGAAAATTAGAAGGGAAGGCGATGAGACCGTATCGTCCCTTTTTGTCCCGTTGGAGCTTCAGCCCATAGAAATAAAAACCAGGATACAGAAGCAGATTACCGATGAAGTAAACGACCTTCCGGCCTTTCCTGAAAATATTGTTGAGCTCCAGAAGATGTGCAAAAATCCCGATGTCCCGATTAAAAAAATTGGCGACAGGATATTAATGGACCCATACATCACAACTGCCGTGCTGAAGCTTGCCAACTCTGCCGGGTTCATAACCAGAACCAGGACAGAGAGCATACCTGATGCGGTAAAAAAAATCGGAATGAAGAATCTTTACGCCATCCTGACAGCCACAAGCGCAAGAAAAATAATGGAGGAAAAATACTCCAAGTTTTCCCAGATATGGAATCATTGCATAAAGGTTGCAACCTATTCAAAAATTATTGCTACCAAATTCAAGATGCAGAAACTTATTGACATTGTTTTTCTCGCCGGACTTCTTCATGACCTGGGGAAAATTATCCTTCTCTCTACGAATACTGACCTGTCTGAGTGGATATCTAATATCACAAGAAAAAAGGAGTTGAGGACATCAACGGTCATTGAAGAGGTTTCCATAGGAATCAGCCATTCTGAAATCGGGGAGATGATCGCTAAAAAATGGAACCTTCCGGAATATATCTGCAATACCATTTTAAATCACCACTCGCCCCTCAGCGTGGATGAAATATACAAGGATATCGTATTCGTTGTGTATCTTGCCAACCAGCTCTGCGGCATCGAGGAGAGGAAATACCTGTATGAATATCTTGAAGAGGACGTGGTAATCAAATTTGACATCACCGATGAGGAGAAATTCGGCAAGTTTCATCAGGAGATAAAAGACCAGTTTGTTCAGCAGGGCGATATGATGTAACACTGAAGATTCAGCTTACCCTGCTTTTGCCTTTTATCAGATGCTTTACGCCTTCATCAAGGCCGTCAATTGTCAGCTCAAACATCGGGAAAATATCTTTTATCATATTGATTGAATAATTGTATGACCAGGCCCTTTCCTTTATGGGGTTCAGCCATATGGTGTCCCTGAATTTTTCCCTCAGACGGTTCAGCCATACAATCCCCGGTATTTCGTTATGAAACCAGTATTCTACTGCCCCATTGGTCCATGTGAGTTCATAGGGCGACATGGAAGCATCGCCGACGATTATCAGCTTGTAATCGGGCTCCTCGGTTTTCAGCATACCGCCGGTGGAGATTGAGTCATTCCGTTCGATATCGGTCCAGAGGATCTGGTATGGGCAGTTGTGGAAGTAGAAATGTTTCAGCCTTCCAATCTGCGATGTGACTGCTGAGAAGAGCTTCTCAACCATTTCGCTGTACGGCGTCATTGACCCGCCCACATCCATCAGGAGAATCACCTTGGATGCTTTTTTCTCTTTTTTTTCCCAAATGAGTTCAATGTCGCCGGCGTTTTTGCACGTGGCATCTATGGTCCCTTCAAGGTCGAGCATTTCCCCTTCACCCATGGGCAGGAGTGAGCGGACATGGGAGAGGGCAACCTTGAGCTGCCTCGTGTCCAGGGTAATGCTGCTTGAATAATTTTTGAAACTTCGCTTTTCAGCAATTTGTACAGCCCGCTTGTGCCTGGATTCGCCCTGGCCGATGCGGATGCCGGCCGGGTTATAGCCCCAGGCGCCCTGGGTCGATCTGCCGCCGGTGCCTATCCGCTTGTTTCCGCCTACATGATTTTTATAATGGCCGCCTGCAAGCTGCTCCTCGAAATTTTTCAATATCTGGTCAAAGTCCAGGAGCTCCATCTCCTTTTTCTCCTCCTCGGAGAGTTTCAGTTCCCGTATCTTTTTGAGGCCTTCGATGATTTTTTCCAGCATCTCGTCCGTTGTTTCAATATCCTTGAATGTGTCGAGAAAGGCGAGGTCGTATCTGTCGTAATGGATTTCATTCTTCACGAGAATCGATCGCGCGATGAAGTAGAAATGGGTAAGGCTGCAGTTGTTGAGGTTTTTTACAAGCGCATGATGAAGGGTGATCCATTCATGGAGCGATACCGGTACACCCCTTGACTTGAGGTTGAAGAAGAAATTAATAAACATTTCTCGCCTTGGCGCTTGTATTGTAGGCGTAGTGGGGCTGTGACTTGTTTGCAACAACATCAAAGTCCTCTTTCTTCTTTAAAAGTGTTCCCAGAAACGGCATCTCCTTTTCCAGTGTCTTTACCGATATTCCCCCTGCAATGAGCGCCTGGAGCCAGTCTATGAGCTCGCTTGTGGAGGGCTTTTTCCTCAGCATGTCAAATTCCCTTATCCAGTAGAATTTTTTCATGGACTCCTTTATGAGTTTCTCTTCAATTTTGGGAAAATGGACGTGAATGATATCTTCCATAAGTTTTTCATCGGGAAATTCAATGTAGTGGAATATGCACCTTCGAAGGAAGGGGTCGGGAAGTTCCTTTTCACTGTTGGATGTGATAATGACTATGGGCCTGTGCGCTGCCTTTATTGTCTCTCCGGATTCCGGGATATAGAAACTCATCTCATCAAGCTCATTTAAGAGGTCATTGGGAAATTCCAGTTCAGCCTTGTCTATTTCATCGATTAATAGCACTACCTGTTCATTAGAATTGAAGGCCTGACCGAGTTTACCCAATTTGATGTAATGTTTTATGTCCGATATGTCTTTGCCGCCGAACCTGGCATCATTGAGCCTCTGTACCGTGTCATAGAGATAGAGGCCGTCCCTGGCTTTGGTGGTTGACTTTATGTTCCAGATGAATATTTCTTTCTCCAGCCCCCTGGCAATTGAATTTGCAAGCAGGGTTTTCCCTGTTCCGGGCTCCCCTTTTACAATCAGCGGCCTTCCCAGTTCGATAGAGACATTGACGCTGTCCCTGAGCTGAGGCGATAAAACGTAATCTTCGGTACCCTTAAAATAATCCATATTGATATCCTGTTTTTACATTATTGGCGCCGGCGATTGAGGCATCTCTGGCACCAATAAATATTTTTAATACTTTTGCCGCGAAAAGCGGCCGGGACATGATACAATACATTAAGTATTTTAGTGTATAATGAATCAACAACTTTATTTTGGTATTTTCAGGAAAATATCTTATACATATAGCCCTCAATCCGGGGAATGCTGAACCTCATCTCTGGCACATACCAAAAAATTGTTGCTTGACAAATACTCCCGGTTAAAAAAAATTTCCTGTATGAAATTTAATGAATCCCTGACCGGATTTTTTATATCATAATTATTTTTCAGTTTAACAGTAACATTAAAGGATGCATCTATGAATATCATTGTCGAATCTAACGGCCCGTTTATGGTAAACTCCTATCTTGTCATCAACATTAAAGAGAAAAAATGCATCCTTATTGATCCGGGTCACGACATCAGGGCCCTTATGGATAAAATTGAAAATGATTCATTGACCCTTGAAGCCATCGTAGCCACCCATGGGCATATTGACCACGTGGAGGGGGTCAACAGCGTGCAGGAAAAATACAAGGTCCCCTTCTATGCCAATGAGAAAGACTTAGAACTGATAAAAACCGTACCCATGCAGTCAATGATGTTCGGGGTGAAAAATCCTGGAGACATAGTAATCGATAAAAATCTTCCCGAATCGGGAGAACTGGAATTGGCCGGACTGAAATTAACCCTTATTCATACACCGGGACATTCACAGGGTTCAATCTCCATTATGATTGGAGATAATGTCTTTACCGGTGACGCGCTGTTTAACGGGTCCATCGGCAGGACAGACCTTCCGGGGGGAAATTACAACCTTCTGATAAATTCCATCAAACAAAAACTTTTCACCCTGCCTGAAAGCCATAAGGTCTATTCCGGCCATGGCCCTGACACGACGATAGGTTATGAAAAAAAAATGAACCCTTTTTTCAGGTAATTTACTTTTACCCGAAAATATTTGCTCACGGATTGACAATAGAGTAGACTCTGGTCGGATATCTACATCCGACCAGAAGCCCCTCATCAAACCGTACGTGCCCTATTAAGGCATACGGCTTACCGACAGGATTCATCTCAAGCAT
>VFJS01000001.1 GCA_009885955.1 Spirochaetia bacterium | reverse complement strand
TGTTTTGTTATTTGTCGTTATTTAACAATAATCAAGGATATTGGCCATTTATCAACTATAATTCAATTTCTCCATATATATTATTAAGCAATTGAGGTATAATGTAAAAATAATTTTTTTATAATCAAATGTAATATATCCCAAATCAACGCTGACACAGCGGGATACCAAAGGACAAACGTAAATTCCCATCAGCATTTTTGAATATTTGTCTGTAAAATAAATTATGTATTGAATTTTATTATAATATTAGGATGTAATTTTATTTTTGTGACTGAAATAATGTAACTATTAACGTATGAAAAAAAGAATGTTGATTAAATTATTGATATTCCAATTTCTTTGAATAATTAGAAAAATTAGATGAAAATAATCTACCTCACCGACATCCATGGATCTTTTTCAAATGTTGCAACCCTGCTTTTTGAAACCGTTGCCGATGTGTACATTGTCTCCGGAGATCTCATCGACCTTCCGTTCTACAGCATTGAAACTTCAATTCACTACTATGATTTACAGACATTCTTCAATGGAGCCAGGAGAAACATGGGCATGAACGGGGTCATGATGGAGGATTTTGTCGACAAGCTTATGGAGATGCCCAATACCTCGGATGAGATCCAGGACATGGGGAGCAAATACCAGCAGCTGACTATACGGGCACGGAGGGTCATGCAGCAGAAGTACAAGGTGCTGGAAAATATTCTATCGACTAAGACTTCGGCCAGGATTTTTTCAATCCCCGGAAATTATGACATGGATTTAAAATTCACCTCCCTCCACGAACGCGACCTTCACCTCAGGTGGTATATGATCAACGGGCTTAAAATCGCCGGATACGGAGGAGCGGCTATATGGACAACGGGGATTCCTCAGAAGTACGTCATTGAATACAACGCGGGAATTGGAGTTGATGATAAAAAAAATGAGATGTATGTATTCTTCAAGGCTATAAAGCCCGATATCATCGTAACCCATCAGCCTGCCCAGGGCGTCCTCGACAGGCATATTGCGCGGGGCCTTATGGGTTCCCCGGCTCTCAGGACATTCTGCGATAACAATCCCGTGAAGCTCTGTCTTACCGGGCATATGCACAACGACTGGGGGCTCCGGTATGTGGAAAATACAATATACATGAACCCGTCGAATTTCGGCGAGGTGACATCCACCGAGGATGAGCCAAGGGAGGGAGGATTCTTTTTCGAGATTGAGATCGATGAAACCACTGTCAGCAAAATTATGTACAGGAAGCTGGCAAATGAGAGGATCTACGATATTGCCGAATACTATGTGAAAGATACGACCTGGCAGGAGAAGATCATCGACTCGGACAGGTATAATGCCCTCATGCGGAATGAAAATTATGACAGCAAAATGGTAAAATTTATCCATATCCCTGAAATAGATCTTTTCAAGGACATAAAGAAGTTTTTCAGGCTGTTCCAGACTCCAGAGACAGAAATGAGGCTAAAGGATCTTGAACAGGCCATTGATGCCGTTAAACTTGAAATTGCTGATATTGCCCTTGACATTGTAGGTTCCGTGAACATGGGGATATCCAAGGAGAGTTCCGATATCGATGTAGTACTCTATATTAAATGCGGATCAACATGTCCTGACCTGAATGAGCAGTGCGCCCATTTCCGTAATGCCAGGGACCTCATCAAGGAGAGTCTTGGCGGTAAATACAAGTTTGAAATAATTGACTGCATCGATCTCAATATTATCGAAAACAGCATACGGACGCAGGACTACGAATGCATTCCGACCCAGCGCTTCGTGACATACCGGGGAATATGCAGGCCCATAAACTACCAGGTGATTGCACCTATAGAAGACATGCTGAACAGGAACCTGGACTTCAGAAGGGAGATGGAGGGGAGCGTGAGATCCTATTTCAAGATATTTGCCACTACCACGCAGCATACAAAATCGTTTGAAAAATACGAGGCGCGGCTCAAAACAATCGGAATTAAGATACCCAAACAGATCAGGAATAAAATAAAGGAATATCTTCAGCAGGATCAGGCCCTGTGAAGGTCTGTGAAGTCAAGGGTCGCAAAGTAGTCATCAACGGTTTCGGCCCTTCTGATGCATGTATATGAGCCGTCCTCTCTGAGGAGTATCTCAGCCGATCTCAGTTTCCCGTTATAATTGAAGCCCATTGCATGGCCATGGGCGCCTGTATCATGGATGACCATGATGTCGCCTGTATCCATTTCCGGCAGTTCCCTGTCTATTGCGAATTTATCATTGTTCTCACAGAGGGATCCGGTCACATCGTAAATGCCGCTGGCCGGAAGGTTCTCCTTCCCAAGCACCGTAATATGATGATAGGCCCCGTAGAGGGCAGGTCTCATGAGGTTGGCCATGCTGGCATCCAGGCCTATATATTTCTTGTAAATATTTTTTTTATGCAGCACCTTTGAGACCAGGAACCCGTAGGGCCCGGTTATCATTCTCCCGCTTTCAATGAATATTTTAAGAGGGTGGAAACCCCCGTTTTTTATGATTATATGGTAAACCCCTTCGATACCTTTTGAAATAAAATCGATATCTATCGGTTTTTGCCCGGGCCTGTAGGGGATGCCGAACCCCCCGCCAAGATTTATGAATTCAAACTGAATCCCGAGTTCGCGGGAAATTTCAGAAACAACCTCAAAGAGCATCCTTGCCGTTTCAATAAAATATTCGGGATCGAGTTCATTGGATGCGACCATGGCGTGGAGGCCGAAACGTTTTACTCCCATGTCTCTGATGATTCTGTAGCCTTCTGAGAGCTGTTCCCTGGTGAAGCCGTATTTGGCCTCTTCAGGCTTTCCGATTATTACATTTCCTTTGCGAAGCGGCCCCGGATTATACCGGAAAGATAATACATCTGGAAGTCCCGTTGTTTTTTCAAGAAAGGGTATGTGGGTAATGTCATCAAGATTTATCACAGCGCCAAATTCCCTGGCCTTAATATATTCCTCCGGAGGCGTGTTGTTTGATGAAAACATTATTTTTTCCCCGGTAATCCCGGTTCTTTCGGCCAGAATAAGTTCAGGGAGGGAACTGCAGTCGGCGCCGAAGCCCTCATCCCTGCAGATTTTCATTATGTAGGGATTGGGTGTTGCCTTGACGGCAAAAAATTCCATGAAGCCCGGGGCCCAGGAAAAAGCTTTCAAAAGCCGTTTCGCATTTTCACGTATCCCCCTTTCATCATAGACATGAAAAGGGGTGGGATATTCCTCTATTATTTTTTCGATGAGGCTTTTTGAAAAAGGGAGTTCTTTCACAGACATAGTTTATCCCTGGAATCATAAATTATTTTAACTGAATAGTTTTAATGTATCATGTGCTGTGTCAACCATTAATCTGAACTTCCCATGCAGTGAAGTTGCGGGGTCAGAGGTTCTCTATCATGTTACTGATCGATTTTTTTTCACTATCCCTTTTATCCAGCTTAATTTTTATAATTTTCTTGCCAAAAAAGCAGGTTCTTTATGAATAGAGTACATTGTATTATAAATAATTTTTTGTGGAGATTTAATGAAACTTGGAATTATCGGCCTTCCCCAGACAGGGAAGAAAAGCCTTTTTGAGCTGCTTACAGGAAACAAAGTGCCCGCAGAACTCTATTCATCGGCAAAGCCCGTTTCCGGACAGGCTGAAGTCAGGGATGAGAGGTTTAGAAAACTTGTTGAAATTTACAAAACCAGAAGCGAGGTCCCTGCTAAAATAGATATCCAGTTGTTCCCCAGGCTTGACAGCGCCACTTTGAAGGACGGAAAAATATTCGCAGATATAGCCGATATGGATGCCCTGTGCCATATAATTCGGGCATTCCGGGATGAGTCGGTTTACCATGTGAGCGGTTCAGTAAATCCGGTAAGAGACATTGAAACAGTTAATTCCGAACTCATTCTTCATGACCTGGTATTTATTGAAAAAAGGTTTGAGAAGATCAAAAAGGACAGCCTGAATAAGAAAAAGGATGACAGGACCTATGAGCACGAGAAAAAAATTCTGACCCTGTTCAAGGAACACCTGGAAAAGGACCTCCCGCTCAGGACACTTGATGTTAGCCAGGAGGAGGAGAAATCGGTATCGGGATACCCGTTTATATCCAGGAAAAAATTGCTCATTGTCCTGAACATGGATGAGAAAGATATTACCGGCACCGTGCTCCTGGACAGGATAGTAAAAGATTATTCCAGCCATGGGATCGATGTGATGCAGGTGTCGGCAAAAGTGGAATCTGAAATTCTCATGCTCGACTCTGAGGATGAAAAAAGGGAGTTCATGGCAGAGATCGGCATACACGAATCGGCCCTTGCCATTCTCTCAAGGCTGGCGATGAAGACACTGGGGCTCATCACTTTTTTTACTGCCGGAGAAAAAGAGGTCAGGCAGTGGCTCATACGGAAATCATCAAGCGCGCCCGAGGCCGGCGGTACAATCCATTCTGATATCCAGCGCGGGTTCATCCGGGCCGAGATTATTAAACTGGAAGAACTTGTTGAGTATGGCAGTGAAGACAATCTGAAGAAAGCAGGAAAGATACTTCTCATGGGTAAGGATTATATTATTAATGACGGCGACGTTATCTACTTTAGATTTAATGTCTGATAGGGTTACAGGGTTGCTCATTCAGGATTATCGGCAACAGTAAATCTCACAACCGACCTTGCCCCACCGTCCCAGAGATTGATAATTTCAATCTCCGATTTTTCAAAATGAAATTTCAAGCGGTCCCTTATCTTGCCGATAGTTTTTGAGTAGACATTTTCATCATGTATCCCGGCCCCATTGTCTATGATGGCTATAATAACTTCGTTCAATGTTATATCAGCATTAATCCTGATATTCCCTGTACCGCTTTTTTTACGAATCCCGTGCTTAATGGAATTTTCAACCAGCGGCTGAATGGTAAGGGGTGGGATTTGTATATTTTTAAAATCACCGGTTTTATTGATCTGGTATGAAAAGTTTGCTCCATATCGGATTTTTTCAAAAATCAGAAAATTCTTCACAAATTCCCACTCCTCATCAAAGTCAATCATGGTATTGAAACTCTTGTCCATCAGGAACCTGTATATATCAGCAAGGACGATAATGGCATCATCGGCTTCCCTCACATCTTTGTGCATTATTGATTGTATGGCGTGAATTCCATTAAAAAGAAAGTGGGGATTTAACCTTTCCTGTAATATGTTCATCATCGACTCTTCGTACTTCCTGAGCAGCTTGTCTTTGATAATATCCAGTTCCTTTAACCTGTCAGACAGTGTCTCAATACGGTTGAATGAACCGGAAAATCTTTTCAGAAGTACAAATGTCATGGATAAGATGAAGATCAGCTGCCCCACCATGATAAAATTTCCTGTATAGATGATATTAAAATCATTGAGAGCGTCATTGATTGCTGCAATGATAATGGCAAACCCTCCTATGGCTATATATATTGAGCCCTCCCTCCTGTTAATTATTGCAATGACCAATACGTATGAAAGGTAGAGTGCAGCTGCGATAAGCAGGATCTCGTAGGGTTCTATTAAATTTGAACCGATGGAAAAGGGGGTTACGATAAAAAACAGTGTAGCTGCCAGGCCGATAATCTGCTGCAGTCTTACTATTTTTTTTGATACCTCCTTGGGATAGAGGTAGAGAAAAAAGGTCATTATTGCAGGTATCCCTATACACATGGCAATCTGCTCGATTTTAACAGATGCGGACCATGGAAAATCGGGGAAAAGGATATTAATGAATCTTTCACCGGTTACTATCGTCCTTACGGCAATGATAATGGAAAACAGGGCAAAATAGAGTGATGAAAGTTCTTTTTTCCTGAACCGGTAAAGCATCAGGTGAAATAGACCCATGATGAAGAGTATGCTGAAATTTAAAATATCAAATGAGAGGGAGAGTAATTTGTCAGAAAAAATTTTCTCTTCATGCCCAAGTTTTATTCCATAGAGTATTCCCCCATCGTTATCATGAAAATTTGACACCTGCATTACCAGGTGAATATTCTCTTTATCCGGAATAAATGAAACAACAATCGGGATATATCTGGGTTCACCCTTTTTACTGTCGCTGTGAACCGTGCCGATATTGGCAATTAATTTTCCGTCAATCCATAACCTGTATGCAGTGGATATTTCCTGAATTTTCAAGGCATAATGATTTAATGGTTCTGGTATTTTGATATTTAAAGAAAAAGTGGCAAAACCGGTCCCGGATAATATTTTTCCGTTACAATCCAACCCGTTCCATTTTCCCGGAATTTTAATGAAACATCTATCATGCTCTATGTTTTTATTGCGCATTTCCTCCGGCGGCACCAATTTGCCCCATACCAATTCCCATTCACCATCCAGCTGTATTGTTTTTTTTTCAAAATTCCATTTTAAAAGGTCAATTTCACCTTTCACGGCAGAGGGAATTTCATTATTTGTGCTTGAACAGTTCAATAGGAGTGAAACAGAAATGATTAAACCTGCAGATAGGAATAAATAATATTTTTTCATTGAATTTAATGCATACTTTCCAGCAATTCCGGAGCCTGATAATTGAATGTTTGTGAATAAAATCCCATGTAATTCTGCAAGTCAATAATAAAAATGACAGTGATAAATTAAAATGGATTGTGACCATAAACAAAGGATAATTTAAACTCTTCAACCATCGTGCATGCTCGCGAGCGCGGGCACGATGTCCAGAAAGCGCCCGCCGGGCCGGGCGATGTACTGAGCTTGTCGAAGTGAGTGAAGTCAGACGGTGCAGTATGCGCGCAACTTCACTGCGTGCAGTCGTAACAGGTGCCTTCTTTAGAATCGGGCTGTATGGACTTTATGTTGCATACAGAGCAGTATAGAATTTTCCCTTCACCTTCAGGCTCAACCCAGAGAATCCTGCTGTCCTTTTTCTTTTTCTCAGCCTTTTCCCGGGCCATTTTCTGCGCCTCGTCAAGGGATTCAGCTGTTACATCCACGGTGAGACCCTTCATGTGGACCTTATATTTTATTTTTTTTACCATGATATCCTCTTTTCCATATCATATTGAATATTAAAATTTACAAAAAAAATAATTCCATTCATCAGCTTTTCATTTTCCTGGTTTCAAATATAATTTCATCCGAAAAAAATCATCATCCTTACTATATGACAATATCAAAAAGGAATTGTTAAAAAATATATATAATAATGGCCGCATTACTCATTGAAAAAAAGGTCCAGGTACCGTTTCAGGGAAATTGCATACTCCAGCTTGATCCTGGTCTCAACAATCCATGAAGATTTCGGGTACCCGCTCATGGTTATCCTGAATATCCTGATCCCTTCCACAAGGTTTGAGTCCGCGATACTATGCCTGAAAGATCCCCGGTTGTGCCTGTCGTAAAATATTTCCCGGTGGGCCTTGTGAAGCGCTTCATCTCCATACTTGTACAGCCTGAAGGCATCCACATCCAAGGGGTTCATGTAGGAATCAATGATATTAAGGCACTCAGATGCCCTGTAGAAATCGAATATCATCCTGGAAAAGACATCGAAATGTTCTCTGAGTTCCGGATTATCAGTCTCATCAATCATTTTTTTAATTGCATGATAGGACTGCCGGAGGTTCAGGACCACCCTATTGAAAATACCCGTGTTTACCGGATTGTCCCTTTTAACAAAATTGTTAATGCTGTACTGGAAAAATTTGTAAAGAGAATCGTTCGCCGTATCCTTTAACTTTGAAAATCTGCTTATGAGATATTCATCGTTGTCAACATCGGCATAATAATCATAGGGCCCCGGATCGCGATCCCTTTTTTTTTCCGGTCGCTGCCTGTCCTTTCCCGGGGTCTCTTTTTTTGTTTTATTCTTTACAGGTGGCGGCCCGTTGTTTTTATTGATTACAGATTCGGCCTCCACCTTTTCCATCTGAAACCTGTAGCTCATGATATTTGAATATGCTACATTGAGGCCGGTCATCATTTCATTTGCCCAATCAATCCTGTCACGATTTTTATCAGGATGTAATTTATGAGCGAGCTGCTTGAATGCGCGCGAAACAGCTTCGTTAGTTGCCGATTCCGGGACATTGAGCGTTTTGTAGGATTGATTTATATCCATTATAGGTATAAAATTTTTTTTAAAAATAATTTCAAGCAATAAATTTTTTTACTTGACATCCTAACTCCTGTATGCTATTATTATGTTTAGCTTGTTTGTCATATAAGCAGTTTTAAATATTAGAATTTTTGCAATTTTCTTAATTTCCATATTAACGGAGATTTCGGGTGTTTATTCTAATTTATTCTGTTATTTGTGCATTCAAAGGAACCGGCTGATTTTTTTATTTGAGGTTCCCTTATTTTATTTAATGGAGCGGATATCATGGTGAAAAAGATCACAGAGAAAAAGCTTACTGTGAAGCAGGATGATATATTCGAATTCATCAAGGAAAGCATTCAGACAACAGGATATCCACCCACGGTACGGGAGATCGGCGACAGGTTCGGGATTACAGTAAAAGGGGCCTATGACCACATAAAGGCCATTGAGAAAAAAGGTTTTATCCGCACTGATAAAAATAAATCCAGGGCAATCAATATTATTGCCCAGGATGGATGTATCCCAATTGATGCTGTGATGATACCGGTAGTTGGGCGTATCGCCGCAGGAACGCCCCTGCTTGCCGAAGAGAACATTGAAGAGTACCTCAGTTTTCCAAAAAATTACTTCAAATCCGGCCAGCATTTTGTCCTGAATGTCAGGGGTGATTCCATGATTAATGCAGGGATTATGGATGGAGATATGGCGATAATCAGAAAGCAGGAGACGGCAAATAATGGAGACATTGTTGCAGCCATGCTTGATGATGAGGCTACATTGAAAAAATTCAAGCTTACCGGATCTAAAATTCATCTAATTCCGGAAAATGATGACTTTAAGCCAATTGTAACTGACAATGTGGTAATACTGGGAATCCTTTCAGGAGTTTTCAGAAAGTATTAAAAGGGGATTATCTTGTCATGGATCACGGTTATGCGTTATAGTTCCGGCTATACCTTGAAAATTATATCCCTCGAAATAGTATTCACGCTGGCTGAACCTGTCAGTATCATCGCTTTTTCCAGGTCGTTCTTTAAATTGTTTATATAAAAAGCCACACCTTCTGCTCCCATACCCACAGTGGCAATTGCTATCGGCCTTCCGATTAAAACCTGATCCGCCCCCACTGCAATGGCTTTTAATATATCCACCCCTGTCCTGAATCCGCCGTCAATGAGTATCGAAATTTTCCCATGAACTTCTTTGACGATCCCTTCCAGGACATCCATTCCGCCCGGCATTTCATCGAGCACCCTCCCGCCATGATTGGAGACTACTATTGCCGCCGCACCGGCTTCAACAGCCATGGCAGCATCCCTTATATTCATGATGCCTTTTAAAATAAAGGGGAGCCTGGTCGACGAAATAATTTTCCTGAGATCTTGAACGCTCTTGGGGCCTACGGATTGGTTTTTCATTGCCATGGTCTTGAGAACAGCCGCATCAATGTCGATCCCCACTGCCAGGACCCCTGCCTCTTCGGCAGCATGTATCCTCATCATTATTTCATCATTGTCAGTTCTCGGCTTGAAGATAGGTACGCCCATTCCCCCGAATTCCGAGATGGCCTTCAGGGCTATTTTATATTTATCCGGTGTTGCTCCGTCTCCTATGAAGGCAATGGTTCCGGCGTCGAGGCACCCTTTTATTACTTTCCGATTGTACTCCAGTTCATCTATGGCGCTGCCCATGTTCGTGACAGTTCCGGTGATGGGGGCGGCCATTACCGGCAGGGAGAGTTTATGGCCCAGGAATGCCGACGAAGTGTCGGGATCTATGACATTGTGTATGAGCGTTGTATTTATCTTGTATTTCTGCAGTGATTCTATATTCCTTCTGAATGACGCGCCGGTACCGACACCACCCATGCCTGGAATACCAGTAGGGCAATCCCTCCCATCGCAAACCTTGCAGACATAGCATATTTTTTTAAATTTCTCTCTTGCCGAAAGGTTTATAACATCCATTGAGAGGACCGGCTCTTCGATGATCTCAATGGTGAGAATTTCCATGCATTTCGTATAACTCTCTTCTGCTTTTGTCAGGGACTCTCCAACGGCAATGATATGCCCGGCCTTTTCCACATTGGATCTGGGGATGTCTACTTTTTCTCCTTCACGTACATTGATAAAAATGTGCTCAATGCCGGGCACCTTCAGGGCATCCTCCAGGCCCTTGATTTTTTTGACAATTCCGGGTCTCGTAATGATCGCCCTTTCAATGGCAACCCTGTTTATGACAGGTTCAAGGTTACCGGGCTCAAGGCCCTGGGAAATTTCAATTACCGTTTTCATCAGGTCCACTCCTGTCGATAAGGGATATGTATAAGCGGACATGAACCCGCCGGAAAGCCTGGCAGCAAGCTCTCCAATCATAGCTCCGTTTTTTGTAATCTTGATGTCCCCTTTGGCCGCGCCTAAATTTATACCCAGGGCTTTTATGCCCATCTTCATCACCTTGCAGGCTTCATTAATTAGTTTGTCAGGAAGATTTGAAGGCATGGTGTGCCCGGTCTCAATAAAGTATGGCGGCAGGGCTATTATCCTGTCTGCTATTCCTGTGAAGGTTATTTCATTATTATAGATAATCGCATCGATGGAAAGTTCCGGGCCCTCCATGAACTCTTCTATGAGTATTTCACCGCTGGGGGACGCTTTTTTTGCGAATTGGAATGCGTCGGAGATCTGGTTTGAATTATCAATGCGGACAACACCTCTGGCACCCATATTGTCCGAGGGCTTTATAACTACAGGAAACTTCAATATTTTGCATGCTTTTTTAGCATCGGACAGGGACCATACCGGAAGAAAGGAGGGGCAGGGGACACCGTGTTCCTTGAAACGCATCCTCATTTTTATCTTGTTCGTTGCGGCTTCAGCATCTTCGAACTTTATGCCCGGAAGATTAAGGGTATTTGCCACGGCAGCAACTGTCATGGACGCATCGGTTCCCACGGTCAATACTCCGCTTATGGGGGTTATTTCATTCTGTGCCTTCGCCGCCCTGACTGATCCTTCAATGTCCTTGGTGCTCATGAGAATGGGAATATCAGCCTCCCTCATCCCGAGGGTATTGGGATTATAATCTGTGACAACCACCTGGTAACCGAGTTTTTTGGCTTTTTGAATTACCGGCAATTGAAGAAGGCCTCCGCCGATTACCATGATCGTCTTTATCACAAACTCCGCTCCCTGGGAAAATGCTTAAGCCGCATTATGTCGCATATTATAAAGAGGGTATAATAAATAGTCAATAAAAAATTAAATATATTATCATTGCACAAGAGATAAAAAAATGAATATGCAGACCCTATTACTTTCTGAACATCCTGTCAGCCAGGTCTTTCCTGCCTATGCGATTGAGTGCAGAGATAATTGTTTTCCGGTGTTCGGGCTTTCTCCAGAAAAAAAAGGCATGCTGAATCTTTCTGTCATCATCTTTGCGGGGTATGAAGATTTTTTTCATGGTATAGGGGTCAAGTCCGGTATAAAACATTGCAGTGGCAAGGGTCATGGGCGTGGGTGTGAAATTCTGGACCTGCTCGAGCTTCAGATTCAAATCTCTTGTTTCAATGGTGATCTCAGCCATTGCCTCCATGGTACTCCCCGGGTGGCCTGAAATGAAATAGGGAATAATCTGCTGCCGTAAATTTTCTTTAATATTTATTTCTTCAAAGAGTTCCATGAACCTGATAAACAAGTTGAATGGAGGTTTTCGCATAAGTTTAAGCACAGCAGAGGAGGCATGTTCCGGCGCCACTTTAAGCCTGCCGGAAATATGATGTTTTATCAGCTCATTGACATATACCAGGCTGTCCCCAAGAATTTTTTCGTCCTTACTAAAGAGCATATCATATCTGATCCCGCTTCCTATGGCAGCCTTTTTCACGAGGGGGTGGTTCCTGACTTTTCTGTAAAGGGACAAGAGAGGCTTGATATCAGACTTTAAATTCCGGCAATGCCCGGGAGAAATGCAAGAAGGTCTGGCGCAGTCTCTGCAGGTATTCATATCAATCCCGTGCATCCGGTACATATTGGCAGTAGGCCCGCCAAGGTCTGTTATGTGACCTGTAAAGTCTGCCATGCGGGTGACGGCATCCACTTCTCTCATGATGGATTTTTCCGATCTTGACGATACATGCCTCCCCTGGTGGGCAGAGATGGTGCAGAAACTGCATCCGCCGAAGCATCCCCTGTGGATGGTTATTGAATGCCGTATCATCTCGTAGGCAGGGATGGCACCTTTTTTCAGGTAGCGGGGATGCGGTATTCTGGTAAAGGGGAGGTCATATATATCATCCATCTCCTTTTCACTCAGGGGTCCGAAGGGGGGATTCACAACAATGTATGAATCCCCGGTTTTCTGAATAAGCCTGGCCGCATCGAGCCTGTTGGATTCCTTCTCGATGATAACAAAATTTTCTGCAAACCTGTTTCTGTCCTCAAGGCATTCGTCATGGGAATAAAGCATCTTGCTTTGCAATTCCGCCACTGCTGGAATATCATCGGCGCTTTCTGCAGAATAGGCTGTCTGTGGTATGTTTTTTATGCTATCGATGGGAACGCCTTTATCAAGCAGCCTGGCTATCTCCCTGACCGGTTTCTCACCCATCCCGTATACCAGCAGGTCGGCGCCGGTGTCGTGAAGGATCCCCGGCTTCAGGCTGTCCGACCAGTAGTCGTAATGGGTGAACCTCCTGAGGGATGCTTCAATCCCGCCGATAATTAAAGGAACATCGGGAAAAAGTTTTTTCAGGATGGTGCTGTAGACTGTTACTGCATAGTCGGGCCTGAAACCGGATTCGCCGCCCGGGGAATAGGCGTCATTGGAACGGAGCCTGCAGTTTGCAGTGTAGTGATTTACCATTGAATCCATGGAGCCCGAGGTTACGCCGAAAAAAAGGCGGGGAGCTCCGAGTTTTCTGAAATCCCGAAGGTCGTCCCGCCAGTTCGGCTGGGGAACAATGGCAACTCTCAGGCCCATATGTTCAAGGACCCTGCCGATTACTGCGGCACCGAAAGAGGGATGGTCTACATATGCGTCGCCGGTAAAGATAATTACATCCAGTTCATTCCATCCCAGTGCGTCGAATTCCTTTTTTGAAGTCGGGAGCCAAGGATTGGTATTCATGGACATCATAATAATAAAAAAATTATTCCGGAGTTTTTATATCTGAGACAGATGCAGGGAGAAGATTCCGGTTTTTTAAAAGTCTGCCCAGGGCAGCCATGCCGGGCCCGGATACATTAGTGTCATAGATTGAAACAAACGCCTTTAATACAGGAGATCCTTCCACCAGAGCATGATACCCGGCAACCTGGTTTGAATAGCAATCAATTAGTCCTTCAACAAAAACGAGGAGCAAATCATCGTTCCATTTGAATTGAATGAAAAGATTTCCAATGCCTTCTCTGGCCTGTTCATCTTTCTGAAGATCAACCAGCTGCAGCAGCAGTTCAAGGTCATGCATGAGAAAATAAAGAGGATTTATATGATAAAGGATTTTTTTAGCTTTCAGGTCCCTTTTAAATTTATCAACCGGGACTTCACGCAGCTGGCTGAAGATATGTTTTATTCTGGCCTGAAATTGTAAGGATTCACTCATGTAATATTTCCATTGAAATAAAGCCTAATATACTTTTACTGCCCATCATGTCAATTACTACCCGGTTGTAATTGACAATATAAAACTATTTCACTGCAATATCAGTATATATGAAATCAATAGTATAGAAAAATAAAGGGGAGTCAATTAAAATCAATAGGAGCAAAGGTTATTTTCATAAATCTCATTTTAACTTTCCAGGATCATAAAAAAAAAATTGACAAAAGAAAAAAATTAGCTGATAATCGTACTGATATAAATGAGAAAGGATATTATAAATGAAGATTTTCCACGTTGATACCTTTACAGAAAAAATATTTTCAGGAAATCCTGCAGGTGTATGCATACTCACATCTCCCGGGGATGACATCTGGATGCAGAACCTTGCCATGGAGATGAACCTCTCTGAAACAGCCTTTCTGGAAAAAAAGGGGGATGGATATAACCTCAGGTGGTTCACCCCCCGATGTGAAGTGGATTTATGCGGCCATGCAACCCTGGCAAGCGCCCACTGTCTATGGGAGGAGGGCTATATCGATGAGAAGAGTGAGGCAAGGTTTCATACCAGGAGCGGGCTTCTCACCGCACGTAAAGCCGACGGCCGGATTGAACTTAATTTTCCCAGGGAGGAGGAGATGGCATCAACACCTCCACTGGATCTCATTAATGGAATCGGGGTTAAAATACTCTATACCGGTAAAAACAGGATGGATTATATTATAGAGGTTGAGTCGGAAAATAGTGTCCGTGAGATGGTGCCGGACTTTGATATTCTGAAAAAGGTTGATACCAGGGGAATAATTGTCACCGCATCATCGAAAAGCCGTGAATATGATTTTGTTTCAAGATTTTTCTGCCCGAAACTCGGCATCAATGAGGATCCCGTCACAGGCTCTGCACATTGCTGCCTGGGGCCTTACTGGCAGAAGAAGCTCAATAAAGATTCCTTTACCGCATTACAGGTATCAGCCCGGGGGGGTGTGGTCAGGGTAAGGGTTGCCGGGGAGAGGGTTTACCTCGGCGGCAGCGCAGTTACCCTTTTCGCAGCAGATCTGAGAGAGTGATGTCTACGCACTTTTTATCAAAATAGATAATTTATACCGGTCATGAACTGGTAAGAGCGTTCAAGGGAGACTGACCCGGCAAGCCACCCCTCACTTTTTATCTCGGGCTGGATGAATATTTCAAACGATTCCATCAATGGATAGGAAAGGTTGAATCTTGTAAAGCCGCCCGGGGTTCCCCTGCCGGTCATGAATTTCTGGTTTTCCGGCTGGATCCATAGCCCAACAGTTGTTGTAAGATAAGCATTCAGGCCGGCAGGCCCCATGGGAAACCGGGAGAGTTCCGCCTGTATGCCGGGGAAATTGTTCCGGTAATTCCTGTAGTTAAAGTAGGCCACTGTCCAGCGGTACATACCGGTTGCCAGAAAAAAGTTCGTATTCACCGTATATCCGAAGGATGTAAGGTGGTGGACGACGGCAAAGTTCCAGTGGGCCGGCCTGTCAAGAAAGGATGGTGCAGCGGAAAATCTGTTATACCCGATCATCTGCGGGGAGATAAAATTCAGGAGTGCCAGCCTCCCCTGGAGCCGCAGGTATCTTTTTTCATTGCCGGTGAGGTCTGAATATTTAATATAACGGTCGATTCCCACACCCGATGGATGAACTCCCCTGGCAGTGTAGGGCTCTTCCGGCCGGAACAGGTCGTAAACCCATGCGGTGAAGTCCAGGCCGGTGAAATCACGTTTCGGTACATTTGAACCCTCCCGGCGGTTGAACCTGTCCGTATCATTGTCAGCAGCCGGTGTGGAACAGAATTTTATATAGCTCCAGACATTTACCAGGTTGAACCACCATGAAATATTGTCGTAATAAATTGGCCTGCCGGAGAAGAAGGTATCCTTTCTCATCTCCAGGGAAAGTTCTATTTCAGCCTCATTCCCTGCTGCAGACAGGCGGATGAAGTCATGGGGATGATTCCTTTTAAGCTTAACAAGATCTTCATCCCTCACGCGGCTCACAGAGATGGAATCGGTGAACAGGTTGTAGTCATAGACCCCGTTGTAGCTCTTGATGTTCCGGTGCCCCATGACAGCCCTGTGCCACTCCTCATGGAGCCATGATGCACCGGGTGGAAGATAGAGGTAGACATAATCAAATATCCCCAGGCCGATGATTGTGAGGATTTTTTTACCCCTTCCGAGGTCTTCGGGCAGGACATAAAAGCCTGTTACCACAAGGGAATGGGCAAGCTGCGTTATATCCTTGGAGAGGTAGAGGGACTGTCCCATACCGGGCTGCCGGTATCCGCTCATAGCATTGAAGGGATAATCGAAGAGGGGCAGGGGCATGGATATCGGGGAGTTGTATGATGAAGAAGGCCTTTGGGTATTTCCTCCTGACTGTCCATGTCCTGGGATTGATAGTCCCAGGAGGATGCCGGATAGTATTGCAGCAATTTTTTTCATGAATGATCCCGGGATTTTAATTTTTTCTTATTCCCAATGCAATGAATTCCCTATCTCATTAGACTCAGTCACGATAGCATCGACACCGAATTTTTTTAATTTTAAAAATGACTTTGATATGCTGCATTCAACGTCATCGGGCTCTTTTGCACCTGGTTTGAAATGGCAGGATTTAATACTGAAATGTATAATGACTGAACCACCGGGATTTTTTTCCCAGGTCCCTGATCCTGGAACCATCTCACAGGGCAACTGCGTTGCACCGCAGGGATGGCCTTCAGCCCTGCCGTCAGAGAAGAGCTTGAAGTAAGGGACGCCGGAACCAAGATGGAATGAAACTGAGTTGAACCTGGGGATGAGGTCAATGTCATTTATTTTTATTGGAGTAAAAGATATTTCAGAAATACAGGTATCGCGGTCCCTTGTCGGCCAATAAACCGATAGAATTGTAAACTTAATATTTTTCCCTTTCACTGCCTTAACGAGCTTTACCACCTGCACCTCGCTTGTATCTTTCAGCACCACATCGGTTGAAAATTCATCCGCAGACACCCTGAGCCCCTTCACTCTGTTGTTGCCTGCAAAGTCCCTCTTAAAGCCGAATCCGTTCTTGATATAGAAAACATCGATGCTCATGGGTCTGCTGAATTTCAGTATGAAAAATTCTCCAATGCCGTTATCGCTTTTGCCTTCGCACCATGAGGCCCAGGTCCTGTCTACCAGATTTTCAGGCCGGTAAATATTATTAGGATCTTTCAGGGTGCTGCTTGCATCAATGGATAAAAGGTCCGGAAGGGAGCCGCTTTTTATAGTGAAATCCTGAGTTCCTGACATGGCGGAAAAAAGGAGTGGGAAGCAGGTAAGTGCAGTAAGAAGTAAAACTTTATTCATAGTAACATATATTTTCATTTATATTTGCCTGCTTACTTTATGTTGATTCAATAGATAATGCCAGGTCCAATGAATTGGGATTAAATCCTGTTTTTATTTATTGTCAAGCAAATTTGAGGATTTGAATAACTGGTATAAAATCAAACTGTGTTATTAAGGAATTTATATGATAAATCAATGATAAGGCTGATGTGCATTTTAATCTGCTTGTACTTGCTCAGAGTAACTTTTTTAAGATAAATAAAAAAATTGTGTTGTATGGAATTTGTCGGAAAAGTAATTCCTTTTCCCCGGATTAACGGGGAAAAGGAATAGGAGTTCAGAATTGTCGTATATCAATATCTGTAGTTTTCAGGTTTATATGGCCCTTCCTTGGATACACCGATATATTCCGCCTGGCTGTCTGTCAGCTTTGTCAGCTTCGCGCCCAGTTTGCCGAGGTGGAGCCTTGCCACCTCTTCATCCAGTTTTTTCGGGAGTACATAGACGCCGATTTTGTGTTTCTTTGTCGCCAACTCAATCTGTGCCAGTGACTGGTTGGTGAAACTATTGCTCATGACAAAGCTGGGGTGTCCTGTTGCGCAGCCAAGGTTGACGAGCCTTCCCTCTGCAAGAATAAGAATTGATTTGCCGGATTTCAGGGTCCACTTATCCACCTGGGGTTTTATGGTATCCTTTTTGATGCCCTGGGTAGTTTCAAGATATCTCATGTCAATCTCATTGTCAAAGTGGCCTATGTTGCATACAATGGCTCCATCCTTCATTTTTTCCATGTGACTTCCTGTTATGATGTCCACATTACCTGTTGTTGTGACAAATATGTCTGCTGTTGCCACCGCATCTTCAACAGTTGTAACCTCGTAGCCTTCCATTGCAGCCTGGAGTGCGCATATGGGGTCTATCTCGGTGATGAGCACCCTTGCACCGAAACCCCTCATAGACTGGGCACAGCCTTTGCCCACGTCGCCGTAACCGCAGATGACCACTATCTTTCCTGCGACCATAATGTCTGTTGCCCTCTTTATTCCGTCTGCAAGGGATTCCCGGCAGCCGTAGAGGTTGTCGAATTTGGATTTCGTAACTGAGTCGTTAACATTGATGGCAGGGAAGAGGAGCTCTCCGTTTTTTTCCATCTGGTAGAGCCTGTGAACACCGGTTGTAGTCTCTTCAGATACACCGCGGACGTTTTTAACCGCCTCAGTCCAGTGTTTTGGTGTTTTTTTATAACACTCTTTCAGGCGGTCCATGATTATCTGGAATTCCTTATTATCATGTTTCTTTTCGAGAAGAGAAGGATCTTTTTCAATTTTTACTCCCTGGTGTATCATGAGAGTGGCATCTCCGCCATCATCAACCAGGAGATCGGGGCCGGAACCATCGGGCCATGTAAGGGCCTGTTCCGTGCACCACCAGTACTCTTCAAGGGTCTCGCCTTTCCAGGCAAAAACAGCCGATTTTCCGGCCTTGGCAATTGCTGCAGCGGCATGGTCCTGAGTAGAGAAAATGTTGCACGAGGCCCAGCGGACATCGGCTCCCAGGGCCTCCAGTGTTTCAATGAGTACCGCTGTCTGTATGGTCATGTGGAGGCTTCCCATGACCTTGAGGCCCTTCAGGGGTTTCTCCTTATTGTATTTTTCCCGTACAGACATGAGCCCGGGCATTTCTGCCTCGGCAAGAATAATCTCCTTGCGGCCCCACTCGGCCAGGGACATATCCGCCACCTGAAACTTGAGGGATTTGTCCAGTTCAATTATTCCGTTTGTAGTCTTCATGTTCATGATTCATCTCCTTTGTTTTAATTTGATATACATTGCTGATTTCCCTCTCCCTGACTGCATGGATAAGGTTTATTTTCATTTTTTTTGCACCCTTGAAGCGGGTGTTTTCGTTAATTCTGAACCCGGCGTTTATCAGCCAGTTCTCCATTTCTTCGCTGAAAAAGCCGAGCCACCTGTGTCCGAACTTTGCCCTCATCTCCTCGTTACTGTGTTTTTCAAGATCGACGATGATAAGGGACCCGCCTTTTTTTAATATCCTGTTCGATTCGGTAATTCCTTCATAAGGGGATGCCAAGTGGTGGAGTACCATATTTATTACTGCAGCATCTGCCTCACCGTCTTTCATCGGAAGATGCTCTATTGCTCCAATCCTTAAATCAATTTTTCCGTTTTTATTTGAAAAGCGCGATTTTACCTCGTTCAGCATCATGGGCGACCGGTCAACACCTATGACTTTCCGGGACGCAGCGTTCATGGCGAGGAGGAGTTCACCGGTTCCGCAGCCCAGGTCGGCAATTGTCCCTGATTTTTTTATCCTGGATGATATCTCGCCTGTAATATCAAGATCACCGGTGATGTTTCTTTTCATGCTGTCCCACTGGGAGGCTATGGAGTTGAAGAACTCGGTCTTCTCCCTGGACTTTTCTTCGATTATCCATTCAAGACGGCTGAGATCGATTTTTAGGTCATAGTCGTTTAATAGCATTTTTTTTACAGAGTTGATAAAATTGGTTCCCTCTCCCTCGGAAGCGGCCCTGTAGAAGATCCAGAGGCCGTCCCTCCTGAACGAGAGGATGCCGCTGTCGGTGAGTATTTTCAGGTGCCGGGATATCCTGGACTGCCCCATGGCCAGGGCCCTGGTTATCTCATTCACATTGAGTTCATAATGAATGAGCAGGTTCAGGAGCCTGAGCCTGGTGTCGTCGGCCAGCGCCTTAAAGTATTTTACGGATTCAATCATTGGAATTAACAATTAGTGCCCTGTATATTACTATATCAAGATATATTGATATAGTAATATACAGGTAGGTTTTTGTCAATTGAAAATAGTAAATTTATCTGAAAAGGGATACCTAATTATACCTATATACTATGCAATCGTTTAGTAAATAGGTATAATTAGTTCGGAATTCGGAGAAAACCGAATTATATTTCTGACTTGATAAATTGAGCAATTACAAGACCCTCCGGATCCGGCATTGGATAGATTTTATCAAAGTATATCCCCACAGGTTGGGAGAATTTTACGGGTAGTTATATGATGATAAAAAAAGAAGAGGTAAGGAAGTTAATCCGTTCCGATAATTTTCAGAACGGGTTTAATAGGCATACTTGTCCCGTTTGCGGGAAAATATAAAAATGGTTTAAAATATTCCAGACACTTAAATAAATATTTCTTGTATTTTTACATCTAAAATTGCCATTGTTCAGAATAATTGCCATACCCCTTCAGGGGGATAGGGATTGAATTTTAATTTATGACTATACAAGCATTTTTAATTCACCTGTTATTTACGTTCTTCCTCTTTCTCATCTCTGTTTTCATAACACGTTTTATGCTCTACAGGGCAAATGTCATTGATATGCCCAATGATCGTTCATCACACAACACGCCGACACCGAAAAGCGGCGGAATCTCCATTGTCGCTTCATTTTTCATCGGTATCATTGCAATTTTTCTATTCTCAAAATCAATAGCATTTATCAAATGGCGGTTTTTTGGTTTTGTCATCGCCTCCTTACTTATCGCCGGGATCGCGCTCTATGACGATATTAAAAACAAACCCTTTACCACAAAACTCATAGCGCAGTTCATTGCGGTAATGATTGTATTGCTCTTCGGCATTATTATTGACCAGTTTAACCTTCCGGTTATCGGCAGCTACAGCATCGGGTGGCTGGCATATCCGGTTACCATTATATGGATCATCGGTCTCACCAATGCGTTCAATTTCATGGACGGCCTCGATGGTCTTGCCGGAGGCGTTGCTATTATTGTCTCAATTTTTTTTGGATATATAACCTATTCCCAGGGGAGCCATTTTGTCTATATCACATGCTATACGCTGATAGCCGGAACCCTGGGATTCATGAAATATAATTTTCCCATTGCCCGGATATTTATGGGTGACGTGGGAAGCACGTTTCTCGGCTTCACATTTGCCGTTCTTGCGATTATCTCCATGCGATATGACAACTCTCACACATCTTTTTTTGTCATGCCGCTGCTGCTGTTAAACTTTATCTATGACACATTCTTTACTTTTCTCAGAAGATTATTTTCAGGGGAAAAAGTAGTGGATGCCCATCGTTCGCACCTCTATCAGCTTTTTCAGCAGCTGGGGTACAACCATGCAACGGTCGCTGTTTTCCATTATGGCGTCTGCATCATGCAGGGATTTGCAGCCATATGGATGGTTACATCAACGAGGAATACAAGATTATTAATTTACATACCATTTATAATATTTCAGATGATATATACGGTTATAATAATCAGCGCTGCAAAGAGAAAGGGATTGATAAAGTGAATCCTCTTTTTTAGAAATAATGCCCTCACCCCCGGCCCCTCTCCCGAAATAGGGAGAGGGGTGTTCGTTATATTTATATTTTTTTAAAACATATAACTGTATGACCAATTGATGCCGCTTATTTAAGGTAGAAACTGTTTTATTATTAAATGTTTTTTGAAAAAGATGATTATTACAAGTTATTAAAGATATATATATAAGCCCTCGCCCTACCGGGAGAGGCGACATGCAGGAAGCATTAGTGCAGAGCGCAGACAGGATGTCTGATAAGCGCTCTGCGAATGCGCAGAGCGCGGGTGAGGGCATCAGATTTCTAAGGTCGAGAGTATATTGTTTCTAAACATTTTGGAAAATTCTAAAAAATATCTATCTGTCATTAATATCATTGACATACATTGCTTATTGAAAATTTATTTATTCAATCAATTAAATTTATAGAGAACTATTATTTCATATGAAAAAATCAAAAGTCGCAGTCATTAAAACTAATTCAAAAACCGTCATTCAGGATTATGAAAAACTCCTGAACAAAGCAGGGCTGAAAAAAGCCCTGGACATCAATTCAACCACGATTTTAAAGGACAATATCTCGTGGCATTTCCCCATGCCGGGGGCAAATTCCACCCCGTGGCAGCTTGAAGGCACGATCAGGGCCTTAAAAAATTCCGGTTTTAATGATCTGGTTGCAGTTGAAAATAAAACCGTTGTCACCAGGCCGAAAGCCGGCGAAAAATTGAATAAGTTCGATATAATTTTTGACCGGTATAAAATTCCGGTGAAATATAACTTTGACCCCGGGCACATGAAATGGGTCGAATACAGGCCCAAATCAAAATTGCGGATTCTTGATAAAATTTACCCCGAGGGAATCAGGATCCCGGATTACTTTTTCGGCAAAAACATAATCCAGTTCCCCACGATGAAATGCCATATCTACACAACCACTACCGGGGCCATGAAAAACGCCTTCGGCGGCCTCCTGAACACAAAACGGCATTATACCCATACCTGGATACATGAAACCCTTGTTGACCTCCTGAAAATTCAGAAAGAGATCCACTCCGGCATTTTTGCCGTTATGGACGGGACAACTGCAGGCAATGGCCCGGGGCCGAGGACCCTGATACCGGTAAAAGCCGATTATATCCTTGCCAGTGAAGATCAAACTGCTATTGACGCGGTTTCTGCGAAAATGATGGGATTCGATCCAATGGAGATCGGTTATATCAGGCTTGCAGATGAAGAAGGCCTGGGAAACGGCCGGCCGGAAAATATCGAAATTGTTGGTGATGATATTTCCGGCGTGAACATGAACTTTTCCGTCGGGAATAATATGGCCAGCTCAGTGGGTAATATGCTCTGGTTCGGCCCTTTTAAGAGTATCCAGAAATTATTCTTCCATACGCCCCTGGTTTACCTCTTTGTCGTCTCCTCGGACCTCTATCATGATAAATTCTGGTGGAAGTTCAAAGGCAAAAAGATTTTTGAGAAGTGGAAATCCGAAAGTGAATGGGGCCGTTTATGGGAGAGTTATTAATTTTCACATGATCAAGAATTATTTTTTTCTTTTAAGATTTCACCAGTATATAAAAAATTTTTTTATCTTCCTCCCGGTATTTTTTGGATTAAAAATTTTTGATTATTATCCCCTCATTGCAACATCAGCTGCCTTTTCAGCTTTCTGCCTTGTCTCAAGCGCGGTTTACATATTCAATGATTATATTGACAGAGAAGCGGATAAAAAGCATCCCACAAAATGCCGGCGCCCCCTTGCAGCCGGTTCCGTGACAATAAAAAGCGCAGCCATATTAATGGCAGGACTTCTTTCGTCCGGGCTCATGATAGCATTCACGATAAACATACATATCTTCATCCTCATAGTATCCTATGTAATTTTAAATATTTTATATTCGGTAAAATTAAAGCAGATAGCTATCATTGATGTCTTCATCATATCCGCCGGTTTTGTCATACGGATCTACATAGGGTATGAAGCATCGGGGATAATGGTATCGGAGTGGCTGATTATCATGACATTCCTTCTGGCCCTCTTCCTGGCCCTGGCGAAAAGAAGGGATGACCTCATAATTTTTCATGAAAGCGGAAATAAAATGAGGAAGGTTATAGATGGATATTCCCTTGAATTTCTGAATGTAACAATCATGGTCATGACTTCAGTGCTGATCGTTTCCTATATCATGTATACCGTATCGCCGGAAATCAGGTGGAGGGCAGGAAGCGACAAGCTCTATTTAACGGTAATCTGGGTAATCATGGGTCTCATGAGGTATCTCCATGTGATATATGTGGCTAACAACAGCGGCTCGCCTACAATGGTTCTGTTAAAAGACAGGTTTCTTCAAATAATAGTCATCGGGTGGTTAGTAACGTTTGGCATCTTTTTGTACAATTAGTCATGTAAATTCTACATCACATGAATAAAAACCCTCGCCCTACCGGGAGAGGCGACATGCAGGAAGCATTAGTGCAGAGCGCAGACAGGATGTCTGATAAGCGCTCTGCGACTGCGCAGAGCGCGGGTGAGGGCATTAAATTTTAAGATTTAAAAAGTTGATCATTCAACACTATTCCCGATGGTATATTTTAATTCAATAAGTGAAGAGAGTTTATCCGTATTATACACATTATCACTCAGTAATTTTATTGAATTTTCTGTGAGGAAATTATTTTTTATCAATCTCCCTGTCAGATAAATACAATAGATAAAAATCCGCGGAATGGTTACTACCCGTTTCGCCCCGGTTTTTTTCAATTGAAAACTAATGATGTCCTGGTAGGTATATGCTGCAGAATCCGCTACATTATATATTTCATCTATCCCGGATTTGCCTTTATCCAGAAAAAATTTAATCAGCTCAATGATATTCAAGATATTCAATAGTGAGAGTTTTTTATCGCCTCTCCCCACCGTATATAAATGATTCATAATCATGGATCTTCTGTCTATATTTAGATAAAAGGCATTCCCGTAAACCGGGACAAATCTCAGAATGGTAAAATTACAGCCGGCATTTTCCCGGATGTAATCCTCACTCATTTTTTTTGTTAAGGCATATGGTGTCTTAGGATAAAGCTTATCATCTTCGTAATATATGTTTTTGTTTAATTTTTCTCCATACACCGAGATGGTTGAAAAAAAAATAAACCGTTTTAATTTCAGGTATCTATTGCATGCATCTAGTAAATTTTTTGTCCCTTCAAAATTTACCTTATTAAACCTGTCAAAAGATAAATCCGTCCCCTTGTTATGGGCCAGTGCTGCAGCATGTATTATGATGCTGATGTCGCTGTTATCCTTTAAGAAATTTTCAATTTCACCGTAATTGGTAATATCAATATGATGAATTGAACTGTGATCCCCTTTTGAATTGATATCTATCCCGATGACCTTATACGTATTTTTTATGGCTTGATAAATGCTGTTCCCGATAAACCCATTGCACCCGGTGATTAATACTTTCACATTAACCCTTTTCCCCGCCGAGAGCCTGTAAAATCTGTTCAATTCTATCTATCAGATGTTCCCTGTTGAAATTATCCTGGTAATATTTCTTTGAATTTTTTCCGAATGTATTCAATGTGCTTTTTTTCATTTTATTCATCTTTACCACATTGGCTGCAAGGCCGTCGGCATCACCGGAATTACAGGTAAGCCCGGCATCAGCCTCTTTGATAATTCTTGCCCCTTCTCCATTGAGCATTGCCAGAATCGGTTTTCCGCTGGCCATGTATGATTGGACCTTTCCCGGAATAGTCAGTGAAAAAATAGGCTCATTTTTTAATGAAACTAATAACACATCAGCTTTGGAATAAAAAAAAGGCATGGTTT
Organism: Spirochaetia bacterium; assembly: GCA_009885955.1. Lineage (GTDB taxonomy): Bacteria > Spirochaetota > UBA4802 > UBA4802 > UBA5550 > VFJS01. The sequence continues at coordinate 54,986 of VFJS01000001.1, read as the reverse complement.
CAACCGGATATTCTCCTGGTAAATGAAATGTTTTCTCCAGTCCCCTTATTTGAACCTGCTCCTCAACCCATTCTTTTTTTCTTCCATTACCAAGTATTACCCAATGAATATCCTTGTGTTCCTTAATTTTTTCAGCAGCCGTTAAAATGGATGAAAAATCCTGCGCTTCACCAATATTTCCGGCAAATAAAATGATGAACCCTTTGGGCAGAATTTTTAATAAAGCATCATCCTTTGAAACTTTTGCCTGGAATATATTTTCAGCCCAGTTGGGATAATACACAAGTTTTGTGCCATAAACCCCTTTATCAACCAATGATTGGATAAAGCCTTTTGACTGGACCAGGATTTTATCACAATTGTTATAAATATATTTCACCAGGAGCAGAATTATTTTAATGATAAACTTTGATTTTATATTCCCCGCTGATATAACGCTTTCGGGCCATAAATCCTGAACCCAGAAACAGATAGGAATTTTTTTAATTTTTTTTATGACAATAGCAGGTAATCCAACGGTAATGGGGGAAGGCTCATACACAAAGACAACATCAAATTTTTTATTAATCATAAATAAAATAGACATTGATGCAAAAAAAGCAAAAGATAAATAATTAATAATTAAACGGATCCCTTTACTTTTACCCCTTGAAACCAGAATAGAACGGTAAATTTTAATACCTTTATAATTGTCTTTCCTTTTTGAAAAAATTCCATATCCTTTAAAAAAAGATCCTTCAGGATAATTCGGTATACCTGTTAAGATGGATATATCATGCCCTTTTTCCGATAATGCCAGCGCCAAATCATTAATTCTGAAATTCTCAGGCCAGAAGTATTGGGTAATAATCAAAATTTTCATATGAAATAATTATTTCTTTTTATCATAATAATGATATAAATCCTTATGGATATTCATCCACTCATGCAATTCAACAAGCATTTCTTTGTAGCTTTTAAATGTATAATTAAAATTATCTTTTTCTGTTATGAGGCTTTTATCACTGCAATATTCATCATATCTGATTATTTTTACATCATTTTTTTCCCATATCTCCTGAATCAATTTCAATAATTCAAACTTGGATATTTTCTCTACTGGTGCTATATGATACAAACCATGCAGATTTTTGTCAATGAAACAATCGAGAATTTTGGCTAATTCCAATGTGGTTATTCCCGACCAGTATGCTTTTGAAAATCCATTAATTTCACCTTTCTGGCTCATAAAAAAATGAAATAATCCCTCACCATTTTCCTTCAGTTCCGGCCCTATTGAGGAAGATCGTATCGTAAGATCTTTATTATTAAGTATTTCTCCAAGAGATTTGCTCAGAGCATAAAAGCCGGTACCGTCTTTGAAGTCCGATTCTTTATAGGCTCCCTTGCTGCCGGAAAATACGCAGTCTGTACTTAGTTGAATAATTTTAATAATACTCTCTTTGCATACATCCTCTAAAAAATGAGGGAAATAACTATTGTAATAAATAGCCTTTGAAGGGTTTTTATCGGATTCTCTGACAAGGGTCCCGATGCAGTTAATAATATAATCGGGATTTTCTTTTTCGATGATATCCTTTACGCTATCTTTATCTTCAATATTAATAGTTTTACCGGCCCTCGATAATTTTTTCTCATGTGATAACTCAAGTACATCATATTTTTTCAAAAATTTCAAGTAATTAATTATCATGTGGCCTTTCATGCCGCTGGAACCGAATATCATTATTTTTTTCATAATGAACGTAATCCTATGTAAAGATATTGTACCGGTTTAATGAAAATATTACTTGAACCACACAGTCCGGTTGATATATTCGATATAACTCATGATGATACGAAGAACTTTTTTGGAAACATTATCTACATCATAATCATGTACAACCCTGAAAACCCGCTTTTTATCGGAATGCTGCGACAGGACCACTTCAATTGAATCAATGACACTCTCCTTTTTTAGTCCGCACATGATCAGGGTTCCCTCATCCATACCTTCAGGCCTTTCATGCGCCTGCCGTATTGTGACTGCTGGAAAATTCAACAGTGATGATTCCTCTGTAATCGTGCCGCTGTCCGAAATAACGCAAAATGAGTTCATCTGCAGTTTTATATAGTCAAATAATCCTAAGGGTTTCATAAAATCAATATTCGGACCTAATTCCTTTTTTCCTGATTCTTCAAGTTTTTTCATGGTCCGGGGGTGGGTTGAGACTATAATCCTTTTTTTATATTTGTTTGATATCGCTTTCAATGAATCCAGGAGATTGATAAAATTTTCTTTTGAATCGACATTCTCCTCACGGTGGGTGCTGACAATAAAATATTCCTTTTCTTTCAGGTTTAAGCGGGATAAAATATCTGATTCTTCAATCTTCGGACGGTAGTACTCAAGGACTTCTTTCATTGGAGACCCGATTTTCATTACCGTTTCAGGCCGTAGTCCTTCATTGAGTAAATACCTGCGGGCATGTTCCGTTAACGGCAGATTGATATCACTCAAATGGTCAACTATCTTTCTATTTATTTCTTCCGGAACGCGCTGGTCAAAACTTCGATTTCCTGCTTCCATGTGAAATATGGGAATTTTCAGCCTCTTCGCAGATATAACAGACAGACAGCTGTTTGTATCGCCATAGAGAAGCAGCGCATCGGGATTTTCAAGTTTCATGATTTCATCGGATTTAGCAATAACATTTCCAATGGTGGCAGCAGTTGTCTCACCTACTGAATTTAAAAAATAATCAGGTTTTTTTAATTCCAGCTGCTGAAAAAAAATTTCATTTAATTCGTAATCGTAATTCTGCCCGGTATGAACCAGAATATGCCTTGTATTTTTTTCCAGTTCATACATGACCCGGCTCAATTTAATTATTTCAGGCCGTGTCCCGACAATTGTCATTACTTTTATCATAATTTCCTCAGTTACCGAGACGTACTATCATTTTTTATCATTGAAAGTTCTGAACGGACATACTCAATTTTCAATAAAAGCTCTTTTATCTGCTCTACATTAAGCCTGGATGTATTGTGTGAATTATAGTCCTGATAATCAGAAATGGTGACTTCGCCTTCAACAAAATATTTATTGTAATTCAGATCCCTGACATCAGCTTGAATGCGGTAATGATTCTCCAGATCCTCTGCATTTGCTATCTCTTCCCTGGTGAGCAATGTTTCATACAGCTTTTCCCCGTGCCTGGTTCCGATAACTTTGATTTCATTTTTAGCATTAAATAATTCTTTTAAAGCCAAGGCTAAGTCTCCAATAGTTGATGCCGGCGCCTTTTGCACAAAAATATCCCCCTGCCGCGCATGGGTAAAGGCATACAAAACTAAATCAACCGCATCGTCTATGGACATTAAAAATCTCGTCATGTTGGGATCGGTAATTGTTATAGGTTCATTATTTTTGATTTGCCTGATGAATAACGGGATAACCGAACCCCTGGAGCACATAACATTCCCATATCTGGTGCCGCATAACAATGTCCTATTTTCATCAACCGTCCTTGATTTTGCAACCATGACTTTTTCCATCATTGCCTTTGAGATGCCCATGGCATTTATCGGGTAAACGGCTTTATCGGTACTCAGCACTACAACTTTTTTTACTTTATTGGCAAAAGCCGAATTTATCAGATTATCAACACCATTAATATTTGTCTTTACTGCTTCCATCGGATAAAATTCACATGAAGGAACCTGCTTTAACGCAGCCGCATGAAAAATATAATCTACGCCAAACAAGGCATCATTAATACTTTCATAATCCCGGATGTCTCCGATATAATATTTTACTTTGTTATCCTGAATTTCATGACGGAGAACATCCTGCTTTTCCTCATCACGGCTGAAAATCCTGATTTCACCTATGTCAGATTTAAGATACTTCTGTAATACTGCTTTGCCGAAAGAACCCGTCCCACCAGTGATTAATAAAATTTTATTTTTTAACATTATTACTCCTTATCAAGCCTGATTCTATCACAACAGCATTTGTCATCTGAAAGTTACAATAAATTATTCAATGATGCCATGTTACATACCTATGATATATTAACTGCCAAAATAGTACACATTCTTTTTATAATTTCATTCCATGACAATGAATTTTCTTTTTTTAAATTTTCTTTTGTTGCGGTAAAATAGTCAGGATGAAATTGATCAGTTATTGCATCGGAAAACATTTCAAGATGCGAAGGGATCCTGCTTAACATAACGGTGCAACCGCAATGAAGTGCCTCCAATACTGCATTCGATGAATTTTCAATCTCAGACATTGAAATGTAATATGCTGACTTTTTATACAAATCTAAAAGCTCCTCATAGGGCAGGTAACCTATAATTCTGACATTCTCTTTTCTTTTGATCCAATCAGGAATCATATTCTTATCTGCTTTTATCCATAATTCAGATGTCTGTTTTTTTTTATTCAAATATTCAAAACATTTATATACTAAATCTAAACGCTTGTAGGACTCTCCCCCGACAGTCAAGGCAATATTAATTTTTTTTGATGTTTCTGAATATTTTATTAAATCAGTGTTAAAGCCATTATGCAATATTATTTTTTTTGATGCTGATTCAATCGATTCGGAAAACAAATCGATTGTAGATTGGGATTCACCTGAAATAAATTCAATACTTTTATCCAGCTGCTTGAATTTTGATAATAATACATAATTTTTTAGTTTTTGTTTTTGGCTTAAAGTACATTTTTTATACCCGAATGGCAATGCATTACTCAGGTGCATCCAGTTTACATCTGCAAGCCTTTTATAAATAGGTATTCCGTATGAAAAAAAACAATGTGCCTCTCCTGTATATTTTTTTAAAAATACATGATCAAAAAAAACTCTTTTTATCTGATTACGGGGGAATACTACAATCTTACAATTTGAATTTTCATATAATTCTACCGGAACCCCGGGATGTACCAGAAAAAGTACATTTGTATTATGTGTATTAAAAAAACGGATGTATTCTTTCAGCCGTAACAATCCACCGCCAATTGGTGAAGCGGAAAAATCAAAAATTATATCATACATAGAATGAAAAAAAAAATTTCCTGCGAAGTTTACGATTACTTTTTTTATTTTTCATTATGTATTCCATAATAAATAAGCTGACTTCCCGTTGTATCAAATCTGAAAGGGACATGAAGCAAATCGGAGAGTTCCAGCAAAACGGATTCCTGATATTCGTAATGAACGAGAAATAAAATAAATCCACCATTGCCGGCACCAAGAATTTTACCCCCGGATGCGCCGGCCTTGACCGCCCTTTCGTAGATATGATCAATATGAGCAGTTGAAGTTTTAAGGGATAACGCTTTTTTACGCTGCCAGTATTCATCAAGCATATTTCCTATATTTTCCAAATCAACACCATCTTGCAGATAATCCATCGCTCGATCAACCATCCCGTAAATTGCCTTCAGATCGTCCTTTTTATTAACAAAATTTTTAATTTTGTCCGCCTCTATGTCCGATGCAATACGCTGAACTCCGGTAAAAAACAGAAGGAAATGTTTTTGCAGCAGTTCCAATCTTTCCCTGCCCAGGGTAATGGGAGTGACCTGAAATTCCAGATCCCCGCCAAAATCAATTCTATTTAAACCGCCAAATGCGGCCACAACCTGATCCTGGGAACCTACATTTTCTTTTAAAATATTCTGTTCAAGATGAATGGCTTCCATTGCCAGTTGACGCTTTGTTACAATTTTTCCCTGCCGGGCAAAAAGATTATGCAGTAATCCAACGGTAAAAGATGAACTTGACCCAAGGCCCGACCTTGCAGGAAGATCGCCATCATGGTGGACCACGAGACCTTCCTTAATATTCATATAACGCAGAACTTCCCGCACGGATGGATGCTGGATTTCATCCAGGGATTTAACATTTTCCTGGACTGAATAGACAATACGATATTTGTAATTAAAAAAAGGAGGAAGTTCCCTGCAGCTGAGGTAGCAATATTTATCAATACTTGTAGATAGAACGGCCCCGCCATGCTCCCGGTAATATTGCGGGAAATCAGTTCCACCGCCAAAAAAAGAAATTCTGAAGGGTGTTCTTGTGATAATCAATTTTTTTGCTCCTGGAGAGATATATAATTACAATTGACCGTACCTCATATCAAGTAGAATATTTCTATTAGAGCAGGGTAAGAATGCAAGAATTATTTCAAATTTAAAATATAGGCAAGGCATTAATATCTGATATTCATGCCTTGCCCCTATCGTAAAAACTCCAGTATTTATGACCTAAAAAATTTAAAATTATTGAAAAGAACATACTATAGATCTGTCCTAAGCGGGGATCAATATTAAACTTTTCAACAAATAGATAAAGCAGGAGCGAATTCACAATGTAGGTAACAAAATAGGTGCTATTGAAACGAAAAAATTCCTGAATAAATCTGCTGGATTTGGAACGAAATGTCCAGCGGCGATGCCAAAAATATCCATTGATTATCACAAAAATTGTTACAATAGTAAGGGCCAGTTGGTAGTGAAAATTATAGGTTATTAAGATAAAAAACAGTCCGTAGGCAATTACTGTATTCACACCGCCTATAATACCATATTTTATTACTTGTCGAGTATTTACTTTTTTAAAAAAAACTGATGTATCCAGAAATTTTTTTATTTTTTTCGTTATAATCCCCTTTTGTGATTCATTGGTCTTTCCAAGTTCAATTATCTTCATTTTTTTTTGATTAACATTCTATTTTTTGTTACTATACATTTTTGATATATTTTTTATCCAGCCGAATCCAATAGATGCATCAGGTATAATAAATTTATAAGGCACAATTCTTTTAAAAAGAATCATTGTATTATTATCGACAACAATCTCATGAGTTTTATTTACGCTAACCAATTCATACCTAATTTTATCTACAAATTCATAAGGAATGACTCCTGAATCCGAAGTTGAAAGATCCTTTCCTTTATGAATCATGTCTTTGACAGATAATAAATTATTGTATTCCAGACTATAAAAGAGCAATACTGCATCTTTTTGAATAACAAAGTAATCTGCAAGATCATAAAAATGAGGGAATCTCCAGATATCATTTCTGTTGGCTATAAATCCATCGATGCCTCTATTTGTGTAAAAAACGATGCTTTTATCCCTAGGAATTTTATTTATTTCTTGTAAAATATTTTTATTGCTGCCAATTAATTTTGTTAAATAACTATTTGATATATTTATATCATGGACTTGCCTGGATATGTATGGAATGGTGATGACATTAATAAAAAAGAACATGCCTATGATAATAAATGCACATTTAATTAAGACATTATTTGAATGCCCATCCTTTTTTTCTAAATCCATTTGAGAAACAAGTACAATAATGGCTAATAAAATTGATATCGCCACCGGATACATATGATGGCCGCCACCCATCACCAGTACGACAAACCAGTGTGAAAATGCTGTAATAAAAATTATTCCTAATACATTAATTATACTGACTTTCTTTGTGAATCTAAAGGTAACCCCTATTAAAATAGAGGCGGGAATGATAAAAATACCTATTTCCCTTAATCGAACAAACTTAATTGGATATTCACCTGTAAAAACCCGTAACAGTTTATTGATTAACTCTCCTGATTGCTGAGTCTCCATTATCATTCCAAATTTTGTTGCAGGCTGGCTAACGAATGTAGCAAAAAAGATAGTAATCATACCAATGATTATCGCTCCGATTGCGGTTAACCTCATTTCAGGGTAAAAAATAAATACATAGCCTGAAAAACAGCAGAGATAAATGGCAATATCATCTGACAGTAGGGATAAACAAATCCCAATAATGATATATCCTATTTTATTTCCTTTTATCAAAAAGTAAAACAGAAGTAAAATTATCGGTCCGGCCAATAGAGGAAATTGTGATTTATAATGAATAATATCTAAATAAAATGCTGAAAATATTATCGATAAAATAAATAAATATTTAACTACATGATCATCATCCGAAAGGTTTTTAATAATCAACCAAGTCACAAATGATAATCCAATGATATTATAAAAAATATAGATCACATATAAACCGTTTATGTCCTGTAAAAAAAAATAAAAGGGAGCAAATATATAGGGCAGGTAATTTGAATGAACCGCTAATAAATTTGTATAGGGAAAAGGATTGACTTTCACCCCATCGCCAGCCATAAAATATATGGAAGTCTGTAATGGCCTTCCATGTAAAAAATTATAAAATGCTTGATGAATCCATGATACATCTCCCCAGGAATAATCACTGGTTGTTGTGTTTAAATTAAGAAAAAATGAACTAACAGCAATGATTAGTAAAATAGAAGATAAGAAAAAAAATATCACAATTAATTTCTTGTATATTTCTTTTTTTATTAATTGATTTATCAAAAGAGAGATACTCATTAAAAGAATTCCCAATATGAGAAAAATTATAGCGTGAAGTTTTATTTGTGTTAACCAAAGGGATGATATATTAATAGTCCCTGTTAAGGATTTAGGAGATATCTTCCTGATAAGGGGTATAGCTCTAATAATTAAAATACAAAAATCATTATTGAATATCGTGAGCAAGCTCAGTATAATAATTATTGCACTTGAAATGATAAAGAAATATTTTATTTTTCGAATATTGATCCAGTTCATTTAATACACATCTTTGTTACATGGTGAGACATAATAAAGCCGATTAGAGCAATTTTGACATTCTCAATTTTATCTGAAAATAATTTTGCCTTTTGAAAATATTATTCTTCTGAGATAATTCACAATTTTCAACTCAGGAGCAAATTTATACATTTTATGCTTTAATTTAAATCGGTAAAATATAGATGCAGGAATAATAACTGCTTTGAATAACATCCTTACGTATCTGTTATAGAGGCTATTTATTGCATTCGTAAATGCAAATGCTAAAATGCTCATCAAGGAAATGTTCCCGATCTTAATCCTATCCTTATAATTAAACCAGGGTATTCTATCTCCCTTAATATCGTACTCATGAAAAAGCCAATCTTCCCAACCTTCCAAAGTTGTTGGCGGCTTAAGGCCATATTCCACCGCCAGGTCCCATAATTCGGTTCCAGGCAATGCTGTATAGATTGCCAATGTTTCCAACTGAGCTTGCGGATTTTCTTTCCTTAATCTATACATCAAATCAATCGTTTCATTGATTTCATCAAATGTCTGCGTAGGGAAACCTATCATGAAGGAATAGGCTGGGGTAATTCCATGCTTTTTCGCACGTAAATTTGCTTGAATCGTCTCTTCTGCAGTAATACCCTTATTCATTAATTTCAGTATTCTATTACTGCCTGATTCTGCACCAAATTTCAGTGTATCAGAACCACTTCGTTTCATGGTATTTAATTGGTAGTCAGTAGCTTTATTGAATATATTTACCCTTGTCCCAGAAGTATACCATTTAATTTTACAATCCGATTTGATTATTCCTTCACAAATTTCTGTCGCTCTGTCTCTATCTATATAGAATTCATCATCTCGTATCCAGATTGAATCTAAATTAAATCTCTTAACCGGCTCAAGAATTGCTTCAAGGCTTCTTTCAACTGACATCGCTCTCCATTGTCTTTTTCTTAATACGGCACTGCTGCAAAAACCGCATTTATAAGGACACCCGCGGCTTGTCTGCCCGATATCCAGTGAACGGTAAGTATTTCTTATATAGAAATCCTTATGTATATAGTTCTCAACATTTATAATTTCCCATGGAACAGGGAGTAAATCATTAACATCAATAAATGGCCTGTCATTATTTCTAATTATATTCTTTCCATCTTTATAGGCTATCCCTAGCATTTTTGAATAATTTTTTTTATGTCTAAGGGCATCCAACAATTCAGTAAAAGTTACATCTGCTTCACCTATACATATAATATCAATATTTTCATTGGCAAGGGTCATTTCCGGGAGCAGAGTCGGATGTGGTCCTCCCCAAACCACTGGTATTTTACCATTTTTATAAGATTTGACTATTTTTGCTGCTTTCAGGGAATAATATATTGGGGCTCCAGTCATAACTGACATACCAACACAAAGAATATCATCATGAAGTAATTCAGAAAGCTCTTTTTCCCAGAGATTATTAATTCTTTGATCTATGATTTTAATTTTATACCCTGCTTTTAATGCTGGTGCAGATATTGTTAAAAGTGAATGCGGAGGGGCAACAGTTGCACCAAAATCAATTCCTGTTTTTGGGAATATTAGTATTGCATCATACCTATTACTTTCCAAAATATTCTCTCCTATTGCATATAAAACATAATCAATTTAATAATTATTAACTATCATTATTAAACACAAAAATTTAATAACATTCAGACACATGTCAGTGTATTTTTGAAATCTGCTTAGCACTCCAAGGCTCATTTAGACGCTGCTGTATGAGTTAATAACATTTACACTAAAGGTCTTTTCCTTTTATCATATTCATCAAAGGCATCCTGCTGATATTTCAATAGATCCTCATCACTTATCTCTGATAAATTTGCTGCTACATGCTGAAAATATGTATGGTCACCTAAATCTTCAGCTCCTTCTTCCGGGATCAATCCTTTTTCCACTGCCAAATCAAAAAATCTTGTTCCAGGATAAGGAGTTGCAATCATAAATTTAGCCTGATCAGCATCAAGTTCATCTGCGAAGTGCAATGTTTCATGAATTGTTTCATGCGTATCCCCTGGATGGCCAATAATAAAACTTGCTAAAAACGGCATATCTGCATCTTTTAGAGCTTTACAGCCATTTCTAATATTGTCTTTGGTTAAACTTTTCCCCATTTCTTTTAGAATTTTCTCATTACCGCTCTCAACCCCGATGGCAACAGCAAAACATCCTATTTTTTTCAACCTCAGGGCAAGTTCTTTATCTATTGTATCTACACGGATCTGCGCATAAAACCTGATTTCGAGGCCGCTATTTTCCATCATTTCACAGAATTGCAATATCCGTTTCTTATTTAACGTGAAAGTATCATCATAAAACATGAACTCATTTATCTTATATACTTCCACAGCCTCCCTGATCTCCTGGACCATATTTTCAGGAGATCTCAGCCTGACCGTTCTTCCCCAGACCACCTTGGATGCACAGAAATAACAGTTAAAGGGACACCCGCGGCTAGTGATTATTCCCAGGTGAGCCCCTTTGTAAAAAGCCGGATCTGTATAATTTTCAAGCTTAAGGAGATCCCAGGCAGGAAAAGGGAGTGAATCCAAATTATCGATATATGATCTGCAGGGATTTATATATAATTTCCCGGATTTTTCATAAATCAGGTTTGATAAATCATCCATCGATTTCCCAGATTCCAGTCGGTTTAAAAATTCAAGGAAAGATTCCTCTGCTTCTCCCTGTATTGCATAATCGATGATATCCTTTTTTAATATATGCTTCGGTAATCCCGATACATGCTGGCCCCCTACAACAATTATTATATTGGGATTCAATTCCTTGAGTTTCTCCGATATATCGACAATAATCGGATACCGGGGAGTGAGGCATGTAAAACCGACAACCAACGGATTATCAGACAATAAATTTTCTGCCATTTCGGCAACTGTTCCGCCTTCGATGTCAAGGTCGCAAATCCTCACCTCATGATTAAAATGCCTGACATAGGCTGCAAGAAGAGCTAGATTGGTCGGCGTCCTGTAAACATTCTGTTTTTTCCATTTGCCAGACCTTTGTAAATTTGGCGGTTGTACCAGTGTCACTTTCATGGTTAATCCCATCCCTTAAATAGAGCATTCAATGATGTCTATTCCTTTTTAATAAATTCTTCAAGAAACATGTACAAACATGCAAATCCCGATTTGAAATGATGTATTCTCGAGGGGGGAAGCATCCTGTTTCCATGCATTTCCCCTATATCTTCTACTCTTAGCGGCTCATCTCCTGGAATTTCAGAAATTTTTTTCCTTTTTTTCGCAGCCCTTACTGACATCTGAGGTTCCCAGCTTATATATTTTCCTATGATTTTTTCCCAAATATTTGATCTTATCTTCGTCAATCCAAGTTCTTCTGGCAATGCGCGTTTGTACCCGCGAAACATGACAAGGGAATCGGTATAATGATAGCCAAACAAAAAATTAATAATTTTGGTAAAATACCAGTTCCCCAATCGGCTGATAAAAGTATCATCATAACTTCTCGCCCAGTTCAAATATCTTGAAACGATGACCAGGTCATATCCTTCCTTTAATTTTTTTATCAGATTCGGGATTTCCTCCGGAACAGAATTGCCGTCAGGGCTGAATGATATGATGTAATCCCCTTTTATCAACGGGTAACTTTCAATTAACCCCAGACGTATTCCGCGTCGCTTCTGCGAATATACCTCGTATCCATTCTCTCTCGCATATTCAATTGTTCCATCTGTTGAACCACCATCAACAATAAGTATTTGATGAATTAACTTTTTTGGAATTCGAGGCATGATTTCCCGCATTCCCACGATTTCATTCATTGTTGGTATAAGTAATGTAAATTTCATAATATCCTTTGCTTTATATTTATAATTATTGACAACATCTCATATTTAAAAAATATTTATTTATCCTGTTAAAATGTAAACTATTAAATATTTCATCATGGCTTATTATTAACTCAAAAAATTGATAGCCTGCGATTATAGTAAATATTTAAACATGATTCATCTCATGAGCAATTATGGATATTAATTTCAGAGCAAAATATTTGTAAATATATGTAAAAGCCCTTCAAAGAGTCAGTCAACCATTTGCGGGGATCCGGCAAGGAATGTCCGAAATACCTTGGTTGGTCTGAAATTTTCTTAAAAACAATTTCTGTCATATAACATTAATCAGCTTCTTACAATACTCATAATTAATTCTTTAATATGTTCAATCCCAAAACCGTAAGAATTATGGATAAAATTTCTTGAACCTATAGCAAAAGAATATTCATTTTTTATGCCGACAGGGTGTAAAAGGGAATCAAGTTTATGAAGTCTGATTATTTCTGACAGCAATGAATCAAGCCCCCCGCGCCCTATGATACCCTCTTCCATGGAAATAATATGCGGATATTTCTCCATGATTCCAGAAAGATTTTCATTATCAGGATTGCTCAGTTCGTAGATATCTAATACACCGGTTTTTATTCCAACTTGTAAAAGCTGTTCATGCAATTGTAATGCTACAAATACCATATACCCCGTTGCTAATAATAATATCTTTTCTCCATATTTCAGTTCAACAAAACCTTTTTTAAAATCTATATCACCGGCATTATGGATTGGTGAATGGGGCTTTGAATCAAATCGTAAATATTTCAATCCCTTTTCTCTCAATGAATATTCCGGCAGCATTTCAGCTGTAACATAATCCGAAGGTGATAAAACGGTAAAACCCGGAAGCAGGCGCATTAATGTTATATCCTCAAGACAATGATGCGTGGGACCGGAAACATCATAACTGACGCCGGCACCAACCCCGATTAATGTAACATTCATGGGCCGTTCCAATGAGAGCAGAGAAAGATTAACGCGTATCTGCTCATAACAACGCATGGTAATAAATGGAGCAATTGCATAGGCATAGACATTCCATCCTTCTATAGCCAGGCCTGCAGAAACATTTATAAGATTCTGTTCTGATATGCCGACATTTATGAAATTATCCGGGAATTCCTCTATCATTGCATCAAGTTTAGGTGATCCAAAATCAGCTGTCAGAAAAAAAATGTCATCCCGTTCCCGCATCAATCCATGCAGTTTTTCAATAAAAACATCCCTCATAGTCTTCAACGGTATGGACATTATATGCCCCTCAGAATTTCATCGATTTCTTCTGATTTAATATTCATTATGTGAGACAGAGGTTTATTTTCAAGGGACGGGACACCTCTGCCTTTGACTGTATGCGCTGATATGACTTTCGGTTTTTTATTACGGGATTTTAAACATGTTGAAATTGCAGTATAGAGAGCTGGTATATCATGACCGTCTATATCAGAAATTTCCCATCCAAACGCAGCAAATTTTTCACTTAAAGGGGCGGCATTTATAATACGGGCGGAAAAATTCAGCATAGATATTTTATTATCATCGATTATTAAAAGAAGATTGTCCAGCTTATGATGGGCGGCAAAATTTATTGCTTCCCAGTTAGATCCCTCATTCAACTCCCCATCGCCGACTATGACAATGACATTCTGATTTTTTTTTCTCCTCTTTAATGATACAGCAATTCCGCACGCTACACCTAATCCATGCCCAAGAGAACCATTTATGGTTTCATACCCGGGAATAATCGGATCAGGAATCCCGCCGAGGAAACTTCCCTCCTGCCCGACATTTTTCAACTCATCCATTTTAAAAAATCCGAGATCAGCCAGTATCGGATAAAAACATATTGAACCGTGCCCTTTGCTGATTATTACGCGATCCCGATCTGAATTCAGCGGATCATGTGGATAATATTTAATTAAATCTCCATAATATAATGTTGAAAAAATTTCAATACAGGATAATGCTGATGCAACCCGTGTTTCAGGGGCAGAGCGGTGGATTTTCAAAGTCTCTGAAAATACCCATTTCGCCTTACTGGTAATAGCATTAATGAAAGATTCATTTCCCATATAATTATTATTTCAACCCCGGCCGGTTGTGCAAAAACCAGACGTATGTTTCTTCAAGTCCCTGTTTGAAATTTACCTGGGGTTTCCAGCCCAGTGATAAAATTCGGGAGCTGTCGAGCAGTTTTCTGGGAGTACCATCTGGCTTCGATGTATCCCATGTTATTTTTCCCTTATACCCGACAACATCCGACATGATTTCTGCAAGTTCTTTTATGGAATAATCAGTGCCAGTTCCTGCGTTATAATGACGGTTTTCAAGCTTTTCACTATTTTCAACCATGAAAATTGATGCTCTTGCCGTATCTTCGCTGTGAATAAATTCCCGGCGGGGAGAGCCGCTGCCCCATAAGACAATTTCATTTTGATGTGCAGTCTTAGCGTCGTGCAGCTTCTTCATCAATGACGAAAGCACATGGGCATTTTCAAGGTCAAAATTATCATGAGGTCCGAACATTGAATTAGGGATAAGGCAGATATATTTTGTAGAATTAAATTGCTGATTATATGACCTGCAGCCAATAATTCCAGCAATCTTGGCTGCTGCATAAGCTGCGCTTGTATCTTCCAATGCACCGGTTAACCAGTACTCCTCTTTCATAGGCTGTTCGCATATTTTCGGATAGGTACAGGATGAACCGTAATAAACAAGGGCTTTTACACCGAAATTTTTTGATGACTCAAATACATTATCCTGAATGGCAATATTTATATGCAGATAGTCAGCAGGATATGTCCTGTTACTGATAATACCGCCAACCTTTCCAGCTGCGAGAAATACAAATTCAGGTTTTTCATTAATAAAATAGTTTTCAACCTGTTTTCTATCAGTGAGATCAAGATCTGCATGAGACCTTGTAATAATGTTGCCGTAACCTTTATTTGATAGCACCCGGATAAGCGCGGAACCAAGAAGCCCTGTGTGCCCGGCTACATATATTTTACTGTTAACATTCATTAAACGTTAGAATATTTATTATTTACAATTATTTTATAAGCCTTAATTAATTCCTGTATCCCTATATCAAGTGTA
Source organism: Spirochaetia bacterium (assembly GCA_009885955.1). Classification (GTDB taxonomy): domain Bacteria; phylum Spirochaetota; class UBA4802; order UBA4802; family UBA5550; genus VFJS01. Next base: position 39,326 of record VFJS01000001.1, on the reverse strand, counting down.
AAATCAGGGCTCCAGCCTGTTTTTTCAAATTTTTCGTTTGAAACAAGATAATCCCTTTTATCCGGATCCTGCCCGACTTCAGCTTCAATATAATAAAAATCAGATACATGCTCCTGAATCTTGCTGCAAAGCTGAAGCTTTGTCAAATTCGCGCTGGATAATCCTACATTATAGGGCTCATTTTTTAATTTGTCAAAATTTTTAATGCAGTGGATAAAAGCTTTAACAACATCACGGATATGTATAAAATTCCGCCGGAAATGTCCTTCAAATATTACGATAAATCTGTCAGTTACTGCCCTATAGGTAAAATCGTTTACAAGCAGGTCAAGGCGCATCCGCGGAGATGTTCCAAAAACAGTTGCAAGCCTTAAGCTGATTGAGTTTCCATGATCAAGAACAACTTTTTCAGCATCAACTTTTGTTTTCCCATATAAAGAAATTGGATTCAGTGGACTATCCTCAGTACACATTTCATCCTTAGCCCCGATGCCATACCCGCTGTTCGTGACAGGCATAATGATCTGCTGTTCTTTCGACTTCATTTTTATTAATGTTTTGATGGCTCCTAAATTGGTAGTTTCCGTTCCAATTTTATCTCTATTGCATAATGGAGCGCCGACTAAAGCGGCCAGAGGGATAATGATATCAGCTTTCCCCAGAATGGATTTCAAGACCGATTCATCACGGACATCACCTCTTATGACATTAAAATTTGGATTGCTGCAGCAGTCGAGTAATGAATTTTGGCCAAACATAAAATTATCGACTACTGTTATTTCATGCCCAAGAGATAGAAGAAAAGGTGTTAGTACTGAACCGATATAACCGGCTCCACCTGTAATTAAAATATTCATCAATCTTTACCTTGAATAATTAATTTAAAATATAAGGTTATGAAAAGAATTAAAACATTCTTCAATAGATTCCATACTGGATTTTCGCGCTTCTATAGTCAAGTTTATTCTATTCCTGACAATTAATTCAAGATTCTCATTAACAAAATTATATTGAAACCCGTATTTTTGAGGAATGTTATGGTCATCATCAAATCCGTCATTTTCAGAAAGATGAATTTCAATTACCCTGTCTGAAAATTCCTTTAACAAAATTTGAGCAGATTTTCTGATATCAAAATCAAGAAGTTTCCCTGATACTTGAAGATGCCCAAGGTCAAGAAGCAGTTTAATTTTTTTAAAACGGTTAAGAAAATTTACTATATCCTCATGATGCATGCAAAAACATGTAGATATGTCATTACCCACGGGAAATAAATTCTCAACGGCAAGTTCCATATCGGGAAATGAATCACAAAACCAATTTATATTCTTTTCAATCCCTGATAGATAAAAATTTTTACTGCCGCCGAAAAGTTTTTCCTTATCGATTGTATAATCTTTTTTAAAGCCTGCATGAACTGAATAATAAGGAATTTTAAGAGCTTTGCATAAAAATACTGAATGTGATATAAACGCTTGAGTTTCTTTCGACGAATCAGCAAAGTTTAGCAGCATCCCTTTTTTAGGTGGGGGAAAATATCCATGGAGAAGAAAATTAAAACCCTTACCCTTCTCAATGAGGAGCTTCTCAAGAATTTCCTCCTCAAATAATGAACCACCGCTCAACTCAATATTTTTTGTAATTTTTCCAAGGATTTCGAGTTTTTCAATAATAGTTCCCCCTGAAACGCACGATGAAGATAAAAAGATCATTTTCGATATCAAGAATTTTTTTTGATAAATGAATCAGTTTTCTCAAGCAAATAATCAAGATGTTCCCTGTTTAAGTCCTGGTGAACACCCACATGGATTCCATTATTTGCGATATATTCCGTTGAAGGGAAATCGCCATAATGATATCCGAATCTTTTAAACTGGGGACACTGCGTCGGCATTGATTGGAACATATTCCGTGAATCAATGCCGTTTTGTTCAAGAAAAAGGGCATATGAATTTCTTGTAAAAGAAACATTGTCCTGGCATATGATTGGCAGGGCATGGGGCCCTATTTTTTCATGTTCTTCCTCTTCCATGGTAAAAAAATAGTTCTTGAAAGTCTTAAATTCTTTTATGAGATAGAGAAGATTTTCCCGCCTCTTTTCAATAATATTCTGATACACTTCCATATTGCCAAGGCCCACTGCTGCTTCCAGCTCATTCATCTTGCTTGAGAAACCATACCTCTCAAAAATAAAACGGATATCCTCACCCTGTGCAAAACGTTTTTTGCACTCCGATTCATTTGTATTCACAACGCAGCTTGTGCATTTGCAAGCCCTGCCGTGGGAACGGAGCGAGCGAAGCACTTCAGCATAATCAGGATTATCGGTCACGATGATGCCGCCCTCAATGGTTGTAATAATATGGGCAACATAAAGGCTGTACGCTCCCATAATTCCGAAGGTGCCGACTTGTTTCCCCTTGTAATAGGTATTATGGGCTTCAGCGGCGTCTTCAATAACTTCCAAATTGTATTGTTTAGCTAAAGCCATTATTTCATCCATCTTTGCCGGCTTCCCCATAAGATGCACCGGCATGATTGCCCGTGTCTTTTCAGTGATTTTTTCCTCAATTTTTGACGGATCAATGTTCAGGGTATTTCTTTCTACATCAACAAAAACAGGGGTTAATCCGGCGATGAGAACCGCGTTCCCTGTTGCCACAAAAGAGAGCGCAGGAACAATGATCTCATCGCCCCATTCGGCACCAAAATCATAAAGGGCAGCGAGTGCCAGGGCGTCGGCATCGGTTCCTGTGCTTACGGCAACGGCCTCCTTCGTCCCGTTCATTTCGGCAAAAAGCTGTTCAAACAACCTCACATATTTCCCCGAGGAGACTCGTGTTGAATCCAGGGCTTCATTGATCAGCTTTTTTGCTTTTTCAGTAATGGATATTGTTCCAAATGAATATTTTATTTCAGCCATGTGTATATCCCTCAAACGATTTTATTAAAAATTTCAAATTCAGCCTGCAGGCAGACTGCATGGTAAATGGGAAGGTGCAGCTCCTGGATTTCATGAGTCACCGATGACGGAGTTTTGATGCATATATCAGAAAATCCGGCAATTTTTCCGCCCTCTTTTCCCGTTAATACCGCCGTTTTCAGGCCTCTTAATTTTGCTGTCATAGCAGCTAATATGACATTCCTTGAATTTCCTGATGTGGTAATGCCTAAAAACAGATCTCCCTTTTTCCCATACCCGTATACCTGCTGCGCGAATACCAGTTGATAATCACAATCATTTTGAAAAGCCGTTGAAAAACATGGATGCCCGGTCAATGATATTGCCGGGATGGCCATCTGGAGATTCTCAGAAATATATATTCCATCGTCTCCAAATTTTTCATGAAACAGCTTTTTTTCGTCAGGTGATAACGGGCGTTTTAAGTGAAAACCTTTCATCAGTTCCCCGACAATATGCTCTGAATCTGCAGCGCTCCCCCCGTTTCCGCATATGAGTAATTTATTGCCTGCATAATAAGCGTCGACAATTGATGTTACCAGTTGAATAATATCATCAATGCACTCTGATAATACCGGATATCTTGCTACCAATTCGTTCATGTATTTCATCGTACCACCTTTCAGATACTAAAATATATTTACATAGTATCTTTCACTATATTCTCCACTGCACTATCCAATGACTCTGCAGAAAAATCCGCCTCGTCGGGGTCAGCACTCCAGAATTCACCGTTCGTTTTGACTAAAACTGTTTTCACACCGGCATTTTTCCCTGCAACGATATCGGATACCCGGTCACCAACCATATAGGATCTTTCAGCATCAATATTATATTCTCTCATAGCCCGGAATAACATTTCAGGTTTTGGTTTTCTGCAGTCACAATCAAATTTTAATTCTTTTCTCTCTTCCGGAAATCCTGAATCAGGGTGATGGGGGCAGAAATAAAGAGCGTCTACATAGCATCTTTCCAGGCCCAGCAGCCAGTCCATTTTATTATGTATTTCATTCAGCTCATCAAAAGATACCATGTTCCGGGCAACCACCGGCTGGTTCGTTACAACTACGGCAAGTATTCCGGCGCTGTTCAGCTTCTTTATTGCATCAGTGGTTTTTGGCAGTAACTGGAAATCATTGATATCTGATAAAAAATTGACCTCTCTGTTTATCACTCCGTCCCTGTCTAAAAAAACAGCCGGCCTTTTCTTATCATAATGTAAACGCGCAACCTTGCCGCTTACATAATCATGAGTTACTTTTTCATATCTGTCGGGCGTTCCCATATCCTTAACATATTCAGGAGAGACATATCCTTTTATTTTCATCCCTGATGATAGAATCCTCTGGATCAAATCCCTGCCCATATCAGCTTTTTCATTTCCGCCTAATAACGATAATACTCTTTTACTAAAAATATAGAGTCCGGCATTCACAAGGTTTTTATAAAATCTGCCGGTATCATGGGGTTTCGAATGTAATGTGATAACATTCTTATCATCATCAATTTCCACCAGGTCGCTGTCATAGGGATGGTCATTGGGATGAAGAAAAAGAACCGCGTCTGAATGTGTATGATAATAAAAATCGATGAACCGTTTCAAATCAACATCCAGTACAAGATCGCCATTGATGACAATAAAATCATCGGTAATATATTCTTCTGCCAATAATAAACACCCGGCTGTTCCAAGAGGGAATGGTTCCTTAATATTGATAATGTTAACATTAAATCTCCCGCCATCGCCAAAATAATCTTCAATGATATTCGATAAATGGCCATTGAGAAATATAAAATTATTAAGATGATATCTTTTGAAGAGATCAACCTGCAGTTCAAGAATTGGTTTATCCCCGATTTTCACCATGGGTTTAGGAATATCATTACTGATTGAGGATAACCTTGTTCCTTTGCCGCCTGTTGTTATGAGCGTTACCATTATTTTTTGTTTACTCTTTTATGTACCAATCAAAATATCAACATCATTCTATTTATTACTTTTTTGATTATCTATTAATTTCGTCTTATCAGCTTTTTTGAGTACGATAAACTCATGGCACATGCATTTTATCTGTGTGTTTAGTATTTAATTATTAATTTTGATAAAAAAATTTTAATTCTGTCCCAGAATAAAAGTTCTGAATATTTATTTTTATCAAAATCTGATTTGTTCCCTAAAGCAGTTTTAATATATCGCCTGGCCAATTCACTTTTTTTTATTTTCCTGAGCCAGATTTCTTCTTCTTTATTCCTTGCATGATTTTTAATAATTGCATTGTATTTGCGCCACTCTTTTTCTTCATCTATGGCTTTGCCGAAACCGCTGGAATTTACATCACTGACCCGGTATCTTACCAGATCCTGATCTATGAACAGAATAGATCTATCCCTCGCTTCCAGGATTCGCAGCCAGTAATCATAATCTTCTATGGTTCGCAGTGCTTCATCCTCATGTAACAGGCCAATCTCTTTAAAGCAGACAGACCGTATGACAACAGTTGAATTGAATACACTATTTGCGCGTAACAGACTTTTTCTTGATATGCGCCGTGTCCAGATTTTATAAAAAGGTGCCCTCATTTCCCCGGGAAACAGCCTTATTGCCGTAGAGCAGGCAAGCAGATGCGGAGATACGCTTAATACTTTTATCTGAATGGTCAGTTTTGAACTCAGCCAGATATCATCTGAATCCAGAAAGGCAACAAACTCCCCTTTTGCTTCTGAAATGCCCTTATTCCTTGCCCGCGCTATAATACCGTTATTTTTAAAATTAATAACCCTGATTCTGCGGTCATTATATTGATCCAGTATCTCTCCCGTATTATCCGTTGAATAGTTGTTGATAATAATTAATTCCCAGTTCCCATAGGTCTGATGAATCACAGAATCTACCGCTTCCCGGATAAATGCCCCATGGTTATAGGTCGGCATAATAATAGATATCAAAGGCTCTCTCATTTGTAATCCTATCTATTATTACTTTGATGACCTTGATTGCTGAACCATTCAGTACATTTATTTAACGTTGCAACGATCTCATCATGAATATTATTTTTAAATTCAAAACCGGTTTTAATTAATTTTTCATTTGAAACAGTCAGCTCAACAGGGTTTTCCCTCTCATCCTCATATGTAACTGCAACATTTTTTCCTGTAATGTCCACATACGATTCTACGACGATATTTGTCATTTCAGATATGGACATTGTAATTCCACTGGAGAGATTATAAATACAATCCCCTGATAATTCCTTATCTGAAAACCATTCAACGGCACGGACAACATCAGTAATGGCAATAAAATCACGTTTCTGATTTTTTGATTTAATAATGATACTCTCATGTTCCACTGCCTGGCGGCAGATATCATTTATCAGCAGAGTCCATCTATTTACATCTCTATAAACGGGATAACCAAAACCGTTTGACAACCGGAAAATTACACCTTCCAGCCTGCCGGTTATTATCTTTTCCATCACAAATTCCTCAGCAGCCCTGTGGACAACTGAATATGGATGGGCCGGCATGGTTTTATGAGATTCATCTATCATACCGGCCAAGGGAGAGCCATAGACATGAACCGTAGAAAAATATTGAACTCTTTTGACACCAGCCTGAATTGCCGCCTGGAGAACCACTTCAGTTAAATAGACATTGACATAAACAGCCTCTTCAGGCCGTTCTTTTGCCTCAATTTCATTTAGCGACATTAAATGAATCAGGCAGTGAACCGAATTCAACGCATTAATTATTGATGCTTTATCATTATAATCCACAATTTTTGTAATATTCTGCAGCCAGGGAGGCAGATTTTTATTTTCTTTTCTTGATAAAACAATTACCTGGTATCCATTTTTCAGTAAATATTCTGCAATTCTTGAGCCTAAATAACCTGTCCCCCCTGTTATTGCAATATGCCGGCCGGTCATTTATCTTTAATTTTCCAGTCAAACGTAATCAAATCATTATTATGCGGATCCAGCCTCTCCATTTCATCCTGGCTATGATTTACCGTGATCAGGTCAGCAACAATGGCAGTTTGATCCCCGATGCACTGGAACCCATTCCAGACCATGGCCGGGATCTGCACAAGAGAATATGACTGATCACCCGCATATATTTCCTGTATTTCCCCGTACGTTGGGGAACCGGCCCTCAAATCACATAACACCAGTCTTATCATCCCCTGGATCACCGCATAATTCAGAACTGCTGTTTTATGACAGTGCCATCCTTTCACTATCCCCGGATAAATTGTTGAAAAATATATTTCGCCGAATCCTTTAAATTCAGGATCACTGTTTTCCTGCATCTTATAAATACAGCCCCTTCCATCGGGAATTTTTTTCAATGGTTTAATTATAACCCCGTTAATCATTTTCAGACAGCCTTTCAAATTGTTTTATCGTATGAATACAGTAATCTTTTATATCATCGAATTCTAAATAACAGCTTACAATATTTTTAAGCGCAAATTCAATATCAGTTAACGGTTTCCATTTTAAAAGTGTTTTTGATTTTGATATGTCCAATTTTAAATAGTTAGCCTCATGAAGCTGAGGACTGTCATCAATGCGATACGCTGCTCCATTTCCCCAGAGAGCGCATAACCTCTTTACTATCCACTCAACATTCTGTGCATCATTATCATCAGGGCCGAAATTCCATCCTTCGGCATAGGAACACCCGCATTCATACAGCTTTTTGCATAGTAATAAATACCCGTGCAGAGATTCGAGAACATGCTGCCAGGGTCGTATTGCGTAGGGGCTTCGTATTAAAACTTCTTTTTTCACCTGAAAGGAATTAATGATATCAGGAATCAATCTATCCTCTGCCCAGTCGCCCCCCCCTATGACATTCCCGGCACGGGCGCTTGCCAGAGCGACATGATGCTTCTGGTTATATTCCGCCTGATTAAAGAATGAATTCCTATATGCGCTTGTCACCAGCTCAGAACATGCTTTGCTGTTAGAATAGGGATCATACCCTCCGAGAGGTTCATTTTCTCTATAGCCCCAGAGCCACTCCTTGTTCTCATAGCACTTATCTGTCGTTACATTCAATACTGCTTTAACAGAATCACATTTTCTTACCGCTTCAAAAAGATTAACCGTTCCCATCACATTTATTTCATATGTGGAATAGGGCTCCCGGTATGAAAGGCGTACCAGAGGTTGTGCGGCCAAATGAATAACAATCTCAGGCTGAAACTCACTCATTTCAGAAATAAACCTGTCCTGGTCACGGACATCGGCAATAACAGTATTCACATGACTTGATAGCTTTGCTTTTTCGAAGAGGCTCGGATTTGTAGGAGCCGGCAGGCTGTAGCCCTTAACATCGGCACCTAATTCAAGGAGCCACAAACTGAGCCATGACCCCTTAAAACCTGTTGACCCGGTTATAAAGATCCTTTTATTTTTATAAAAATTATCAAACAAGATATTTCCTCACTCATTTTTAGGGGCATCAATAATTCAAAATTAATTTACCAGCGGACCCATGGAGCGGTACCGTTATTATACATGTCATTAAGTAATTGATACTCTCTTGATGTGTCCATCGGCTGCCAGAATCCATTGTGTTTATATACTAATAACTGTTCATCAGTCACAACTTTATGAATCGGATCTTTTTCAAATACCAGTTCTTCCCTGTCATCCAGATAATCAAATAACTTTCTATTGCATACAAAAAATCCGCCATTAATAAATCCGCCGGAGATCTGGGGTTTTTCATTAAAACCGGTGACCAGGCCGGAGCCTTTCATCTCCAGCTCCCCGAAACGGCCGGGAGGCTGAACACCGGTCACCGTTAATACCTTCCCGTGGGAGTTATGAAATTTTATCAGATCATCAATATTAATATCACCGACACCGTCGCCATAGGTCAGCATAAAAGTTTCATCGCTGCCGATATAATTTCGTATCCGCTTTATCCGTGCACCGGTCATGGCATTCAGGCCTGTTTCAGCAAGTGTGATGCTCCAGTCTGACTCGGCAAAATCAGCATGGTAGATACGGCTTTGGACCTCACCCAGTTTTATTGTAAGATCAGAGACCATCTCCCTGTAATTAATAAAGAATTCCTTAATAATTTCACTTTTATACCCCAGGCATAATATAAAATCTTTGTGGCCGAATGTGGAATAATATTTCATGATATGCCAGAGTATAGGGAATCTTCCGATTGGAATCATCGGTTTGGGGATATTTTCAGCAACGTCACGGATACGGGTTCCGTAGCCGCCGCAAAGGATCACAGTCTTCATATCATTTTCCTTTTTTAAAAATTATTTTATAATACAATTTATGATATCGATAGCAATTTTGAGTTATCCCCGTACATATCCATAATATCAAATTTTTTTATTCTTGATTGATCAATGGATATGGATAATGTTTTTCCCGATTCATTAATCATTTTTTCCAGGATCGACCGTATCGTAACTGAATGCCCGCTGCAAACATTGTATACTTCATTCGGTTTGCCTGATAATAATATTTTCCACAAATGAGCGGCCACTGTTGATATATCCAGGAAATCTCTTTTTGTATCAATATTGCCGGCTATAATAGAATCACCATCCTGAGCGGATTCAATCTGCTTCAAAAAAAATCCAATCGATAAATCAGCTGATAACCCTTTTCCAAAAACATTGAATATCCTTGCAAGGGAATAAGGAATAGTATAGATATAATTAAAATATTTTGCGGTATAATATTGAAATACTTTTGATAAACCGTAATCATTAATAGGGTTTAAACCAGTTGTTTCTCTGACTGGTAAAGCAGTCACATTCCCGTATTCTGCTGCAGATCCGATAAGCAACATATTTTTTATTGATAATGTATTTGCGTGTATCCCTTCAAAAATTGATCTTGTAATTCCAACATTTATTTCAATAAGATTTTCATATTTTGTACTGCCGAAAATACCTGCAAAATTCATCAGGTAATCAGGCCGTACTTCCTGCAGCAATTTGTTCATGCTGTCCGGAGATAATAAATCGAGCTGCCTGTACTGAAATATTCCATCAGTAGACTTCTGATCAATATTTTTGTCAATGCCGATAAATTCATATCGCTTATATAAATGATTACTGGCAACGTATTCTGCAAAATGTGTGCCGATGAATCCATTGATTCCTAAAATTAATACTCTATTCATCAAATAAAAACTCCGAGCGCCTTTGCTCAAATATTGAGACAGCTTCATTATAATCATCAACTCTGCCGATATCCAGCCAATAGTAACTTCCTGAATAACAGAGTATTTTTTTATTTTCCTCTTTTAATCTCAGCATTAAATCAGGCATGTCAAATCTGATATTTTTAGGGATATAATCGATTATTTTCTTACTCAAAACATAAATTCCCATGCTTACAATATAATGATATGTTGGCTTTTCAATATAATCCAAAAATGTATTATTCGTATCAACCTTTAAAACTCCTAAATCAATGTTAACCTCTTTGTTATAAACGGAAATTGTCGTATCATTATTATGTATTGTATGAAAATTATATAGATCACTAAAATTGATTGTTGTTAAAACATCTCCATTCATTACAATAAAATTATCCTGCAAGTTTTCTATAATCGATAAGGAACCTGCTGTCCCCAGGGGCATGTCTTCTATGCAATAGGTAATATTCAGACCAAGTTTTTTCCCATTTCCAAAAAAAGCCATCAGTAATTCCGCCTGGTGATTTACAGACATGATGATATCGTTAAAACCATAATATTTCAATTGACGCAGCACCACTTCAAGAATCGGCAAATCCCCAATCGGTATCAATGGCTTCGGTATGCATGTTGTAAAAGGTTTAAGCCTTGTCCCCTTTCCGCCTGCCAATATTACTGCCTGCATAACCCCCCTCATACATTATATATGTCAGATTTATAAAACTTTAAATTCTCTTTATTTTTGAACCATTCAATGGTCTCATATATTCCTTTTTTAATATCATATGCAGCTTTCCAATTCGTTAACCTGGTTATCTTTTCATTAGATCCTAATAAACGATCAACTTCGCTGTTAACCGGCCGGAGTCTTTCCTCCTCAGTAATAATTTTTGCCCCGGGATTAATTTGACTGATTATTTCATAAGCCAAATCACCGATAGATATCTCTTCCTGTGATGCAATATTGATTTCCTCACCGAGTGTCTTATCTGATTTTGCAATTTCAATAAAGCCGCTGGCCGTATCTAAAACAAAATTAAAATCCCTGGTTGGAGTTAATTTGCCAAGTTTTATTTCAGTAGAACCGGATAGTAATTGAGTAATGATTGTAGGGATAACGGCTCTTGCAGATTGCCGGGGGCCATAGGTATTAAAAGGCCTGACTATTGTTACCGGCATATTGAAGCTGCGGTAAAAACTTTCAGCAAGTCTGTCAGCTCCGATTTTCGATGCTGAATATGGTGATTGCCCCTGGAAAGGATGATTTTCATCTATGGGAACATACCGTGCTGTACCATAAACTTCGGAGGTTGAGGTTATGAGTATTTTATTACAGCTGGAATCTCTTGCTGCCTGTAAAACATTTAATGTCCCCTTTATATTTGTATCCACATAGCTGTCAGGGGAATGATAGCTGAATGGTATTGCAATCAATGCTGCAAGATGAAAAACAACATCAATCCTCTCCATTGCTTTTCGCACACCATTGGGATCCCGGATGTCTCCTGAAAAAATTTCTATCTTTTTTTTAATTTCTGGAGGGAAACTGTCTATCCATCCCCATGAATTGAATGAATTATAACAGACAAATGCCCTGACATTACAATTTTCTTTTAATAACATTTCGACCAGATGGCTCCCGATAAATCCATCTGCTCCGGTAACAAGAACATTTTTATTGCTTAATTGCATTTTTCCCTTTTAAATCCATTAATTCATTATATAATTTTATATATTTTTTAACTGCAATTTCTGATGTATAATTTTTAATAAATTTCATTTTAGCATTATGCCCCAGCATATTTCGTAATTTGAAATTTTGTGCCAATGTAAGAACATTTGCTGCAATTTCACCTGATGATTCAGGATTAATTATTATGCCATCTTCTAAATGTGTAATTTGTTCAGGTATTCCTGCAATATTTGTCGCAATTATTGCTTTTCCAAAGCTCATTGCTTCAAGTATAACATTAGGAAAATCTTCATTTGATATTGATGGCAATAAAAATATATCAATTGCATTGATAAAATTCATTATATTTTTCTGCTTTTCAATAAACATTACATTGCTGATCTTATTTACAAAAATGTATTTGAGCAATTCATTTTTTACAGGGCCTTCCCCTTCAATAACCAGTAATATGTTTTTCTCTGGAATTAATAATTCAAATGCCTTAATAGCATAAATAATCCCTTTTCTATCTTCAATATTTGCCACGATACCGACAATTACTTTTTTCTTATCAACGTTCAGCATCTTACGCACGTGTAATTTTGACTGATCAATTTTTCTCAATAAAATGCCATTATTAATATTAATAACCTTATTGTCATTTATGTGCAATACTTCTTTTAATTTTTCCTTTGCAGAGACTGAAGATGTAATAAAAAGCGTAACTTGCTTCTTTATAATATAATCCAGCGGATAATCATAAATCCTTTTAAAACTATTATATTCCACTGCTTGATTGTTAACAATGTATATGATCGTTTTGATAGATGCTAATTTACATGCTACCACCATGGAATATACTGATTCGGCAGCCGGATAACCGCCATTATTAATATGCACAAGATCATAATTCTCTTTCCTGATACATTGATAAAGTTTTATTGTGTTTATTATAAATACCGGATATTTCAGGATTAAATACATTATTTTTTTTATAATGTTTATTTGTAAAAATTTGCTTTTTTTAGAACTTAAAACCGGATCATATAAATGAATGCCGTATGTCTTCTCACAATCATGTATGCGGCTTATCATTCCATCATAATATTCTTTTGAATATCTATACACAAATTTGATACTATACTTACTATTGATCTCACCTGAATTTATTAATACAGCCAGCATTTGTTCACAACCGGCAAAAAAATGACAGTCTGAGTAATATAACAACTTTTTCACTTGAGTATCTCTTTATAAGAATCAATTGTTCTTTTTAAGCCCTCATCGATGGTAACTTGCGGCCTCCACTTTAATTTAGTAAAGGTTTCTGTCATATCTAATCTATAATCCATGACCTCATTTTTTCTATACTCTTTAGCTCCATAATCAATATATCCGGGATACCCGGTTATCTTTTCAACCTTGTTCGCCAATTCCCTGATTTTTAAAGAAACACCGGTCCCTGCATTTATTATTTCTCCATTAATTGAATCTAAAGCCGATGCTTCGAGTATCAATGAAACTAAATCATCTATGAAAATATAATCTCTCAGCTGCTCTCCGGCAGTTATTTCAATTTTTTTTCTGCTTAAAACACTTTGTATCAGCACCGGTAAAAACATATCATCATTCTGACCGGGGCCATAGACTAAAGAAGGGCGTATAATGACTAAAGGCAATTGATATTCGTTAAAAATAAATTCTGATAATTTTGTTGTGCACAGTTTCGCAAGGGAATAATCAGAAACCGGGATCTCACGGGTTTTTATAGTATAGGGAGAGCGGGCACTGCCATATTCTTCCCCGGTACCCAGTAAGACAACTTTTGAGTTAATATTATTTTTCAGTAAACAATGGAATATATTTAACGTACCGAATAAATTTACATTAAGAGCTTCATACAATTTATCAATATCTTTTGTTCTTTCTTTAAATGCAGCTAAATGAAATATATAATCAGGTTTACATAAGCAGATAGCTTTTTCTAACTCGGCCCGGTCATTAATATCACAATGAATCGAATGATATATACTGGCATTAACATTCCGGGATAAAATATATATATTTGTTTTTTCCTTATTAAAACGTAAACACAAATGACTGCCGATAAAGCCATTCCCCCCGGTAATTAAAACTGTCTTATTATTGAATTTTTCAGTTAGCATCTGTCTATTTCTTATTATTTATATCCTGCTAAACTTTTTTAACAACCAATATATAATTTAAACATAACTTTTCATCCCAAAAAAATCTATCCAGCTTGAGAGCGGTAAAATTCATTATTGAAAAAAGTATGGAACAAACTGATTTCCTTGCTATCCTGAAAATGATATTCTGATATCCCTGGCGATTTGCTAAAAATACAATAAAATGCTGAATAATCGTCGCAAAAGTTCCCTCTATTTCTTTTAATTCTATGATGAGAAATCCGTTTTCCTTAAATATTTTTTCAAGAGAGTATTTAGTAAAACGATAAAAATCATAGGGCTCGCCATGGCAGCGCCATGACATGGGAACGGTAAATATGCCATAGCCTCCCTTTTTTAACAGCCTATGACATTCTTTTACATATGATGCGGTGTCATAAATATGTTCCATCACCTGCGTTGAAAGGAGGGTATCATACGTTTCTTTTTCAAGACCGGTATTCGTGCAGTCAATAAACAGATCAGCTTTCGTATCTGTACTGTAATTTGATTCTGCAGATGACTCATAATCAATCCCGAAATAACTGTTAATGTGAGGTTGAAATATTGCTTCGTAAGGCTTTGTCCCGCAACCAATATCGATAAGTTCCCCCTTTGCATATTTCGAAGCAGCAATCTGTATGACTTTAATGATCCCTTCATTTGAAATTTTCACAATAGAACTATAGGGATTTTTTATTCTGCATGTATTACCTGTAATCATAATTAATTGATCCTCAACATGCTGCTATTTCCCTTCATTCATTTCTTGAGTGCCCGCAAACTGAATGTTAATGAGTTCAGCGGATAAAAATGTGATAATCTTATTTCATATGATTCAGGTTTTCTATTCGCATAAGATAAAATAATTTTATGAAATATGCTTTTCTTCTTGCCTGCCCATTCCCTGTCAAATTCAAATTTTTCTATCATAAATTTCGAACTGGTATACTTATATTTGGAATAAAAAGCATGATTGGGATCAAAATAGTAAAACCAGAAAACTCCAAAATAAAATTTATGCGTAGGGTCAATAACTGAATAAAAACTTCTAAAATACGGTACCGCTATATTTACAACAGTATTATGTTTGGATATTCTATATAATTCTTCCATAACAGTCAGCGGTTTCTCAAGGTGTTCTAAAACATTATCCATCCATATTTCATCAATGCTGTCATTTTCAAAGGGATAGGGAAATGTATTTAAATCATGGATGATGTCCACTCCTGCTAATGGGATGGAATCTACACCTATGAAGCCGTCTTTTTTGGAATTGCCGCAGCCGAAATCAATTTTCATCATACAAAACCTATATATATATTAAAGTGCATTTTAAATTATCCATACAATAATTTCCGGTAGTATTGAGATCTGGTATTCAGATATTTTATCTCCGGATATTCGGTATCAGAACACTTTGGATTGTGCTTCTAAAATTCTTCGAACATATATAGCATACCAAATAAGAAAGCGAACATACACATCCACTTAACAAAATGACTTTAATCATCATGAATTTACTTTTTTCAATTATCAAAAATTCAGATATAATGAAATGTGATGAAATAATAAAAAGTACAGGGACAAAAAGCAAACCATAAAATTTATTGAATACATCTAACCATCCAAGGCCCAGAAAAATTTTCGTTAAATATATGCTGTATATTCCGGTTATGATAAAAGCCGATAATTTAAATACTGCGAAGGAATACAAGCCCCAGTCATTGTATGTTAAAATGACACCGGACCAGAATATGATTACATTACATGCAGCGATAATGTTCATTTCTTTAATTCTTTCCTGGGCCATCAATAAAATATTCGTTAAATAAGAAAATGCAGAAAAAAAGTAAATAAGCATCAGTAACTGTCCAATTCTGACTGAATCGATATAGCTTTCCCCAACCCACGATAGTATCAGATATTTTAAAAAAAATATTATGCAGGTAATTGTAATAATGATTAGCGGATTTGTAATGATCAATATTTGTGAAAAAAAGTTTTTTAATTTTTCAATATTTTTTTCAGCAATAATATGATTAAAACGGGCAATGAATGGATTAAAAAAAGTTCCCAGCAGGCTTCTGAAAAAATTGATGATAATTAAACAAATAGCATAGAGGGCAAGTTTTTCAGTACCCAGTAATTTTGCAATCCCCAAAGTATCGAGTTCATAATAGAGAATCCATGCAAAGGTTGCAAACAGAGTTGAAAAGGCCAGATTTCTGGTCTTTCTGAATATTTCCTTCGAAAATCTGACTGATTTCATTAAGAGTAAGAAGTCATAATGATATTTATTCTTAATGATAACAGTGACTAAAATGTTCACGATTACGTTTGTAATGGAGCAGAATAAATAATATCCCACAATATCATGTTTTCCATCATTAAAAAAATAATACACAGAGGCAATATTTATGATATTTGCTATAGAACTGATCCGCCGATACACAAAATCATCAAGACGTATTCCAAGGATTATTAATAATACCCGCCCCAGAATTAGGTTAAAAGAAAATAAAGAAAGGATTAATAATAACTGTTCAGCTATATTTCTTTCAGCTGCAGTATTAAAATTTTTAATAATCAATTCCGGATTAAAAGAAATAAATAATATTGCTAAACAATACAATATCCCGAAAATCAGTAATATATAAAAAACAAAACCGACAATTCTAATCTCGCCATTCCTGTCATCTGTGGGAATATATTCACTGGCATACTTAAATCCTGAACTAATAAATCCCAGATCAGCATATGATAAAAAAATGGTTAATGATATACAGATTGAATAAATACCAAAAATTACCGGGTTACTTGATATCAATGGGGTGACGATAAACATTGATAAAAAATTAAGTAGTAATGCTACTCCCTGCCAGAAGTAAATCTGTAAATAATTTTTGAAATATGATTGCGTCATATATTAATCAATGATTTAATAAAATGCATATTAAAGGGGGTTTGAATGTAATCATTAAAAATCGTGCTGTCTGTAATGATCCTGTTTTTTAAAAAATAGAAGAGTTCTTCTTCATTTCTTGCAAGAGGCACCCTTGAATCGGAACCGTCGAAGGGAGGTACCAGGGTATAATTCATTAAATCAAGATTTTCCTTTACCGGTTCATAAACCAGGTAATTAATTCCTCTGTATATCGATTCTAGAAATACTGTTGAACTGGGTCCTATGACAAGGCTCGACTTGTTTAATGACACATGCAGAGTATCCGAATCAAAGATGAAAAAATTTTTATCAATAAATTGATAATACCATTCAGGATTTTCCGATGGATGAGGCCTCAAACGGACAGATGTGACATTTAATTTTTTTAATGCAATCTGTATGGACAATAAATATACAATCAGGTTCCCGCGATCAGATAAGCGGACACCATCGCTATGCTGTGCGCCATTCATTGCTTTTGTAATAATCAGGATAGTGTCAAAGCCGAATTTCAATTCTTTCTGTACACAATTCTGATAATAGGGATGTCCGGTAACAAATATTTTATTTTTATTAATACCCGCTTTGATATAATTATCTTTAATTTTTTCACCCCATACCAATAAATAATCTGATCTGTTTTCATCTATACTATTATACCGTCCCGGGAGACCATGAAGAAATATAAAAGATGGTTTTTGTAATTCTTTAAATATTTGTAGAGATATGTTTTCATAGAAGGAAACATCGTTAGGTACAACAATTGATCTGGCATTACTATTTAAATAAAATGATTTCAATTCATGCTTAAAATCATTTATATCATTCAAAAATTTCTCCTCCAGCAATTCAGAAAATGACTTGTCGCTGAAAGATTTGCTTATGTTCAATATTTTTTTGTACAAGTGATAATCAGCAGCATATTCTTTATTGAACTCCAATAGCCAGGGAGGAGAACAAACATTAAATCCGATTTTTTTCAATTCTTCATTTACACTAAAATACGCGTTCGAAAAAATAATTTTATTACTCTGTATTTTTTTTTTAAAACTATTATTCATTAAAACACGAAACAATTTTACTAACAGCTTAATATAATTTGTTTTAAATTTTTTTAATTTCTCTTTTGGATATTTAAATTGATTACCATAATAATAAATGTTCTGTTCCAGTTCAAATTTCAATGCATCGAATATTTTTTCATCAATGCTGCTGTTATTTTTTATATAATTAAATAAATAATAATTTTCCATTTAATTATCAATAACTCCCCAGGTTAAAGGATTCCCCCTTTTTAATGATACGCGTGCTTTCTTACCCAGAATTTCATTCAAATATTTGGGAGGCAACCCGTATCCGGGCCTTATTGACCGCACATTTGCCTTTGTGAAAATTTCCCCTGCTGGAATGTCTTCAACAGCAAAAAGTGACCTGGAAAACTCCCTGCTTTTCATTGTTTTTTCAGAAAGTTTATATGTCACCATGCCCAGGGCTTTTTCAACATTGCGGATTGAATTGACCATTGCCTTGAACTCTGCCGGTTCCATGGAAAAGGCTGCGTCAGGGCCGCCGATATTTCTATCAAGAATAAAATGCTTTTCAATTACTACGGCACCCAGGGCCACGGCAGCAATAGCCGCATCACTGCCCATGGTGTGATCTGACAGGCCAACCCTGACATTAAAAGTCTCCTTCATATTCACCATTGTTTTTAGATTCGCTTCTTCAATGGGAGCCGGATAGCTGGATGTGCATTTCAGCAGAGTAATGTCACTGTTTCCTGCCCTTCTGCATGCCTCAACAGCATCCTGAATATCTGAAATTTCAGCAATCCCTGTAGATATAATCATTGGTTTGCCTTTTGATGCAGTATATTCAATCAGAGGAACATCAGTTATTTCAAAGGATGCGATTTTATACATAGGAACATTTTTTGATTCGAGAAAATCCACTGCGGTAAAATCAAAGGGTGTTGAGAAAAAAATGAGCCCCAGGGATTCAGCATGATCCTTCAGTTCATCATGCCATTCCCAGGGTGTGTAAGCTTCCTTGTACAGGTCATAAAAAGTTCTACCGTCCCATAAGGTACCCTGCTGTAATGTAAAATAATCATTCTTGCAATCTATTGTTATTGTATCAGGAGTGTATGTTTGAATTTTGACTGCATCAGCACCACACTCTTTAATGGCATCAATAGTTTTTTTTGCTGTATCAATATTTTGATTATGATTTGCTGATAATTCAGCTATGATACATACTTTACTGAGAGATAATAACCATTCCTGTGCCTCACTTTCATTTATCTTAACTTTTTTTGAAAAAACAAATCCGGCTTTTTTAAAAAAATTTAGAGATTGAATATTATTTTCTTTAATATATGCTGCTACTGTTTCACATGACCTAACTTCTTTTTTTAATAAAAAAAGGGCTTTATAAAAAAAATTAACTGCAACATTTTTCCCTCTTATCGTTTTTAATAATGAAATTCCAACCTTACATCTGGAAGTGGTGCTGTCATAGGTAAACCGTATCTGACCGGAGAATTTACCGCTATCCTCAAGAATAAAAATCCATTCATTAACTGAATCTAATAATTTTTTATACCAAATCAGATGATTTTGATAATCTATCTCGCTGGAATCAAAACTGGCCATTCTCACATCAGGACTGATGGCCAGGGCATACAATTCATCCTTATCATCCCAATTCGCTTTCCTAATTGTGATCATTTGCCAACTTCTCCACAATACGGTGCACCCCTTGTCCATCAATGATACTTCTGCCGGTATTATAAATAGCATTCCTGCTGTAATAATCCGGAATTTTATCTGACAGGCTAAAATCCAAAAGAAACCCAATTGCTTTCCAGTTATGTATTATGTTATCCTGATTCTCTGCAACTTTTTTTGCAAAAGTGGTTATCCCTACCCTTGCCAGTTCATAAATTGTCTGTCCCGCTGCTGATATGGCAATATCACAATCAATCATCTCATGTCTCATCCCTTCAGCATCAGGTTTTATAATGAGGAATGTTTTATCATCAGCTTCATCTTTTATGTTATTAATGTTAGAAAATCCGCTACCGATAATTACATGTTTTTCCAGGTCAGGATAACGATCATGTAACATTTTTAAAACCGATGGAGTTTCATTTGTCATGTCTGAACCTCCAAAAGTAATGAGAATTTTCATTACTTTTTCTCTTATCACTTTCACCGGTACATCCCAGAACTCTCTTCGAAGCGGGTGATATTCAGGACCAAGTAAATAAGTGATTTCAGGATTTATCGGATAACCGATGATATCAGCTCCTAATACACTGTTCAGAACGAATCCCCCGGGATACGGTATCCGGTTATAATCATCAATAAAAAGAACAGTTTCAGCTTCTTCATAAACTTTTTTGCAGAAATTTCCATCTGCATAATAAGAGTCTATAATTAAAATTTTGCCCTTAACCTCTACCTTTTCTTTTGTCCAGTCAAATTGAATATATTTAAATTCACCTGGAATATCATCAGCATGTAAATCACCTTTTATAAAGAACAGGGATTCAATGCCCTTGACCTTAAAACCCTGAGCAAGGGCCAGGCACCTGGTTAAATGGCCATATCCAAATTTGCTCCCGGCTTCTGTGAGAATAATGACTTCCTTCAATTCAGCCTTTTAAATCCTGCATGGCAGACAGGTCCCTGCAACATTTTTTCTTCGGATTTATCAGTCACTGCCTTTGCAATAAATTTGAAAACATCCATACAGGCATTCAGATAATTTTCAATTATTTCATCTTTATGCGCATATGAGGAATAATATGCCGTAGTAGCAAGAAATCCTTTTTTTAACATCTCCTGGGTGAACAACGTTTTCAGAACAAGGGGCTTCTCATGCTCAAAGGAAAAATGGCTTAAGGGGTATATCCCACCGGTATGTATTTGAAGGCCGGCATTTTCAGCGCATTTTTTCCACCCCTCCTGAATCTTTCTGCCGCAGCTGATTAAATATTCAGGGAGGTTGAGTTTTTTCATTTTATTAATTGTTGCGATGGCTGCGGCGGGCCCTATCCTGTCTGTCCAGTAGGTGCTGCTGATAAATGTCTCCTGGGCCGTCTGCATCACCTTTTCCTTTCCAATAATGGCAGCCATTGGATACCCGTTGGAAATTCCTTTTGCAAATACTGCAATATCAGGCTCTAGGTTGTAGATCATATGTGCGCCGCCCACATTCAGCCTCCAGCCTGCGCTCACTTCATCCACAACAAGAGGTATATTTCGTGAAGAAGTCTCTGAGCGCACTGCATGAATGAAATCTTTCGTCGGTGCATCATTCCTGACAGGCTCCATGACAACGGCGCCGATCCTATTTTCATGTTTCTTCAGAATCTCTTTAAATCCAGCTACATCATTATACTGGAACGTCAGTGAGGTCCCTTTTAATCCCCGCGGAACTCCTGACGGATTTAAGCCCGGCAGCAGGTGCCCGTCAAGGGCGCTGTCCTCTCCAAGATTTGCCGAGAGATACCAGTCATGCCAGCCATGGTATCCGCAAAATAATACAACATCTTTCTGAGAATATGCCCTGGCAATTCTCACGGCTACAGACATTCCGTCACCGCCGCCCCGGGCATACCTGACCATCCGGGCCCAGGGATGAAGGCTCAATAATACCTCCGCCAGTTCAACTTCCTCCGGGGCATTCAGTGATGAAATTGATCCGTTATTGATGACATGCTTGACTGCATTATCCACATCATCATCGGCATATCCGAGAATTCCTGCCCCCACCGACATATTGGTCATATCGAAATAATGGTTCCCGTCAAGGTCCCATATCTCACATCCTTTGGCTTTGCTATAGTATGAAGGCCAGTAATCCGGCAGATACATTTCTGGCCTTTTTGATAACAGCTGGGTTCCCCCCGGAATCAGCATTTTAGCTTTTTTATATAACTCCTGTCCTTTTCCCATTACATTATCCTGATAAATATATAATCTATTTTTTTTTAAATAAAGCTGCAAATAACCATGCATCATCATCAGCCGGCAATAAGGGGTCAATCTTCATAATGCTGTTACTCGTAAGATTTTCCTGGCCTTTATAGCTGTCAAATAAACGATAATCAATCATGTCAAACTCATGAAAATAATCAAGCCAGTACAGTAGATTACGTTTATATACTTTCAATTTGTCATTACGGCTGTCAGTTTTCACCCTGTTATTTCTTACAAGAAAATCATAAATGAATATATAGGATTCATCTTTTAACATCTTCAAAGTATTTTGTTTTACAATTTTCATTTCATCATCATCTACATAATATGGGAAAAATCCATATATGATTAAATCATATACGGAAGGTGCGTTAAATGGCTTAGCCAAATTCACCTGTTCAGCGAAAAAATCTTTTATATGAGGGTGGCCTGAATACTGTTTTTTGAATAATTCAACTGCCGAGTTCGATCCTTCAAAACCATGAACTTTATTGACAAAATGTTTTAAGTACATCAGATTCTGCCCGTTACCTATCCCGAATTCAGCAACATCAAAATTTTTTAACCTTATTTTAGGGAATATTTCTAATAAATAATCAATGAAGTAACTGTGGCTATGCGCTTTATTCCTTTCAAAATAATTTTCAGCTTCTTCATTAATAAATATTTCACTGTTCATCATAATTCCTGAATTATCTTATTTGCTTAATTTTTTATCTTCTTTAAGTGATTTTTCATAGCCTTCATTTCGTTTAATATTGCTGTTAATTTTTTCATGTTCGGGATGTTCTTTTAAAAATGCCAATATTTCCTTCATCCCGAAGTAATTATTTTTATGATATAATGCTTTATAAACTTTTATAATAAATTCATAATCTTCCTGATTGTCAAGGGTCCATCTTTTTGATGATACATCAATTTCATATTCCACCGATGCCTGTTTAAACACTTCCTTATGGGTTCTGATATATGGAGTGACATGTTCCCTTTCTGATACAAGATCTGCATCTTTCCACGACCTTTCCAGGGATTTATAAGTGAAAACTTCCACATCCTCTCCATCAGGATATCGTTCCACCATGGTGTTTGAAGTATAATCAGCATGTTCCAGCAGGTGCTTTTCAATAACCTTATCTATCACAAGAGCGTCCATCAAGGGGCAATCTGCAGTGATACGGACAATATGTTCCGGCAACAGCAATTTTGCAATTTGATAAAACCTGTCTAACACATCATCCTCTGATCCGCAAAAAACGCGAAACCCTTTTTCAGCGCATAATTTGACTATTGCCAGGTCATTTTCCGCAATCGTAGTTGCCACAATGACATCGGATATTAATGTACAATTCTTTACCCGCCTGACGACATGCTCGAGTACAGATATGCCTTCAACATCCATTAAAACTTTCCGGGGAAGCCGTGTTGAACCCATGCGGGCCTGGATTATTGCCAGAATTTCCATATCAACGCTATTTCAACTCCAGTTGATCGGCAGAATAATCTGCTCATCGTGTTCTATGAGATCTTTCAACTCCCTGTATATCCCTTGAACCTTTCTATTCTCATTGACATGTTCAATGCTTTCTTTCAGATTAAAAATATTGTCAACTCCAATCACGACCTTATCTATCAGCTCATTGAACAGGGCAAAATTTAAACAAAGAGATGAAACATTAGTATCAAGTTCTTCAGCGAGTCTGTTTAATGTTTCAATTTTATTTTTTATTTTTCCAAAATTATTTTTCAACTCAACCGTTTTTTTAAAAACCAGACCCTGCAGAAAAACCGACCTTGTATGGATTTCTACACCCAATTTCTTCAATTTTGGAAAATATTCTTCAAATCTCTGGTCAAAGAGGCTATAGGGTATTTGTATAAGATCAAATTTTATTTTATTATTTAAAATAGTATCAAGTTCCTTCGTGTAATACAATGAAAATCCGATTTTTTTTATCAGGCCTTCATATCTGAGTTTATATAAAATTTCAATATTATCAGGATTTTTTTCAAAGGCCTGATAATTATGAAACATGTACCCGTACAGCGTATCTATTTTCAGCCTTTTGATTGATTCATGAAAAACATCTATAAGAGATACTTTTTTATCATCAGTCAGAGGATACTTTGATATGATGTTGAAATCAATATGTAAATTCCCCAGGCTTTTCCCGATAACCTCTTCACTGTTTCCATACCCATATGCTGTATCCAGTGTATCAATCCCTGACAAATGAGCATATTCCAGAATTTTTTGAACATCAGTTTCAGGAATTTTTCCAGTGGCATTATTGATGCCATAATCAACTCCGAATTGAACAGTCCCCAATGCAAGCCTGGATATCAGACTTTTTTCAGTTATCTGGGATGTATCAGTTTCCATATAAACTAATACCTCAATTGCTCAAAAATTTAAGCAGTCTTTGGTAGATTTTCCATTATTTTTTCATACAAATTCTTTGTTGCCGTATTATTTGAAATATTGAGTACAGTCTTCCCGGATGAATTGGTAAAAATTCCGGCTTTATAAAATATTAAGAACCGGAGTGTTTTAATACCACAATTTACAAAGTGTCGAGTCTTCTTAAAATTCCTTTTGAATGTTTTATCATATCCCAGGGCATTTAACTGGAATGATGTCATAAGGTTATAGCTCAACATACTCAGTTGCTGATACCCGCTGTTCGCCATATATGAATTCGATGGAATCTTATCAAAATTAAAATCATTCTTTAATTCACCGATCGCCTTTTCCTGAGCGGAACGGCCGAGCATAAATTTGAATAAATATTTGGCTGATAAATTCATATTAGTGCAGATCCCTGAATACTCATAGCTCCTGTCATCGGGTTCAAATAAATTGAGTTGATAATCCGTCTTCCTTTCTTTTTTCGGCTTCTCAATCCTGATGATTAAAAATAATCGTTCCTTTTTCCAGTTATCAAGCTTCATTTTTTTGAAAAAATAGGATGTCTTTGAATTTATTCTTTTCCACTTGTTCTTTGATAAAATAGCGTTTTTAAATATTGGGTATCGCCAGAATGGAACCTTTGAACAGTATTCAATACCCTCTTTTTCATACATTTTAAAGCGTTTTTCATCAAAAAAGCCCGAATCATGACGTATTTGTATGCGAATTTTATTCCCGATCATAATCTTCAAATTTAAAATAATTTCCTTAATAAACTCCGTTGAACCATTGCTGTCATGTATATTCCCTGGACGGTTCATAATTTTCAGGAAATGGCCTGTCTGTGCCAGATATGCCGTCAATGGAAAGTAGCTGTATGCTCCTCGTTTGATATTGTTGTATCCCTTTGCGCTTAATTCAGGTTTACCCCTGCTTGAAATAACAGTCCCATCTATATCTATTGTCAAAGTCGTAAGGCCAAGCTTTTGTAAATAATCTGTGATCAATTCTGAATTCAATTCAGCTAATCCTTTTAGTATCTCATCTGTAAATGATTTGAGAAACCTCAGTATCGTTTGTCGGCTTGATATTTTTTTCAATTCGCATAACCGTTTCAATAAGGGATCGTCCTGCAAATATTTTATTTGAGATACCCGCTCAATCCCAAGTATGATAATGCATATCAGCAGCATGATCAATTTATATCCCGGGTAATCTCCTTTTATTTTAAATTGCTTCATTACATTTTTAATTCTTGAATTCAGTTTAATAAACCTGAAATACCTGTTTAATAATTCAAGCCCTGCATAACTGGTCAAATCCTGATTTATAAATTTTATCGAGAGATTATTATTGACTTTTAATCCGATTTCTGATTTTCTTAACCTCATAATAAATGGCCTCTATCTTTGTTTTGTTATTTGTCGTTATTTAACAATAATCAAGGATATTGGCCATTTATCAACTATAATTCAATTTCTCCATATTTGTTATTAAGCAATTGAGGTTGAAGCAATTTTCAGTTTACAATTTATACATTCAGGGGCCCAGTATTAAAAATTTTTACTTGCATTAATCCCCAATTAAATGACCTGTTGAATAATTGTTTCCCGGTATACCATTGGAAGTATTATATGCATCAATTTTCATTAAAATCAGTGCATATCATTAAACACATAAAAATGAACTATGAAATTTAAAACCCAGGCCCGGTTATAATATGAAGTATAATCAATATTATTCAAAAAGGATCAAATCAATCCTGTCATCACTGCTGATCATCTGCTCTGTTTGCCGGTTTGACATGGAAAATAATTTACAAAAATATATCAAATTCAATTTCAGCAGTAAATCAGAAATCATCATGCCTGCGTGCAGCGCCTGCCTTATATGTATCAATAACAAATATAAGCTTAATCCCCTGTGCGGCAGCCTGATCCAAAAATATCATTTCACTCAATTCCCTGAAAATTTTACCGCAGCTATTCAATGTCTATCCTTTTCAGTTTTCGAAATTTACAAATATACCAGGTGGACAAAGAGCACCTACACATAATTTACCGGTATGACTGCGCTGGCATCTTCTTCATTTTTTGAACCGGAATATTGAATATAGATTTTCATAAAATTCTGGTAAGTGCGGGAACCCTGAATAATTAAAGCAGGCCGTTTCCCTGACGACAAAAATTAAAAATTTAAAAATTCTACAGGGTTATATTTATGAACACTTTCAGTCTTTTATCATTTACAGCTTTATTTATCTGCATCGTAATCTACCTGTCGCAAAATTACACGAAATTCGGCATGAGCGAGAATGCATGGCTCATTGTCACAATTATTGCCGGCGTTGTTTTCGCAGCGCTGTATATCAGGGAACATGTTATGAAATACAAGAAAGAAAAAAATAATGCCCGGTGAGCCAGGCCGCGGGGGTTATTATTTCCTATATCCCCAGAAAATCCATGATCCCGCAGACCACGGCAAGGGGATGGACCGGGCATCCGGGGATGTAGAGATCTACGGGGTACTTTTCTAAAAATCCCCTGTCCAGGGCTACGGAGTCCTG
The DNA here is from genome assembly GCA_009885955.1 of Spirochaetia bacterium. GTDB lineage: Bacteria > Spirochaetota > UBA4802 > UBA4802 > UBA5550 > VFJS01. The sequence goes on along the minus strand of VFJS01000001.1, from coordinate 12,407 downwards.
GAATATACCGCCGCTTATGGCACAGGCGCCGGCAAGGATCACGATCTTCGGCTCCGGTGTTGAGTGCCAGGCATCATCCAGCGCCCTGGCCATGTTTGAAGGGATGGGGCCGCTTATGAGGAGCCCGTCTGCATGCCTTGGGGAGGCAACTATGTCTATGCCGTATCTCCCCATGTCGAAATTCACATTGCCGCAGGCATTGAGCTCCCACTCGCAGCCATTGCAGCCCCCTGCAGAAACCTGCCTGAGCTTCAGGGACCTGCCGAAAATCCCCTGTATATCATTTCTTACTTTTATTGCTCTATCGAGGAATATTATTTTATCGGTTCTGCCGTCAATGATGAGGCCCTCGCGGTCTGTTGCCGCGAGCCCGTGAAAGTTGGAGAATTCAATGGCGTTCTCCGCGCATGCCCTCTCGCAGTCTCCGCAGAAAATGCATTTCCCCATGTCAAGGGTGCAGGGATTCAGCGTGATGGCCCCTGACGGGCATATATCGGCGCAGGCCGAGCACTTCCCGCAGTTCCTCTCCTTGATGGACGGAAGGCCGCGGAAAGGGAAATGAACCTCGGCCTTTCTCAGATCGGGGATTGCCTGGGACCCCTGGTTTTTTATCACCTTGAATATTTCAAACATCGGAATTTCTCCTCACAGGTCGTGCCCGGAATAGGACAGGTTAAAGCTCTTGTTGCACAGCGGAAAGTCCGATATCCCGTTGTCCCTGACTGCAAGCGCCAGCCCGTACCAGTTATTGAACGAAGGGTCCTTGACCTTGTACCTCTCAATTTTCCCGGACCGCCCGGTCACCGCTGCATGGACAATCTCCCCCCTCCATCCCTCGGTCATGGATATGGAGAGGCACGCGGGCTGCTGCCTGCCAGTCTCCATAATCAGCGGCTTGTCTGCCGGCAGGTTGTCGATCTGTTCAAAAATAAAATCAATAGACTGCTTCACCTCCATGTACCGCACATAGGTCCTGGCAAAGACATCGCCGCTGTAGAGAACCAGTTTGTGCACAGGGAAATACCTGTATATGCCGAAGGGATGGTCAGTCCGCACGTCAAGGGGTACACCCGAGGCCCTGGCCGCGGGGCCCACAAGCCCTATGGATTTTGCTGTGTCAGTATCGACTGTCCCGGTATGGTCGAGCCTTGAAAGGACTCCGGCTGAGTTGAACATGGTTTCACCCATGAGGGTGACATCGTCATGTATTTTTTTCAGGTTCGTTTTAATTTCCCGTGCCAGGGGCGCGCTAATGTCATACAGTACGCCGCCCTCGCGCACCAGGCTCCTGCCGAACCTGCTCCCGCAGATGGCCAGGAGCGTATTAATTGCAATTGTCCTTGTTGCCCCGAACACGGCATTTCCTATGAGATAGGCAACGTCATTTGCAATTGCCCCCATGTCGCCGATATGGATGGCCAGCCTTTCAAGCTCAAGGGCAATGGCCCTGATGGACTGGGCCCTTCGGGAAATTTCTGTACCGCACAGGGTTTCAACAGCAGCGGCATAGGCCGAGGCATGCCCGATGACCGTATCTCCTGCTATGGACTCGGCAAGGTGTATGGCCGATTTTTTCTTCCATTTCACGAAAAGGTCTTCCATGCCCCTGTGCTGGTAGCCGAGCTGTATCTCCAGGTGATATACATCCTCCCCCTGGCACATAAATCTGAAGTGCCCGGGTTCTATGACCCCGGCATGTATGGGGCCCACTGCAACCTCGTGCATCTCCTCCCCTTCCATTGTGTAGAAGGGGTAGTTCTCCATGGTTTCGGCGCGGTTAAATCTGTTCCATGAATACCTCACCTGTTTCAGCCAGGGGTGCCCTTCAGGGACAATGCCTGTCTCTTCGTGGAGCTCCCGTTCGAACAGGTGAAAGGACGGCACTGCAGGTGTGATGGCATTATATTTCTTTATAGTGGATATGTCAGCAGAGGAGACCAGTATCCTGGAATTATCATCATCGGCCAGGGCGGCGTAGAGCATGGGACTCTTCTCCCGCCGGTCTGCAAAAAACAGGATCGGCCTCATCCCCCGGGAGCATTTGCCGATGATACCGTCCCTCAACTGCACCATGTCCAGCACCGGTATGTTCTTTAAAGGAAGTACCCTGTTATTTTTTGTTACGGCCCAGTTCATCCTGTCCACCGGTTTAAACCCCCATGAATTGTACTGCGCTCTGTATCAGGTTATAAATGAAATCGGGCATGGAAACCCCCATGAGTATGAGTATGGCAAGAAAAATAATCTGCGGGGCATAGGAATAAAAGCCGAGCCCCTTAGCACGGAGAGAAATATCATCCCCCTCCCTTATTCCCCCTGTCATGTAAAAGACCGCCCTGCCGATTCCGGCAATGATCACCGTGAGGAGAAGAAAAAAGATCACGGCAAGCCAGACCCGGCCCCCTTCAAACATGCTCCGAATGATAAGGAACTCGCTCAGGAATATGGGGAAAGGGGGAAGGCCCACGATGCCGGCAAAGGAGAATATCCAGAGCCAGCCGGAGAGGCTGTCTTTTTTCAGCAGGCCTTTCACCTCGCCGATATATTTCGTTTCATATACCTTTAAAATATTCCCCGACGTGAGGAACAATGATGCCTTCGTGAGGGAATGCGCTGCGGTGTGGAGCAGCGCGGCAAAAATCCCGGCCCCCCCGAGCCCCAGGCCTATGGCAATGATCCCCATATTTTCTATTGATGAATAGGCAAGCATCCTTTTATAATTCCTGATATTGACGATATAGACTGCCGCGATGAATATTGATATGAAGCCGATGACAAGAAGGAGCATTTGCGTATACCAGCCCATGCGCGCCGCGTCCATGACCCTGTTTATCCTGATGATGCCCAGCAGGGCGGTGTTGAGGAGTGTCCCGGACAGGAGCGCCGAAATGGGCGACGGGGATTCGGAATGGGCGTCGGGGAGCCATGAGTGCACCGGGCCGAAACCCACCTTGGTGCCGAAACCCACGAGCATGAAAGGATAGGCGAGCTTCAGCCAGAAGGGGTTTATGAGCGCCGCATTCTTCTGAAGATCGTCGAAAAACAGGGAGTCCAGGTTTCCCAGGCCCATGGAAAGGAAGATGATCCCCACAAAGGCAATGGCGATGCCGATGGAGCAGATGAAAAGGTACTTCCACGTGGCCTCAAGTGATGACTTTGTGCGGCTGTAGTATATGAGATAGGAGCTCGACAGGGTCGAGGCCTCCACGAATACCCATAGGAGGGCCAGGTGGGTGGACAAAATGACTCCGATCATTGACGCGACAAAGAGGAGAATGTTCATGGAATAGAATGAATGGCTCCTCCCCGGCTCTTCCGCGCCTTTCATCCCCTTCATCCCCTTCATAGAGCCCAGGTTGTAGAGCGCCACACCTGAAAATATAACTGCCAGTATGATGAGAAACAGCCTGTTCAGCTGGTCCACCCTGAAATACCTGGTGAATTCGTAAGGCTCAAAACAGAACATCACCGATATCCCAAGGAAAACGGCGGCATAGAGAAGGATGAGCATCGAGCTGAACCTCCTGGAGTTGAAAAGGAAAATCAGGATGGCGGCGGCAACCGGGAAGAGGAGAAGAATTTCTATCATGTCATCAGTCCTTGAGCGATGTCAGCTTTGTGATATCGACTTCGGAATAGGTATCCTGGACCTTGTTTACAAACAGTCCGAAGAGGTATATGGCAATGAATATATCGAGGAGCATTCCGAAGGCGACAATGAAGGGCATCTCCCTGGCAATGGAGAGGGCAAGGAGAAATATCCCGTTTTCAAGCATCATGTAGCACATGACATGGGTTATGATCTTTTTCCGGGTAATGATGATGAAGATGCTGGCCACCATCGTGGATATGGAAATTCCAAAGTAAAACGGGCGTATATTGTCCACCTTATCAATGGCCCAGAAGGAAAAATAAAATCCCATAACAAAAATAATGCTGGTTACAATGATGGAGAACCTGCTTGTCACGTTGGGGTCAACCTCCCGGTACACGCCGTTCTTCCTTATGATATGCGTTATAAAAAGCGGGATGGCTATGGCCTTGACTACAAGCGTTTCAAAACAGAGAAAGATGAAACTCTCTATATGGATGGTGCCGTAATCAAAGACGACAAGGAGAAGGAGAAGGAACCCCTGCATGTTCAGCGCCTTGATATAGCTCTCAATACGGGACGCCGATGACACGTAGAGCATGGTAACGCCGAAAAGTATTATTATCAGCGGGATCACTTCAGGCCTCCCGAGATGAAAAGAACTATTGTGGAAAGGACGACGATGGATATGGATGTCATGAAAAACAGGAACTGCGGTATATGGGTCATCCTCAGCCTTGCCATTACGGTCTCGATGATGCCGATGACCATGGCGAGAAGGGCAATGACCGCCAGGAACAGGAGCAGTGACCAGGCATAATAGAGCTCTTCCGGAATAATCAGGTTCGCGATGATTGAGCCCATGACCACCATCTTCATCCACGACGAATAGGTAAGGTACCCCAGGCCCGGGCCTGAGTTGTCAAGTATCATGACCTCGTGGATCATGGTAAGCTCCAGGTGAGTATTGGGGTCATCCACCGGGACTCTGCACCCTTCCACGATTACCATGATAAACAGGGCAACCACGCCCATGAGGAAGACGAGCCCGGTAAGGTCCCCGGTCCCAAAGGGGATCTTCATGAGCCCTGAAAATGATATCCCGCCCCCGAGGAGGCCGAGCGAGGCAATGGTAATGAAAAACGGGGGCTCCACGAGGCCGGCAAAGGTACCCTCCCTGCTGGCCCCCATCCCCTCGAAGCTTGAACCTGTATCCATGGCGCTTATGATTGAGAAGAACTTGCCCAGGCCCAGCAAGTAGGCAAAGAGAATGAAATCTGCGTCAAAGGAGAGGATCGAACTCCCGCCGGACATGGGGACAAGGAGGCCCGCTACGATCACCGAACCCAGCGTGATGGACGGCGCTATGATGAAAACAAGTGAGGTGGATACGCTAATGACCTCGCTCTTTTTCATGAGCTTTACAAAGTCCTTCACCGGCTGCAGTATCGGCGGGCCCATCCTTCCGGAAAGCCGGGACTTGACCCTGTTTATGAGGCCTGCAAAGAAAAAAGGGAGAAGGAAAAGAAGAGCCAGGTTTACCGCTTTCACTATCATGATCATGCAGCCATGATCCATATGACCGTCGCGATTAAAAAAAGGAGGCCGTACATGATGTACTGCTGCGTGCTGCCGCTCTGGATCCAGGTGAAGGCATTGAGAAATTTATTCAGCCCATTGATGACAGGATAGATCACCCTTTTTTCAAGGTTATCCTCTACCGTTGAATCGTAACCCCCCCGGTCCGGGAAAAGCCCGGCAGGCCTGTCTATCCTGACCGTCAGGCTGTATAGGGGCCTCAATATCTTCATGAATGGCGCCGCAAAGGAGGAGCCGGTGTACTGCATCCGTGTATTGCCGGCCTGGTAACCGCAGTCCCATGTTTTAAAAGATGACGGGGCCCTGTGCCGGAGAAGCCTGAACCGCGCAATAAAAAGGATCGATACTACGGCGAGAAAAATAAAGAGCACAGAAGACAGAGAACCCAGAGCGCTGAAATAACCCGGGATGGCGGCAGCATGGCCGGCCGGGATAAAGGATGATACTATTTTTCCGGTAAACATGAACACGTACTGTGGGAAGATTCCTATGATGACAATGAAAAATATCTGGATGGAAAATACAAGCCTTGACGCAAGTCCGGGATTTTCAGGCGTCATGTCATAACTGCTCCTGGGGCTGCCGAGAAAGGTTATGCTGAAGGCCCTGGTAAAACAGATGATTGCCATGGCGCCTATGGAAGCCAGGCCTGCCAGGGAGACTATCATGATAATTGAAAGGAACGGTTCACCCTTTGACAGGCCTGAAAACATGGACCAGTAGATCATGAATTCTCCGGTAAAGCCGTTAAAGAACGGGAGCCCCGATACGGCAAGGGAGCCGATGAGGAATGACAGGCCGGTAAAGGCCATGGGCTTAATGAGTCCTCCCAGCTTCTCCATGTTGACACTGCCGGTTCTGGCGAATATATTCCCTACTGAAAAAAAGAGGAGCGGCTTGAATATGGAATGGTTGAAGACATGGATGAGGGCCCCGGTAAATCCCAGTACCGCCATGGGAGGTTTGCCGTAGGCAAGCCCCAGGAGGCCCAGGCCCATGCCGGTTCCGGCTATACCGATATTCTCTATGGAGCTGTAGGCCAGGACCCTCTTCAGATCCTTCTGTACAACGGCATAGGCAACGCCTGTTATTCCGGTAATAAGGGAGATAGCCAGGATAATGAAGGCTATTTCGGGAGGGGGAATTTTCATGAGCACGATAAATCTGAAAATTCCATAGATGCCGGTTTTTTTCATGACCCCGGACATGATTGCCGAAACATGGGCCGGAGCGGCAGAGTATGCCCCGGGAAGCCAGGTATAGAGGGGGATAAATCCCGATTTCATCCCGAACCCTGCGAAGATGAGAAAAAAAATACCGACGGATTCCAGGTCCCCCTGTTCCAGTACTGATCTGAATGAGTTAAAATCATAGCTCCCCGTCTTTACGGCAAGCACGGCAAAACCGCTCATAAGAAAGATGACCCCCACATGCATGGAGATGAGATAATTTATTCCGGCTTTATAAACCCCGTCCTTCTCATTCTCGAAGGTCATGAGGAGGTACGATGAGAAGGACATGACCTCCCATACAACAAGAAAAAGCAGGGCATTCTGCACAGCTGCCAGGAGCAGCATGGATGCAATGAGCAGGGACAAAAAGAAAAAATGAGAGGAAAGCCCCTTCCCTTTCCCGTGATACATCTTCGTATGCTCCATTGAATAGATGGATCCGATAAAGCTCATAAGGGATATGAGGATGATAAAGAAAGACGATAGCGGATCAATGGCGAAATTCACGGTGCCGATGGGATAGGAAAAGTCCGCTGCTGCCCCCATGGCATTTCCCGAATTGATTACTTCCAGTGAAAGATATACCAGGGGGACCATGCCGATGCCCGCGGCAAGGGAGACTGCGGCCCCTTTGAATTTTTCCGGAAGGAACAGGGATATCAATCCGCCGGATACGATGACTGCCAGGGGATAAAAAAACAATTCCATGGCTCTGTTATGCCCATTCCTTTTCTTTTATATCAATATAATGATACAATTCATCGGTCCCGGGTTCACCCTGCAGCAGCCGGATAAAATCCTCATCGCGGCAAAGGAAGGAAATCTTTGAAAGGATCTCCAGGTGCCTTTTGGCATTGGAGGATATGATGATGAACAGGATGCCCACGGGCTTTTTATCCATGGCATTGTAATTGATCCTGTGCGCAAGGAAACAGATTGAAATCCCCTCCTCATCTATATCCGATATGATGGGATTCCTCGGATGAGGAAAGGCAATCCCGTTGCCCACGGCCGTGGACATCAACTCCTCCCTCTGCAGAAGGGATGCCTTCACCGTTTCCTTTGTAAGGCCTTCGGGAATGTTGATGACATCTGCAATGTTTCCTATAATATCGCCGATGGTATTCCCCTGGATGTTGTGGAACACCCCCCCTTTTTTTATGAGTTTTGATATTGATACAGGCTTGTTCGTCAGGCTCAGGTTTGAAATATTTTCCGATACGGCAATATTGCTTGAGAGTATCCATTCGCTGACAGCTGCCTTGTTGAAGAAGTACTGGTTTTTGATCTTATGAGAGGGCATGCCCCTCTCTTTTATCCATTGAATAATAGTCTTTTCCGGAACGTTGAATAATTCAACGATATCCTTAATTTTAAGATCCATTGATAATCCAAAAAGTTAATACGGTAATAAAGTTATACTATTTCTTACATTTGCGTTGTAAAAAGCAAAAATAACAACTATTTCCACCTCCCTAATTAATCAATAAAAAAAAATGGAAATTCAATTAAAAATAGCATGGGGAATAAAAATGCCGGTTTACAGAATTTTGAAACGTTCTCCCATAACGCTGGAACTTGCTGAGAGAAGGTCCTTTTTGTTAACAGGTTTTGCTATGAAACCGTTCATTTCCGCATCCCTGCACAGTTCCCTCACCTCGGACAGCACATGGGCCGATATGGCGAATATGGGAATTTCACTGTTCTGGACTCCCGCCTCGCCGGAACGTATCCGTTTTGCCGCTTCCAGCCCATCCATGACAGGCATTTCTATGTCCATGAATATGAGGTCATAGGAACCTTCACTCAATTTTTTCAAAACCTCCACTCCATTAATGGCGCATTCAACCTGGTGCCCTGCCTTCCTGAGAATGGCTGATGCCATCTTGACATTAATTACATTGTCTTCGGCAAGGAGTATGGCAAGAGGTTCAGCCTGGTGAATATGTCCCTTATCCACGGCCGTCTCCTTTCTTTCCTCAATGGCATTGGCAGTTTTCAGGGTCACAATAAAATTAAACTGCGAACCTTCTCCGACCCTGCTCTCAACCCAGATCATCCCCCCCATGAGCTCAACCAGCTGTTTGCTGATGGCCAGTCCCAGTCCAGTGCCGCCAAATCTCCTGGAAAATGAGACATCGGCCTGCCCGAAGCTTTCGAATATGGTCTTGATTTTATCCTGAGGGATCCCGATACCTGTGTCCCTGATTGAAAAAAGAAGGGTCACGTGAGATGCCGCGGGGTCGCTCTTCTTCGCCTTTTCATCGGCATAATTGACTGATATGTGAATGCTCCCTTCATCGGTATATTTTATCGAATTGCCTATAAGGTTAACGAGGATCTGCCTCAGCTTTGCGGAATCACCATGAAGATAGGGAGGTATGCCGCCGGCGATTGAAATTTCCAGGTCCAGGCCCTTTTTGATTGCCTGGATCTTCAGCAGCTTGACAATTGAATTCATCATGTACTGGAGGCTGAAGTCAGCGGGGATGATATCTATCTTCCCTGCTTCGATCCGGGAAAAGTCCAGGATGTCATTTATGATTTTCAGCAGATGCTCCGACGATTCCCTTACGGTGAGGAGATAATCCATCTGTTCGGGATTCAGCTCAGTTTCAAGGACAAGTTCTGTCATTCCCATGATGCCGTTCATCGGGGTCCTTATTTCATGGCTCATCCTCGCCAGGAACTCACTCTTGGCCTTTGACGCGTAAACCGCTTTCTCCCTGGCCTCCTTCAATTCCTTTTCAACCGCTTTCCTGTCGGTTATATCCCGTATAATACCCCGGAACCCCAGCGGATATTTTCCTGAATGAAGCATGAGCGACGCGGAATACTCAAGGGACCTTATAGTTCCATCCTTCCTGATTATCTCACAGTCAAAGAGATTGGCCGGAACCCCTGTCCGGTAGACCTGGTTAAAAATCACGAACATCTTCCTGGACATCTCATGAGTGCTCAGGTCACGGTTGTTCATTTTCTGGAGTTCATCCCTGGTGTAACCGAAAATATTTGCGGCAGCATCATTGAAAAAAGTATAGTTGCCGGCAAGGTCCACCTCAAAATATCCCTCCTCAATGTTTTCAAGGATGGAACGGTATCTCTCCTCCGATTCCCTGAGCCTCTCCTCCGCATCCCTGCGATCCGTTATATCAATAAAGGTGCCGAGGAGGCTATAGACCTTGCCCTCACTGGAAAAAAGCGGAAGGCCCAGCATCTCCATGAAACGCCGCCTCCCCTTTATTGTTATCATTTCCACCTCGAATCTGGAAGAGAACTTTTCGATCTGATTGCCGCCCCCGATTTTTATCGACTTGAGGCTCTCTTCGGTGAAAAAGGAGTGATAGTTCTTGCCTATGATGTCCAGGGGGGATTTAATTTCAAGAAGATCGCACATGGCAGGATTTATCAGTACGGTATTTCCCTCCTGGTTTATCTGCCAGATGCCTATTTTACTGTGCTCAAATATGTTACGGTTAAGGTTAACAAGGTCCCTGAGGACGGTAACCTCAATCTTCAGTTCACCGTCGATTTTCTCAAGTTTACGGACATGTTCCCTGAGAATTGAGAGTTCCCTGAGCAGATCTTCCCTGCTTTCCCCTTCATTTCCCGGGGGTATCCCGGTATTGGGTATTAGCCCACTGTTTTTTTCCGGATTATGCATTATTTAAAGTCCACATGAACAGAAATTATCACCTGAAGTCATGATTTTTAAATTCTGATTAATATTTGATAAGCAATAAAATATTATAGAATATAAAAAACAAACATATTTTATTGGAATATATTTTACTTTTGAACAACTTTCAATTTTTCTTGTAAAAAATAGTTCAATTATCATGCAAATATTAACGAATACTCAGTTTATTAGAGTTTTCTCACTATCTATACTGATTTACTCCCGATGGAACTACTCGGCCAGAAAAATAAATCTGTGATTATCAATATGAATCCGTGAGCAACTATTCTTATTTGAATAGTTGCTTCCATAGAGTTAATTCATCTAATAAAATAATCCTTATTTTTCATTGACAATACCCTGTATATATGATTGTATTATAGATAAACAATCATTTCCAAAAAATCACATATTCTCAAGGAGGTCCCTATGGAATTTATTTTAAGAATTAATTTCAGCGCGCCGGATTCCCCGAAAGTCAGCAAAGAGCCCATTGGAGGCTACGCAGGACTGGGGGGGAGGGGCTTGACGTCGGCAATAATTTCAAAAGAGGTGCATCCGCTGAGCCATCCTTTGGGAGCAGAAAACAAGCTTGTAATAGCCCCGGGGATGCTGAGCGGTACCGCGGCTGTAATGTCCGGGAGGCTTTCCATCGGCTGCAAGAGTCCGCTCACGGGAGGAATCAAGGAGGCCAATTCGGGAGGCCAGGCTGCCCAGGTGCTGGCCAGGCTCGGGTACGCGGCAATAGTGCTTGAAGGGAAGCCCGCCGGCGACGACCTCTATAAAATTTATATTTCAAAGGACAAGGTGGAAGTCGAAAAGGACAACTCCCTGAAGATGCTTCCCAATTATGATCTCATTGAAAAAATGAAGGGAATATACGGCGATAAAATTGCCTGCTTATCCATAGGCACTGCAGGGGAGATGAAGATGAGCGCGGCCACTATCGCCTGCACCGATATGGAGGTGCGGCCCACGAGGCACGCCGGACGCGGAGGGGTGGGCGCTGTCATGGGATCCAAAGGCGTAAAGGTGATAATCCTGGAAGACAAGGGCCTGAGCAACAGGACCCCCAAGGATCCGGAAAAATTCAAGGCAGCGAACAAGGTCTTTACCGATGGCCTGAAAAAGCACCCTGTCACCGGGGAGGCCCTCCCTGCATACGGTACCAATGTACTTGCGAATATACTGAATGAAGCCGGCGGATACCCCACGAACAATTTCTCAAGCGGCACCTTCGCCGGTACGTCAAAAATAAGCGGCGAGACCCAGGCCGAACTTGAAGTGAAGAGGGGGGGGCTGGCAACCCATGGATGCCACCGGGGGTGCGTCATCCAGTGCTCCGGGACCTACAATGACAAAAACGGGAAATTCCTCACCAAACAGCCGGAATACGAGACGGTCTGGGCCCACGGCGCGAACTGCGGAATTGATGACCTGGATTCCATTGCCATGATGGACTTCCTCGATGACAACTACGGCATCGACACCATAGAGATGGGGGCAACGATTGCCGTGGCCATGGAGGCCGGCATAGCAAAATTCGGCGATGCCGCTGCCGCTATCAACCTCATAAAGGAAGTGGGAAAAGGGACCCCCATGGGAAGGATCCTGGGAAACGGAACGGCATTCACGGCAAAGGCCTTCGGGATAGAGAGGGCGCCGGTTGTAAAAGGGCAGGCCATGCCTGCCTATGACCCCAGGGCGGTTCAGGGGATCGGTGTTACCTATGCAACCACAACCATGGGCGCGGACCATACCTCGGGGTATGCCGTTGCAACCAATATACTGAAAGTGGGCGGGTTCGTAGACCCCCTCAAGCCCGACGGGCAGATAGAACTCTCCAGAAATCTTCAGATTGCCACTGCTGCCATCGATGCAACGGGTATGTGCCTCTTCATAGCCTTTGCCATACTCGATCAGCCGGAGACGTTCCAGGCGCTCATCGACCTCCTCAACTCCTTTTACGGGTTAAACCTGACAGGGGATGATGTGGTGGCACTGGGGAAAAAAATCCTGAAAATGGAGCGTGAATTCAATGCCGGTGCCGGGTTTACCAAGGAGCATGACAGGCTGCCGCGCTACTTTTACACGGAAAAGCTGCCGCCGCACAATGTGACTTTCAACGTAACGGACAAGGAGCTTGACCAGGTGTTCAACTGGTGAATCGAAAAAAAATGAATATAGCCACAGAGGCAATAGAGTAGACTCTGGTCGGATATCTACATCCGACCAGAAGCCCCTCATCAAACCGTACGTGCCCTATTAAGGCATACGGCTTACCGACAGGATTCATCTCAAGCAT
>VFJS01000060.1 GCA_009885955.1 Spirochaetia bacterium | reverse complement strand
TTTCCCGTCACCGGTCAGGCTGTTTTATCATCTTCCGAGTGAAAGACCAATTACTCGTGACGGATTTCCACCGACTGGTATTTTCAGCGCCTCGTGGCGCACCGGATAAACACGGATTTTTTTATCGATAAATATTGTATACATTGCCATTCCCGCTCAATTCAGGTTTTATCCCTGGAATCAATATTAAACCATTCTTATATTACGCATGAATTGGCAATTGATTAATTTTTTATATATCTATATCATCTATATTAAAGCTGATCCGTGCCAATCCGTGAGCTATTTTTTCCCCTGTAATCCGGTAGCGAAATTCATTTATAATTCCTAAAATTCCCTGAAAGTCTTCCTGTACGCATCAGACAGGCGGCGCACGTCAGTATCAATAATCAGTTTGCCATCCCGCCCGAACACCTCTACCCTGCCGCCGGCGCTGACATGGCCAAGCAGGCCGAATGAATTCCCTTTCATGAGCGACTCAAAATCGCCCTGTTTCACCGGGTCCACGGTAACAAGGAGCCTCCCCTGTGATTCGGAGAAGAGGATGATATCATCCCTTACATCATCCTTAACAGGCGCCTTCGAGAGGTCAATTGAAAACCCGAGCATTCCAGCAACAGAGGATTTCGCGGCAGCGATGCCCAGCCCGCCCCTCTCTATGCTGATGCCCGAAGATATGAGGCCCATTCTCACACCCTTCTCATAGGCCCGGTAGAGCTTTGCATTCAGGGCTGCATCAACTTCCGGCAGGTTTCCGGTTAACGGTTCAATTCCGACGGCTTTCCCGCTGACATGCGCCAGGTATTCGCTCCCGCCGATCCGGCTTCCGGTAAGCCCGAGGATGTATATAAGGTCGCCGGAAAACTTGATATCAATGCTCACGGCCAGGGAAATATCTTCCATAATTCCAAGGGACGATATGAGCAGCGTCGGTGGGACGGATATAAAAACCTCGTTGAAACCGGAGTCGTACCCCTTGAAGTCATTGAACATGCTGTCCTTGCCCGAGATGAACGGAGTCCCATAGGCCACGGAATAATCGTAGCAGGCACTGGCCGCCTCCTTAAGCTGCCCGAGCCTTTCAGGATTGTTCGAATCGCACCAGCAGAAGTTGTCGAGAAGGGCAATCTTCTCCATTGTCCCGCCAGCAGAGATGACGTTCCTCACCGCAGTGTCAATGGAGCATGCAGCCATCCCGTAGGGATCTATCTCGCTGTATGACGGATAGAGCCCCTGGGACAGGATGACTCCCTTCATTGATCCGGCCACCGGCCGTATAACCGACACATTGCCGTTCACCCTCCCCTTCCCCTGGAGGGGCTTTATGACAGAATTCCCCTGCACTTCGTGGTCGTACTGGGTCGAGATGAATTCATAGCTGCAGAGGTTCATCCTTTCCAGCATCTCCCCATAGATACCGTTCATGTCCCCGGGTTGGGGGAATACATGTTCGGGATTCTCCCTTTTTATATACGTTGTTTTTAAATGCTTCTGCGGCAGCCCGTCATGGAGAAATTTCATATCCAGGCTGAATATCACTTCTCCGTTAAGCCTCACCGTTCCCCTGTCCGAGCCGTTGAACCTGCCGATGCTCACCCCGTGGACGCCCCTTCTATTCATGAGTGAAAGAAATTTTCCCAGGTTTACGTCGGGAATCGACAGGGTCATCCTCTCCTGGGATTCGCTGACCCATATCTGCCAGGGTGAAAGTCCCGGATACTTCAAAGGAATTTTTTCCAGGTCCACTTCAAAGCCGCCCGACTCCCTGGCCATCTCGGCCACTGAGCACGAGAGCCCTCCTGCCCCGTTGTCGGTTATGGAGTTGTAGAGCCCCAGGTCCCTGGCCTCCTTTACCACCGCGTCCGAAAGCTTCTTCTGGGTTATGGGATCTCCTATCTGAACTGCCGATGCCGGGCTCCCTGAACTGAGGGCTTCAGAGGAGAAGGTGGCCCCGTGGATCCCGTCCCGTCCCACCCTTCCGCCTATCACCACAATATTGTCCCCGGGCATGGCCTTTTTCATCACCATGTTCCTGCCATTCACTATCTTCGGCATGAGGCCCAGGGTCCCGACAAAAACAAGGGGCTTCCCCCGATACCTTTCGTCAAAGTAGACGAATCCCTGGGGAGTGGGAATACCCGACTGGTTGCCGCCTGCGTTCACACCCCGTATAACACCTTCCATGATCCTTCTCGACGGCAGAAGCCTTGACTCTCTGTCCCTGCTCCGGTAAAGGGGCCTGTCATGGAAGGGGTCTGAAAAACAGAACCCGTACCTGTTTGCCACGGGCTTTGACCCGAGGCCGAAACCGATAATGTCCCTGTTCACGCCCACTATCCCGGTTATGGAACCGCCGAAGGGGTCCAGGGCGCTGGGGCTGTTATGCGTCTCAACCTTGTCCGCTATGATATAGTCATCGTCAAAATCAATCCCTCCGGCATTATCGGAAAAGACCGACAGGCAGAAATCTTTATCACCCTTATCCCTCCGAATGCGGAGAGTAGCTTCTTTTATATACTTCCGGTAAATCCCGCCCTTCACGTCATCGTCCATGTCCGCGGCGAATATGGTATGTTTGCAGTGCTCGCTCCATGTCTGCGCTATTGATTCAAGCTCAATGTCCGTGGGCCTTCTCTTTTCGATATTGTTGTAATAATTCCGGATGGCCTGCAGGGACGCCAGGTCCAGGGCGAGAGGGCCCCTCCTGGTGCCGTCCAGGTCGGGGATCCCGTTTCTCCCGAGTTCCAAAAGATCTGCTTCAGGGAGGTTTATCTCAACCTCGCTGACAGTCGGGTTCTCCGATATGCTCACCACCGGGATATCCATCCCCATGCCCATTTCATGAACATAGCTGTTGCGGGAGAGTATTTTTATTCTCTGGATAAGGGGGTTATGCAGTTCCCTTCCTATCAGGACTGCATCATCCATGGTTAATCCGCCCTTTATGAAATAGGTGAAGGAGGTATAGATGCTCTTTTCGTAATCCAGGCTGACGGCAAGGAGATCCTCCAGGGATTCACGGACGGTGTGGGCCACATTATCGGTTACGCCCGGAAGAAAGCCTATCTCCAGCGCGTAATCAAAATCCCCGGGGTCATAGGGGGAATTTACCAGGAAGTCCTGGGTCACCGGCTGTTTCAGGATTGCTGCGCACCTCCCGGCATCTTCTATGGAAATATCGGCATTGATGAGGTAGTTGTCTGTGATAAAGAGGGCATCAACCCCGAACCCCAGCATGGTCAGCCTCCTCCTGAGCGTCTGCCCCCTGGGATCACTGGATTTGTAATATACCTCTATCCTGAATTTAGCTTTTTCCATATACCGTATGCTGAATGCCTGTGCTTTACATTGATTGTAATTTATTAAACTGACTTTTTCACAAATTTTTCATGTGTAAGATTCAGGGGTTCCCCCATCCCCCTTTTTACACATTCGTAGATAAAAACGAGTTTATGGTGACAGCGGCAGCCGTTTTGAGTTGGGCTGATCCACAAGAATGATTCCGTCTTCCTTATATTTTTTCAGGATGAAGTGCGATACCGTGGACTGGACGCCGTGTATTGTTGCCAGCTTCTCGGAAACAAAGAGGGCCACCTCCCTGAGGTTCTCCCCGGTCACCTGTACCAGGAGGTCATACCCTCCAGAGAGGAGCGACAGCGAAAGTACTTCGGGGAATTTGTATATCGCCTCGGCAACGGAATCAAATCCCACCTTGCGCTCCGGAGTAACCTTGACTTCAATCAGGGCGACAACTTCGTGCTGCCTGATCCTCTGCCAGTTGATATTCGCCCTGTAGCCCAGTATTATCCTGTCATCCTCAAATTTTTTAATATACCTGGCCGCAGATTTTACCGGGATATCCAGCTGTTTCGCTATATCCTCCGCAGTGGCCTTGGCATTCTCTGTCAGAATCTCCAGGATTGAAATCCCGGTTTCATCGATTTTGTAGTTAATCATATCCTGTCTCCATACTTCATAATATATTCCTCCAATGAAGTTTTCCAGCCCTTCATTTTTATACCGGTATATTTTTCATAACGTGAATTATCAAGAACATTAAATAGCGGCCTGTCCGCAATAATTGGATACTCCCGGTAATCCAGCTCATTTATTTGATAATTGACAGGCTCCCTTCCCAATCCGTTTAAAAGGTCCATTGCCGTTTTGATGAACTCCAGAGCAGTGGCATGTCCCGAAGGTGCTATATGCACCCTCGCCTCAATACCCCTTGTTATAAGCTCAAATATGCCCCTTGCCGCATCGAGGGCCGACAATGGCGATAAAGACTGCTTCCTGACCACATTTATCCTGCCGTATTTTCTTGTCCTTTTCATTATGCTCTGAAGAAGGGAATCCCGGTAACTGTACACATCGGGAACCCGTACGATGAGACAGCGGCAGCCTGTTTCAACGGCATTCATTTCACCGAGAAGTTTTGAGTCGCCGTAAACCGACAGGGGTTTCGGCAGGTAATCCTCGGAGAAGGGTTCACTTGAATGCCCGTCAAAAATATAGGAGGTGCTGAGGTGGATAAAATAAATCCCCCTTTCATTGCATATCCCTGCTAAATTTCTTACAGCCTCGCCGTTAATTCTATAGGCAATACCCCTTTCATATTCACAATTAACTATATCTCCATATTCATGGCAGTTGATTATAATTTCAGGGGCTGTCTGGTTTATTTGATTTATTAAAGTGTCATTATCTTCAATGTTTGTCCCGCTCCCGGCAGAAATTGCCATCCCCTCTCCTTTTATTAATCCCAGGAGTTCCTCGCCTATTATGCTTTCCGGACCAAATAGAAGAATCATTGACGTTTACCTGCCGGGCAGTGGTTTATTTTTACAATGGGTTTATTATAAAAAATAGAATTGAGGGTATAGTGACTTTCACCTATTGAAGCGCAGTTGATAATTGAAAATCCATCTGACCGGTTGATTAAATGCTGTTTGTGATCTGTTCGTAGAAAAAAAAAGTGAAAATCTTCCCTGAAATGATAAAAAAAACTTTCACTTACGGAACCATCCCTCCCTGACCCGTCCCGTAGGCTCTTATAATAATTTAAACCGGTTCCGGTCATGCATGGGGGATCTTCTTGTCATCATCATGAGACTTGGGCTCCTCATTCATCGACTTTTTAAATTCCTTGATTCCGCCTCCGATATCCTTGGCTATTTTCGGGATCTTCCCGGCTCCGAACAGGACCAGTACAATAAGAAATATTATTATCAGTTCCGGAACACCCAAACCGCCAATAAAAGCGAGGTTCGGTGCAGCTAAATATGGATTCATCCTAATACCTCCAATGCGAATAGTAAATTATAGGATAAATGGTGCGATTGGCACAATTTGTCAAATAGAATATAAAAAAAATTATTTGTTTGATAAAAAACAGAGAATTGCCGTGTATAATGATAATCTATACTGCAGGGACAAACCGTATGGCCTTTTCCTCGGGGTCTTCATAAAACTTCACATTGGCATTGACTGAATCGATCTTCCTGATGCTCTTTTTGATATTCAGCACTGTACCCGGGTAAATTTTATCGAGGACAATAATAACAGGGTCGCTCTTAAGCTGAATCCCCTTCTGTACTTCAGCGCTTTTATCAATAAGATCCTTGAGGCTCTTGTTGCCGGCGCTCAGCTCTTTCAGCAGCTCCAGGCACTTTTTCTTCTTAATCGCAGGAAGAATTGCCAGGTATTTCTTGGGGTCTTCAAAGACTCCCTCTCCAAAATTCGTTTTTAAAAGCCGTACAACCTCGTTAACGGACTCCCGAATCCTGTCTATATCTTTCCTCAATTCCTTGACTTCCCTTTCTATGAATAGGTTCCTCCCCACTCTAAGTATGGTCTCGGTTTCATTGGGCGCCCCTGCAACCTTCACGATTATTTCATGGAGCGCTATTGTTTCACCGCCGATTATCTTCCCCGATTTTGCCACAACGGAGATCCTGTCATTTGAAAATACATTGCAGTTTATTATCGAGTCCTGGACTATGATCTCCCCGGCAGCCTCCACCCGCGCATTGAGGAGATACTTGGAGTTGAGGGACCCTCCGGCAATGAGCTTCACCATGTCCTTTCCCACGACACCCATCTTCACGGTTATGTCGCCGTCTGCAAGGATAATGGAATCCTCCACGGTTTTCTCCACGGTTATGTCACCGGTTGCGCGGACGGTAAATCCCGCAAGGACCGACCCCCGTATATGTACCGAACCCTTGAAGTCTATATTCCCGGTGTCGTAATTCACATCGCCGTTGATATAGGCAACCGGGAGTACTGAAATAAGTTTGTTGTCTATTATAAGGGATCCGTCAATTGATGAACAGTAGATGTTCTCGTCATGGCCGGACTGTACAATGTTATCCCCTCTCCTGTACCCTTCAACCTCCTCGATTCCAGCCACGATCTTGTCTCCGAACACGTCAAAACCGTTCACCGATTTTACAGCCGGGATCCGTTTCAGAACCTCCTGGTTCTTTGACACCTGGATGATGGACCCGACCTCTTTGAAGTCCATGCTGCCGTCAGATTTAATCTCGCCGGCTTTCTTTTTTGTACTTAAAAGGGGAATAAAATATTCCGCGTGGCCGTTTACAGACTCCTTTCCCCTGGCTATAAGCATTTTTGTCAGTTTATACTCTTTGCGGTCTATCTTCTCAAGCTGTTCCGTGATGGTCTTTTCACCTATACCTGCCCTGATCTTATTCTGCTTCATCTCCTCTTCAATTTCAGTATAGGATGGAATATATCCCGATTTTGTCGGATGCACGAGAAACTTGGCCTTCAGCTTGTCCTTGGTATAGGTTATGCACTGCAGTATGCGTATAACACCATTGGCATAGACCACAAAGCCGTAAAATGATGCCTTGTAGGCCCTGGCCTCGGAATCGAAATATATGCCAAGGTCGGCCTTGACCTGCTTGAAATCGGTCACATTATAATAATCGGTACCCGGCCTGAGTTTCGATTTAATATCATCATTCTCATCATTGACCTCTATCACTTCAGCCACTACTTCGGCCCGCGCGACAAAATTTTTACCCGAGGAAATTACAAGGATCTTCTCACCCTTTTCATCAACACCCTCGGTAAAAATTTTATTTACACTGTTATCAAAATAAAAAACTAATTTTTTCATCTTCTATTAAGGTGCAAGGAACCCATTCCAGCCTTTTAAGTTATATTGATTCATTATTAATTTTCGTAAAAAAATACCCATAGTATTAACTTAAAATACTGAATATCGGTGTAAAAAAAAATAAAATTCCTGCCACAGAGGCTCAGAGACACAGAGAAATATTAGAAAATATGAATTATTTATATGTAAAAATCAACATATCCGGCATTATTCTGCAAATAATGAATTTTATTACAAATTCCATAAAACTCCGTGCCTCTGTGTCTCTGCGGCTATTATCATTGCATGTACATGGACAAGCCGCTATATAAGCCCCTCACGGGCCAGTACTTCGGCAATCTGGATGGCATTAAGGGCGGCGCCTTTTCTGATGTTGTCAGAAACAATCCACATGTTTATCCCGTTTTCAATGGACTCATCCTCCCTGATCCTGCCGACAAAAACCCCGTCTTTTCCTGCAGCGTTAATCGCCATGGGGTACTCTTTCTTCCCGGGATCATCCTGCACAACCACTCCAGGGGCCTTTCTGAGGATCTCCCTCACCCTGTCTGCGGTCAGCTTTTTCCCGGTTTCTATATTCACCGATTCCGAATGCCCGTAAATTGCAGGGATCCTCACCGTGGTTGCGGTAACTTTTATTGATGCATCTCCCATGATCTTAACGGTCTCATGTACCATCTTCATCTCTTCCTTGGTATACCCGTTCTCAAGAAAAACATCGATCTGGGGAATGGCATTGAAGGCAATCTGGTAAGGATAGACCCTGGCCTCCCGCGCAGGTTTTCCGTTTACAATATCCGTTGCCTGGTCCATGCACTCCTGAATTGCCTTGATACCGGTTCCGGAAACGGCCTGGTACGTGCTCACAACCACCCTCCGGATCACAGCGGCATCGTGTATGGGTTTAAGCGCAACCACCATCTGTATCGTAGAGCAGTTTGGATTGGCTATGATACCTTTATGTTTTTTTACATCCCCGGGATTCACCTCGGGAACGACAAGGGGCACATCAGGGTCCATCCTCCAGGCCGAGGAGTTGTCAACAACCACACAGCCCGATTCCGCAGCCCTCTTTGCCACTTTCCTGCTTATGTCTGCACCGGCTGA
Source organism: Spirochaetia bacterium (assembly GCA_009885955.1). Taxonomy (GTDB): domain Bacteria; phylum Spirochaetota; class UBA4802; order UBA4802; family UBA5550; genus VFJS01. The sequence goes on along the minus strand of VFJS01000060.1, from coordinate 40,874 downwards.
AAAAAGGGCAAGGTGGAACCCTTTGAAGCAGTCGTCTGTCACAGGCTCTACCCTCACTTTCGAACCGCCGAAATCTATCTCATTGCCCACAGTTGTTGAGCCCAGGAACCTTATCCTGTCGATTGGAAACTTCCGCTCAAGAAGAATTTTCCTGAATTCAATCCCCACGGCGCCGGTGGCTCCCAGGACTACTACATTGAACTTTTTCATCTTACCTGTCTCCTGAATTATAAATATTTCCTGTTTTCCTGTACACCGAGGGACTGTCCAAAAAGAAAAAAATTTTGCCACAGAGGCTCAGAGTCACAGAGAAACAATTGTTAATTATATAAAATGAATAAATTGTTTATCAATTTATTGAGATTTTTTCAATTTAATATTGCTATACTCCGTGCCTCTGTGTCTCCGTGGCTGACTTTTTAGACAGTCCCAAAGGCCTGATTGCTCATATGGGCAGCCCGGCCTCTTCATTCCGCCGCAGTCCCCTTCTCCCTGTATAAAATAGCGGTATTTCCAATGAGCCCTACAAGCGCGCTGGAACTCCTTTCAGCAATCTCCTCAGACAGTTCGTGCTTCAACTCCTTGCTGCCGATAAATTTTATCTTTACAAGCTCCCTTGATTCTATGGCCTCATCAATCGCGGTTATGAGGTTATCACTGATCCCCTTGTGGCCCACCTGTATCATGGGCTTCATATGGTGGGCCATTGCCTTGAGCTTCTTCTTCTCATCAAATGTCAGATTCTTCATCAGAAAACCTCAGTACTATTTCATAAAATCCCTGAGAACGGCCGGTTCCCATGATACTTCAGCGCCTTAAAAATATTTTCATCCCCCTTTCTGCTGTCAATAAAATAAAGATTTTTTTGAAGAATATATAGCCGGATAAAAAAAATTCAGGCTTAATAAAAAAAGTTATCAAAAAAATCCGGAAAACTCCCGAAAAGTATTATGTCACATCAAAAACCGGGAATGGAGGTCACATATGAGAAAATCAGGGAAAAAAATAAAATCCTTTAAGGAAATGCTGGAAATGTATTTTCAGATAAGAGGGCTCGACATTATTATTCAAATGAGCGACGGCAGTGAGATTCTCCTCGATAAAAACAGGATGATTATCGACGACATGATTGTAATTATCGAAAAGGGAAAAAAAGAGAAGCGGATACCCCTTTCCGACATAAAAGCGGTTGATTTATACGCGGCATGATTCCATGAAATGATAAACCACAGTGCAGTTCCCGGCAGACAGAATTGCAGGGGGGGCCGGCATTACCGGCATCAGGCGCATCTCCATGCAGGGGATCGGGAAGTAAATGGATGATAATCCCTACCCATGGATCTGTGGTTGCGTAAATTTACCGGAATCACAGCGGCCACTTGAAAAAAACAGAGGCATATATTATATTATCATAAAAGGAATGGCAGTTAATATGCCCTTTGAAGATTCCCGGTTATGCCGGTGAATGAAAATATAAAATTTTAAGATTCACACATACGTGAGCCATGATTGGTAAAAGTTTAAACATTACAAATTTTTTTCTGATTTTATCCCTTTCTGTCAATCCCGTTACCTACTGCAGCAACAGTGATAAAGGAGTGAGCCCAATGAAAAAATTACGCGAGAAGATGGTTAAAACCCAGATAGAATCGCGGGGTGTCTCCAATGAAAGAGTTCTCAATGCCATGAAGAGTGTGGAGAGGCATAAGTTCATCAACACCATGGACGAGTCAAGTGCCTATGACGACCACCCCCTCCCCATCGGTTACGGGCAGACGATATCCCAGCCCTACATAGTAGCGCTCATGACTGAGTTGTGCGAACTGGACGGGAATGAAAAGGTTCTGGAGATTGGCACTGGGTCGGGTTACCAGGCGGCTGTTCTCTCCCTGCTTTCCAAAGAAGTTTACAGCATTGAGATTGTGGAACCCCTGGGAAAAATTGCCGCAGTAAGGCTTAAAGAACAGGGCTACGGCAATGTCTCGGTAAAAATAGGAGATGGATACCTGGGCTGGCCTGAAAAACAGCCCTTTGATGTAATAATTCTCACTGCTTCCCCTCCGGAAATACCAAAGGCCCTTATTGACCAGCTTGCCGAAGGGGGCATTCTTGTTGCACCGGAGGGGGATTATGTGCAGAGGCTTGTAAGGATAAAAAAAATCAACGGCCAGACAAACAGGGAGATTATCACCTATGTAAGGTTTGTGCCCATGATTCATGGCAAATAGACCAGTTTTTGAAAAATGATTTATCATAAAATTGAGTCTATTGATAAACTGAAAAATAGTGCCACAGAGGCACAAAGACACAGAGAAATGGCAATAAATTATTCATAACGAAAAATTTGAATTAATATTATTGAGTTAATTTTCAAAATACATTGTTTAAAATTTATCATACTCTGAGCCTCTGTGTCTCAGTGGCTGATTTTTTTGGATGTTTAAATCTCAGAGTTATAAAATTATTGACAAAATACATATAAATGTAAAAAAATTGACTTATGACAAACCCTTCAGGAGATCTTGCAGACAAATTCAGATTCGTTGAACCCAGTATTGCCAGGGAACAGTCTATCTATGAAATTTTAGATGAGATCTATCTCTTTCAACAGCAGGTCGTTAAGAATAAGAGCGGGAACTTAATATCCTATGATGATTTATATGCCTCGAGAAACATAAAAATACCATTCAACAACCTGAGGCAAAAAAATATTAACTATCTCATTGAACTCCTCATGAAGAATTACCCGGATCATATTAAAACCATCATATCCTTCGATTTCAATATTGAACCGGAAACAAAAAAATTCACCATAAACGAAAAAAAAGAGTTCACCGTATCACTGAAAGATGAACAGATACGGGAGATTAAAGCAGAAAGGGATATGAAATCGGTTAAAAGCCTCACTGAGATACTCATAAGGTTCAGACTCTTCAATCTTTCAAAACTGATAAACAGGGCGAAAAACAGGGATGCGTTAAAAGAAATTATTGCATATGAAACCGGAAAAAGTATCTTCGTCTTCAAAAACCATGAGCTGGGTGACAAAAACTACATTAACACCGAGGACTACTGCTTCCACCTGAAGAATTATGACGCAGTGAGGAGAAAACTGAATCCCGATAATCTCAAGGGGATAATCAATGCTCACCTGGAGGCAATATTAAGACGGTTGAAAAAATTCGGAATACTTAACACCGACTTTACTGATTACCGGGAGTCAAAGCTCGATTATATTTTAAACATTATACTTCAAGAAATACAGTCTTCCCTTTCAGAAAAGGAGCTTGTGGAAATCAAGAACTTCGATTCCCTGCGCAAATGCCTAATCGACATGGAGAAGGTCATTGACCCGGCAATAATGCTCGGGAGTGATATCCAGAGTTATATCGAAAGTTCGGGAATATGCAAGGAATCGGACATCATTTCCATTTTTCACAGCATGACTCCAGAGTCCCTTGGGAAATGGGCGGAAGAAAACATGGATAAGAACAGGATTTTTTCCTTTAAGGACGGGAATTCCGAGGCCATGTATATAGACGGGAAAATTTACCTCGACAAAATAACCGAACTTTACAATCTGATATTCCTGGACAGGGAGAAGTACTCAAAACTGGGCTACAACGAGAGGCGCGATTATTACAACCTCATGGAAATGCTCAGTAAAATCGGCAGGTACCTGTTTAAATCGGATGCCAGAATGAAAACAATACTTGCCGATGATGAAGGGAAAAAAAGATTAAAGTCCATTCTCGATAATTATGATTTGGCCAGGAAAAAGTCGGGAGAAAAAGAGGCTGTTTCTGAAAAAGAACCTCCAGTATATTTCGAAACAGAGAAAAAATCAATTATCAGGAGGATCCTGGATTTCATTCTATCTATTTTCACCGGGGGAAAAGCCGAGGAATTCAAAGTGAATCCGGCAAAGCTTGATGAATCCGCGGTAAGCAGTAAATTCTCCAGGGAGACAAAGAATTTTTACAATGAAATCAGGTTGCTCAATTCACCTATCATACCGCTGTCAGATTATATTCAAATAATTCCTGATAACGAACCTGTTATTGAAAAAATAATATCGGAACTCAGGGGAAATAACCTGAAGACTGTCATACCGATATATAACGCCAGGGCCAATCTCTACCCGAAGAGGAGCCAGAAACTGCTGATGGCCGACGTGGAATACCTGCTCGTGGACCCGAACCTGGTAAATGATGCTGACACAATAAGGGAATTCACCGAAAACATGGCAGGATTCAAGCTGAAGGAAGACGTCATTCCCCCATCAGCCATGATGACCATTGAAAAATACCTCTTGAATATTAACAGGCAGAAAAAGGCAAGAAAAAAGCCATGAATCAGGAAGAAGCCGGGCATGACTCGCAGCTGGAGCATGGTGATGAGGCCTTGGTGTCTCCCGATTTTGAAGGAACGGTCTCTTTGGCAGTAGTGGAACAGCCGTTTTTCTTATAATCATTAACGTAAAAGCCGTTTCCTTTGAAAATTATCCCTGTTGCGCCGTATATTTTCCTCACTTCCTTGCCGCATTTTTCACACTCATTAACGGCTTTATCTTTCATCGATTGGAATACATTAAATCTGTGCCTGCACTCCAGGCATTCGTATTCATAGGTTGGCATTTTCAAACTCCTCTAGGTAAATAATAATTTATATCAGACATTATCATATCATTCATTAATTTTGAATCACAGGGTCATTCTTTGTTACATACTTATATCCTGTAAACATAAATTTATCCCCCTGAATCCAAGTCAAATTATTTTTTTAGAATATTTAAAGAAAGCGCGGTAAAATGCGGGGGATGATAAAAAAAACAGGCCCTCCTTTCATGACAAATATGGTTGACATGGGAACTGAGATGACTTTTGAATATAAAAATGACTGCTCAGAGTAAAAATAATTAAATCCATGCCGAAAAAGCAGGTAACAATACCTATTTTCATCCCCCACCTGGGCTGTCGGCATAAATGCTGTTTCTGCAACCAGGGGCACACAGGCGGTTCAGCCGGCAATCTTGACGCGGAATACATAAAAAATAAAATCGATACCCATCTTATGAATATACCCTCCTCTGTAGAGCGTATTGAAACGGCCTTTTTCGGGGGAAGCTTCACCGGCATTGACATGGCGATACAGGAAAAAATTCTTGCCCCTGTCCATGAATATCTTATCAAGGGAAGAATTCACGGAATTCGCGTTTCCACACGCCCCGATTATATCACACCTCAAAAGCTCGATCTTCTTAAAAAATATGGCGTGTACATGGTTGAGCTGGGAGTGCAGTCCTTTTCAGCGGAAGTCCTTAACGCATCGAAAAGGGGCCATGGCCCTGAAGATATTTTCAATGCCGTGGAACTCCTGAAAAAATACGGGTTCAGTTTCATACTTCAGCTCATGCCCGGGCTCCCCGGGGACTCGGAGGAGAGGTCCCTGAAAAGCGCAGCAGCAGCAGCCCTACTTGCCCCTGCAGGGGTGCGCATATATCCTGCCGTTGTCGTGAGGGACACTGAGCTCATGGACCTGTACGGGAAGGGTCTTTACACACCCCTCTCCATGGAGGAGGCGGTGGAGCTGTGCAGGAAGATCCATGGAATCATGGCAGAACGGAATATTCCTGTTATTAGAACCGGGCTTCATCCCGTGGATGGAAAGGAGCTGCACAATATTATTGCCGGCCCGTACCATCCCTCCTTCGGTTTTTTCGTCAAGTCCAGGATAAAGAGGGCTGCCATGGAGAGTTTCCTTGATAGATATTTTTCTTCACCTGAAGGGATCACCATGAAACCGGTAACCATTGTAATACCATGGGAGCAGAAGGAGGAGTATATAGGATACAGGCACGGAAACATTGAATATCTGAAGGGAAAGTACCCTTTCCTCAGCGGGTACCGGATAGAGAAGTGCGGGGAATTGTCCGTGGAAAATAATTGATAAAAATAAATATTTTTCTATTAGATTCCCGCTCACCCCTCCGGATCGATCTCAAGAACGACCTCCTCCTTAAACGACTTCAACCTCACCCCCGTCCCCTCTCCGGATCGGAGAGGGGGGTGTTTGATAAGACAATCTTCACCCCCTCTCTTGCCAGGAGAGGGGGGCCGGGGGGTGAGGTCAAAAATTCCGGAAGATGCCGAAAGTATCATTCAACTTACCCGGGCAGAACCCTTCCCAAGGCAAATAACAGGCTGTATATGAGCAGGAGCCTCCCCGTATCCCCGAGGACCTTGTTAAATCCGGGGCCCGGATTCTCATAAAATATTTTCTGTATCAGAGGGACAGCTGGAATAAAGACAAGGGCCGATGCCATTGAAAAGGGGTGAAGGCCGGTTTTGACATACATTACCATAGGGATGATGCAGGGGATTGCAATGCATGCAAGATATTCCAGCCTGGCAAAATTTTTTCCAAACCGTACGGCCAGGGTGCGCTTTCCTGTTTTGCCGTCTGTTTCCATGTCTCTCAGGTTGTTCACCGTAAGTATGGCAGTTGAAAAGAGGCCGGTAGCCAGGCCTGCGGCAAGGGACTCAAAGGTTATCTCCCCTGCATGGATATAGTAGGTCCCGCACACTGCGGCAAAACCGAAAAATATCAGGACAAAGAGATCGCCCAGTCCATGGTACCCCAGGGGATAGGGCCCTCCTGTGTAGAGGATTGCCGAAAGAATCGATGCCGCTCCGATTATCATGATAGGTATCCCGCCCCTGTATATGAGGTAAATGCCCGGGATAACGGCAAGCGCAAAAACCATGACCATGGCAAGTTTCATCTCCTGCGGCGTTACAAGTCCGGCAGAGGTCACCCGTACAGGCCCTGTCCTCTCCACCGTATCTGCGCCTTTGATGAAGTCAAAATAGTCATTGGCAAAATTAGCGCCAACCTGCAGCATGAGCGCGCAAAACAGGGCAGTAAGGGAAACGCCCCAGTCGGAGGCCCCTGAGGACCAGGCAAGTGAAACGGCTATGATTACCGGAGCCGCTGCTGCGCCCAGGGTTTTCGGCCTGACGGCCATCATCCATATACTGAATTTTGAGTCGTTCATACGGGGACGCCCCTTCCTTTATTTTACAGCCAGGTATATATGGGCAATCCCCAGGGTGAGCCTGGCGGCACGGACCCTGGAAAAACCGCTCCCGAGAATGAGCTCTGAAAAATCCTCCACGGAGGGAAATTTCCCCACGGACTGGGGGAGGTATTTGTACGCCCGGTAATTGCCCGATACTGCCCATCCAATAACCGGGAGTATATGGAAGAAGTAGATGTTATACATGAACCGTATCAGCCTGCTCCCGGGCATGGAGAATTCAATAATCATGAGCTCCCCACTGTCGTCCAGGACCCTGGATATTTCCCTCAGGGCGCCGCCGCGGTCCTGAAAATTTCTGACGGCAAAGGCGATGCAGCACGAAGTAAACGAAGAATCCTTGAATGGCAGCCTCCCTGCGTCGGCTGCGCAAAGGGAGATGCCGCTGAAATCCCTGTTTCCGGGCTTTCCTTTAAGCAGCATCTCCATGCTGAAGTCGGCCCCGACCACACTGGTGAAACCGAACCTGAATGAAAGCCTGGAGAGGTCGCCAGTTCCGCAGCCCAGGTCCAGGAGCCTGAGGGGGGCCCTCCTGTTAAACATTGACAGCCCTTTCCTCCTCCACCTGTTGTCGATGCCGAAGCTGAGTATCCGGTTAAGCAGGTCATAGCTCCCGGCGATTTCGTTGAACATCTTTTGTATCCCGGCACCGTCCGGGCCGTCAATATCTCTTTTATCTGTTTTCATTAAATCCATTTTCTCATATACTGACATATATTTTTCACAAATGAAATTATCAAGCAGATTTTATTCTTTCATTTTTATACGGCCTGATAAAATTATCCCAATTCAGTTTGGAGGGCCCTTTATGAACTTTGACATTTCAGGCGACATTCTCCGTCTATGGGTCAGGTCCGCAATTATCTCCTTTGCCCTGTTCCTGCTTACCGGCGGTACCCTGTCGGCCTATTACATGAACAGCATCATGAACAGCAGGGAGGACCAAATTATCCGGAAAGCTGAAAGCGACCTGGCAGACCTTGCGGATATTACTGCTGATTCAATCGGCGTTGATGAGCTGATGCTGATAAATTATGTCAACAGGCTGAAAAAAAACAATGCCTATGCTTATCTCTTTGTCCTTGATAATAAAAATATGATTGTTCAGTACTTTGACAGGAGAGGCAGGCATGAGTCCGGCAGGGCATTGAGCGATATACCCGGCAGAAAACTGCCTGACAGCGGCAGGCAGGCAGCGAAAACAGTTTACCCCCTGGAAAAAACAGGAGAGATGATACATGATTTTTCTATTGCTGTCAACGACCGATTCGGAAACAGGAGGCTCGGTTCTGTTATACTCGGACTGCCGGATAAGGTAATTGCCGGTGAAAAGCATGATGAACTTTTGAAAAATATGCCTTTCTTGATTGGTTCCCTTATCATGATTATGGTATGTTCAATTATTTCATCATTTTTATGTATATCCATGGCAAAAAAATTCTTTGAATCTGAATACTATTATTAATCAGGTGTACCATTGAATATTAAAAAATCAATAGTACTGGTTCAACATTTATCTTGACATACTATCATATTTTTGTTATTATATTCTGTGTATATTATTACTATTTCTCTATGCCTCTGTGTCTCTGTGGCAAATTTTTCTTTTTTTAGACATCAATAAGTAAATTCGGCGAATAGGTACAGGATTCTGCATGCCCCTGATAAAAAAATTTGTGGACACTTACGGCGGCACCATAGAAGTCCTCTCTCAGACAAATGCCGGTGGCGAAGGCGGCAGCGGAACAACCGTCAGGCTCCATCTGAGATCAGGGGAAAATGAATAGCCTCATATCCCGCCATGTCCTTGAAATTCTTGAATGGGACGGCGTGCTGGCGCATCTCAAAACCCGCTGTTCATCGGAACCGGGTGCCGCGGAGGCCGCATCCATAGAGCCTCTCCCCCATGATGAGATAAAAATCAGGATGAAAAAAATCTCCCAGCTGAAAGAGCTCCTCCTGAAGGGCGAGTCCATGGACTTCGCCGGCATCACCGACATCAGCGCCCTGGCCGGCAGGGCCATGAAGGGATCTGCCCTTGACCTTCAGGAGCTTGCGGTCATCAGGCGGTTCATCCTGGCTTCCCGGGGGATTATAAAATTCCTGAATGGATGCAAAGCTGCATATCCGGCAATCGGCGGGGAACTCGTGAATATTGACTCTCTTAAAGAGAGTGGAGACCTCCTCCTTTCATCAATCACCGAAAGCAGTGAGCTGAACACGGAAAAGTACCCTGTCCTGAAACAGCTCGGGGAAAAAATATATGCCGCACGGCTGGAATGCGAAAAAACGATGACCAGGCTGATGAACGGCAGGTACATGGCAGAGATACTTCAAGAAAAGATGTTCACCACCTTCAACCAGCGGCATGTGCTCCCTGTCAAGACATCAATGAAGGAGAGGATAAAAGGGACTGTTCACAGCATATCGGCCAGCGGTGCCACCACCTATATTGAGCCTGACCAGGTAAGGGGGCTCAACAACAGGTTTATAACGCTCCAGCTTGAGCTTCAGAACGAGGTGAACATCATCCTTGCTATGCTCTCGAGGGAAATTGGAAAGGATTCCGGCAGGTTGATGGAGAACCTTGCTGCCATTGCCCGCCTTGACTTTCTCACCGCTGCAGCCAGGCTGAGCATCGATTACGACGGATGCGAGCCCGGAATCACACCGGTTCCCCACCTGAAACTCATGAAGGCCAGGCACCCGCTACTCCATCTGATGAAAAAGGGCGCCGTCGTGGAAAATGACATAGAACTGGGCATCGGCTACAACTGCCTCATCATATCCGGAGCCAATACCGGAGGAAAAACCGTACTCCTCAAAACCATGGGGCTCATTTCCCTCCTTGCCGCCCACGGCCTTCACATTCCCGCTGCACCGGATTCAAGCCTTGGAATATTCGGCAGAATCTTTGCCGACATCGGCGACGACCAGAACATGGCCATGTCCCTGTCCACGTTCTCAGGACAGATCATGGTGATCAATGAAATCCTTTCCGGCGCGGGGAACGACTCGCTCATACTCATTGACGAGATCATCGTGGGCACAAGCCCCGGCCAGGGCGCTGCCCTTGCCAGGGCAATCATCGAGGAGCTCATGAAGACAGAGTGCAGGATGGCCGTAACGACCCACTACTCCTCGTTAAAGGAGATGGCCGCTGCAGACCCGGGATACATGAATGCGTCGGTCTTCTTTAACCTGGACACGCTCAAGCCCACCTATGAGCTCGTCACCGGCTATCCGGGCGTAAGCTACGCATTGGAGATAGCGGGGCTCTGCGGTCTGAGCAGCGGCGTCATATCAAGGGCGCGGGAGCTCATCAGCGGAATCGAGGGAAACACCGAGGCCATGCTCGAGGAAATCCAGCGCCGCCGGCAGGAAATTGAGGAAGAAAAAAAATTAACGGATTCCATGAAGAAAGACCTGGACACTGAAAAGGCAATACTCAGAAAAAAAGAGGACGGCCTCAACAGGATGATCCAGGAGATAAAAATGGAAAGGGGGATGGAATTCCTTGACGAGCTGAAGGAATACCGGAAAGACCTTGCAGGGAAGATGATGGAGATACGGCAGGCCGGCATGAAACAGCTGGGCGATGTGCAGAAAGAGATCATCGAAATTCAGAAAGACGTTACCGGAAAAATAAAAAAGGACATCGGAGCGGTGAATCCCGGAGGGCTCTCCCCCATTGACCAAGGTGATGCTGAACCTGGCATGAAAGTCTTTGTTCCGGCACTGGAGATATACGGGGTTGTGGAGAGCATCGATGCCTCGGGGACCATGGCACATATCCATTTCGGCGGATCCTACCGGGCCAGGTTCAGGCTTAATGAACTGCTCTCCTCGGGGCCCTTGAAAAAAACCGCCGGGAAAGAAAAAAAAATCATTGCAAAAAATGAACTTCCCGTTATCCATAATGATGAGATCGGGCCGGCTTTCCAGACCAGCTACAACACCGTAGACCTCAGGGGAATGCAGGTATCAGGCGCGCTAAAGCACATGGAGGACTCCTTTGACAGGATGATGCGCCAGGGAATAAGCCCGGTCGTTGTCATCCATGGCCATGGCACAGGCGCCCTGAAAGAAGCGGTCAGGGAAAATCTGAAGATGTCCCCCTATTCCGATGGATTCAGGCCGGGAAACCAGGGCGAAGGCCAGGATGGAGTGACTATTGTAAGGCTGAGGATATGACGCCGAAAATTGAAAGAAGAAAAAAGGAGAGGTTTATGAACAGAAGGATATTCATTCTGCTGCTCCTGCTGATTATATATCTGGTGGTAATATTCTTAAGTAAATACGGCCATCTCCCCATACCCGATTCCTTTGTCAAGGGGTCCCAGGTAATTCTCATAGCCCTCATACTTCTGCTCATCGCGAATATTGTCATAAAATTCACGGAGAACAGGGTCTTCCGCTTTTTCCGGGACGAAATTGACATTGAACAGAGGATATTCATAACAAAAATTTACAAGACACTGATACACATTATCGTGATAGCCATCATAATGTCAAGGCTGGGGCTCTCAGTCAACAGCATAACCCTGTTCATCGGATTCATAGCAACCGGCCTTGCACTTGCCCTGAAGGATATACTCATATCCTACTTTGTATGGTTTATAATCATAGCAAAGAAACCTTTCAGAATCGGAGACTACATTGTGCACGGCGAGGTAAAGGGGACCATCGTAAGGATCGGCACCTTCTTCACTACTCTGAGCATCAAGCGCGACAGCCCTGACAATAATATCATAAAGCTTCCCAACAAAATACTGCTGGACAAACCGATAATCGACTACGGCAGCGGGAACGAGATAGTGCAGAATGTGAAGATCAGGCTGAAGAGCCTGCCGGAAAATCTGGATAAAACATTTTCACATCTGAAAGCCAGTCTCAAAAAAGCCCTCGGCGGCGAAGATCCAATTGATGTCTACCTGGACATGGAGAATAATGAGATCATCCTGATAGTCTCCTTCAATGTAATGATAGATAATAAGTTTCAGATCCAGTCAAAGGTGATTGCCTGCCTCTATTCGATGATGAAGAATCATATTAAATAGAAAGGGTTATATAAGATTTAAAGTTGATTTTTTCTTTACTCTATGCTGCTATCAGACTATAATCCGGCAGGAATCAGTGAAAATCATCGTGCTTTTTTTTAAGCAGTCCACGGATAGGTCAAGTGAAAAGGAATTTTATGAAAACTCATTACTTTCACCATTGGTCGCTAAAGTCAAAAGTGACTCTTTTCACCCTGACCATTTTCCTGGCCAGCATCTGGTCCTTAACGTCCTTCGCCAGCAGGATGCTTCGTGAGGACATAACACAACTGCTGCACGAACAACAGTTTACGACTGTTTCCATCATAGCATCAGACATCAATACAGAATTAAATGACAGGATGGAATTGCTGGAAAAAACTGCGTTAAAAATAATTCCGGCCATTCTGGGAAATGCTGCATTAATGCAGACGTTACTTGAAGATCATCTATCTCTCGGTTTTATGTTTAACGGCGGAGCCTTTATCACTGGAATTGACGGCACTGCCATAGCCTCAATTCCACTCTCGGCTAACCGCAGAGGTGTCAATTTTATAGAAAGAGATCACATATTCAGCGCACTCAAGATGGGTAATACCACAATCAGTAAACCGGTTATAGGCAAGCTGCTCCTTTCTCCGGTTGTCTCCATAGCAGCACCTATACGCGATGCAGCAGGTATAATTACCGGTACCTTAGCGGGAGTAATAGACCTGAGCAAACCGAATTTCCTGGATAAGATCACAGATAACCGTTATGGCAAGTCGGGTGGGTATATCCTGATTGCACCGCAGCACAAGCTGATTGTCACCGCCTCAGATAAGAGCCGCATCATGCAGCCCATACCAGCACCCGGAATCAATCCCTTAATGGACCGTTACCTGCAGGGTTTCGAGGGTTCCGGCAGAATCGTGGATTCACGCGGCCAGGAAGTGTTATCGTCTGCGAAACAGATCCCCGCTGCAGGCTGGATAATTGTAGCAAGAATTCCTGTGAAAGAGGCATTTGCTCCTGTCCAGGCCATGCAGAATCGCATGTATCTTGCCGCAGTCATTCTGACTCTTCTGGCAGGCGGTCTGGTCTGGTGGTTATTGAAACGCCAGCTTTCACCTGTGTTTAATACCTTAAAAACGTTAAGTACGATATCGGAATCAAACCTGCCGGTAATTCCCCTGCCCGTTGTTAAACAGGACGAAGTGGGCCAGCTCATCGGGGGCTTCAACCATCTGCTTGAAGCTTTGTCAATGCGGGAAGATGCCCTGAAAAAAAGCGAAGAGAAATATCGAACATTAATAGATGTTTTACCTGTTGGAGTACTGGTTCATAGGGATGGGAAGATACTATTGGCAAATAAGTCCAGCGCAAAACTCTTTGGGTTCAACACTCCTGAAGATCTCATTACAACACCAATAGTTGAGCGGATTCACCCTGATTATCGCAATATAGTAACCGACCGGTTTCAGCAGCTGACATCTCGAGAAGAAATCACCGCCCCCTTAATTGAAGAAAAGCTGCTACAATTCAATGGTACTGTATTCGATGCGGAAGTTGTGGCGATGAATTGCCTTTACGATGACAAACCTGCTGTAATCACAGTATTCAATGATATTACTGAACGGAAACTTGTAGAGGAACAATTTACAAGCCTGTTTTCAGAAATGCTGCCGGCCTGCAGTATCCAGGAATTTATTTTAGATGAACAAGGAATGCCAATCGACTATATTACTCTGGATGTGAACAGGTCTTATGTGCGAAACCTGAATGTCCGGAAAGAAGATATTACCGGTAAACGGGCAAGTGTTATGTTACCGCCGGCAGAATTAAAAAAATGGCTGGATAGTTTCGGTGAGGTAGCCATCACGGGCAAACCGAAACAGTATGAACAATTCTCTGAACTGAATAATAAATATTTTGAAGGAGTTGTTTTCAGTCTGCTGAGGGGGCGATTTGCCGTTACCTTTGATGATGTCACAGACAGGAAGCTTGCCGAAAACAAAATCAGAACGCTCCTGTCAGAAAAAGAAATCATCCTCAAAGAAGTCCACCACAGAATTAAAAATAATATGAATATCATTTATTCCCTTTTAAACATTCAGTCCCAGATTTTAACTGACCCGGCTGCCATAGCAGCATTACATGACGCAGGGAGCCGTGTACAGAGCATGGCAGTGTTATATGATAAATTGTACAAGTCTGCAGATGTTCAAAATATTTCTGTAATGGACTATGTCGCTTCCCTGATTGATGAGATACTTGCAAATTTCCCGAACAGTAAGTCGGTAAAAATTATAAAAAAAATTGATGACTTTATTTTAGACACAAAACGGCTTCAAACCATCGGAATTGCAATAAATGAAATTTTAACCAATATTATGAAATACGCATTTGTCGGGCGAAGTGACGGATTGATTGTTGTTGAGGCATCTTTGCGAAATGGCAGCACTGCTTCTTTTGTGGTTCAGGACAATGGGATTGGATTGCCGCCTTCAATTAACTTTGAAAATTCAACCGGTTTTGGACTGGAGCTTATAGCAATGATGACAAACCAGTTAAATGGAAATATCCGGATTGAACGTGAAAATGGAACAAGAATAGTATTGGAATTTGAGAAGTGATGTAGTTTGTTTCTTCATAAAAATTTTTTATAATTTTTTATAATTTTTTATAATTTTCGTAATTTATCAGTATCCCAAAAATCTGTTATGAGACAAAATTTCATAGATATATACTTGACAAAATAGATATTTTATAAATAATTACTATTTGTAAATATTATGTATATGTAAAAATTTAGGCGTAAGCAAAGTACTCTGAGCAGCATTTTCTTGGTTCAGCAAAGTACTCTGAGCAACATTTTCTTGGTCCAGCAAAGTGCTCTGAGCAGCATTTTCTGGTTCCAACAAAGTGCTCTGAGCATCATTTTCTGGGTCCAACAAAGTGCTCTGAGCAGCATTTTCCGGATCCCATGAGCACCCCGGGCAGATTATTCAAGAAACCCGGAAAAAAATCTGAAGATAACAAGAAGGTTCCCCCATGACAGCAAATAAGGATAGCGACAATAAAATCCTCAGGTTCATAACCGCCACAACCCTTTTCGACGGGCACGATGCATCCATAAACATTATCCGCAGGCTCCTTCAGCAGGCCGGGGCAGAGGTAATCCATCTGGGCCATAACAGGTCAGCCAGGGAGATCGTCTTCACCGCAATTCAGGAAGGCGTGCAGGCGATTTGCCTGAGCTCCTACCAGGGCGGTCACATGGAATTCTTCAAATATGTGAGAGACCTCCTGAAAGATAAGGGGGCGGAATATATCAGGATCTTCGGCGGAGGCGGAGGTGTTATTGTCCCTGACGAGATACGGAAACTCGAGGCCTATGGTATTACAAAAATTTACTCCCCGGAAGACGGCCAGCGGATGGGCCTCATGGGGATCATAGACGACATGATGAAAAAAACAGGCGAAGTGGAGATGCCTCCACTTCCGGACAACTGGATGGAGAAGCTCAGGGAGAGGGATGATTTTGTTATAACCCAGCTCATCTCCATCGCGGAAAAGGAATACAAGGACAAAAAAGTTGTCTACTCAACAATCGGCAAGGAGATACGGGCCATGAATGAGAATACCCCGGTTCTGGGGATCACGGGCACCGGGGGTTCGGGCAAGAGCTCACTTGAAGACGAATTCATGAGGAGGTTCCAGGACTTTTACCCCGAGCGCAGAATCGCGGTCCTTGCCATTGACCCGACCAGGAAGAAGACCGGCGGGGCGCTCCTGGGCGACAGGCTCAGGATGAACTTCATAAGTCCTGAAAACATCTACATGAGGTCCCTGGCAACAAGGACATCCAAGACCGAGCTCACGATCGCCATAAAGGACTCCATAGCTATTTTAAAGGCTGCAGGATTCGATCTCATCATAGTGGAGACCCCGGGGATAGGCCAGGGTGATACGGGGATAACGGAATACTGCGATGTCTCCCTCTATGTCATGACCTCGGAGTTCGGTTCGCCCACGCAGCTCGAAAAGATCGATATGCTCGATTTTGCTGACATCATCGTAATCAACAAGTTCGACCACAAGAGATCCCTGGACACACTGAGGGACGTACGGGTGCAGTACCGGAGGAACCATAACGCCTTTGACCTGCCCGATCACGAACTTCCCATCCTCGGCACCGTGGCGAGCAACTTCAATGACCAGGGACTCAATGTATTTTTCCAGCTTGTCATGAATACCATGAAAAAGAAAGGGGCCATCGATTGGGAGACCCCAGAACTCGAGACATACTCGCCCAGGGACTCATCACGGCTGGCAATCATACCCACCGAGAGGGAATATTACCTGGGAGAGATTTCAAAGACCGTGCGGGATTACCATAAAAAAACGGACAGTGAAGCTGAACATGTACGGAAATTCGAGTCACTGAAAACCGCCGGGGAATTTCTATCAGGAACCGAATACAATGTAAAATTAAGCGAGGCTGATTCAAAAATTGATCATGAAATAAAAAATCTCATTAAAAAATGGGACACCATGAAGGTTGAATATTCCGGAGAACAGGTTGTCACAAGGGTGAGAGACCGTGAAATTAAAAACGATCTCTACTTTGAATCGATGTCAAAGCTGAAAATCCCGAAAGTCGTCCTTCCCGATTATAGAAACCTGAGCGATATCGTTCGTTGGATGAGGAGGGAGAACATCCCGGGGCATTTCCCCTACACCTGCGGTGTTTTCCCCTTCAGGAGAGAGGGAGAGGATCCCAAGAGGCAGTTCGCAGGGGAAGGGACGCCGGAAAAGACAAACAGGCGCTTCCACTATCTCTCGGAGCATGACGATGCGAAGAGGCTGAGCACCGCCTTTGACTCGCTCACCCTGTACGGCCATGATCCAAGCGAAGAGCCCGACATCTTCGGCAAAATCGGCGAAAGCGGCGTAAGCATTTGCACCCTTGATGATGTGAAAAAGCTTTATAAAGGCTTCGACCTCTGCTCTCCCAGGACAAGCATCTCAATGACAATCAACGGGCCTGCTCCGGTGATGCTTGCATTCTTCTTTAATGCAGCCATAGACCAGCAGGCAGACAGATTCAAAGCCGAAACCGGAAGGGATCCCGATTCGGGGGAACGGGAAAAATTAAAAAAGGACGTCCTTAAAAACATACGCGGAACAATCCAGGCGGACATTTTAAAGGAAGACCAGGGGCAGAACTCATGCATCTTTTCAACTGAATTCGGGCTCAAGATGATGGGGGATATCCAGCAGTACTTCATTGACAACGATGTTCAGAATTTCTACTCGGTGAGCATCAGCGGATACCACATAGCCGAAGCAGGGGCAAACCCGATCACCCAGCTCGCCCTTACCCTGTCAAACGCCTTTACCTATGTTGAATACTACCTGAGCCGGGGGATGAAAATCGATGAATTCGCGCCCAACCTTTCATTCTTCTTTTCAAGCGGAATGGACCCTGAATACAATGTCCTGATACGCGTGGCAAGGAGGATCTGGGCCATAGCCATGAAATACAAGTACGGGGCCAATGAACAGAGCCAGCGCCTCAAGTGCCACATCCAGACATCGGGAAGGTCACTTCACGCGCAGGAGATCCAGTTCAACGATATCAGAACTACCCTCCAGGCCCTCATGGCCCTTAACGATAACTGCAACTCGCTCCATACCAACTCCTACGATGAAGCCATCACCACGCCCACGGAGGAATCGGTGCGGAGGGCCATGGCCATTCAGCTCATCATAAGCAAGGAGTACGGTATATTCAAAAACCAGAACAGCCTCCAGGGGAGTTTTATCATAAACAGGGTTACCGATATTGTTGAGGAAGCGGTCCTCAAAGAGTTCGATTCCATAAGCCAGAGGGGCGGCGTACTTGGAGCCATGGAGTCCCATTACCAGAGGGGCAAGATCCAGGACGAATCGCTTTACTATGAATTTAAAAAGGATTCAGGCGAATATCCCATTATCGGGGTCAACACATTTATGAACCCCGGGGCCATGTCAGAAAGCTACGAGCGTCCTCCCACAACCCTTTCAAGGGCAGGCAAAAATGAAAAACTGGCACAGTACAGGAATCTTATAAAATACCAGAAAGCTCATAAAAAAGAGGCTGAAGCCGCATTCAAAACCCTGAAAGAGACAGCCCTTTCAGGAGGGAATATATTTGCCGAGCTGATGAACACTGCAAGGTATGCGAGCCTTGGCCAGATAACACGTCTCCTCTACCAGGTTGGGGGAAAATACAGGCGCAACATGTAGAGGCATTATTCGTCCTCGAATCCCCTGGCCATGTAGTATATGGCCTCGTCGTAAAAAAGCATGATCCTTCTGTCCAGTTCCAGTACCCGGTATGCATCAATAGCCCTGTCCCATATGCCGTGATCATGGGCATAGGAAAGGACAATCTTCCTCATGATTGTCATGGCGCTAATCACCTCGTGCAGCCCGAAACCCATCCTGCTCCTCTCAAGACCAAGGGTCCGGTAAAAAATCATCATGTCGTTCCTGTATTGCGGGTCAAGGAGCCAGTCGCTGAAATGGGCAAGCTCGGTCATTGTCCTGTTTTTAAGATAAACCGGCTGTACCATTGAAAAGGATGCCGTGAGCGGGTTACTGCATACCTCCCTGAACCAGAGATCGGTAAGTACAGGGGCATTTAACCGGATGAATGATACCAGTGAATCGGACAGAAGGTTCTCCCTTTCATCGGACTCGAGGCGGTGGAAGGAATCCTGGATGGCCCATTCTGTCTCATGCTCCTTCAGGCAGTTATGGATAGCGTGAACGTTAACATCGAATGCAAGGGGCGGGAGGCTGTCGGGATGAAAATAGCCGACCTCCTCGGCATCGTCACCGGCAGTTTCTTCGCCGCCTGTTTTCACAATTTCAAAGGTAACTACAAGGACGTCTCCATATATGTCCATCACCATTGAACGGGCATCGAGAAGCCTCACAAGGCTGCCGTAGATGCCGGCCTCCTCATTCAGCTCACGAATGGCCGCATCACCTATTGTCTCGCCTATTTCAGCAAAACCGATGGGAAGGCACCAGAGCCCCTTTCGCGGTTCATTCTTCCGTTTCACCAACAGGACATTTCTTTCTGAATTCAGTACAACGGCAGCAGCTATGGGGAGAGGATTCCTGTAAAAAATGGTTCCGCATTTCCCGCATACAATCCTGAGCTTCCCCTCAACCGAAATCTCTTCCACGGCACCGGAGCACTGGGTACAATATTTCTGCATCAGCGGCAAAGGGGCCCCCTGCAGTGAAAAATGGCATCATTCTTTTCTATTATTATACATTTTTTTTCTTCCAGGTTTTTTTGAACATTTTTTTCTAAATTCCGCGGCAGCCTGTTATCCGCATCGATATTTTTCAGCAGAAGGGGGAGTTTAAACAGGGCATAGGTGAGAAGCTCATGAGCATGTTTCTCTTCAAAAATCAGGGAGTTACGGTATTCCTTCATGAATACATTTCTGAAATAGGGCTTCAGCTTTTCAAGCCCATTTTCCGTGGAAAATTTTTTCAAAAGTTCCGGGTGCAGAGAATTCTCACTTGTAAGCCCCATTACCTGGTAGAGCCCGGTGAAGGAATTTTCACTGTGGGTGATGGAAATGAACATACCGTCATCGGTCATGATCCTGGAAACCTCTGGAAGGACATAGGGGAAGAAATAGAGCGAATAGGATGCAATGACAAGGTCACAGCTTCTATCGTCAAAGGGGAGTGAAGTCGTAATCTCCCGGCAGAGAAATTCAGGAACTCTCCCTGATCCGCGGATTATCTCTTCAAAGGGGGACCTATTGTTTTCAAATAAATCGATACCGGTTACCCGGGCTGCGGGAGAAATCATCGTTGCATATTTCTCAGCCATGAACCCGAATCCGCATCCGATGTCCAGTACATTCACCACTCCATCAAGACGAAGCCCCGAAAGGGCTTCGTCCCGGACATCATTCCTGTTCGTCGACCTGTTCCGGATGATATCCCTTGCTGTCCTGTGTATTAAAATGTTGTCGAAGAATCGTAATTCCGGGTAATCCATGTTTCTTTTATTCCACCTGGCTCTTCCCGCTGCTTTTAATTTTAATGTATGGTACATACAGCATGTCAATGGTGAGTATATGGTTTTTCCACCAGTTCCTGATCTCCTTCTCAAGCTGAAGTGCAAGGTATGCGTCACCGCCCCTCTGTTCAAAATCTTTTTTAAAGCTGTTGAAGATGCCCCTGAAATTCTTGTGAAATTCAATATGCTTGTAATAATCTGGATATTTATTAATTGTCATCAGCCTCTCTTCATCATCGAAATGATCATTCACATAAATATCAATAAAGGATATAATCTCCCTTAATATAGATTTCCCTTCACCTTTGTATATGGCCAAGGAACATTTGTCGAATTTCCTAAAGAGCTCCTGGTGCTGGTTGTCTATTACTTCGATCCCGGTACAGTAATTTTCGGTCCAGATGAATTTTTCTATGTTGCCTTCAATTTTTTTATCCATATTCTTTTCCCCGCATTTTATCAAAAATCAATCTTCTCCAGGCAAATAAATAAATCAAGCAACACAAAAATGTTAATCCCGGAGGTCGGAAATATCGTGAAAATATTATTGATGCCCATGGAAACAATCCCCATGCCCGTAAATAATAATAAAGGATTGATAAACCGCTCTATCAACGTTGCTGTTACAAAATTTACATAATATAATACAAATTTTCAACCATTTTTATTAAATTTTGGATAGACATGAAGAAAAAGATATTTAGACTGGCGACGGCAAAAAGAAATTTTACTTGCTGAAGCCGCCTGAGGCTGATACGTTTTTCTAAAGCGAGGGATACCTGGAACAATGATTGAAAAAGGATATGTTCAGATGTACACAGGGAACGGCAAGGGGAAAACTACTGCGGCACTGGGGCTGGCATTCAGGGCTGCGGGCTCCGGACTAAAAACAATCATAATACAGTTCATGAAGGGGCAGCACTACAGCGAACTGGATTCATCAAAATCAATGAAGGAATTCATCACCATTGAGCAGTATGGAAGCACGAAGTTCTGCAGGCCCGATGGCCCAGATTTCCAGGAGCACTATGACCTCTGCAGAAAGGGGCTGGACAGGTCCCTTGAAGCACTGACCGATAATAATTTCTCCATTGTCATCCTGGATGAGATCGTGACGACCCTCCTGTTTAAACTGACTACTGCCGATGAGATACTGCATATAATAAAAAACAGGCCTGCTGACAGGGAGCTCATTATCACCGGCAGGGGGAACCCGCCGGAACTCCATCCCTACTGTGATCTGATAACCGAAATGAGGGAGATAAAACACTATTATAACTCAGGGGTTGAAGCCAGGAAAGGGATCGAAAATTAATAGGTGCGGCAGGATTCGGCACACGCCGGACGTTTCAGGAACCCGAAAAATCAGGAAAACTTGAAATCAAGATCATCTTCAGCTGCGCCATATAAGACCTTCCGCTTCACATGAACGCTCCTCATCGAAGGGGTAAAAGTGACATACCTCTGAAAATTGGAGTTTATATCCTTCCCGATTGTTTTAAAATCATGCTTTCCAAGCTCCACCAGTGTTTCCGCTACCGGCCCTTCCCCATTCATACCGCCGACAACCACTACCTGCAGGCTCTTTTCCCTCAGCCCCGATACATTCATCCTCATCATTTCAATGATGCCGGGAATTGCCCTGTCGGCATAATAATAACCGTCGAATTTCACAAACCTGCCGCTTGGAGTGGCATCATCCCGCCTGGATCGCGATATATGGGTTATGCCGCCCAGACCGGACCCGGAATGGTAGAAGCATATTGAGACGCAGGTGCTGATTATTGTTTTCAGAACGTCGATACCGCTGATAAATATTTCACCCCTTTTAACCAGTTGTATGGATTTTTTCATTGGGCTATATGAATCCTTTCTATTATTATTCCAGGCATCTGTTATTTCAACTTCCCCTTTATCCCCTTTTTGATATCAGAGGAATTTTGAATCAGATCCTTCCCGTCAATTTTTTTCTACGCTTCTGAGCCTTTTATATCAATCTCCTCTTTAATTTTATCTTAGAGGACCGAGGGGATCGGGAAAAATTTTTCAAGGTCTTTCCATGCCTTTTTATTCTGGACCAGGGCGGAACATTACTCTGCCAACCATCCCACAATTACCTGAATTACCGTCTCATGTCAATTATATTCCACTATGAAATTATTATTTACATTTTTATCGATACATGGAAAATAACGCCATGGATGAGGGGACTCTATATATTGTCGCTGGGCCTATCGGGAACATGGAAGACATGACCTTCAGGGCAGTTGATATATTAAAAAACAGAGTGGACTACATATATTGCGAAGATACCAGGCAAACCAGAAAAATCATAAATCACTACGGCATCGAAGCAAAGCTAAAGTCTCTTCACGCCCACTCCTCCGATACCAGGATTGAAGAAGCCCTGGGAAATATAAAAAACGGGCTCTCCATAGCCTATATGACAGACAGCGGTACACCGGGTATTTCAGACCCGGGAAGCAGGCTTGTAAGATTTGCCAGGGATAAGGAGATTAAAATAATTCCCATTCCAGGGCCGTCGGCGCTATCTGCGATTTTATCTGTATCGGGTTTCAGTGAAAAAAGAGTAATTTTTGCCGGATTTTTAAGCAAAAAAGAGGGTAAAATCGTAAGGGAGCTTGAAAATCTAAGAAATTTCCAGGGAATCATTGTTATTTATGAATCCCCATACAGAATAAAAAAAATGCTCAGAATTATTCATGATATCTTTCCTGAAAAGGAGATAATAATAGGCCGGGAAATGACAAAAATATATGAAGAATTCTATTCAGGCAGAATAAACGGCATTTACGAAAATATCGATGATATTATGGAAAAGGGAGAATTTACCCTGGCAATATTAAATGGCCAGGAAAAGTAAATTTTACTTGATATTTATAATGCCTCTAAATAAATTATTACTATTATAAGGGGGGACTTTAAGTATTAAATTAGTGAGTTCCTTTGTAAACATAAATTTTTGAAAAAACCGAATTTTGACATTTTATAAATTAAAATTCAGATTTTTGCAAGTGTCTGTAATATTTGGCTAAAGTAATCATATAAGAAACCGATAAATATTATACAAAGAGAAAGGGTTAACAAAATGGTTATAGATAAAATAGGAAACATCAACAATATCATTGAACCGAAAAAGACAAAATCGGTGTCTGAGACAAAAGAAATCAATAAGAATGATACCATACAGATTTCTTCTGAAGGGAAGAAAGCTGCTGAATTGTCAAAGGATATCCAGTTAGTCAATCAGGCCCCGGATATACGAGCCGACAGAGTAAGCGAAATAAAGGAAAGGATACACAACGGCTCCTATAACTTCGATGATCCGAAGATACTTGAAATGGTGGCCAGTAGAATTGCTAATTATCTTTTAAGGTAAGCGATACCGTAATATATATTTCGCAGGAAATATATCCAAAGAAGCGGAGATAAATATATGTCCGCTTTTTTTATGGCCGGAAAATAGAAACAATGGCGGAAAAGCATTGAAAGGTTCAATAACCCCCGATTTTCATCTCCCCACAGAGATTTATATCCGTCAAAATATATTAAGTGATATTTCGGGGATTGTGTCGAAATTCGGCTCCCGTTTTATTATTGTCACAACATCATCAGACTTTGAGATATATTACGAGGTCATAGACCAGATTTCTAAATCGCTTAAAAAAGCGGGAATCGGATGCATCATTTATGACGACCTCCCCCAGTATCCAAATACGGAAAACATTGACTTTGCCGTATCCTTTGTTAAAAAAACCAACTGCGACGCCATAATCGGGTTCGGCGGGGTTGAATCCATAAACGCAGGCAAGGCCATATCACTGCTGACCAATAATTATATCTTCTGTTACGATCTGTTTTCAAAGGGGGAGCTTTCACAGCCCGCTATCCCGCTGATAACCATGCCTGCCCATCCGGTCTTCGGCCTGGAAATCGCGCCGATGTTATTCTTAAATGACATACATGACAGGATTAAAAAAACCTATTTCAATCAGCTTCTCTATCCGGTTGCTGCGATAGTAGATCCGATTTTATCGATTAAAATGAGTGAAGAGAAAGCGATAAAGTGTTCAATTGCCACGCTGGCCATTGCTTCGGAATCGGTTATTTCCACCATGAACAACGACATTATCAATACCTTTGCGCTTAAGTCAATAGACATGATTTTCAGAAACCTCCCTTCATCATACAGGGAGCCGCAGAATGTGCTTCCAAGGGTGTATCTTGCAACGGCATCGGCAATGTCCGGGATTGCATTCTCAATAGCTTATCTTTCAATAACCCTGTCCATATCCATGGCCCTGGCATCGAAGACAGAAATATCAATTGAAAATGCCATGAGCGTAATTCTTCCCCACATAATGGAATTCAACCTCACAACATCGCCGGGTAAATATGTGCAGATGTCAAAGGTTATGGGAGAGGATGTGAAGGATATAACGGTTATCGAAGCCGCCATCAAGGCAGTTGAAGCAATTAGAAAAATTGAAATGGATACCGACGTGGCCCAGAAACTGTCGCAGTATTCCGTGCCGAAATTCCTGTTTGGCGAGATTGCAACGCTGGCAATGACCTACCCTTTCCATGAAAATGCTCCGAGGCCGCTTAATGCCAATGAGATAGAAACAATACTTGTGGCAGCCTATTAGAAGACCCGGCTACATTTCCTTAACCTCCTGGACTGAGAAAATCTGGCTTACATCAAGTATGACAACAAAGCCCTCTTCCAGTTTTGCGATTCCCACGATATATTTGCCTGATATACCCTTTACAATGGGCGGCGGAGGTTCAATATCCTCGGATTTAATCTTAATTACATGGCTCACTGAATCAATGGCAAGGCCGACCTTCTTTCCGGCGATATCAACTACTATTGCCCTGGTACAGTCTTCAATTTTTCCTGTATCGATGCCGAATTTCAGGCCCAGATTGGCAATGGGTATCACTTTGCTCCTTAAATCAATCACACCGATGATGTAGGAGCTGGATTTAGGGAGCCTTGTGATCTTCGGAAGCTTCAGAATCTCCTGCACCTTGAGAATGTCAATGCCGTATATCTCTCTGCCTATCTTAAAGCAGACAATCTGCAATGAATTGGAAAAATTTTCGTTTTTAACAGCCATCTATCATAACCTTATAAAACCTTACTTTTACCATATTTGTGTTATATTTACAATAATTGGATAAACATTTCAAGAACAAAATATTATATATTGAACATTTTTTCAATTATGCGGTCCGGTGATGTGCAGCAGAAACAGAAAAAACCTGGGATTTCTGCCCATGAAATACCAGGTTTTTTCTGTTATGGGAAATGATAAATAGTCATTGGCCTGAGAAGGGAGCCTGAAATTTATTTCACGCCTTTGTATAGGGCATAGCCCAGTTTCCCATGAAGTACAGATTTGAAAAATACATTTTCATTTTTCAGGATGTTGATGATGCCGCGTATCCCGTACCTGGAGAATATCCTGAACATTGTCCGGATCTTTTCAGGGATGCTCATGATGAAAAACCAGTGCCTCACATGGCGGTCCTTTCTTATTTTCCAGAACATTTCAGGTTTTGACCACTCTTCAAATTCAGTGTATACATTTATTGCACCTGCACGTTCAAGCATGTTCCTCCATTCGGAGAGATCAAGTGGAGTCGTCCCATACCTCTCGGCAATCTCTTCCTTTTCAGTATCGGGCAATTTTTTCTTCCAGGTTGACTCATGAATTACGACCGTCCCGCCCTTCCTGACCACCCGGAGCATTTCATCCAGGACTTTCTGTGAGTCATCAGGAATTCCCACAGCACATTCATTAATGACTGCGTCGAATGAACCATCGGCAAAGGGGAGTGACTGGGAATCACCATGATGAAACCTGACCCTCTCCTGAAGATTTTCCTCTGCAGCCTTTTGCCGGGCGGTTCTCACCATGTCCTCACTGATATCAATGCCGGTGACATCAACGCTGAATTCCCTGGCATAGTAAATCGACTGAGTACCCCGGCCGCTTGAAACATCGAGTATCTTCATCCCCTTCATCAGCCCGGCAATCTCCCCTGTCCTTCTGGTGAGAAGAAATCCCCCGGGATGAAGGGTCTCGATGCCGCTTATTTCAATGGCATCCTCAATCGTGGGTATGTACATTCCTTTCCGTTTCATCTGTATATCTCCTTATTTTAATATGTTTAAGCACGTTTACATGTAAAATAAAAAAAATTTCAGCAGCAGTCTTTAATGTAATGAAGAAACTGCTCAAGCATCCCCACCACATACTTTTTATTGAAAGAAAAATAGATGAATTTCCCCTCCTTTCTTGAACTCAGGATCTTAGCCCTTTTCATGATGTTGAGATGGTGGGATATTGCCGGCCTGCTCAGTTTGAAGGAGCCGGCAATATCGTTCACACAATACTCACTTTTTTGTCTGAAAAGATACAGTATATCCTGCCGTGTACTGTCTTTCAGCGCATCGAGCATGGTAATGATAATTTCCATTGGGACATCTTTTTTATCAATATGTTTAATCATATCGACATGATAATATTTCGGTATTACATGTCAACCTTTTTAAGCATATTTTTACAAAAAAATCATCTGCAGCAGGTTCACTTGCAATGCATTGCGTGCCTATATTTTCATGGCCTTCCACTTCCCTCCGCGGAACCGTATTGCCATAAGGCTCCCCTGTATCGCCATGGATATCACCATTGCCGCCCACACCCCCCGTGCACCGAAACCAAGCACCATGGCAAAAAGCCAGGCCAGGGGAAGCCGTATGAACCACATTGCCGTTCCCACTACCCACATGGCTCCGCGTGTGTCCCCTGCCCCCTGGAGCCCGCCGCCCAGCACAACGCTCATGGCCATGAAAGGCTGAGAGATCATATTGATCCTGAGATACCGCACCGTTTCAGCATGGACCGCCGGGTTTCCGGTAAATGCCCAGGTAATATCCCCAGCGAAGATGAATATAATGATGGCCATAACGCTCATTACACCGGCTCCGGTCAAAGCGATCTTCCATCCCATGCGTTCCGCCCTTTCAGGATTGCCTGCCCCAAGGTTCTGGCCTATGAGAACAGAGGCGGCCATGTTGAGGGCAAAGGCCGGAAGAAATATCAGCCCTTCAATCCTGAAACCGTTGGTAATGGCCGCAAGCGCTGTAATGGATTCACTGCCGAGCCGGCCCAGGATATTATAGATGATTATGCTCCCTGCGTTCCAGGCTACTTGCAAAAGGGCAGCCGGCCAGCTTAACGATACTGTTTTTTTGATTATGTCAAGCGAGAAGCCCCATGGACGCCTGTATAAGCCTTCCCATCTCCCCCGTGATAAAAAAACAAGATTGATTACCGTACCGGCCGTCACGGAAATTGATGATGCAGCTGCTATTCCGATGTACCCCAGCCCCTTGAAGGAAAATATCCCGAAAACAAGAATAAAATTCAGTGCCACATTCAGGGCACTTACGATGCTCATGGTGATGAGCGGTTTTTTGACCTCTCCGTTTGCCCTGAAAATAGAGTTGGATATTATCAGGAGATAATTGGAACCCATGGCAAGGGAATAGACCCTGAGAAAATTTCCCGCGGTCTCCCGAATCTCAACCGGGAAGCCGGTAATAGCCACCATTTCTCTATAAAAGAACAGGCCGGGGATCATCACTAAGAAGGCAACCGCGCCGCCGAAAATGAGTATCTGCCTTGCTATCTCAATCCCTTTTTCGAAATTACCCGCTCCTGCCGCCCTGGAGATGAGTGCAATGCCGCCTATGCTGATGGCATTGGCAATTACGATTGTCAAAAATGAAAGCTGGCTCACGAATCCCACTGCTGCCTGGATTTCCGGGCTCAGGAGTCCGGCGATATAGACATCCACAATGCCCACAAAAAAATTCAGGAGCATGATGACCAGTATCGGCCAGGACATGTCAATAATATTGGTCCAGAGGCTACCGGCAGTAAAATTTCCAGAACTGTTTTTATAAGCCAAATTATTATCCAGGTAGCAGGATTTTCATGAAAAAAAATTTATGCGGTTCATCCGGGAAACAATTATTCTGATTCTCATTCCCACACGATATGTTCAATACTGTTTTTGCCGCTTTTCTTAACCATGTACATGATTTCATCAACGTTTTTTATCATTTCATCTATGGTCAGATTAAAGGATTTATATGTTATCACACCCATGCTTAAACTGATTAATTTGCCGTTACTAATCTTATCATTTTCAAATTTTTTTTTAATTCTATCAATTAATATATCAGATTCATAATACCCTGTTCCTGGCAGCAGTAAAATAAATTCATCGCCGCCCATTCTGGCAAATATATCAGAGGGCCTGATGCTTTCAGTTACCATTTTTGAAAATGATTTTAATACACTATCCCCGGCTGAATGTCCGTAGGTGTCATTCACGATTTTAAAATTATCAAGATCAATATATATCAGGGTAAATTCACTCCCTGTCCGCCTGGATGTCAGAAGTTCCCGCTCAAATAATTTATGAAAATACCGCATATTATAAATATGTGTTAATGCATCTGTCAATGATTCAAGCTTTGTTTTCCTGTACAATTCCAGGAATTTTGAGAAAAGGTAGGAGTGAAGAATCAAATATCCTAATCGCATAATTGAATTGCTGACAGGAATTATATAACTGGTATATGCGTGACCCCCATGGATATCGGCCAAGTACCAGCTTATCGAAGATACTATTGAAATTATAAATCCGGATTTAAAATCAATTAAGTAAATAGAAAGTGAAATCGGAATCAGATAAAAAATATCAAAGGATAATTCGTATCCGGTTACAACATCTACAAATCCAATGAACAGAACAAGAACAACCATGATACAAAAATTAAAATGCTTGTTCATCTTGCGAAAATTTCCCAGAATTACATTCATACTATTAATTCCTTCACCCATAATACCTATCCTTTCCAATCAAGCGAACTTTTCATCACATGACAGGGTTAATCTGGAGTTTGCAGGGCTGATCACAAGCTTTCAGCATTAATGTCTTGAGCTTTATTCCCCGTAACATATCAGAGTTCTGGCTGATATGTCGAGCATTTTTTCTATATCCATTCCGTGTTCCTGAATTTCCAGTAAATATAATTTGCAACATCATACCCGTTACCTATGGATAAATTTTAAGAATTAAACAGTTGACTCATGAAATATATCGGGAATATAATTTAAATTTGATATCACATGACATCAAATTCAGGATGGAAATATACAGAGGGATGAATAATCTACTTTTTTGAAGTGCCTGTAACTTAAAATAATTTTAAACATGGAGCAGTTATGTTTCAGAGAAGCGAGGATTTAATAAGAGAGAAGGAAAAAAATGGAGCCACTGTTTCCACATATGGTAAAATTTTGTTATTTATCATTATGATTGTTATGCAGATGATAAACATCCATGACCACGCGGAGATTATGCATATTTTCGTTATCCTGATCCCGTGCACAGTCATTCTCTCGGTGTCGGCATATTATCTCTCGAAAAACAGGGGCGTCAGAATTACCGGCTACATTTCCCTTGCAATAGACATAACCATTATTGCCGTGATCCCCTTTATATGGTATGATTCGGAAAATTCCGGAGCGCTTCCGCGCACATATCTTCTTAAAACGGCACTCCCCTATGTTATATTTTCTCTCCTGGCGGTCAATACCCTTGCACTTAAGCCGGCGTACCCGCTTATTCTTTCTATTGCATCAGGATTCTACATGACCGGGCTGTTTTTTTATGCTGCCATGGGCCCTGGATTTACACTGTCCGACAATATCAGCGAGACCATACTCGGGCCTTCAATAAACCTGTTCCTCTATTTTTCCACGGTCATCGTGATACTTCTTTGCGGAATAACCCTCTCTTTCATAGCTCTTACCGCAAGAAGGACCATAATCAAGTCTGCTCAGAACGAGGTGAAAAACAGCCAGCTGTCACGGTATTTCTCCCCGGATGTTGCTGAACTCATTATGAAGGAGGATTCTGAATTATCACTGCTCGCCGGAAAAAAACAGGATGTTGCGGTTATGTTCAGCGACATCAGGGACTTTACTATGTTATGCGAAACTCATGCCACGGAGGAGATACTCACTCTTCTTTCAGAATATCACAGGTTTATGGTCTCAATAATTTTTGAATTCAACGGGACCCTGGATAAATTTATAGGGGACGGAATACTCGCAACTTTCGGGACTCCCAATTCATCGGGAAATGATGCTGAAAATGCCGTACTCGCAGCATTGAAAATACGCCGGGCACTCATTGAGTTCAATGAAACACGTTCCAAGCGGGGAGCCTTCACAATACACCATGGCCTGGGAATAGACTACGGCCCTGTCATTGTCGGGAATATCGGCAGTGAAGACAGGCTGGAATACACAGTGGTTGGCGATACTGTCAACATGGCCAGCCGTATCGAAAGTTCATGCAAAACCGTAAACGAGGATATCCTGATCTCCGAAGCAGTGGCATTGAAACTGAATAAACAATTGACCATCAAGCCCTATGCACATATCAGCATTAAAGGGAAAACCGGCGAATACAGGCTCTATGGCCTTGGTTAGGGCACTGGAACAGGGCACGCTTTTTCCCGGCCCCTGAAAATAGCAGCAGGAGGCGATGCGCATTCCTATTCAGCTATTTTTCCATTTCGGGAATTGATGCAAGGATCTCATAGGGTTCATTCTCCCTCACGTGCTTCAGCACCAGTTCGAGGATTGTCCCGGAATCATATTTTTCCAGGTATTCCGTATCTTCGTCAGGCAGGTATACATCACGGTAATGTTCCCGCGACTGTACGTAGAGCCTGCCGCACTCGGGACAGCCGGAAACGGTGCCGGCATTGAACAGTAGAATATCCACAAACCGGTGCCGGGATCCGGGCAGCCCCTTCTCTCCGCCCACAAACAACCCGTCAATCCTGGTTTCCCATGAGCATGGCGGAATCAGCGAACAGCTCTCGCACTCCGGGTTCCCGCGGCCGTATCTCCTGTCCCAGGCGGAAAACATCTGATCCATCTCCCGGCACCGTTCAGGGATCGGTTTTACCGCCGGTGCCTCTGCGCCGAGGGTTTGATATATTTCCACGCGGCATTCCCCGGGCATTGCCCTGTCGATCCATAATCTCCGGGGCCCGTTCACGAGAAATTCGTCATAGGCCTGGGAATAGCCGCCTCCCCCATCGGCAAACCATTGCAGTTTCCCTCCTCCAATTTTCACACCGTAACCGGGAGGCCATCTCAATGTCCTTGGCTGCACCGATTTTTCAATGATGCCGTTTAATTCCGTGACCCACCCTGCCGGGTCCTCAAACACCGGCTCATCGAATCCCGGTTCATCGTAGGGAAGGAATCCGCTTGTTTTATATCCAGCAGGCCTCGGCTCCATGATGAAACCGGCCTTCACCGCCTGGTCCCTGAGCGTCCGGGCATTCTGAAGGCTTTTCCCGGCAAAGGAAAGCAGTATCCCCTGTACCCTGCGGCCGAATCCATCGTTATCCCTTGCCTTTACCAGAAGCAGGGGGATTGCCTGGCCGATATCGAAACCGCTGGAGGAAAGGTACTGAAAAATATCCGCAGCCAGGCGGTTGTTGCCGTAGGCGGTATCATTGATGCACTCCGTCAATTCTTCAAGCACCCCGGTCGCCAGCGGGAGTTCCGTGTGTTCAAGGATGCCCGTGAGCGCCACGTTCCGTTCCCGCCCGCCGGCCCTCAGTCCCATTACCATGTCATTACCGGGAGAATCCATCACACTTTCTCCAGCCGCTTACCATTATGGAATACATCATGTTTTTTTTACTGCAATGATTGTTATCATCCCTGATATGATTTGATTATATATCACATTCAGTCCCTGCTCTAAAATGACTGATTCAATCTGAACAGGAATGAGACGGACTTTATAATAGGAGCTGACTTTCTGAATCCAGGAATTACCTGTTCTGGAATACAGAATGTCTGTAACCCTGACCCTTGCCTGTTCAAAATCAAGGCAGCAGGTTAAAATCCTTGAATCATCGCTTCTGACAGGAATAAAACGGCTGTCTCCGCATAGGGGGATCGAATAGTCGCGGAAGGAGAGAATAATTTTCCCCTGCAGGGGTAAAATGGATGAACAGTCTGCAATAAACCGGTTTATGCTGTCCATACCGTCAAGATGGGAGATGGTATCACCGCAGCATGCGATGAGTTCAGGACGGGCATGGTGATACTTCCTGACATTCTGAATATCATCCTCGATAATTTTGATGGGGAGCTCTTTCCGGTTCAGTTCCACTTCAGATAGCAGCTGCCTGCTGAAGTCGACCGCGATAACATCAAAACCTACTTTTGCAAGGGAAACGCTTTGAATCCCATTCCCGCACCCCAGGTCCAGGGCAGATTTCGTTGATTGCGGATGAAGACAATTTTTTTCCAGAAAACTCTGAAACTCCAGCTGTCTATCCTGGAAATTGCCCGTCATCCAGGTGTAAAAACTTCCAAGATGATTGTCGTAATGTTCTTTAACTGACATGAATTATCTCCAGTAATTTTTCATTAAATCTTGCCTGTTTTTTATTCATACACAATAATAGAAACAGTGTATTTAATGAAAAAGTTTTAATCCGGCTACTCCTATAATTATCAGCAATACTGACATAATTTGAAAAACATTAAATGGGTCCCTGAACAGCAAAATACCTACGATGAATGTTCCTGCAGCCCCAATGCCTGTCCAGACAGCATAAGCAGTACCTATTGGAATTATTTTTTGAGCCATCCACAGGAACAGGCCGCTCAATCCGATTGATAGTATGGCAATTATGATTCCAGCAGCTTTATCAGCCATTGTCTGTGAAAGCTTTAATCCTAATGGCCAGCCGATTTCAAAGATTCCTGCAAGAAACAGATATAGCCAACTCATACGTTCTCACTCCTAGTCATTTAATTTGAAAGAGTTTGTTGCACGGTGTCCGGAATCAGCTGCCGTATTTTATCGATATGTACCTATATGTTCATACTTTTTTTTGATTCATTTAATTGTCTACGCTATAGATATTCAAGCATATCAATTGCATTCAACATTTAAGAGTTCAACGGTATATTGCCGGAGACAAAGTGAATTCCTTATTTTTCCATTGCTTTTTTCTTAAGTTCATCGGGCATTTTCTCAATTGCATATCTCAACGCTGTCCTCGGCATTGTTGATTTTTTCTTGATGATAAAATCAAATATTTCTTTCTGGTGTTTATTGCTGGCAGCCTTAAGCATCCACCCATAACCTTTCTGCACCAGATCATCCTGATCCAAAAGCAGGATTTCTGATATCTCAAAAATTTCATGTAAAAATTTCCCGTTCCTTGCAGGGATAATAAGAGATACCGCAGATGCGCGGCGCATCCAGCGGTTTTTTGACTCAGCCCATTTTTTTAATTCTGATAAATATCCGGGATACATTTCCACAAAGAACCCGATTGTATGATTGCACAGCGTATCGCATGATGCCCAATTCGTGACAAAGGTATTCACCCATTTTTTGAAAACATTAAAATCCCCGGGCTCATAATCCTTGCGCACAAAATAGGACCAGTGGCATGCAATAAAAGATTCTTCAATATATCCTGACTGCCAAAGCTCTTCGCACAAATTAAAAATTTCTGATTTCTTTTTATCCTTGATGCCTTTAAAGTATTCTTTTCCTATTTTTTTTACAACCGCTGATTTCACTCCATGCAGTTTTATCACTTCTTTAAAAAAATGACCGCCCGAGGTCCTGGTCTTTTCATCACTGTTTTGTTTCAGATCTTTCCGTATGTTATTGATAATATTATCCATATAATTGATTTGGTATACCTCACGTTATTATTCAAAAAAATTATAAAATTTCACTTTCAAAACCTGTGACGGCAATGGCACCCCAAATGATACAGCTTTTTTCCGTGCACGTTCCGGAGCCGGGATGAAAGACATCAGATAACCTGAAAACACATAAAAAAATTCAATTTGCCCGGATACACTTTCACAATAACCATCATGTTTTTTTGACGATTTTTATGACAATTGCCCTGCTGAACAAAATTTTTGGTCTTTCAATAATATCAAATTCTGCACTCTTTATTATTTCAATCGAATTATTAAAATTATTTTTTGAAACATGAAATTTTGGTTCAACAATGAGAACTTTCCCACCTGATTTTAATATGCTCTTGATTTCATTTAAAAGTACTGGTATATCTGGAATCTCATGAAGCATATAAAACATTAAAATAAAATCAAACTTTTGCGATAAGCCTATTCTATCCTTCAGGCATGTATGCAATTCTATAGAATTCTGAATGCCTGATTTCCTGATTTTTACAAGCACTTTTTCAAGCATTCCTTCCTGTAAGTCGGCAGCTGTTACTTTTCCTGAAATGCCAGCAAGTTCCGCCATCTCTATTGTAAAAAATCCTGGGCCGCAGCCCAGATCAAGTACTGTCATTCCATCGGTAATATAGGGCTGTAATATTTTACGCGGGTTATGAAATATTTTGCGGATACTGATATCCAATACACCGGCATGCTCAACAGGACAGATTTTATTTTTTGGATCTGAACTCATTTTCATTTGATCATCTGCTTTCCCATAGTTTAATATTTCTGTCAATATATTCAAAATGCCGGTAGAGATGTTTTGTATATATTTCAATAGTTTTTTCTAAAGTAATATTGTTTGTTTTCCCATCATGCTCGTGTACATAATAATCTTGATTCCATCTGTCTTCATGTATTGTTTTTAAATAATCATAGGTAATCACTCTGAGTAACGTAAAAACATCTAAATACCTGTCCATATCTTCCTGTTCATAATTCAGGTTTTTAGTCCAGTTTTCCTCATCAATCACAAAACATTTTGAAAATGGCTGAGCCAGAATCGATTTCCATCTGATAAAATTATTAATTTCTGAATCTACGATATGGATTGCATGTTCTTTAATGGTCCATGCATTATCAACCAATGGTTTAAACAGCAATAAATCGATTGATACATTCTTAATCTTATCTTTTAATAAATCAGGGCCTTTTAAAAATTCGCCTAATAAATTATCATACTTCATGTGATCCTCCGGAAATATTTTTTAAAACCCGTCCCTTGAAAAATCAGAAAGTTCAGGGAGCATGGTTTTCATTTTTTGTCGATATACCGCTTATACAGATTTATCCATTATATGCCCGTTTTAATGCTTCAACATCAAGCTTTATCATTTTAAGCATAGCCTCCATAACCTTTCCCGATTTTTGAGGATCCGGGTCACTCATCAATTCACCTAGAATAACCGGAACAACCTGCCATGAGCATGCCTCACATAATTTTATTGTTTACGTAATTTTAATTCAATTTTCTTTTTCTCAGCAATTGATTCAAACAATTCAATGATACATTTAATTTTTTTTATTTTGTCCATACCGGATTTATCTATTTCAGTAACAATTCTTTTCATACTTTTTTCCAAGTCAGGGAAACAGATGAGATTTACTGCCAGACAATAAAAGCCCTTTCTTCTTCCGTCATTAAAATTTGCAATTAGATACTCAAGTATTTTTACTTTTTTATTCAATTCATCCTGATATTGTTGAATACTGTTTTTCCGGGCTTTATCAAAATCAAAAATAACATTTTTATACGTGATAAATGAATCAACCTGGTTACACTCACTAAATCTATTACAGGGATATGAAGAACATTGAAAGCAATACTCGACATTATCATGCTTCCTGTTGCAGGAAATAACTGCACACGCCGGATGTTTTAAATGAAAGTCAGGTCCGCCGCATCCTGGACACTTTGATGCACCGGCCGCCGGTTGTTTTATTCACCGGTAATTTTTAAATCTTTTATGATAACGGCCCAATTTCCCGGTTTGACAAATAGTTTCATGATATTCCATTCACCCGGAACCTGGATATCCCCATTAAAATACTCCATGGTATCAACTTTATTCAGATCGCGCCAGTTCGTTATCTGCTTCTTAATAGAAAATATTTTACTGTCAATTAACCTGTCATTATGATAAAATTCTATTCTCACCTCTCCGGTGCCGTAATCGAGGGCATAATGACTTGAATAAAATGAATAATAGATTTTATATTTTGCGCAATTTATTTTTTCAGTTAAAATATAATCACCCTCCTGTGTAACATACACCGGATTTTTATCTGATTCTTTGCCCTTTTGAGCCTTTGTTATGAATAAGGAAGGCCGGGCTATGTTCATAATACAATCCGCATGTACATCTGACAAAAAAATTAAATTTGCCAATGTTATTAAAAGTAGTGTTCTCATATTATCCTCCTGATAAATTAATTGATGCCTCTACAACCAGAATTTACCATGTCATTGTATTTTTTCATTCTTATAATAAAAATCAAGAATATTTTCAATTGATAAAACCATTGCCTGGTTATTCATTCTCCAAACCTTCATCATACCTTAGGCTTTTTTAACGTATACATTTGATATGTTGGATTGTCAATCATCGAACTTTCAAGTATCCACTCTAAATTCATTTGTAATTTCCACCTGGGCAAAGGCAACGCACCATTTTATTACCGTGGTATTTATCTTATCATATCCCCTATGATACAGCCATGGGCGGCGGGCATGATATCAAGTTGGGCTTGATATGAAACTAACGTCTACTTGAAAAAATTAATTAATTTTTTCTCCCTTCTCATCATTATTTCTGTAAAGCGAACGTTTCTTTACACGCATGGATAATACAGCAGAAGTTATAGACAACAGGAGTATTGGTATAAAATCAGCTAACATTACTTCAATCATTAAAGGATGCCAACCCGCCTTATACATCAGGAATATAGGGATTATCACCGTCGGAATTATCAAGATAATCGATATGATTAAAATGGTTTTCCCCTGATCCGCGCGGGGTTTTTCTGCACTCCTCAATTTCACGATTAAATAGATAATGAAACAGACAAGGAGTAATCCAACCGGGAATGAATAGATCATGAACATTACCGTCATCATAATACCATAATCATCCGCCCCGCGGGTTGCCCAAAGATTAATTGGATGGCAAAAAATGGCAGATAGAAATAAACATTTCCCCCAATGTATTCGCTGCATATGTATCTCCTGATGATTATTAAAAGTATCCGGTGCTTCAAAAAGAGCACACCCCTTTCATGTAACATTCCCGTTATTCGCGACATCCCCGAAAGTAATCCGTTGCATACTGGGGTGAAATGGATACTATATTGCAATAACATATATTTCAAGTACAAATTATATTGCAGAAAAACGGTCAGACCAATGGATGGCAGAGGAAGTGGCTCAGTATGTTAATCATTCTAAAATTTATAATATATCTTTATAATCTTTAAAATATTTTTTTGATAACTTACTGATTGTTTTACAACGTGCTTTTTCAATAGCGCTGGCTTTCATCGTTTGACGATCTGCTAAGTAAGAAAATTCTTTTTTTAACTTATAAAAACTTTCTAAACGACCGGAATCGAGAGTACCATTTTTTACTGCTTCTAGTATAGCACAGCCTGGCTCATTTTCATGACTACAATCTTTAAAACGACAGCTTGAATCTAATACTTCAATTTCATCAAATACCTGTTTTAATCCTTCTTCATCACCCCATACTTGCAATTCCCGCATTCCCGGAGTATCTATAACAATCCCACCATCAGGAAGTACTATTAATTCACGAAAAGTTGTTGTATGTCTTCCTCGGCTTCCTAATTCACTAACTTCATTTACTTTAAGTCTATTTGTACCGAGAAGTGTATTTATTATAGTAGACTTTCCAACACCTGATGAACCTAAAAAAGCTACTGTTTTCCCTGTATGAATATATTTATTCAATAATTCCATACCAAGATTATGAGTTGCACTAAGAGTATATATATCAACTCCTGATGCAATCGATTCGACTTCACATTTTCGGGATTCAGCTTCAGAACAAAGATCAGATTTATTTAAAATAATCACAGGCATGGCTCCGCTATTCCATGCCATAGTTAGATATCTTTCAATTCGTCTTAAATTAAAATTCAAATCCAAACCAGTAACGATAAATATCGTGTCTACGTTAGCTGCAACGACTTGTTCATCAGTAATTTGACCTGCAACTTTACGGCTAAAGACACTCCTTCTGGGTAAAAGTACATGGATGGTAGCCTTCCTTTCCTCAGGGCGAACACTACCGACGACCCAATCTCCTACTGCGGGAAAATTTGCTTTACTATCAGTGTCAAATCTAAACTTGCCTGATATTTCACATATTAATTCTCCTAGTTCACCATAAGCAACATATTTTTCTCGATTCTCCCGGATTATTCTCATAGCAGAATAATTTTCGTTTCGATATAGTTCAAAATGAGCTTCAAAAAATGAGTTCCAGCCTAAATCAATCAATTGCATTTTTGGTCCTATAAAATTTTTTTATTGCCGCCAAGGAGGGCGGCTTATCCCAATAAAGTGGCGGATCCGACATAAGGACATAGGTAACATTTTGACCTCAAGACAACGGGAATATATAAATTTGAATAGCCAGTTCTGTTTTCATTTTTCAAAAATAGATTTAAACATAAAAGATTGCAAGTCTATTTCACCTGGCACAGTGTCATTAAAACATACATCATTCAAAGCATCTTTTATACATTTAATCAGAAAGAATGGATAATTTTCACTAATTTCTTTGATTTTAATAATCCTACTCATTAAACTCTGCGTTAATTGATTCTCTATCATAAAAAAACATTTTAACTCCATGGAATATTTCATAACGGTCCTTACTCATAAATTTACCTTTGCCATAAGCAGGTGCGTCTTTCGAGATGGCTGCAAATACCATGTAACCATTATCTGCCAGTTGATTGCAGCCGTCACGGATTAGTTTCATGCTTTCACCACCGTCCAATAAATGAATGTAAGCATTGCAAAATATGCCATCATATTGGCAATTGTTAAATGGCATATCAGCTGCTGATCCATGATAGATGTTCATTTCTGTGCCATAATGTTTTCTCGCCATTACAATAGCAGTTTTGGATATCTCAATCACTGTTACAGCTTTTCCGCTGTCTCTGAAAATTTGAGCATTCCTTCCATAACCAATTTCAGGAATAAGAATATTTTTTACTTTTCAATTATACATCTTGTAAAATAAAATATCTTAACTTTATAAGGACCAGCTTCATAAATTGATTTAAAAAACCTTTAATCTTTATTTCATTATTTATTTTTAGCTTATTAAGAATATCAGTAACCACATCGTTGCAAGTAACTGTATTTATAGAATATAAATCACCATAACTTATTGAAATAATATTTTCTTTTGGATATAAATCTACAATTTTTCCAGATATTTTTAGAATTTGGTTCTTATATTTTTTTTCAGTAAGTTCTTTCCCTTCATAATATTCACCTATAAATTGTTCGATAGATATTGAAAATGATTCATTTAAATTTTCAATTGCTTTATTATTAATGGGTGGTTTATCAATTTGTTTCATCTTGTTAATTCTAGCATTAATAAAACCTTCATTCCACCAATTATAACAACGATTAATTATTTTATCGCATTCAGTTTTTGTTAATTTTGTATTATGTTTCTCTTCATATAGAACACATTCATTTCCACAACAATGTATGTATGCGATTAATTCATGAATGTTATATAAACCAATTATAACTGAAATTATAATGATTAAAGTAATACGTTTATGCATAATACCTCACTATAAATATAATTTTTACAAAGCGGCCAGGACGGCCGCAATATAATATATAATAAAGCACGCCGTTACATATAAAGTGCCTGGTGTATGTAACGTTGGGCGGCCTTTTGCGCAATGTGCCGAGCCAGTTCTATCATGGTAAGGCCAAGTGAGTCCTTTCGTGAACCGAAAACATAAATCATGTTATATGATATGGGGTGCTATAGTATAAGTTCAGCGAATACAGGACGATGAGCCAAATGATAATAGTAATATTATTTTATTCATTTCTCATTTAACTATTATTTGCATTGGCACATTGTTAACACAATACTGCCATAATTTCCTAAAGTAGTTTCCCGACTACCTGGTTCTGATTTGCCTCTTTTAAAATATTTTAAATTACACCCTTTTTCTGTTATGTTAAGATTAAAATATGCTATGTAATTTATTCCATCTCGATTATACTCCTTTTGAATTTGACCTTTATCAAAAATAATTTTATATTCTTCTGGTTCAATTTTATAAGGCATGCTCATGTTTTGACTAAAAGTATGAAGAGCATCTTGAATATTTTTACCGCATTCAATATTTTTAGATGTATCCAAAAAAGGACTGCCACCAATATTTACAATTGGTAAAAAAATAAAAAAGAATAACATAGCAATTGTTGAAACTGCCAATAAAGTAAGAAATATTGCATGTTTAACTTCTATATGTTCTTCTATGCGTTCTTTTAATGTTTTCTTTTTATTCATGCGTACCACCTCTTTAAATTAATAAAAATAATAAGAAATATTTATACCGTTTTATTTGCCACAGAGGCACGGAGACACAGAGAATTAAATTGGGAACTATATCTGATATTCTTATTTAACAATGAAATGATCAATCAATCCTCC
>VFJS01000084.1 GCA_009885955.1 Spirochaetia bacterium | reverse complement strand
GCTGCAGGCTTTAAACAAGGACTTGAAAGACCGCCTACGCACTCTTTACGCCCAATAAATCCGGATAACGCTTGCCCCCTACGTATTACCGAGACTTCTGGCACGTAGTTAGTAGATGCTTATTCTACAGGCTGTGAAGGGCCTGTCAAAAGGAGTTTACGATCCGAAAACCTTCATCCTCCACGCGGCGTCGCTGCGTCAGGGTTTCCCCCATTGCGCAAAATTCCCCACTGCTGCCTCCCGTAGGAGTCTGGCCCGTATCTCAGTGCCAGTGTGGCCGTACACCCTCTCAGGCCGGCTACCCATCGTCGCCTTGGTAGGCCATTACCCCACCAACAAGCTAATGGGCCGCGGACTCATCTTCCGGCGGTAGGCCCGAAGGTCCCCACCTTTAATGGCTGCTGCCTGGGCAGCTACCATCTTATTCGGTATTAGCTCCGGTTTCCCGGAGTTATCCCCAACCTGAAGGCAGATTATCCACGTGTTACTCACCCGTTCGCCACTTTCCCCCCAATGCAAGCACTAGGGTTCACGTTCGACTTGCATGTTTAAAACGCGCCGCCAGCGTTCGTTCTGAGCCAGAATCAAACTCTCCATGATAATCTATCATAGATTATTGAATTCAAAATTAAAAAAAACTTCAAAGAAATCTATTTGTTATACTACTCAGTTTTCAAAGAACAATGCTGAAAGATAAAAAAATCCCCAATAAATTTTTCAATCTGGAGATTTCTAAGTGTATTCCTCAAAGCTGCCGGAGGATAGTTATTAAAACATAATACACACGCTTTCTCAAAGCGCTTAGTACATATATTTTGCACCCCTCTTTTAGTCAAGCAAATTAGATATATTTTTTTAAAAAATTATTTTATTTTAAAAAAAAATTCATAATTCGAAAAACCACTATTTTTTCATTATTATTTATATAATATAAAACCTTTGATATGAAAGCAATATTTTTTTAAAAAAATTATTAATATTCCACGTTTATTGAAATATTAACCACATCTCAATTATTTTACTTCTGAAAATTCTGATTTTTAGAGTTCCCATAACGCTTTAGAATCAAAATGCTAATCAAAGGGCCTTAACATTTCATCATACCTGTCAGTAAAAATTCCATTTACCTTAAACCCGAAAAACAATTTCATAAGAAAAAAATTATTAATAGTATATATAAAAACTTTGAGCCCCGCTTTTTTAGCCATGTTTATTTTCCAGGGAGATGCAATATTTGCAGCCAGGGATATATCGGATTCAAGTTCCTGGGCCATTTTGATAAATTTATCGAAACCCCCCGATTTATTGATAGTTTTGCTATTACCAATAACTATTCTTCTTAACTCCGGCTGAATATTTTTCAGCTTAAATAATGACAGATTATTAAAACTGGATAATATAATCCTGTTCTCAAGGAAATCCCTCTTTTTCCTGTCCCTCTGCCCCTTTGGCGATAATCTGGTCTTTCTATCTATAAAACCTTTTTTCACGAGAATATTGACAATATCATCCTCTATACCGGGATATTTTTCAGGTTTTTTAAGTTCTATAATAAGACCAGTAGAACCATCCTTATATACCATATCGATTAATTCTTCAAGAGTCGGAATGTTAAGGCCGTAATATTCACTTTTTGCTATTCTGCTGTTTTTTTCATTGAACCATCCGCCGGCATCAAGCTTTAATAGATCTTTATATTTAAAGGAACTAACCGGTTCATCAATCTTTCCGGGATAAATATCCCTTACATTCGTTGTCCTGTGTAAATTATCATCATGAATATTTACGAGTATGCCGTCATTGGTTCTTTGAATATCTGTTTCAATAAATGGAGCTCCCAGTTCACAGGCAATCCTGAAAGATGGCAATGTTAATTCCGGGGCAAGTCGGGGTGAGCCTCTGTGGGCAATGATGATCTTATTATCAGATTTTATTCCCATTTGGACATTAATAATCTACTTTGATGTATTTTCCCCGATCCATTTTAAATATGGAGCAAAACCGTCAGTAACCGGAATGGATACTATTTCCGGCACTTCATATGGATGGTTCATTTTTATCGCATCCCTGAGGTCAA
Organism: Spirochaetia bacterium; assembly: GCA_009885955.1. GTDB lineage: Bacteria > Spirochaetota > UBA4802 > UBA4802 > UBA5550 > VFJS01. The sequence goes on along the minus strand of VFJS01000084.1, from coordinate 24,716 downwards.
TAAATAATTCCTTTCTGCTCTTTATAATGAGAAGATGCTCTTCATCAGTACAGAGCTTGTCCTTCCATATATAAACCGATGTAAGGCCCGGGATAATATTGACACAGGCAGCAAGTCTATTTTCGACAAGGACATTAGCTATTACAAGGCCGGCATCCCGTGAAGGGACAGTGGACATGACAATAATAAACTCCTCCATCAACAATCAACTATCTTTTGCCCTGTTTTATTCCTGCAATAAAGATTCCGGCCAGCTCAACCTTGACGCTCTTTTTATCTGGCAGCTTGTCAAAAACTGCTTCATCACACATGAGATCAACAATTTGCGACCCTATTTTTGCCTTGACTATCGGTATTTTCTTGATTTTATAAATTCTCGGGACCTTTTCAACTACAGCCTTGGGAAAGCTTGCATTTGAAATTTTATCTCTTCTCTTTTCAAGTACAAGAATGGTTACAGTCACCTTATGCTGGTCAACCAGGACCTGCTGATCAACCATCCTTTTTTTAAACTTCTTCCTTAGAAAATAAATTCCAACACCGATCGCCCCGGCAACTGCTCCAAAAATAATATATAAATGATACCATTCCATTAAATCCCCTCCAAAAAATAATTCCCCATTGATTAAATACAAATTTTCATAAATACAGGTATAGCGTCAAGACATTATTATGGATGAATATATCAAAACATTAATGAAAAACCGGTTCTTATTATGATGTTATTCATAAAAACAGTGCCTTCCAAAACAAGATTGTTTTCTATCCATAAGACAGCATGTAATGTATTCTGAAAAAGTTCCTTTTGAAGTCCCAGGCCCCCGGAAAAATCCGGATTGAAACTCTGATATTTATCACCCTCGCCATTATTAAATTTAATAAAAGCAGCTCCTGTTCCGGCTTTCAGGAGTACGTCAGCATATGTAAATGGGATTGTATAAACCACATTAACCGTAAGAGGTACAAATTCAATGAACCTGCTGCTGCTGTTTTCACTCCTGCTTTTTGTATATCCTGCTTCAAAGAGGAGCCTTATATTTTTCATAGCCGTAAGATTCATTCCGCTCCCGGTGAAATAAACCGGGGCCCTTCCAAGTTTCGCGCCGCCGGAACCGGCAGGGATAAAGACTCCCATTGATCCGGTTAAATAGGGATTGAGCTGTATAATTTCCTCCCTTGAGATCTGCCTGATCATATTCTTATCAATGGTCTTCTCTTCGTTTGATCCTTTAAAATCCCTGTAAATGATTTTCTCGGAATCCTGGTCAACGAGAAATCCCTTAATAAGGGCGCCCTGTTTCAAAAGTATGTAAATCCTCTCAAGGTCAGTATCGCCATATAATATTCTCATTATTTGGGAACGTACGATTTTTCTTTTCTGATATTGTATATCTAAAGTTACCGTTTCCCTGTCTTCATCAACAATCGCGCCTTTCAAAATCTGACCGTCTTTTAAAAAGATAACCTCTCCATTGGCCCTGTTGTATGAAACCAATATGATAAACAATATCATATATAAAAATATTGAATAAAATTTCATCGATTCATTCCATGGACTCCCTTCTGGTAATGTCAGATTTCGGGATGGTAATGAAGCCAACACCGGTATCAATTCTGACCTCCTTCCCATCCTGGGAAATGATGCTGCCGGCAATTTTTGATCCGTTTTTCAGATAGAACATTGTAATATTTTTCCCCTCCCTTTTAAGCCGCTCCAGGGGAGGAAGTTTTTTCCAAAGTTCCATTTCTTGAATTTTTGATTTATCAGATTCTTCTCTTTTTTTTAATAAAATCGCTTCTATTTCCCTGTTTATTTCAAATATTTTATGTTGATATTCCTTTTCATACTCATCAAAATTTTCTTTGGTTCTTTTCCCGAGATCATGATCAATTGTAATTCCAGAGATTTTTTTAATTTCAAGCTGCTCTATGGGGCTGATTGATCTGACCTTAATTGATCTGGAGACTTCAGCCGTGTATCCCCTGTTAATAATTCTGCTCACTCCGCTGGCCAGGTGTGAAATATTTACTATCCCCTCGGAGAGGGCTATCAGCGATATTTCATTATTATAATATACGCTGAATTCTGTTCCCCTTACCTCTCCTGATGCATTAGGCGTCGTTACACTATAGATGAAATCCTTTTCAAAACCTGAAATATTGGATATGATGAACCCCTTTTTCAAAAAAACTTCTATTTTCCGTTCTGAGGAAAAAATTTTTAATTCTATAGACGTTTCCGGCCCTATAAAAATAATTCCCTTTATTCCAAGCTGCGCTGCCATTGATGTTTCTTTACCGGTAGTCAGGATACTCCCTGTAAAAATCCTGTCACTGCTCCTGAGGTTAAAAGAAGACCCGTCTGGCCGCTGGCAATTGATATTACCCGATACCATTATTGCATAAGAAGACCCGGCCCATGAGTCTGGTTCAGGAAAATAATCAGGCTTGATGATGATAAATGCTGCAATTAAAATTATAGCTGCGCACATTGATGCTGCTGCCGCGGTCATGGTTAACCTGCTCTGACTGAACCTCAATCCGGCCCTTCTCATGATTATATTAAGAGAAATTAAAAATCCGGTAAAATAATTGTAATTCCTTTCTTTTTTCAATATTTCAGCAAGAGATTCCTTTCTCCGGTTTAAAATCTGCTTCTGAATATCCCCGGGAAGCGACTCGGTCATCCGGTATTTATCCAGAACTTTTTTTAATACATCAGCCTGTTTTTTCATAATAACTCTTCCAAATCCTTAATCCCCAAACTGTGCAGCTGCTTATAAAGCTTTTTTATAAGAATGTCATATTTATATCTCACCTGCCTTTCATTCAGGCCTATTATATCTGATACACTTGAATAACTGAAATTGTGAACAGCTATAAGATCAAGTATAATCCTCTCTGTATCATCACATTTGATATTCTCCATGGCTTCATTTAAAATAATCCTGGTATCCCTGAATCCATTTACAAATGAAAGCCCCAGGTTCCATGCTTCATCAATATCTTTAACTTTTAATGCCCTCTTTTTTTTATAGTAATTCAACACAACATTTTTAGCAGTGGCATAGAGCCACCTTCTTTTATTTTCATTTCCGATTGAATCAAACTTCCTGTAAAAGATGATAAAAATCTCCTGACAGAGGTCGTCTGCCTCAAAACTGTCATCTATTCTTGAATAGACCGCACTATAAATAACAGGATAGTAATTGAGGTAATCGTCTATGAAATCATTCCTTTTCTGGCTCAATTCTGACATTTACATACCTTGAATTATCAACAATATCATTTCCTGAAATACTATATTATGACAAAAAATTTTGCAACTGAATAAAAAAAGCTATTGTAAATTTAATGTATATATTTTACCATACATAAACGAAGTATTGGGTATATAATAATTTTTGTCAAGCATAACAATTTGATCAGTAGCAAATTCACAGCCCCTTTATGTAACAAAAAAAGATTATTCTTGACACTATAATACCGATTATTAAAATATAATATGGTATACTCTTTTACAGAGTTACAAATCTTTGTTCGTAATTTTACTATTCGTAATAAAATGCTGAACATTTGCAAGGGCAGGCATGGCATTAAATCCTTTTAAAGAATCTAATTTAATTGATCTCCGGCGAACCATAAAGGATTATTTTAAGGATCATCTTGGCTGGCTGTCATTAATAATTAAGGAGAAATGGAAACAGTTTTTAACCAAGGGAAGGGAACGGATAACCGTCATGTTCATCCCCCATACAGAAAAGAAAATTGTTAATTTTCATATTTCTATCTTCACAATATCAATCATTGCAGGGATACTGATTATTACCGTAACAATCACATCCATTATGATTATTAACCATTCCTCTACCATTAAAGAAGTGTCCCAGCTGAAAAAATACGGCTCCAATTCGAAAATTAAAGTTAAAGTTTATAAAGAAGAGATAAATAAACTCTATTCCATATTCCAGACCTTTAAACCTGAAATAACCCATCTTTATTCTCTGATCCCAGATACAAATATTGATACCCTGTGGGCGAAAGGCGGGGTGCCGAACCCAAATCCCGACATGGATAAGGGGAATTCCGGCGCAGGAGAAAACTCTCCGCCGCTTGAAATTCTGAGCATGCAGGAAATCAAGGATGAACTGAAGACAACAAAGGAGATCCTTGAAAAAATTAAGGGATTTATTAAATACCGGAAACAGATAATTGAAAATACCCCTTCCATCTGGCCTGTTGACGGATATATTATATCCAGGTATGGCAACAGAAGCTCCCCTTACAATTTCAGGCAGGAATTCCACAGAGGCATAGATATTGAGGCATTCCCGAGCACAGAAATAAGGTCTACGGCACACGGCAATGTTCAGGAGATTAAGTGGGACCCTGCCCTTGGCCTTACCATATCGATTAAACACAAATATGGATTTGTTACAACCTATTCGCATTTACAAAGAGTTTCTGTTGAGAACGGCCAGAAGGTGTCCAAAGGCGAAGTCATCGGGTATGTCGGGAAAACCGGGAAAACAACAAAATATATATGCTATTATCAGGTCAGGATTGGAACTGAATTCGTTGACCCGATGCCCTATCTGAACAGGATATCAAAATAATCAACTACTCTGTTTAAAAATCGTCATCCCTTCTGCTGGTGGTGAGCAGTTCATCAGGTATATCCTCGATTGGTTCGCCGATTTTAACCGCAAGCCTGTTGGAGACAAGTCCCGGCCTGCATTTGAATTTTTTCCTTCCGCCGATTTTCAGTGTCATATCAGAACCGATCTTTGTATTGGATAATTTTATAACATCGCCTACGGTAAGGGTGAGAATATCCTGTACCCTTACCTGGATATCACCTATCTCGGCTAGAATCGGGAGCGCTACGGAATTGAGCCTCCTTTGAATAATTGCCGCATTCTCGTCCGTTGCCCCTTTCCTGATGCTGGAATACATATACTGTGCTGAAAGCTTGGAAATTATCGGCTCAATTGATATATAGGGGATACAGAGGTTTGTCATCCCTTCCACATCTCCTACTTTTGTTTCAAGGGTAATGAGAACAACCATGTCATTGGGCGGAACGATCTGGGCAAACTGGGGATTTGTCTCAATATTTCCCAGCCTTGGCCGGAGGTCAATAACATTGGACCATGCCTCGCGCAGGTTTCCCAGGATCCGTACAATAATTCCCTCCATTACGGAGAGCTCTATATCGGTCAACTCCCTGCTTATCTTTGATGCTTCGCCCGTACCTCCGAAAAGTTTGTCTATGATTGTGAATGTAATTGACGGGTCAATTTCAAGAACTGCAGATCCCTTGAGCGGGTCCATGTTGATGACTGCAAGGGTTGTGGGGTTTGGTATGGACCTGATAAATTCCTCGTAGGTGAGCTGGTCTACTGAAGCCACATGGACGCTTACAAGGGCCCGTAACTGGGCTGAAAGAGCAGTGGTTGTCAGACGGGCAAAGGTCTCATGCATCATCTGCAGTGTTCTTATATGGTCCTTGGAAAATTTGTCCGGGCGCCGGAAGTCGTAAATTTTGACTTTTTTCTGCTCTTTCGCCGCTGAATAATCCGTGGCATCAACCTCGCCAGTGGAAATAGCGGTCAATAGGGCATCAATTTCATCTTGTGAAAGAATTTCTGTCATTATTCCAACCCCTTAATAATAGTAGCTTGAAGACCGACGATAAGCCAGAGATTCTGAAATTTTTCAAGCGTATACCTATATTCATATTTTTCACTCTTCACTGGGGAAAAGCGCTCCACAAATGCATGTACATATGCCAGTTTGCTTTCAGAATCAAATTCATCCTTTATCACCTTGAAATCAAGGATATAATCATCCCTTTCCCTGGATAAATACATGATGAACCGGTTTATGATATTTTTCCTCTCAATAATATTGGCAAAATTATACGTCCTCACAAATTCAGGAAAGACACTTATATATTTTTCCACATCAATATATTTCAGCATTTTATTCCAGTTCCGGCTTTTTTCCGCATCAAGGGCAAGGAGGATTACCTCATTGGCGGATATTTCATGCCTGATATCCTTTGCATAATACCTTTCCGGTTCCCTTGATTCACCGGTAACAGAAAACATCAGGGCAGCTTCACCGCTTACAGATGTTTTCTGTGAAAAGTCCGGGTAGAAAAATCCCTTCACCCTGTATTTTTTTTCCGGGAGAAGGTTATACACCTTAGACAGGTTTATTGTCTGGACAAATTCATCATTGGGCCCGAGCCTAATGTTTCTTTTATCCAGCTTTTTTGCCACATCCTCAACCTTCTTCTGCTCAAGCCGGTAGGGGATTATTATTTCGGCCTCTTTCCCGTCCATGTCGAAAACCACCGGCTGAAAAGTGCTGTATTCAGGTCTATTAGAATTTCTGGTTTCAAAAATATCAAAAGAGACATGGCTCCCGGAAATATTTTTTATGACCATTTTCAGATAAACCGGATCATCCCTGAAAAATCTGTATTTGTCCAGCCAGATATAAACTTTATAATCATCCCTGTCTATCATATCAGCAGTTATATTCAGGATAGGCAGGAATATGAAAAACATCAAAATTAAAATAAATTTTTTCTTCATTTTTATTAAATATTAAAATCCGGCAAATGGTTGAATTCCAGTTATATATATATCATAATTTCGGTATTTTATCAAAATAATCTTACAAAATTATTACCTTTATGTCTCTATTGCCATCACTCCGCAATGCGCACTATATCAGTGACCACTCTGACCTCATCCCCCCTTACCCCCCTTCTCCGGGGCAGCTCACTTCCACCCACAAATGTATAATAAAGGGAGATAAGGGGATATTAGAGATAGGGGGATAATAAATGGCATAATGAGAATTATACATTATATTTATAATATATGGATTAGTGACTATTTGAATAATAGTAATTTCCCATCTCCTTATCTCCTCCTATCTCCCTATCTCCATTTTCTTACACATGGGAAATGTGGGTAGTAGTGAGCTTCCCAGGAGAGGGGTTGGGGTGATGTCAGAGCAGTAAAAAGGGACAATGGCATTATTTAAAACAAGTATATAATTATTGACATAATTTCATTTTCTGTTATAATCTGGCAAGGAATTAGAAATATTATTTAAATGGAGAAAAATATGAAAAAGGTATTATGCTCTCTTTTTGTATGCATGCTTGTTATCTCATGCGGAAAAAAGCAGGAGCCGGAAGCTGTGAAATTGTCTGCAAAAGTTAATTTCGCCGCAGGCGAAGTTTCCATAAACGGGAAACCTGTGAAAGACGGGGCGCCGGTAAATTTCGGCGATGCAATTGAGACGGGGAAAAGCAGCTCCTGCGAAATACTCATTGAAACAAAAAACCTGATTAAAATCGGCGGCAGCAGCAGGCTCATATTTAATATTTCCAGGGATGGAAATGAACTGATACTTGAAAAAGGATGGCTTGCAGGAATTACCCGCAAAAAATTTACGAAAGAAGGAAAATATCTTATAAAGACACCCACAGTTGTGGCTTCGGTAAGAGGGACATCCTACTGCGTAATGGTTGAAAAACCTGACAGCACCTATTTCTGTGTATGTAATGGCACAATAAATCTTGAAGGAAAATCTGCAGGCAAGGGTGAAGATGTTACATCACAACATCACACGGCAAAAAGGTTCATCATGGACAGCAGCGGAAAACTGAAGATTGAATCTCCCGGGATGCTTCATCATGATGATAAAGGGATAGAAAATCTGGCTGAAAAAATTCAGGAAAAAGTCGATTGGAAAAAAGCAGATTAATCCTTAATCTTCAAAGTCGGCGATTTCATTAACCAGGGCTGAAAAAAGGGTTATAACATCAGAGTTTGATTTCCTGAGTTTTATGCAGAGCTGGCCTGCGATCTCTCTGGTAATTTTCAGCCCGATTTCAGGATTTTCATCACCGAACTGGATGAAATTTTCACGTTTAATGACAAGGCAGTCGCAGTCACTTTTCGCGTATACCGTTGCAGACCTCTGGTCGTTGTCCAGCAGGGCAAGTTCTCCCACAGATATCCCTCCCTTGTCTGCATTGAGCTCTGTTACGGTATATGTTTCATTCTGCATGGTTTTTTTCTGAATCTCTATACTGCCTAAAAGAACAATATAGAGATCATCGCCGTAATCCCCTTCATTGATAAGATATTGGCCGGCTTTGAAGTATTTTCTCGAGCAGATGCAATATATTTTTTTTATCACATCCAGGTCATCTCTGAACATCTTAAGGAAGGAGACCTCCCTCAGCCTTTTTATGATGTCCTCATTATCAGTTATTCTGCAAGTTCCGTACATGGCTGGCACTAACCTGTTTTCCTGGTTTTATCCTGCTTGCGGCCATCGATAAGTATGGCTTTTGAATATTTTACTATTTCATATTCCGGGATCGGATTTATTATCGGTTGATTCGCTGCAAGGCTCTTTACGCTTTTCAGCTTGTCCACGAGCTTTGAAATGTCCGGCGTTTTCTGCGCCTCTCGGATAGCGGCTTTTTTCCGCTCAAAAAAGTTGCCGGTATTTTCAAGTATCCCGATGAGTATTGACCTGTCCCTGCTCATGAAATATTCAAATCCCTCCTTGTATGTCTTTCCGATAAAATTATCGGGAAATTCGACAATATTTATGGAAATGTCGGCATTGACATTCAGAAGTTCGCTAATCACATGCGACATGCCCCCGCCGGCCGAGGCATTGGCAATGAGCGACCTGTTATAGTCGCTGGACATTATTATTTCATCGCAATTGGCCGATGTAAGGTAACGCTCGAATTTCGAATCAAGGAGTTCTGCGCAGGCATAAACAAATTTTGATATGGCTTTGATTGTAATAATGCCCATAACGGTTCGGGAATCAACTTCCTTTACAGAACCCTGGACAAGGATATCTGCAAGGATGAGGATCTTTTTTGCCCCCTTCAGTTTTGCCCTTGTAAGGACCCTTTCATCAATAAAATCGCCATGAATGAAATGTATCTCGGCGAACTGCTTTTCTGATTTCAGGTTCTCGATCATATCCTGGTCAGCAGTGTTGATTAACACGAATTCTGACGGGAGAAAGGATTTATTCTTATCCATGATATCTTTTAAAACCTTACCCATGTCCCTCTTCCATCCGCATATAATGAAATGATTTTTAAGCTTGATATCTTTCAATCCTCTGTCCTCCCTGAGTTGTTTTTCAACAAGCAATGATGCTATATTACCGGTAATAACTCCCATGAGAGTTATGCCGAAAAGCATGAGAAGCACCCCCGCAGCCCTGCCAGGTCCGGTTTTGGGATAAAAATCACCGTACCCAACCGTAGTAGAAGTTACAATAGCCCACCATATAGAATCTTCAAAATTCCTGATATTGCTGGAATTTGCCGTATCCTCAACTTTCTTCCCGTTATCTTCAATATACTTAATATTTTTCTTTTCAACATAATAAACCGCTGTGGAAAAAGTAATAATTATCGTAAAGCCCAAAATGAGGAGCTTAAAGGCAAAGCTCCGTTTGGTCTTAAGCAGAACGGTACGTAAAAATTTGTTGTTTACTATTTTTTTGAAGATTTCTTTTATCATAAAAATTCCGGGCCTGTTTACTTATTTTCGTAAAAAAGGGTACATATATTGAGAATTTAATTCATTTAATTTTAGGCATGATGAAAATTCGGTAAAATTTGTGGAGACAAGAGGGGAAAAGTTTCACTCTCGATATTAAATTTTTCGAAGTCGATATAGATAATTAAAAAAATATTTGACTTAACATTTATTTATTCTTACCTTGAGTAAGGAAATATTGATAAGGAGGTGCTTCCATATGACTCATTCTGTTATAACGAGCAAGGGGCAAATTACAATCCCCAGGAAGATCAGGGAGCAATTCAACCTGAAGAAAGGAGACAGGATAGATTTCAATATTAATGACGGAATTCTCCAATTGATTCCGGCATCAAAAAAGGTATCCGATGTATTCGGCATCTTATCGAGGAAGCCGCAAAAATCAATTTCCATTGATGATATGAATAGTAAATTATTAAAATCATTCAAGAATAAAAAAATATGAAATCACTGGATACGAATATTATTGTAAGATTTTTAGTGAATGATGACAAAATTCAGGGCGCAAAAGTAAAAAAACTTTTTGAAAAAGCAGAGACAGAAGGTGAAAACTTATTCATTACCCTGGTTGTTCTTTTAGAAACGTTGTGGGTATTACGCTCCGTTTATCAATATAAAAAAAATGAAATAATACTAGCGATTTCATCCCTATATTTAATGGCAGTTATTGAATTTGAAAAATCAGACCTTGTTCAAGAGTTTATCAATTTGAGCGGGGATTCTGAACTTGAGCTCGACGACTTGATTATCAGCCTTGCTGGAAAATCATATAACTGTGAATCCACGGTAACATTTGACGAACAAGCATCAAAATCAGGATTGTTCGAATTGCTGTAACCTCAGTACGCCTTGTCGCTCCAGCCAACATCGGTGAGAAAATTATCGGCTACTAATTTTAAATTGACAAAAGGGAGTCAAAGTCTTACATTAATAATATGAAAATCAAATGGTCAAAAAGGAAAAACGAATTTCTTAAAAAGACCAGGAATATATCTTTTGAACAAGTTGAAGAAAAAATTGCAAACAATGAAATACTCGATAGATTTATTCATCCCGATCAAAATAAATATCCGGGACAATATGTCATTGTTATAGAATTTGATAATTATGCTTATATCGTTCAATTTGATATAGATGAAGATGGCGATTATCTCCTGCGAACGGTGATACCGAGCCGCATGGCTACGAAAAAATATCTGGGGGGCAGAAATGAAAAAAAAGGTTAGTTTGACCAGAGAAGAGAATGACCTGTTGTCGTCATTTGAGAAAGGCGAATATAAAAAAGTTGGAAAAAACAACCCGGTGATGCTGGGTCTTATCAAAGCGGCGAAATCAAAAAAAATAAATCTTAGAATATCAGATGAGGATCTTTCATTAGTTAAAAAGAAAGCCGAGGAATCAGGAATCCCCTATCAAACATTGATCGGGTCCCTCATCCATCAATATGCATCGGGTAAAATTAAAATATCGCTTTGATACATTGCCTCAGTACGCCTCATCGCTCCAGCCCACGTCGCTGAGAAAATCATCATAACCGCCGGGATACATGGTAATCCGGTCATTATCGAAAACAATCAGCCTCGTGGCAACACTGCGCAGGTGCATCTCGTTGTGGGTGACCATGATCACGGAGCCGTCGAAGTTGTCCACGGCCTCGATGAGTGCGTCGCAGGACTGCATGTCCAGGTGATTGGTTGGCTCATCAAGATAGAGGAGATGTGACGGAGTCACAAGAATTTTGCCCAGGAGGACCCTGCTCTTTTCACCTCCCGAAAGGACCTTGACTTTTTTCAGGGCATTGTCACCGGGAAACATGAGACCGCCTGCAATGGTGCGGGCCCTGTATTCCGTGCAGGCTTTGTCGGCGCTCATAATTTCCTGGTAAACGGTTTTGTTGTCGTCAAGATCCAGTTTGTTGGTCTGGCCGAAGTAGCCTTCCAGCAGCGCCGGATGTTTCTGGATAGTCCCGCTCACCGGTTTCAACTGGCCGGCAAGTATTCTCAGCAGGGTGGATTTCCCCTTGCCGTTTTTCCCGATTATGCATATCCTCTCGTTATTCCCCACGTTGAGAGTAAAATCTTTTATCAGTAAAGGCTCTTTCCCGTCATAGGAAAAGGAAATGTCCTCTGCTGTAAACATCTTGCTACCGGCAAAATGGGCGCTGTTGAAATACAATTCCAGATCCTCTATGTTGTCCAGGGTTTTCATCTCCCCCTGCTTTTCAAGTCTTTTCACTCTTGACTGGGTCCGGCTGGCAAAGCTTGCCTTTGCCTTGAAGCGGGCTATGAAAATCTCCTCCTGCCTCCTTTTTTTAGCCTCATTGAGACGGGTCTTTTCATAAATTTCCTCATCCTGGTTAATCATGGAATAAAGCTTTTCCGTGTCGCCCTCAACCTTCCGCGCCTTTGTCCTGTGTATGGCTGCAACATGGGTTACGACACTGTCCATGAAGCTCCTGTCATGGGTTATGAGGATAAATTCACCGTCCCAGGATTTCAGAAAATCCTCAAGCCACCGGATGGCAACGATGTCCAGGTAGTTATTGGGCTCATCGAGCATGAGCATGTCGGGATTCGACACCAGGAGCTTGGCCAGGTTCATGCGTATCTGGTATCCGCCGGAAAACTCCATGGGATTCCTTTCCATATCAGACTCTGAGAACCCAAGGCCCGAAAGTATTTTCTCCACCTTCCATGTCTCATATTCCTCGCCGTGAGGGAGTCCCAGGGAGCATTCCTCAAGTACCGTGGGTTTTGTAAAATGGATGTGCTGTGCAAGGTACCCTATGCGGTAATTTTTCGGAATGGAAATGCTCCCGGAATTCGGCTCAACATTTCCCAGGATCATCTGGAACAGTGTTGTTTTTCCGTGGCCGTTTCTTCCCACGAGTCCGATTTTTTCACCGCGGTTCACGCTTAAGCTCAGATCATCAAAGAGAACCTGGCCGCCGTAATTCTTGTGCAAACCGGAAATTTTAATCATGTCATTCTGCCTTCAAAGTTATCTGAAAAGAGACCAGCGGATGGTAAAAATAAGCATATCCAGCCCCGAGTATTTTCAGGGTTACCAAAACTAATTCTGCGGGGAAAAATATCAAGCAATTTAATCAGGGGGATTCTCCAGGATTTTATTTTGTTTTTTTGAAGCTCTGTTTATAAAAAAAATAATTTCAGGAAGTCACCTCTGACGGTCATGAGCATAGAAGGAAACATGTTGAGACAATTTTTTCCATAATAAAATTTATAGTTTCTGAAACAAAATATTATTTGACATATACCTGATTGACCCTCATTATCAATGACATGAAAGCACCTGATTTTGAACAGGATTTTTTTGATATGATCGAATCTCTCGAATCAGAAAATTGCAAGTTTCTCATCGTAGGCGGATATGCCATGGCATTCAATGGCTATATAAGGGCAACCGGGGATATTGATATTCTTGTTAAACCTGATAAAAATAATTCCAGGAAAGTTATACGGGCTTTAAAAAATTTTGGCGCTCCAATATCCGGTTTAACTGCAAGTGATTTTGAAAAAGAAGGTACAATTTTTCAAATAGGATTGCCACCCGTCAGGATTGATATTATTACTAAAATTGATGGCGTTTCATTTAATGAGGCATTCAAAGATCGGAAATATTATTCAATCAAAAAAAATAAAATTCCCTATATTTCGATTGATATTATCATTAAAAATAAGAGAGCTTCGGGTAGAGAAAAAGATATTCTGGATATAAAAGAGTTGATGAAATGGAAAATAAAATAAATACAAATTATGAAGAGAGACGGATTTTCAGGCAAAATAATTATCGATCAGAACTCAAAACTGATACAATGTCTTCGTTTAAAATAATTTCTTCAGGTAAAAAGAAAAACAGTCCTTCCCGCAACCTTGCAGCACTGACATCAATAAGAAGAATTCTTTATCCGGAACTTGCAAATGGTCTCCGAATGGATAAAAATATTGTGAATATTATCAGAAAAGAACAGAAATAATCACCGTCTTAAAATTCTCTTTACATTTTAGATATCCTCCATATACAATAATTATCAGGCTTGGTATATGACAGCGGAAAACAAAATAACCATCATCGATCTCCATAAAAGTCTGAGAGATAAAAATGTTCTCGAAGGCATTAACCTTGATGTCAGAAAAGGAGAAATACTCTCAATAATCGGCAAAAGCGGCTCAGGAAAATCAGTTTTATTGAAACATATCATCGGTATCTTTAAACCTGACAGGGGCGATATTATCATTGACGGAATTCAATATACAGGCTCCAGTGAAAAGGAAAGAATATCCATTGAATCCAGAATCGGCATTCTTTTCCAGGGCGCAGCACTTTTTGATTCCATGAATATTTATGACAACATTGCTTTCGGAATGAGGAGAAAAAAAATCTCCGAGGAAGAAATCGGCAAACAAATACCTGAAATCCTCAGACAGGTGGGCCTCAAGGATGTTGAAGACAAAATGCCCTCTGAGCTTTCCGGTGGAATGCAGAAGCGGGCAGGTCTTGCAAGGTCCATTGCCATACGGCCGGAAATTATGCTCTATGATGAGCCTACAACCGGAGTTGACCCGATAACCGGCGGGGCCGTGGACAGGCTGATTGTTGATATGCGCAACACCTACGGCATAACTTCCGTGGTTGTGACACACGATATAAAATCGGCATGCAGGATATCAGACAGGATTGCAATGCTCCATAACGGGAGGATAATCTTCAACGGATCTCCCGAGGAAATAAAAAAAACCACAAATCCCTATGTTCAACAACTGATAGAAGGAAAAGCCCATGGACCAATCAACATATCATAGAAAAACTCTTTTCATACTGCCAATAATCCTGCTGTTCCTTGCTGCTTCGTGCATGCAGGAAAAATATACATATACCGGGTCTATCAGGCCGGGGGATCATACATGGCTTGCAAACCGGAAAATTTTCATAGACCCGGGGCACGGCGGCCTGGGAAAGTCTGATATTCTCCGGATCGGTCCGAATAAAATAACCGAGGAAGAAGTGAACCTGAGGGTTGGCCTGATTCTTGAGGAGCTTCTTGTTTCATCGGGAGCCAAAGTGAGGATGAGCAGGAAAAGGGATATCGACATTCACCTGGATGAAAGGATAAAAAATGCATGGGATTTCAAGCCTGAACTCCTCGTGAGCATTCACCACAACAACAGCATGAGAAAGGAGGATTCGCTCAATTATCCCTTTGTCTTTTTCTGGGGCAGCAGGTTTGTTCGTCCTGAGAGTTACGATTTTGCCGTGTATCTCCAGGATGAATTGAATAAAATCATGGATGTGAAAGGGCGCGTGCTCTCTGACTTTTCCGTTTTTGCCGAGACTGGAACACGGATTCTCCGGGAGACAAGGTACCTCTGCCCCGGCGCCCTGGGTGAAGGAGGATTTTTCACGGACCGTGACCATGCAATCAGGCTCAAGGATATACATTTTAACGAGCTTGAAGCAGAGGCTTATTTTAATGCCATATCACTCTATTTCAAGCGCGGGATACCCACGGCTGAAGTCATCATTTCATGCCCTGTGGACGATGTGAAAGGCAGGCCCAATCTTATAAAAGATAAACAGCCGAGGATAGCCATAGTGATACACAGCGATTGCGAAAAAAAAGGGATTGAGCCGGGAAGCCTGAATATTTCACTTGATAATATCCCTATCAGTGCAAAAAAAATATTCGATGATGTATATCTGGTGGATTATGGGAAAATACTATACCCCGGCGGCCATTCAATAAAGTTCCAGTTTAGAAACCTGAGAAACCAGAACAGCATGCTCTACCATGTCCCCATTATCGTTGATGTGAACACAGGTGACCATAAACAGCTTATCCAGGAAGGGACCAGGCTCCTGAATGACAGGATCACCATTCATGAGGGGCTGAAGATGCTCATGTCGGCATATTCAATTGAAAAAACTGATCCCGATGCTGACAGGGTACTCTATGAAATAGCAAGGGGATTTTTCCTCATAGGTGACATTGCCAATTCCGAATACTACTACAATAAAATTTACTATTTTTATCCCCAGAGTACAATTACCGCATGGAAATCCCAGGGCATCAGCCAGTTATACGGCTACAGGCACCCGGTAGAATATCATGGGAAAAGGGCAGAACTTACCGGAAATATTGACATAGACAGGTATTTCAGGGATTCAAAGGAATACTCCTTTGAGCAATGGATCATGAAATACAGAAAAAATTTATTCGATTCAAGTGAAAATAAAAAAAATTAATTTCCCTTAATTTTTTTATTATATCATCAGAAAATGTTGACATAAATTTCTCTTTTATTAAACAGGATTCAGTTTTCATAAATATTTTTTTAGGAGGAATCTATGCCACACAAAATAGATGACACTTGCACAAATTGCGGTTCCTGCGAACCTGAATGTCCTGTTGAAGCTATCAGTGAAAAAGGTGACAAAAGAGTTATTGATCCTGAAGAATGTACAGACTGCGGAGCATGTGTAGCGGTATGTCCTTCTGATTCCATATCAGAAGAATAAAACGATATAGGGTCTGAAAAAAGGGGCTGGCTTATTTACCATAGGCAGCCCCTTTGAAACTTATATATCCAGAATTATCCGCATATAAAAGACTCCGAAAACAATCATAAAATCTGAAAATATTCTTGATATCCCCCTTACAAGAAACATTGAAACTCATCATAAACTGCATTTTATGACAAAAAAAATAAATTCATATTATCATAATATTTTCACTGGAACATTTTCACAAAATTTAACTATTGACAAATACCCTACTCAGTAGTAGATTATTTTAATGAGGGCAGATTTTGGATATAGTTATCATAGAAATTGATACTTTCACAAAAGTTATTTATCTATATCTTGCCATAAAAGGAAAAATTTACCTTATAACTTCTTATAGAAAATCGAGCAAAGAAAATCTTACTGGCGATGATTTAAAGGTTTTCAGAACGTTAATAAAAACTATAAAAAATATGGAACTATAATATGAAACATTCAAAACTTGGAAAAGAAATAGTTGAAGGGTTAAACGAAATAATTACCCTTGAAAAGGGACGAAAAGCGGCAAGATTAAACAAAGATGCAGTCTCTATTCTGCCAATGGATGAATTTAATACTGATGATATCAAAAAGATGCGTCATAAATTTGAAATGTCACTCTCAGTTTTTGCCAGAGTACTCGGTGTAAGCCCAAAAACCGTAGAAGCATGGGAAAGCGGGTTTAGGAAACCCACAGGCGCCCATGCCAGATTGTTACAAATCATCGCCCACGATCCGAAAACTCTAAAATACCTGGTAAGTAAAAAATAAACATATAGGAAATATATATCCAGGAATTTATATATCCAGGAATTTCCGTTAGTAATTGGGTGAAGCTGATCCCGGAAAACGTTATAAAACCAGAAAGTATTTTATGTAACCCAATTCAAGAGACATATAGAATTATATCAGAAACTGCATATTCATGACAATAAAACAAATCTATGCACACTGTCTTAAAATTTTTTCTCATAAGCCGGCTTACCATACCCCTACCAGCCCGTGTTCCTGCATTATTGAGCTCCACAGTGATAGTGGGTGATCCGTAAATCTCATGACTCTCTCTGTGAATATCCCTGATTTTCTTCAATACATCCTTCTGGCGTTTTGAACGCTCACTCTCGGGACATTTTTTATACGCATAATAGCCGCTCCTGCTTACATCCATGGTTTGGCACATCTTTGACACCGTGAAATGGGAGCTGTTTTTCTGTATCATTTGATACTTCATTTCTGGTTTTTTGCAAAGAAGGCCGCGGCTTTTTTTAAGAATTCGTTCTCCTCTTTCAAATCTGTATTCTCTTTTAAAATTCGCATCATTTCAGCTTCTGATGGACTCCGGTGCCCGGATCCAGGGAAGGATTCTCCCATATAACATTGTTAATAAAATTCATTCTGCCAAAGATTTCATCGCAAAGCACTTTCAAGTAATGGCTCTCATCATCATCAATGGAAATCCATAGCGAACCACCATTTGATAGTAAGTTCTTAATCAGTTCAAGTCTATCTCGAATTAATCCAAGCCATATAGAATGTTCCACCCCATCATCATAATGCTGAAACGCACTTCCCGTATTATACGGCGGATCAATAAAAACACATTTCACCTTCCCCGCGAACTCATGCTCCAGCGCCTTCAATGCCAGTAGATTATCGCCGAAGATAAGCCGGTTGTCGAAGATATCGTTCTTGCTCACCCGGTGCGGTGCATGATACGATTTTGCCGGGTCTTCAAGGAGAATACGCGGTTCAAGCCTCGGACGGTTTTCTTTGCCGATCCAGGTTAATTCAAGTTTTTGTTTATTCGCCATCGTCTGTGCCGCCTATAAATTACTTGACATATATTAAGTATAAAAGTATAGTAAAATCAATCCAGTTATCTGGAGGTGGATGAAGAATTTCATCGGCCCCGGGCTTTGCCTGGGGCTTTTAATTTTACGGCAATTTCTTCTTCCCATATCCATTAATTCTTCCATTTTTCTGATAATATTTTCCATTCAATAATTTGATAATTTCATCACTGAAAATCTTTTCCTTTCTATCATCGGCAAGATTTTCGTCCATCAGGATTTCCCTGCGCGACGGGTGTGCGAGTATATCGGCAATCTGAAGACCGGCGATATTGTTCATCTTGGGTTTGACTTTTAATTGCCTGCTTGTCAGCGGCTGTCTAAAGCGTTCGGGACTTACAAATTCTGTTCCTGTTTGTAGAAGCCGCTCGAAGGAATCTTTAAGCCTGCGGTCGTCTTTACCACCCCGGCTTTCGGCCATTACGTCGCCGGTGGATTTTTTTTCTTCAAGAAAAAGTACATACCGTTCAATCAAAATCATCATGCAATAATGATACGTATCAAATTGCCATGTGGTATATTTCTGCCTGTGCTCTAATTTATCTATAAGAACTGTAATCACAGTATATTCCCATTTCCCAAGCAGAGATAACAGTTTATTATTGAATTCATTCCGTATTTTTTCATCGCCCAATGTTTCGAATGGATGTTTCTGGTTTAACATGTCTTTACGATGCAGTACTACAGGCTCATCGGGATGAGACCTGAAATATTTGCTTTTCAGCTGTTCTAACTCGGGGAATATTTCTGATTTTATATAGTTTAATTCAATGGCAACACCCGTTAGAGAAAGGAACCGGTGATTAGGATCCTCAGAAGATGATAAATCTGAATTCCCGGTTTCATCAATGTATAGACGGTATTTATTCATAATTAAATTACACGAACACCTGCTCCAGCGCCTTCAATGCCAGCAGATTATCGCCGAAGATAAGCCGATTGTTGAAAATATCGCCCACACCAATAGAAGATTTATCCGCAGATTGCGCAGATTTTCGCAGATTATCTCTTTTATCTGCGCCCATCTGCGTCATCTGCGGATTACTCCTCTTAACGCGATATTTTGCATGATACGACTTTTCCGGATCTTCAAGGAGTATGCACGGTTCAAGGCGCGGGCGGTTTTCCTTGCCGATCCAGGTTAATTCAAGCTTTTGTTTATTCGCCATCGTCTGTGCCTTGCCATTTTATTGGTTTTTTAATTATACCATTAGTATCCTGAATTTGATCAGGGAACTGACTTGCCTTAAGTGTGCCGGTTTGAATTTTTCTTATAAAATGAGCATATTGAGCAAGTTCCATACTTTGCTTTTTCTGAGGATTCAATATGCCAACCACTTTACCCAATTCTTTGTTGACGATACGAAGAGGTTCTGTTAAATCCGAATCGTTTGAAATGAGAACTGCACAATCATATTCATTTTTATATGCATCATGAAGCATGTGAACGGCAATATTTACATCGGATTTTTTTTCTTCTGTTTTTATTACTTTTACAATTCCGCTCCCATCCGCAAGAGGCATGGCTACTTCATGTGTTAAAAAGTGACCATAGATAATTTCTATATTTGGAAGCGTTGAAAGAGCACGGATATATGTCTGCTGCCGGATGTTCTGATCAGGATCACCCGGGCGAGGCTTCACCAGTGCGGTAAAATATTTTATTTTTTGGATTTTGTTCTTTGCGAGATTTAGATTAGTCCGGCACAAAATATCAAGATTAATCCATTTATAAGGGGTTCCCTTTAATTTACCATAATAGAGATTAAACCCGTCTATGTATATATTCGTCCGGAGAGGATACATTCAGGCAACCTCTATAAAAAGCAAAGGCTGCCCTGAAGGCAGCCTCGCACCCGTCGCCGAAGCGAACGGTGTGATATGTCTATAATATCGTAAAAATTAACAGAATTGTCAACACTTTTTTTCTGACAGCCGATCATTTTGTTGACGTCAACAAAATGATCGGCTGGATTTTGACCTGCATTTTGACAAAATATAATAGCCTTTTCGATAACTTTAAAAAATTACGCCATTCTTCATATTCAAGTAATATTTGCAGGTCGCGGGCAAGCCAATATTCCACACCGTTTTGTTTATAGGCGGCTTCTTCGAAGGATTTATTGAGTTTTAATATGAGTTTATTGTCCATTATACCACCCTCCATTCAATCTGAAAAAGCATCTTTCGGCTATCTTTCATCGTAAGTTTTCCTTCAATATCCGCTATCAATTCGCCCCTTCGATTGTCAATATCGTCCTGTGCGTCAAAAAGTGATTTTCGTTTCGTACTTCGAAGACTTTCCAGTGACTTAATTTCCTTCTGGTACTTTAGCTTTTCTTCAAGGCTTAACGCTGCAACCGAAAACCTTCTGGACTCGCGTATCTGACGGTCAATGTCTTTTATCTCCCGTTCAAGCCCCATTTTCAAGTCTTCTGCCCAACCATCCAGTTTTTCAGCCTCAGCCTCAAAATACCGCGCATTTCTCTCAGAAACAACCTTTCGGATTGAATGATCCTTTTCATTTACCATATCACATAAAATATCAGAATGGAGAACAATAGGGATATTTTCAATTACATTTCCATCCAGAGAAAACAACCGACGGACAGCTTCCTCTTCCATAGTTAATCCGTCATTGGTATGCCCGGCATACAGGAAATATTCTTCTGTTTGATCAAGCGCAGAAATAGTAAGAAGATCGATACGGATAGAGCCGCTTTTATTGATATAGGGATCAAGGATGCTGACTTTACCCTGATAATTCGACAGATTAAACTCAATGATTGAATCTGGCAAAACACGATTCTTAGCTACATTCATTAATCCGACAGATAGAGGATGCCCCAGCCGATACAGATGGGCTTCACCGCTACGTCTTGGGAGTTCGCATAAACCTATAGGGAAATCACCATCAAAGGGTTTTTGATTAAGCTTAAAGGAAAAATCAGATAAAAAATCAGCTTTTCCTGAAAGTTCATGACGTGTAAGGTCCATAAGCAGTCTTTCAAAACGGTTGCGGTATTCGTGGGATGCTTCATCCCGGATTTTAAGCTTTTCCCGCACTTCATCATCAAAATTTTCAAGTAATTGAGTTCGAGTTTTTTTTATTGATTCATCAATGTCCCTGCTCATTTCAGCCTGCAGATTATCAAAGGCTGTCCGGATATCTTCTGTTTTCCTGCAATTCTGATATATGCCGGCAATCCGTTTTTCAAAATCGACGCCGGATTCTATTGTTCCCAAAACCTCGTCGCTTGCTCCAAAAACACCCTCAAACAATCTGAATTTTTCAGAAAGAAGCTGATACACGCGCTGGTCTGCCTCGTTTGTGCGATTAAGAAAATTGACGACCACAACATCATGCTTTTGGCCGTAACGATGACAGCGGCCTATTCTTTGTTCGATACGCTGGGGGTTCCACGGAAGATCATAATTAACGACAAGAGAACAAAATTGAAGGTTGATTCCTTCCGCGCCCGCTTCTGTAGCAATCATTACTGTGCCTTCATCACGGAAATAATCAACAAGGGCTGAACGCATATCTGCTGTTTTTGAACCGGTTATTTTGTCTGTGTCTTTATGACGGGCTTGCCAGTTTGTGTATATATTTTTTGAAATTTCATCATTGTTAGACCCATTAAAAAGAAGGAGACCTTCTTTCCATTGACTATCAGATAAAACCCTTACAAGATAATTCTGCGTTCTGCGGGATTCAGTAAAAATAATTGCTTTGCGCGGCGCACCGAGCCGCTCGGCTTCTTTAAATGCCATTTCCAGAGCGATTAATAATGCCTTGCCCTTGGCATTTTCTTTGATACCTAAAGCCAGTTCTTTGAATGAATATAGATCGCTAATTTCTCTTTTTATTGCATCAATTTCAATTTCCGAGAGAGGTTCACTTTCTTCGGGTTCTTCCCATTCATCAAGAGTTTCATCGAGAGCTTCATAATCAACACTGGTTTCTGCAACAACATCTACCGGGGTATTTCTTATTGAGATTTTTGATTCAAGCCTGTTAATCAAAGTTCCGAATGTTCCGGCAATGGCAAAAGTCGATGAAGCGAGAAGTTTTCTTATAACCAGTGTCATAAGAGAGCGTTGGCTTGATGGTAAGGCCTGGAGATTTGGTCTTTGAAGATACTCAGAAACAAGATTATACAACTTATCTTCGCTTTCTTCCGGAGTAAAAGGCTGTAGCATTGGATGTCGACGGGTATACTGAATATACGAAAGCACCTGTCTGCGTAAAGTTCGTTTACAGAGAGGCGCAATCCTGTTCTTCAACTGTTCAAAAGCTGTTTCCGTTTGATTATTGGAAAATTGTTCTCTAAAACTTTTTACATCTCCAAAAATATGATCGTCAATGAAACTGATAAGCCCATATAATTCAAGAAGTGAATTTTGAAGTGGAGTGGCCGTTAATAGAATTTTAGGAAAATCTTTTAATGCCTCTTTGAGAGTTTTTGCGATAACATTAGAAGGTTTATACACATTTCTAAGCCGGTGAGCTTCATCAAAGACAACCAAGTCCCAACTTATTGATTGAATTTCATCTGCTTTGTTTCTTGCAAATTGATATGAGCATAATACTACTGAGTTTGAAATGAATGGGCGCTTTTTGTCTTCTTTTTGAAAGTTACGATATGATTTCGACTCAAGTATGATACAGGGCAGAAAAAATTTTTCATTAAGCTCCTGATACCATTGTTTTCTTAAATTTGACGGGGTTATTATAAGAATTTTTCTCTTTCTCTCAGCCCATTTTTGTGAAATAACAAGCCCCGCTTCGATAGTTTTTCCAAGTCCAACTTCATCGGCGAGAAGAGAACCTTTTGTGAATGGTGATTGAAAGGCGAAAAGAGCTGCATCAACCTGATGAGGATTTAAATCAACTTGGGCATCTACCAAAGCACCCGCTAAACGGTTCTCACTGTCAACAGGGAATTGCCTTGTTAATTCATAGGCTGAGAGTTTTGAGTGATAGTCTGTCCAATTCACGAATTTTACTTCCTCGACTTCTCTTGTACCCAGCACGGACACCGGGTACTCTTGGTGTGCGTGGATTTTTAAAATTTACCGCTGAATATTTTCATCTTGCCATTGTGCTGGTTCCAAACTTGTTTGGTGCATTAACGGCCTCGGCATATTCGTCGTTGCCCAAAGAGCAATGTTCCGAAGGCCGAGAAGCGATTTGTGATAAAGCGGCAATGCTGTGTAGTGCGAAGGAAAACGATTTTATACATGAATATAATTTTTAGTAAGAGTCATTTGGTTTAAAATTAAATTTGGAAATTTCCTATAAATAATATTTAATAATGAATCAATTATTTCAGCTACTTTAATATTTTTTGAAATAATATTCATCCAAATGTCAGGATGATATCTAGAAAGCATCCCAAAAATAAATAAAAGTATTAAATGCGAACTGATTTCTGGTAAATAATTATCAACTTTATAAATAAAATAAATTTTTCCATGAATATCATCAACAAGATCTGGAATATAAAATTTTGATTCTGATGGCATTTCATAAGATATTTTAAAGATACCATGTAAATTATATGGACCAACATCTAAGAATTTTATATTTTGATTAGACTGAGAGCAAATAGTTATAAAATCATTTTTTTCATTATTTGTGATACATCTTATTAGAAAGTGAAATGTATCAGTATAACTTTCAGATATAATTTTCCCATCAGCTTTTATTCCAATATGTTTTAATTTATGCATATACATATCACCAGGAAAAAGATTCATTTTATAATTAAATTGTGTCATAATATTATATAAATCAGGAAGATTATTCATAAGAGTAAAAGTATTAAAAACATGTCCTTTAAATTTAATTATATCTGGAATATCAGCACAATTTTGCAAACCCCTTCCATCACCTGAAATGCTTGATCCTTCAAAATCATATTTGATAGGATATGATATTGAATCACATATTAAACTTTTATAAACAAGTGGATAATGACCCCATGGAATATGATCAATGGGATGTAAGTGCAATCTGCATTTCAATTTACTGAAAAAATCTCGTGGTTCTAAATTGAAATTCGATATAGATGTGAAATCTTTTAATAATTCTAATCCATGATGGTTATGTTTATCATTAACTCTCAATTGATCAATAGAATAAGCACCATTAAATTTTAATAACGTTAAAGCTTTTGATAATGAGGTCACACCATAATATAATAGTAATGGACGTGTTGCTAAACTTACGTTCTTAGACGAAATAAAATATTCCTCAGCTTGTTTTATGCAAAAGCCGATTTGTGATGCTTGTTTTTTTATATTTTTAATGTGTTTTAAAAATATTGATTTGTCAATATTTTGTAAAATTTTTATATGATTAATTGACAAATCAATGTCCAGAAAAAAACGAAGTTCTTTCCATATCTGTTCAATTGGTGTTTCAGAAAAGGTATCTTTATATATTTTTAACATAAGTTATTGTTTTCATTCGTACAATTTTTTTTAACAGAACTAATAATTCCTATTCCCCAACCTGATAATATTTCTAATATTCAGTTAAGGAATTATTATAACCAGCTCACAACAAAAAAACAAACACCTCAAAACTCAAACCAAATCCGTTCTCCAATTTATAAATCTTTTCCTCAATCTCCGCATCCCCTCCCATGCTCTCCTTGATCTCCAGGGT